>JANPIV010000133.1:0-8784 GCA_031425155.1 Saprospirales bacterium | reverse complement strand
TTGCACTAATTTTTTATATAAAAAATTAGTGCAATACCATCCACAAACCCATTCCCCTAAAACCAATTAATACCCCGGATTCTGCACCAGTTTAGCGTTCCGATTGATCTCGTCACGACTAATTGGGCGGAAGTACATTTTATCGTTCCAACTACGATTCTCGTTTTCGGTGTTGTTGATCACCGTGTAGTCGTAGTCGTATTTGCTCCTGTCGTGGCGATAAGGCGTAGCGGGCGTAGCACCCGGTTTCAACGTCGCTTGCACATTGATGGCTTGGATGGGCCGTCCCAAAGTCGTCGGGGCGATCATCCAGCGGCGGGCATCATGGTAACGATGTTCTTCGTAGGCCAATTCCACCCGGCGTTCGTTGCGGTAGCGTTGTTTCAAAGCGGAACCCGTTTCAGTGACAGCAGGCATACCAACCCGGAAACGCAACTTGTTCAACCACGTCTGGGCTTCGTTGTCTTGCCCGAGTTCAATACAGGCTTCAGCATAGTTCAAGACCACTTCGGTGTAGCGAATGAAGGGCCAGGGAATCACCTGCGCGCTGGATTGGTTGTCGGGTAAGGCCGGATCTGCATCAATGAACTTGCGAACGTAGTAGTGCGTACGGCTACCGTTCCAGTTTTCGATGGGCGATTCACGGGTGTCGAGGCCGTTGATCGTACCGCCACTGCCATTATCGTAGTAACCCGTTTGTATTTCATCCACCGGATCGAGGGCCGCCACATCGGATGGACGCGGTTTCCAGCCAGCACCATCGAACAGAATCGTAGCGTAAAAACGTGGGTCGCGATTGACGTACGGGTCTCCCTTCTGTGCCGGATTGTTCCAGTCGAATTTGGTGCCGTCCATCATTTCGTAGTCGTCCACCAGTTGCTGGATCGGCGTGTTACCGGCCCAGTTATGGTATCCATTCGGCCCATTGTTGATACCATTGTGAATGCCTCCCAAGGGCCAATTGCTCTCCGCCGTATATAATGCAGTGTGGGTACGTTGGAAAAGCAACTCTACTGCCGCTGCCGGATCGGAGACTTTACTTTTGCCGCCCATCGCCATGGAAACATAGTTATTTTTACCTTCTTCAGCAGAAACCGGCGCACTCAAGTCCAGTTTATAGCCGGTCGTAGCATCCAGTACAGCTTTGGCGGCATTTTTGGCGGCTTGCCAGCGGGCAGTGCGGTCGCCGCCGGAGTAAGCCACCAGATCAAGGTTGCCAAAAGAAGACAGCGTAGCCGAATTGGCTTTGGCCGTAGGGCCATCATGCAGATCGCTGGCGGCATATAGTAACACCCTTGATTTGAGGGCTAAAGCCGCCACTTTGGAGGCGCGACCGGGTGTTTCCGCTTTGCCATCCAGCAATTGGATGGCCTGGTCCAGGTCACCGATAATAGCGTTGGTACACTCTTCATAAGTATTGCGAGAAACGGTATAATCTTCGTTCAGACCATAGGCCTTCGTAATGATCGGAAAGCCACCATAGTAGCGCAGCAATTGATGATTGTAGTAGGCCCGCAAAAAATGGGCTTCCCCTAAAAGGCGGTCACGCAGCACGTCATCCGAAAATGTAGCCTTGGGTAAGTTCTCCAAAGCGATATTCGCCTGACGGATAGCCAGATACATATTATCCCAATTGTAAGTTGGGCTCATAAAGGCCAGGTTGGAAGGCGTTTCTGCTCCTTCATTGAAGGGCGGAATGGGCCGACCGGCGTGGGTGAACATGGCTTCGTCGGTGTAGGAAGCCAGGCCCTGCTCCTCAAAACCGCCATAACCGAGGAAAGAATAAACATTGAAGACGAACGCCTCCGATAGTGGTCCATCTTTCCAGGTAGCTTCACTGGAAATTTTGTCGAGCGGCTGCGTATCCAGGAAATCCCGCGTACAGGATACATACATCAGGACCGCCGACAATAAAAATAGCGAATATGCACTAAGCTTTTTCATTGTTTTTGAATTTAATGCTTAAAAAGTGATGTTAATACCGGTATTAATGACTCGTGACTGCGGATAATAAACACCGCTGCCAGCCGTAGATTCCGGATCGAAAATATCGTTCGCTGCGAACGTGAGCAGGTTCAGCGCGTTGACGTACAGCCGCAAACCACCGAATTTATACCTGTTCAACAGATTGGTGGGCAGGCTATAACCTAATTCCACGTTTTTCACCCGAATGTAGTCCTTGCTGAACAGGAAGTAGGTGTTATTGGCAAAATTGCCGCCAGTATAATAGGTGTCGCCGCGACTGGCCAGACGTGGATGTTCACTACTCGGATTGTCAATAGACCAGCGGTTGTCGTGGCTGTATTTCAGGAAGTTGCCGATGTCGCCGGATTCCGTATAAATACGAATGTCTGCACCCATCGCCCCCTGAAAGAGGAGGGAAAAGTCGAAACCACCATACGTAAGACTCAAAGTTGCCCCGAAGTTAAAAGTCGGAAAAGCATTGCTATTGAGTCGCACCTGGTCATCGGCGGTGATTTTGCCATCGCCGTCATAATCCTTGATTTTCAGATCGCCGGGCAGCAGTTTGGTCGTGACACCACTGTAATCAATGGTGTTGGCCTCCACGGCCGCCTGGTCCAAAAAGGCACCATCGGCTTCGTACACCAAATAAGCACCGATGGGCTTGCCTTCCTGGCGTTGGTAATCCGGTGCGCCAGGCACCTCGTCCATATAGATGACTTTGTTGTTGGCCACCCCGCCATTTACACTTGTCCGGAAACGCAACTTATTAGTTACTTTTCCATTATAGCTCACGCCAAATTCAAAACCCTGATTGTCCACTTTGCCTGCGTTGACGGGCGGCAGCAGCGAGCTGATACCCGAAGAAGCGGGGGTGGAACCCGTTTTTTGAATCAAAATCTGATCGCGACGATTTTTGAAAACCTCAAAGTTTATACCGATCCGGTCGTTAAAAATACTGGCATCCAGACCAAAGTTGAGGTTGTTGGCGCGTTCCCAAGTGAAGTCGGGGTTGGCCAATACGACTTCCCGTAACGTGCTGACGACTACCCCATTAATAGGGTAAGCACCAAACCCGTAAGTGGACAGATAAGCATATTCTTGCAACTGTCCATTGTAGAAGACTTGGTCGTTACCCATTTGCCCGTAGGAGGCCCGCAATTTCAGGAAATTGATGAATTTGACATCTTCCATGAATTTTTCACTCGATACATTCCAACCGAGCAACAAGCCGGGGAAAAAGCCGAAACGGCTGGCTTTCGGGAAAATATAGGAACCATCGTAGCGCCAGATAAATTCGGCCAGGTATTTCTCCTTGAAATTGTACTGAAAGCGGCCATAATAACCCAAACGCGCTCTTTCATAAGCCGAACCGCCCGTATTTTGCTGTTCGGAGCCCCCGGCAAACAACTGATCCACCGCTGTAGAAATGAAATTGCGACGGAAAGCACCAAAGAATTGTCCCTGAAACTGCTCTTTCGTTACACCCGCCAGAATGTTGAAGGCGTGGTTGCCCACCGTACGGTCATAACTGAGCAACGAGGTCAAATTGGTATTCAGAATGGCTCCGTAAGACTGGGAAAGACGTGGGTCGGTGAAGTTGGAGCGAATCGCACCATTCAGCAGCGGTGTTACCCCATCGGCTTCATAGGAAGTACGATCCCAGTAGTAGAGTTCCCAGGGCGTTTGCCAGGTTTTGGTGGCGCGGTTGCTGCGATCAACAGCTCCGCTCAAGGTCAGTTTCAGCCCATCAATCCATGGGTTGGTGATCTCTACCCCGCCATTGAGTTGTTGGTAGTCCGTAGGATCTTCGATGTATCCGGTCGCATTGGTGGTGATCACGTAAGGATTTTGGCCATTTTCGATGTCAGGACCGGGCTTGCCGTTCGGCCATACTTCCGGTTCGGTAGGCCGACCGCGCATGAGCATCCGGAAAATAGCACCAGAGGATTCGGTAGGAAAGTTGCGATTTTCCCGGCGCAACATGATTCCAACATTGGCATTAATGTAACTGTTCACTTTGGCATCTACGTTGGCCCGCGCATTATACTGTTTGTAAAAGGTAGCCGACTCTTTGTAAATGGCATCCTGAAATACATAACCCAACGAGGTGAATAACCGAACGTTCTCGTTGCCGCCCGACAAAGCAATGTCATGACGACTCTGCGGTGCCCATGTTTTAAACGCATCCCCAAACCAGTCGGTGTTGGTATAACCCCAGGGATCGGAACCATCCCCATATTTGCGCACCGCTTCCGGGCTGTAATTGGCATTCAAACTGGCCACGCCCGGTGTAGGAGACACGTAGGTGCCGGTCGTTTTGATGCTATTGGAAGCGGCTTGCCACTCATTAACCGGAATAGAACGGTAGATCGGCAATTCGTTCATGATATTGGCGTACTCCACCGAGTTCGACATATCAGGTACGCGGGTCGGCTGCGACCAACCCTGATTAAAATTGTAGGAAATCGTAGGTTTGCCCGATTTACCCCGTTTGGTCGTCACCAGGATGGCACCGTTGGCAGCGCGTGCACCATAGATGGCCGCCGAGGCATCTTTCAACACCGACACCGATTCGATATCATACGGGCTGATCCGCCCCAACCCACCATCGCGGTCAGGAATCCCGTCAATTACGACCAATGGGCTGCTGTTGCCCAAGGTATTGATACCCCGAATGTTAATCGTGGCACCATCATAGCCCGGCTCGCCGCTGGGTTGGATGACTACTACGCCCGGCAAACGACCGGCGAGCGAGTTGGACATATCCACCGCAGGCGACCTGATCAAGTCCGAGCCGCCAATGGCGACGACGGCTCCGGTCAGGGTCGCTTTCTTCTGCGTGCCGTAAGCGACCACTACCACCTCATCAACCGAGGAGAGGCCCTCTGCCAAAGTAACGTTGAAAGTCGTGGTGCTCCCATCGAGCACAATTTCCTGCGTGGCATAACCCGTGTAGGAGATCACCAGAGTGGTGGCGCCTGCCGGTACGGTCAGCCGGAAATTCCCGTCATTGTCAGTTACAGTTCCCCCGGTCGTACCTTTTACGGCGACGGTGGCCCTGATTACCGGAGAGGCTGTTTCATCCAGCACTTTCCCAGTAATAGCGGTTTGCGCAAAGCCGAATTGGGCAAAGAGCAGCAGCAAGGCCAGGAAAAGGAGCCTGGACCAGGACCTGCCGGGTTGTTCAAGTTTTGATGTCAAGGAAGGTTGATACATTGGCATTTCGTTTAGATGTTGAAAATAAAATCAGGATTAGCAATGGTGATATTCGAGAGGTTTTAGTGGTTGGGCCTTAAAATATGTAACCTCATCTACTCCATCGCAATTGGATCAGTACGTCTGAATCTCAAAACCGCGTACCGTAAAAAACCTAATTTTCAAGCGGATAAAGCATTGTTTGCCAAATCGCATTCTTTCATTCATTCCTTTGACGGCCAAATGTATGAATTGTGTCTAAACCACACAATGATAATTTTTTTATTTTCGGATAATTTTTTTTTGGCACCTGATGTTTGTGTTTCCTGTGTAAAATAGTCTTGCTTTGCTGATGATTTTGGGCTCCCTGATCCTGGCCAGCCGACGCCGGAATCCATGCAGCACCTTTTTATAAAAACGGTACCTATGCAAGACAGAAGAGATTTTCTGCAACAGACCGGCGCATTCGCCTTGGGCTTTGACCAGGATGTAGAAGGCAACTTGGAGCGCATCGCGCAGATCGGCTTCCGCGAACTTAAGTCGGCGTTCAGTGTGAAAAGCGGCTATTATGGCCTGAAAACCAAAGAGTTCAAGGCGATGGCGAAAGACACCGGACTGGGAGCACCAAATCTGGCCTTATTCCTTTCTGACTGTTTTCCTGCTGCTCTAACTATCTAACTTTTAAAAGAAAAGCATGAAAGAAGAACTGGAAGACCTGCCTTTGGTCAACAATGAAATGTCCCGCCAATTTGAACTGGTGGTGAATGGCATCAAATCCAAAATCGAATATGAATTGCAGAAGAATCGAATGTCGCTGCTGCATACCGAAGTGCCGGAGGCCCTGGAAGGCCACGGAGTAGGGACCGCTATTGTGGAGAAAACGCTGCAATACATCGAAGACAATCATCTGAAACTGGTACCGTGGTGTCCTTTTGTCAAGTCTTATGTGAAAAGACACCCGGAATGGAAACGGGTACTGGCGAGGGGGATACAAATTTAATTATGAATTATGGGGATGTAGGGATAATGGGTAAATAAGTGATACATCGGAGTTAAGAATTGAGGTAGCAACTACATTTTTCCTAAGGCATTGAAAATCAGCAAGAAAATGCCACGATCATGTCCCCTTCCCTTTCAGGGGAAGGGTTAGGGATGGGGTCGTGTACGCCTACAACTATGCGCCAACTCTTCCTTTTCTTCCTGCTCGCTCCTTTCCTCCTGCCGGCGCAGCAGCTGCGTACCGAAAAATGGCCCGCCCAATGGATCGCTTCACCCGGAGCGAACGCCCATAACTACGGCGTTTTTCTTTTTCGTAAGACAATCCAACTGTCCGCTCAGCTGGATACCTTTCGCGTCCACGTCTCTGCGGATCCGCGTTTCCGGCTGTATATCAATGGCCAACTGGCGGGGATGGGCCCGGCAGCGGGACACCCGCAACACTGGCGCTATGAGACGATTGATCTGGCTCCGTATCTGCGTAAAGGCGAAAATGTGCTGGCGGCTGTCGTCTGGCAGGGCGGTGGCGATCAACCATTGGCGTTGCTTTCCCTGCGTCCGGCCTGGCTGCTGCAAGGAGCGACCGCCCGCGAAGCCCTGGCCAATACCGATACTTCCTGGCGCGTACAGTCGGCCCTGGCGTGGTCGCCCACCCGCGTAAATTTGCATACTTACTACGTGGCGGGCCCCGGTGAATGTTTCCAGGCGGCTCGTTATCCCTGGGGTTGGGATCAGCCCGGCTATGCAGCGCGCGATTGGCTGCGTCCGCAGGCGTTGCAGCCCGGTATTCCGGTGGGTTACTGGTTTCCCTGGTACGATGGCTGGCAGTTGGAGCCGAATCCTCTGCCCGCTCAAGACTATGTCCTGTTATCGCCTCCCATAGTTCGTGAAATTTCGGGCATATCCGCGCCCACCTATTGGGCAGGCGATAGTTTATCTATTCCCGGCAATACAAAAGTTCGCATTTTACTTGATCAAAATGAATTAACAACGGCCTATTTACGACTGCGTTGGTCAGGCGGTCGCGGATCAGGGATCCGCGTTACTTATGCCGAAAGTTTGATGGATAGTTTTCCGCTGGGGAAAAATGACCGCAATGCCGTGGCGGGCAAAAAACTCTATGGCATGTACGATTCCATTTGTCCGGATGGTGGTCAGGACCGACAATGGGAGACGCTATGGTGGCGCACCTGGCGGTATGTCGAGCTGCGGATTCAGACGGGTGAGGAGCCGCTGATGCTGTTGCCTTTACAGGGCTGGTACACGGCGTATCCACTGGAGCAACGTGCCAAATTTGAAACGGAAAACGCTGAATGGAGCAAAATGTGGCAGGTCGGCTGGCGCACGGCCCAACTGTGCGCCCACGAGACGTACATGGATTGCCCCTACTACGAACGCCTGCAATACATCGGCGACACGCGCATTCAGGCCCTGGTTACTTATTTTCAAACGGGCGACGACCGGTTGCCCCGCAATGCTATCGAGCAAATTGGCCAATCGCTAGGTGCCGATGGCCTTACCCGCAGCCGCTATCCGGCCAGTCTGGATCAATATATTTCCCCGTTTTCGCTGTGGTGGATCGGGATGGTGCATGATTTCTGGCGTTATCGCAACGACGATGCTTTCGTTAAAGCGCAATTGCCCGTCTCGCGTTCCATCCTGTCTTTTTTTCAATCCCGACTAAGAAATGACGGTTCGCTCGGCCATTTATCGCATTGGTCGTACTCCGATTGGGCAAAAGGATGGGAAGCAGGCGTGGCTCCACAAACTGTTGACGGTCAATCTGCTGTGCTGGATTTCCAATTCATTTTAGCCTTACAGTCTGCCGCCGATTTGGAAGAGGCCTTTGGTTATCCTGCTTTGGCTGCCGATTATCGCCGGACAGTAGCAACAATGCGGGTGGCCGCACGGAAACTGTATTTTGACGCTGCCAAAGGCTATTTTTCCGATACCCCAACGCACGGTACATTTTCGCAACATGCGCAGGCGTTGGCCGTATTGACCGGAACGATCACTGGAAAAGAAGCGACAGCCTTGATGCAAAAGACGCTGGCCGACCGCTCGCTGACGGCTTGTACTTTTTATTTCAAATACTATTTACATCAAGCCGCTATTGAAGCGGATTTGGGTAACGATTACCTGACCTGGCTCAATGACTGGCGCGATCAACTCCAACTTGGTCTGACTACTTGGGCGGAAAACCCGGAGCCAACGCGCTCGGATTGCCATGCCTGGTCGGCGCATCCGAACATCGAATTTTTGCGCACGGTGCTGGGTGTGGATAGTGCGTCGCCCGGTTTTCGTTCGGTGCGCGTGGCTCCGCATCCGGGCGCACTGACGCAGGTAGCCGGGACGGTGCCTCATACGTTGGGCGATATTGCCGTGCAAGGCGAAAAGAGGGGCGGACACTGGCGCTTTCAGGTAACGTTGCCCGCCGGATTGACGGGTATGTTTGAAATGGATGGGCGGACGGATCAGCTGGTGCCGGGCCGGAATGTGGTGGTGCGATAGCGAAAATCAGTAAATGCGAATCATAGGTTCGATTAAATGAAAAAGTTTCAAAACTGCCTAATTTTCTAAATGAAAATCCAGAGTTGAGTGGTGGCATGGGTTCTACAAAGTTTTTTC
>JANPIV010000132.1:0-5757 GCA_031425155.1 Saprospirales bacterium | reverse complement strand
AGCCCCAGAGGGGCGTAATACATACGCTATTGCGCCCTTCTGGGGCTTACGAAAGGCTTACAATCATATTACTACCAACTTTTCGCCCCTACCGGGGCTTTTACCGCATTCATAAGGCTGGTTTAACCCATGATTCGCATTGTTTAGACATTTAGGACAAAAGAAAGCCAAATTTGGCAAACAAGGAAGGGTCTGCCAATTCCTCCGAAACTGGAATCATAAAGCAGGAAACCGTTCGATGCCGATCGGCCGCCTAAGAGGCTATCGCCATATAATAATTCGGGATGACCCATGCCCCCTTCATACTTGTTTCCTGTACGTCCACACCGCCAGCCCGTTCACCACCGCTGCGTAAGTGAGTACGGTGAAAAAATTCTGCCGGATGTCGGCGAAGTCCGCTCCTTTGAGCAGCACGAGACGCATAAAAGACACAAAATACTGGACTGGATTGAGCATATTGAGCCACTGGGCCCACTGCGGCATACTGTCCGGGGGCGTGAACAGGCCGCACATCAGGATGAAAATGATGAGAAAAAACCAGGCGGTGAACATCGCTTGTTGCTGCGAATCAGAAAAATTAGAGATCAAAAATCCCAGCCCCAGCATACAGGGCGTAAAGGCGGCGGTATAGCCGAACACCAGCCACAAACTGCCCAGCATCGGAATATCAAACACCAGTTTGCCGACGGTGAGGCCAATAGTCATCATCACCAGCGAAAGCAACCACAAAGGCAGCAGTTTACCGAGAATAAATTGCCATTTGCGCACCGGCGTCACGTTGAGTTGCTCGATGGTGCCGATCTCGCGTTCGCGGACAATATTCAAGGCGGTCAGAAAGCAAATAATCAGCGAAACGATCTCGCCCAAAATGCCCGGCACCATAAAGGTTTTGTAATCCAAATCAGGGTTGTACCAGTTGGAATACTCGATCGTGATGGGTGGATTGGTTGATTGGTTGATTAGTTGATTGGTTGACGAAACGAAGCGGGGTGCCCAGCGGGCGGCAAATTCGCCGTTAAAATCCCGGATAATACTGCCCGCGTAACTCATGCCCAGCCCGGCTTTCGCAGCATTGATCGCATTGGCGGTGAGCGAGAGGGTGGCGGTGTTTTCCCGCACCAGATCGCGCTCGAAGTGCGGAGGAATTTCCAGAATAAGATCGGTGCGGTCGTCGGCCATGACGATGTTGGCGGCTTTGGCGGTCATGGCCGACTGCGTGTGAAAATACCCGGACGCACCCATTTTGGCCACCAATTGCCGCGAAGTAGGCGACAGGTCGTTATCCACGATGTTGAGAACGAGGCCTTTTATTTCATAATTCGCCGCATACGACAGCAGCAGCATCTGAAAAACGGGCATGATCAATATGAGCGGCAACATCATCTTGTTGCGGCGAATTTGGAGAAATTCTTTTTGGACGAGGAAAAATACGGTTCTCATAAGCGGTCTTTAAAGTTTTTCATGCTCAACACTAAGAAAAATAAGGCCATTCCTGCCAGGACCAGCGTTTGTTTCCAAAGAAATTCCAGTCCTACGCCTTTGATCATAATGCCTTTGATAATGGGATTGAACCAAGTGGCCGGGATGATATTGCCGACTATCTGCAAGGCCAGCGGCATACTTTCCCGGGGGAAAATAAAACCCGATAGCAGCATGGTGGGCATCATCAGGCCCAGTGCGGAAAGGAAGAGCGCGCCCATCTGATCCTTGGCCTTGGTGCTGATAAAGATGCCCAGCGATAGCGAAACGAACATATATAAAATACATTCAAAAGCCAGCAACAGCACACTGCCATGCATGGGCATCCCGAACACAAAGACGCCTACCAGTACGATCACCGCTGCATTGATGATGGAAAGCACCAAATACGGTGCGGTTTTGCCCAGAATAATTTGAATTGGGCGCAGGGGCGACACCAGCAGCACTTCCAGCGTACCCAGTTCTTTTTCGCGGGCAATGGTGACGCTGGTCATCATCGCCGAAATGAGCATCAGGATCAGCGTCATCACGCCCGGCACGAAGGTGAATACGCCTTTTTGTTCGGGGTTGTAAGCCATACGCGTCTGGGTTTGGATAGTCGCAGCCCCGGCCCCACTCCTAACCCCTCCCCCTAATGGGAGGGGAATTTTTTCCTGTTGAAAATCAAACACTATTGCATTGGCATAATTTATCAGGGTCGTGGCCGTATTGGGATCGCTGGCATCGCCGATCAGTTGAATCTGGGCATCCCCATTGCGCCAGCGTTGCGCAAAATCGGGTGGAAACACCAGTGCCATTTTTATTTTTCCCTGCCGGAAAGCCGGTTCCAGATCACTGGCGGCATCCAGATTCTTTTCCAGCCGAAAGTAGCCGCTGGACAGCAATTTATTGGTCAAAGCCACGCTTTCCACGTCTTTGGAGGGATCCAGAATAGCGATGGCGGCGTTCTTGATCTCGTTGCTCAGCACGAAACCAAAGAGCAGCACCTGCGCGATCGGCATCCCGAACAGAATGAGCAACGTGCGCCGATCCCGAAGGATATGGCGGAATTCTTTACGGACGAAGGCGATGAAACGCCCTTGCTTTCGACCTTCTTTTGGAATAGACATCTTATAGGTTATCTTTGAAAAAAATTCAACGCTATGACGCAAGAAGCAGCGGCCGCCCCGCTTCCGGCAAAAAAAGCAACGGCAAAGTGACGCTTCGTTTGGGCCACGATGAGGTTTTCCGGGCCTTACCAAAAATGTCCGACGAGGACTTCGACGCATTTTGCCTTGCCAATCCCAGTCTGCGCATTGAGCAAGATCGTCACGGCAACATAATCATCACGCCTCCTTCGTGCTATGATACTGGCATCAATGAAATGGAAGCCAGCGTTGACTTAGTGCTCTGGAACCGCCGCACCAAACTCGGCAGAGTTTTCAGTGCTTCCACCATGTTCAAACTACCCGATGGCTCCAAGCGAATGCCCGATGCCGCCTGGATTTCTTTGGAAAAACACCAGCAACTCACCGCCAAAGAGCGCAAATCATTTGTCCGCATCGTCCCTGATTTCGTCATCGAAGTGCGCAGCCCTACTGATAGATTGAAGGTGCTGCAAGGCAAAATGCGCTCCACCTGGATCGCTAACGGGGTACAACTTGCCTGGCTGATTGACCCTGAAAAGCGACAAGCCTGGATTTTTCGGGCAGATGGTAGCGAGACGCATATTACTGATTTTCAACAGGTTCTTTCAGGTGAATCTGTGTTGCCAGGCTTTGAACTTGATTTGCGGGTGTTTCCTACGGATTGATTCATGCCCCTCGCGCTAACTTCCTGAACACCTCATCCATATCCTTCGCGCCGAAAGTTTTTTTCATCGCCCCCGGCGTATCCAGGGCCTCCATTTTTCCGTCCACCATGATGCTCACGCGATGGCAATACTCGGCCTCTTCCATGTAGTGAGTAGTCACCATGAGCGTCACGCCGGTATGTGCAGCCTCGTAAATCAAGTCCCAGAATTGGCGACGCGTGAGCGGGTCCACGCCACTGGTCGGTTCGTCCAGAAACACGATTTTGGGCTCGTGGAGCAAGGCCACCGAAAAGGCCAGTTTCTGTTTCCAGCCCAGCGGCAAGGCAGCCACGAGTTGGTCGGCTTCCTTTTCAAGTTGCAGTTTTTCCAGTAAAATCCTCGTTTTTGCCTTAATATCGGCGGTTTTCAACCCGTAAATGCCGCCAAACAAGCGGATGTTCTCGCGCACCGTCAGGTCTTCATACAGGCTGAATCGCTGGCTCATATAACCGATGCGACGTTTCACCTGCTCCGGCTGGCGGCCCACATCGAAACCGGCCACCATGGCCTGCCCGCTGCTGGGACTGAGCAGGCCGGTAAGCATTTTCAGGGCGGTGGTTTTGCCCGCGCCGTTAGCCCCCAGGAAACCGAAGATTTCGCCTTCATGGACGGAGAAACTAAGGGCATTGACGGCGGTAAATTTACCGAAGGTGCGGGTGAGGCGGTCGGTGGTGATGACGTCGGGCATGACGAATTTCAGTTTTGCATTAATTCAATAAAACAATCTTCAATGGTTGCCGCAATAGGCTTCACTTCCATGTTTTGGTGGTTTTTGGCCAACAAAAAATCGCGTATTTCAGTAACCTGACCGCTTACATCTACGATGTCGTTTGTAAGAGTCAGGTGCGCAAATTCCCCAAAAGCATAACAGCCCACCGCCCCTTCAAAACTGCGTAAGTCCCTGATTAAGCGATACATATCGTCGGAGCGGACCGCAAACAAAGGCTGCCGAAATCCGGCGGTAATGCCCTGTGGTGTATCCAGCGCGAGGATTTCGCCGTGTTGCAGCAGGGCCACCCGGTCGCAACGCGCGGCTTCGTCCATATTGGGCGTACTGACCAGCATCGTCAGGCCCTGCGCCCGTAGCTGGTCGAGCATCTCCCAGAATTCCTGGCGACTCACCGGGTCCACACCAGTGCCGGGTTCGTCGAGAAACAGGATTTCGGGCTGATGAATGAGTGCGCAACACAGGGCAAGTTTCTGTTTCATACCGCCCGACAAGGCTCCTGCGCGGCGTTGGCGAAAGGGCTCGATCTGGACATAAATGGGCTCGATCAGTGCATAATTTTCCTGGATGCTGGTGCCAAATACTGCGGCAAAAAATTCCAGATTCTCTTCGACGGTCAGGTCTTGATACAACGAAAACCGACCCGGCATGTAGCCAATGCGCGGACGGAGTTGCTTATAGTCGCGCACCACATCCAGCCCCAGCACGGTAGCGGAGCCGCTATCGGGCAGCAGCAGCGAGGTAAGAATGCGAAACAGAGTGGTTTTGCCTGCACCGTCGGGACCGATGAGGCCGAGTAGTTCGCCTTGTGGCACTTCAAAACTCAAATCGCGCACCGCTTGCACGGCACCGTAGGACTTGGAAATATGCTGTACTGAAATTGCCGTCATTTTGTATTCAGTTGCCGTAAAAGGCTTAAAGAGACACAGAAGTCGAAGTCATGACTCTTTTGTGTTCTTTTGTACCTTTTGTGTTTCAAAACATTTGCGATTGCGTGTTTTATAAACAGTTACTGCGTTTTCACCCCTTTTTGTCGAAAAACCATCTCTTTATTAGGCATAAATAAATTTTTTGTTTTATTATTGGCCATTATTTTAAAACAAAAACGAAATACATCATGCAAACGAAAATCAATTATCTCGCCGTCATCGCTTGTGTCATTATTAATGCCGGGCTCGGCATGATCTGGTATGGCCCACTGTTTGCCGAAAAATGGATGGCCCTCAATGGTTTGACCCCCGAACGCGTAGAAAGCATGCCGGGCGGCGCAACACCCTTCATCATTACCATGCTTGGCGCACTGATTAGTGGTTATGTACTCAGCATTTTATTCCATCGTATGGGCGTTTCGGGCTGGCAGGATGGCCTGAAAACCGGCGTTGCCATTGGCCTTTTTCCCATGCTGATCAGTTTTGCAAACAATGCTTTCTCGCTGCGTCCCATCGAACTTTCCTGGATTGATGGCGGCTACGCATTCGTGTTATTTGCGCTGTATGGCACCGTTATTGGCGGCTGGCAGAAACGTTGATTTTTGGAGTTATAAGGTATGAGTTATGCCGCTTGCGATAACTCATAACTTTGACCCGTCCTGAAATAGGTTGACAGATTTGTTAGAAATATTGGTTTAAAAATCAAGGAACAAAAAGTTGTTTATTGATATTTTGGATGCCATTTTCAAAGACGGTTTGTGGGTTATTATAATTTAAATTCAGGTGTGGTC
>JANPIV010000131.1:0-92515 GCA_031425155.1 Saprospirales bacterium | reverse complement strand
GCCTGAAAATGACCTTCCTCATGCAAACGAACGACCATCTGACGGCGAAACTTTTGAGCACTCTCATCTTTAAGACGCATTCTGCTTTTTTAGCCCCAAAGGTAAAAATAACCGTATCATTGATCAATGTCGAAAGGTATTTTGAATATCACTTAGTTCCGTCCGCCCTATCCCGCCAACAATTCCCCCTTTCCACGGTTTCCTACCCATGCGCAAAATCGTCATCGCCATCACCGGCTCCTCCGGTTCTATTTATGCCAAAGTCATGCTGGACAAACTCACCCAGCTACGCGACCAGTGGACGGCCATCGGGGTGGTGTTTTCTGCTAATGCCAAACTGAACTGGGAGCTCGAGCTCGGGCCGATGGATTTGACGCCCTATCCTTTTGATTTCTATCAACCCAACGATTTTTTCGCGCCTTTTGCCTCCGGTTCGGCGCGGTACGATACGATGATTATCTGTCCCTGCTCCATGGGGACGCTGGCCCGCATCGCTACCGGCGTCAGCAACGATCTGGTGACCCGCGCCGCCGACGTGGTGCTGAAGGAGCGCCGTCGCCTGCTGGTGGTGACCCGCGATACGCCGCTCAGCCTGATCCATATCAATAACATGAAGACCGTGACCGAGGCCGGGGGTATTATTTGCCCGGCTTGCCCGTCGTTTTATTCCAGACCGCACACCCTGGAAGAGGTAGCGGCTACCGTGGTGGATCGGGTGCTCGATCTGGCTGGTCTTGAGCAGACGAGTTATCGCTGGGGCGAAGCAGACGGATAGAAAAATTATCGTTCGCCTTTTTGATTATTTACAGGTTAAGATAACTGGTATTACCTACATTTGACTTGGTAGAACCTTTCTTTTCGTGTTAGTAATCTAATCCACCATGAAACACATACTACTTTTGGCCTTTATGGCCCACTTCCTTTCGGTATCTTTTGCCCAGGGGCCGGTCTATCCGCCATTTTCCTGGGTGTCCACCATCACTTTTGCCAATGGCAATTCCGTCGCGGAGGTGTTCGATTTTTGTGCCGATCCAGCGGGCAATTCCTATGTTTATGGATATTTTGACGGTTCCATCAACTTTGGCAATGGCGTTTTTCTGCAAACCCAACTGGCCGCGGAGGGTTATTTTGTCGCCAAATACCGGCCCGATGGCACCCTGAGCTGGACGCGCAAAATAGTAGCCTCCAATAATGGCATCATTTACCCGGAAGCCAACCCGGGCGGCATCAGTGCCGATGGCAATGGCAACGTCTATATATCCGGGCAGTTTTCTACTGCGGCCCTCAATTTTGGCGGGCTGGTGCTGCAACGCAGTTGTGCGGGTATTACCTGTAGCGATCTTTTTGTTGCCAAATACAATGCTGCAGGACAGGTAGAGTGGGCGCGGCAGGCCTCCGGCAGTGCGGGCACTTTTCAAAAAGCCACCCGCCTGGTGACCGGCACCGATGGTACGGTCTTCATAGCGGGCAATTACGAAGGCCAGCGGCTTATTTTCGATGATCTGCTGACCTATGCCGGCCTGAATAATGACGGTATGTATCTGGCGCATTACAGCGCGGATGGAACGGCACTGTCGGCTTCTTTTTTCAATAATGGCAACAGTTACGCGCAGGTAGAGCACCTGGCGATCACTCCCCAGAACGAGCCACTTATCACCGGTTCTTATGGCGATGAAGGGCTGGATTTTGGTAACGGGGTTAGTCTGGGGCTGTTCGGCGATGGCGATAACAATTATTTTATAGCACGCTATAATGCGCAGGGAGAGCTGTTGCGCGCCCTAAACCTGCATTCCGGCAGCTACCTCGATGTGCTGGATATCGCAGCGGATACTGCCGGGCAACCTTATGTGGTGGTGGATTTTATCAACAACCTGATCAGCGGCGCCGATCTGGTCACCTCTACTCCAGCAGGCGGAGATACCAGTGGCGTCTTGTTGCACCTGGTGGACAGCACTTTCAGTCCGGTGCTGACGGTGCAGTACTCCGGGCCTACTTACCCGCTTGGCAATGTGACGGTGGATCAGAAAAACCGGTTCTTTGTTTCGGGCTATTTTTCGGATGCCCAGTTAGCCGTAGCGGGCGAAACGCTGACCAATCAGGGCTGCGACGATGCTTTATTACTAAGTGGCTCCGAGGATACCGTGCAGTGGGTGCGCTCGGCGGGCGGAGTGGGCTGCGAAGCCATTCTCAGTCAGTATGTTGGCCGTACGCTCGCCACCGACTACGCCGGTCATCTATATACTGTCGGTTCTTTCGGGGACATCATGCAGTTGGATGGTTTCATCAAAACGGGCGATGGCCTGTTCATCGCTCAATTAGGGACCGGCATGGTCGCTGCCCATGAACCGGCGGTGGCCAACCTCGATTTTCAGGTGTGGCCCAATCCCGGCAGCGGCGATTTCAAGATAGAGACGGACGAGCAGAGCACAGCCCTGCACCTGATGGTGTACGATGCGCAAGGCAGGCTTTGCTACCAAAACCCCATCCGGCAGGCAGCAGACCGGGAGGTTCATCTTTCCCTGCCCGGCGGCCTGTACACGGTTGTTTTAATTGGAAAAAACAAAATTGGTCGGCAAAAATTATTGATAATCAATAACTTCTAATTTTGTGCATTGGCTGTACCGTTGGTATCGCCCACTTTTACGCCTTTAAAACTCCCGGCGGTGAAATTGCCCTGCAAATTAAATATTTGAATCCTTTGCTGCGGCAAACCACTTGCAAATGGATTCTGCTGATTTCCAAAAGCCGTAGCTGCCGGGAAAAAACGCCATGAGGTATTGTTTGGCAGGTTGTCAAAAATACCCAGAATAAGTTTGCGGGCTTCTATAATGTCCAGCGCCGTAACGGAATTATTGTTGTTCACATCGGCACCAATGATCTTCCAGGGAGAATCCAGCGATTGCACCCCTAAAATATGATTGGTGATCAGCACCAGGTCAACGGTCGTCAGGCCGTTCAGATCGTTGGTATCGCGCACCGGAGTGATGACGTAGTTGCCACCAGCGGGTACATTGGGAAAAGAATAATTGCCCTGTGCATCGGTATAAATGTAGGAACTGGTGCCTCCGCTGATAAAGATTCTACAATTCGGAATGGGCTGCCCGGTATAAGCCTGTACCGTGCCGCTGACACTATAGGTGACTGGCACCGGCTGGAAATATCCGTTCTGGTTCATCGCGCCGGTATTAGCCGGGTCCAGCCAATCGCGTAGTCGCGTAGCTGCCGTGCCGCCGCCGTGCCAGGAAAGGGAAAACCGTCCGAAATAGACGCTGTTAATAATACACAGGTCAAATTGACTAAAGTTGCCTCCGTGCAGCTGGCCCACAATGCGTTTGTTGGTATCGAACAGCGGGCATCCGGAAGAACCGGGTTGGAAGATGCCAAATTGCGGCACCATTTTCAGGTGCGTGCGGGCGGGCGTGTTTCCAAACTGGCTGCCCCACATGATCACCTGCGGGTGTACCACGGCCATGTTGGTATCCTGCGAAATCTTCTTGATGTCTCCACCGGGATGATGAATAAAAGTGGTGCGCGCAACATTGCCCACTGTATCGCGGCTCCAGCCATTGAAATACAATCCGTAATTGGCTGGTATCGTGCTGGTTTTCAGCAATAAAAAGTCTGTTTCCTGGCGGTAGGCAATACGCTCGCAGCCCAGTACCGACTTGGCCTGGGGCTCCAGGGCAGGATTGGCACAGCCCGCCGTTTCATAGTCAAAATCAAAACGCCACAGGCCGAAATCGGGATTCGTGCCGATTATTTGGCAGTGGTGCGCCGTCAGCATATATGGCTCCGGTGTCCCGGCAGTATTGGCGATGAGCGAACCCGTACACCACCCGCTGCCATTGGAAAAAACCATCAGGATGCGGGCCACTCCCTTTTTTTCGGTTTGGTAGTTATTGCCCAGCGGGCAATTAACGTTGATATTACAAGGTTCCGACTGCCCGAAATCGTCGGGAGTATCCCCGTTTTTTAATGCCTGCTGATCGTAGGCATAGTCCACCCGGTTCAGGTGAATCTGTCCGGTTTCCCGGGCCGTTGCCGGTACCCAATATTCGAGCACCGCTTGCTCTCCGGTCAATACACCGATCAGGAATTTGCCCGTTGGTGTGATGCTCTGCTCCGTATAGGCGCCAAAAACCTGTTGACCATTGGGAGACCGAACAAAAAACCTGGCACCCGGTACCGGACGAAAGGCATCGAACAGCAGCACCAGGCCGAGCGCACCGGGCGATTGCAGGGTACATTGCCAGACGCGGTCGCCACTGGGCAAAGTCGTCCAGGTACCGGCATTCGTCAGGGAAATATCAGCGGGAATCGGCGCAGCAAAGCGGTTCTGACCGGGATTTTGGTCGTCGTCGGCCCAGGCTTGCGCGACATTCAGCGCAGGCAAAACGACCGGCGCAGGTAGTTTTCCGGTCAAAAAAACAGCCGTTTCGGGAGAAAAACTTGGCGGAAGGCCGCCTTCACTGATTTGTGCAGCGGCACGGCAGGCCAGTCCAAGGGCGAGCAGCAAGAATCGGTTTCGCATGACTACGGGATGGTTATGTTGTAAAATCGGGAGGTGGGATTAAAAAAAAAGCGCAACTAAAAACAGGCCAAAAATTAAAGTAAGCGGGAAAATTACTAAAAAAAGGCAATGCTCCGTACTATTTTCGTGCTGGCCTTTTCTAAAACATGTATGATGGACAATGCTTTTATCCTGACCCTGTGCGGCTTACATAGCCTGGCCCTGGCCGTATTTCACGTCCTGTTTTGGCGAATATTTCAATGGAAAAAACAGTTGGCTTTATTAAACACTGCGAACCGGGCCATCATGCAAATCCTGAATTTGCGCTTGATTTACACTTTCCTCTTTGTAGCCTTCCTGTGTTTTTTCTATCAAAAGGCACTGTTGGAAACCGATTTGGGACACGCGTTGTTGATTGGTTGCTCTCTGTTCTGGGTAGGCCGGACGGTGGAGCAGTTCATTTTTCTGCGTATCCATCATTGGATGGTACATTTATTGACCGCTGTATTTGCGCTGGGCGCGGTGTTGTTTGCCTGGCCAGTTGTTTTTTAATCAAATATTTATTTTTCACAGTGAAATTCTGGAACACGTTGCGGAACACGCCTCTCTTGTCATTCCCGATAAAAAATCGGGACAGGCTCTGTCGGGACCCGTCCACGTTACAGAACACGCCGCGACTTGGACAGTTCCCGACAGGATGACAAAAACTAAGCGTACACTTATTTTCTAAACCAAATACCAACCTTATGCAAAAAATCGTCGTCCTAACCGGCGCAGGCATCAGTGCCGAGAGTGGCATCAGCACCTTTCGCGACAGCGATGGCCTGTGGGAAAACCACCGCATCGAAGACGTGGCCACGCCCGAAGGCTGGCGGCGCAACCCCGTACTCGTGCAGGAATTTTACAACCAACGCCGTCGTCGCCTGACCGAAGTCGTGCCCAATGCCGGTCATCTGGCTTTGGCGGAACTGGAGCAAAAATTCGAGGTCCACATTGTCACCCAAAACGTGGACGACCTGCACGAACGCGCGGGCAGCAGTCATGTGCTGCACCTGCATGGCGAGCTGCGCAAAGTTCGCTCCGACCGCCACGAACACCTCGTCTATGATTGGGATAAAGACCTGATAATGGGCGACTTGTGCGAACGTGGCAGCCAGCTGCGTCCGCATATTGTCTGGTTTGGCGAAGCCGTGCCCATGCTCGAGCCCGCCGCCGAATTGGCAGGAGCAGCCGATATATTCATCATCGTCGGCACCTCGCTACAGGTCTATCCTGCGGCCAGTCTGATGGTGTATGCCTCGCGGCACATTCCGTTTTATTATATAGATCCGCGTCCGCAGGTCAATGCTGAACTGGCGCGAATGCCCAACCTGCAAATAATCGCCGAACCCGCCACGGTCGGGTTGCCCAAAGTCGTCGCCGAACTGATGGGCCGGGTCGCGGAAAAGTAAAATGTTGCAATAGGCTGCCATCCCAAAAAATTGGGCTACTTTTGCCCGCCTTTTTTGAAAAGAAGGTAATTGCTTTCCTAATTCAATAAAAAACAACAAGAATGGCAACGACGGCAGACATCAAAAACGGCCTGTGCATCGAACTGAACAACGACATCCTGCGCGTGATTGATTTTCAGCGGTTTCAGGTCGGGCGTGGCAGTGGTAAAGTATGGACGAAACTCAAAAGTTCGACTACCGGCAAAGTGCTGGAACACACTTTCCAAAGTGGACATAATATCACCGAAGTACGCGTGGAACGGCGCAAATTTCAATATCTCTACCCCGAAGACGGCGGTTATGCGCTGATGAACCAGGAGACTTTCGACCAGATTTCCATCCCGGATGATATGGTGGAAAACGGTAAATTCCTGAAAGAAGGCGACGTGGTGGACGTACTTTATCACTCCCAAAAAGAAACCCTGCTGTCGGTGGAACTTCCGCAGACGGTCGTGCTGAAGATCACCTACACCGAGCCAGGTATGCGCGGCGACACCGCCACCAATACCCTGAAACCGGCTACAGTGGAGACCGGTGCTGAAGTGCGGGTACCGCTGTTCTGCGATGAGGGCGACCTGATTAAGATAGATACCTCCACCGGCGCGTACATGGAGCGGGTGAAGAAATAAAAAGGCAACCAGCAAAAGGCAAAAAACAAGAAGGCGATTTAACAGAAGATTTAGCACATTTGCCATGCCTTTGTGACTGCTGTCCTTTCTTGCCTTCCCGCCCAAAAGCGGGATGTCATGTTGCTCCATTTGCCCTTGGTTTTTGTTTAATTTTCTCTTGCTCCCTTCATTTTTTTTCGCATTTGCAAAACAATGTCCCGCATGGATTTCAGCCAGATACAAGAACTTATCCGGATGGTGAGCAAGTACAAGCTCTCCGAGATTCGCCTGGAAGAAGGCGATTTTAAACTCGTCGTTCGCCACCAAAGCGGGCAGGAAGCCGCCGCACCGACGGCTGCTCAAACCCTGGCAGCGCAAAATTTACCACAGGCTCCGGCTTTTGCGCCCGCCCCGCCGCCGCCGCCAGTGGCCCCGCCGAAGGCCGGAACTCCGTCCGCCGCTGCTCCCGCCAGCGATGAAAGTGCCCGCTACGTAGCCATCAAATCCCCAATGGTCGGCACCTTCTACCGCAGTAGCAGCCCTGATAAGCCGCCCTTCCTGAAAGTTGGCGATGCCGTGCAAAAAGGTCAGACCGTGTGCGTTATCGAAGCCATGAAGCTGTTCAACGAGATTGAAAGCGAACTGCAAGGCAAAGTCGTGAAAATTCTGGTTGACGATACTTCACCCGTCGAATACGACCAGCCGCTTTTCCTCCTCGATCCCGCCTAAAGAAGTTATGAGTTATGAGTTATGAGTGATAAAAAACGCTCGTGGCTCATAACTCATAACTTATAACTCATAACTGTTTTGAAAGGTGTTTAAGAAGATATTGATCGCGAATCGCGGGGAAATTGCCCTGCGCATCATTCGCACTTGTAAGGAAATGGGCATCAAAACGGTGGCACTGTACTCCACTGCCGACCGCGATAGCCTGCACGTTCGTTTCGCCGACGAAGCGGTGTGCATTGGGCCGCCAGCGTCCGCCGAGAGCTACCTGAATGTGCCGCGCATCATGGCCGCCGTCGAAATCACTGACGCGGACGCCATTCACCCCGGCTATGGATTTTTGTCGGAAAATGCCAACTTTGCCGAAGTATGCCAGGAATATGGCATTAAATTTATCGGTCCGACGCCCTTCCAGATTCGGGCGATGGGCGATAAAATAACGGCCAAAGAAACCATGCTGAAAGCCGGAGTGCCCTGTATACCCGGTTCGGAAGGTTTGTTGACGGACGTAAAAACCGGCCTTAAACTCGCCGCTGAAATCGGTTATCCGATCATCCTGAAAGCGACGGCAGGCGGCGGCGGTAAAGGAATGCGTATCGTAACTCGGCCCGAAGACTTTGAAAATCAATGGGAAACGGCCCGTCGGGAAGCCAAAGCCTCGTTTAGCAACGATGGCATTTACATGGAAAAATACATCGAGGAACCACGCCACATCGAAATACAGGTGGCTGGCGACCAATTTGGCAAGGCCTGCCACTTGTCCGAGCGCGACTGCTCCATCCAGCGTCGTCACCAGAAACTGGTGGAAGAAGCACCTTCGCCCTTTATGACGCCGGAACTGCGCGAAAAAATGGGCGAAGCGGCCATCAAAGCCTGCAATGCCATTAGTTATGAAGGCGTGGGTACGGTCGAATTTCTGGTGGACAAATACCGGAATTTCTACTTCATGGAGATGAATACCCGCATCCAGGTGGAGCATACGGTGACCGAGGAAGTCATTGATTTTGACCTGATTAAAGAGCAGATCAAGATCGCCGCCGGGCATCCTATTTCCGGCAAAAATTATTTCCCGGAGATGCACGCCATCGAGTGCCGCATCAATGCGGAAGATGTGTTCAATGATTTCCGGCCCAGTCCCGGCAAGATTACTTCTTTTCACTCGCCCAAAGGCCACGGCGTACGGGTGGACACCCACGTATATGCGGGCTACACCATTCCGCCGTACTACGATTCCATGATCGCCAAACTCATCGTGCGGGCGCGTACCCGCGACGAGGCCATCCTGAAAATGGAGCGCGCACTGGATGAATTCATCGTGGAAGGCATCAAGACCACTGTGCCTTTTCATCAGCGGCTGATGCGCAATAAGGATTTTCAGGAGGGTAATTTCACGACGAACTTCCTGAATACCTGGGATTTTAAGAGCGTGGTGCTTTGAAAAGGCTTAAATTTGCCATAAAACCAGTAACTAATGACCAATTCATTTCCCAATATTGTCTCTGATCCAGCCATTCTGAATGGCAAGCCTTGTTTGGCAGGTACACGCATTAGCGTAGAACTGGTCATGGATTGGCTGGGCACGGGTGGTACGCCGGAAAGTATCGCAGCAAAACATCCATTGCTGACCAAGGAGTTGGTGCTGGAAGCCATTCGCTATGCTGCCCGTTTTGCCCGCAATGAAGTTGTCATTGAGGTTCGACACCATGCTGGCGCATGAGTATTCGTGAACTTCGTTTTTTGACGGACGAAAATGTTGACGCGGAATTGGTGACTTTTTTACGTAGCGAGGGGTTTAATGTTCTGGATATTAAAGAGGAACAATTATTCCGTTTACCAGACATTACTATCCTTCAAATGGCCCTGGACCAACAGCGAGTGGTAATTTCTCAGGATAGTGATTTTGGAACTTTGATTTTTCGGGATAAAAATCCCTTTTGGGGAATTATTTATCTGCGTCCCGGTCACGAATCGCCAGAAATTCATTTGCAGAGCATGGTGGCTATTTTAAATGCCGCTTTTGAATTTTCTATTCCTTTTATGCTTGTCGCCGAGAACACTGGTGAGGCAGTGCGCATCCGCTTACGCCATATTCAATGACCCACCAATCCATCATTACTTACTGGCAAAAAGAAGCGGAAGTCGCGCGGGATCGTGGCTTCCGCTTCTTTCGCTGGCTCAAAACGCTGGATGGAAAACAGGTGGACCGGCTGGCCAAAGCGACCCACGTGGAGGTGTTTCAAACCGTGGATTGTCTGCAATGCACCAATTGTTGCCGGACGCTGAAACCAGACTTCCGGGACAAAGAACAGCAAGCGGTGAGTGCCTACTTAGGCGTCACGGTTCAGGATTTACAGGCCACTTATTTAGCACAAAACGAACAAGGTAATTGGCAAACCAGGACCTTGCCTTGTCCTTTTCTGGCGGATACGGGCCACTGCCGCATCTACGAGGTGCGCCCCGGTGACTGCCGGGGCTATCCACATACTGACAAGGCACCTTTTACAAGTCGTTCCTGGGCACACTCGGAGAATGTGGTGACTTGCCCGGCGGTATTCGCGATTTTGGAAAAGATGCAGGCGCGGATGGGGTATCGGGATGAGGGTTGATGGTTTTACGGATTAGGCAAGTAGTGATACATTGTGTGAATCTTGGGGTCGTTCAAAATTTTTACTAAATGAAAAATCCAGCGTTAAGTGGTGGCATGGGTTCTGTAAAATTTTTTCTTTGAAAAAATTTTACAGAACCCATGCCACCACTACCAACCTCCGAATTCAACCGTTGAAATATTTCAGGAAAAAACCTGTATTTTTGCTTTAAACCTAATCACATGGTTGCGAACGTTCGCTTCTTCGACGAGATTATTGACTTACTAACTTCCACGCCAACCCCGGCGGAAGTGATGGCGTATAAACCCTCCGCAGCTTTACAACATCGGGCCGAAGAATTGCTCGAAAAAAGCAAAACAGGAAAATTGGCTGAATCAGATCAAAAAGATCTCGAATATTTTATGGTGATCGAGCATCTAATGCGCATGGCTAAAATCCGCGCCCGCCGTCGCCTTTCTCAAGTATGAGCCGCTACATTTCAGATGAGCTGCGTCAAGCGGTAGCCGCCAGAGCCAAATTTCGCTGTGAATATTGTGGTTTGAATCAAGAAATTGCGTTTCTGGGTTTCCACGTTGATCACATAATTAGCTTAAAACATGGTGGAAGCACTGAACCAGGTAATCTGGCTTGGACGTGTTATCCTTGTAATATTTACAAAGGCAGTGATATTGGTACAGTATTACTACCACAAAAGGTATTCGTTCGACTTTTTGATCCACGTAACGACTATTGGGAAGAGCATTTTGAATATTCCAATGGAGTTATTCAAGCCAAATCTTTGATAGCAGAAGCCACTATAAAAATTTTAAGATTTAATGAAGTGGAACGAATTATCGAACGCCAAGGCATAGCAACACTTTGATCATTATCTATATTCTACCATGTCCATCTGGAAACATCCAACCGATCTCGCTGCGCTCAACGCATTTAATACCAACACTTTAGGTAGTACGCTGGGCATTGTTTTCACCGAAGTAGGAGACGATTATATAGTCGCTACCATGCCGGTTAATGACCACACGGTACAGCCCTTTCGTATTTTACACGGCGGTGCCAACGTCGCGCTCGCCGAGACGCTCGGAAGTGTGGCCAGCACATTGTGTATCGAGGATTTGGCTACCCATACCGGCGTCGGTCTGGAGATCAATGCCAATCATCTGCGCAGCGTCCGCGAAGGCGGCTTGGTCACGGGTACCTGCCGCCCAATACGCGTTGGTCGCCAAATGCACGTCTGGCAGATCGAAATCCACGATGAAAAGGGCCATTTGTCCTGTATTAGCCGACTCACTGTGGCGATTGTGGCCCACCGATGACTTGGTATGGCAGTTAAGTTGCCTATTTTTGCGCTCCCGTGGCCGTGTTCACGTATTTCTTAACTTACTGCTTTTCATGAAAAATTTATTGAAGAATACTTTGTGGTCGGTGCTGCTGCTGGCTGCCTCTTCCATGGTTGCCCAGGATTTCAATATGCAGCTCCGCGCCACGATGGAGTTTCCCGGTCAGACGCTGGCCAACATTTGTGGTTATGCACAAAACGGCCGCGAATATGCGCTCGTTGGGGGTTCCAAGGGGCTCATTATCGTGGATATTACCAATCCGGCTGCGCCCGTAAAACTGACCCAGCTCCCTGGCCCGGATAATTTGTGGAAAGAGATCAAGACCTACGATCATTATGCTTACGTGACTTCCGAAGGTGGCAGAGGGGTACAGATCGTGGATTTAAGCACACTACCGGCTCCCGATGTGGCCTGGCATTATTTCAGTGGCAAAAGTCAGTTTCCGGTGGCTACCGACAGCCTGACTTCTATTCACGCGCTGCATATTGATACTAAAAAAGGTTTTATGTACCTCTATGGGGGCAGCCTGTATGGCGGCGTAGCGCGGGTATTTGACTTAAAGCCCGATGCTTACAATCCCACCTATGTGGGCAAATTTGACCAACTGGGTTACATACATGATGGCTATGCGGACAATGATACGCTCTATGCCTGCCACATTTATACCGGCCTGCTTTCTATTACGGACATGACCGACAAGGCCAATCCGCAGCTGCTCGGCACTGTGCAGACGCCCGGCAAATTCACCCACAATGCGTGGCTGTTGGACGATCACCACCATATTCTGACCACGGATGAAGCCACCCCATCATTTGTAACCAGCTACGATATCAGCGATCCGACCGACATAAAAGAACTGGATCGTATTTCTACTGATAATGGTAATGGCTCTATTGGCCACAATGTGCATGTCCGCAACGACTGGGCCATTACTTCCTGGTACACGGATGGCGTAGTCATTATTGATGCCCACAAACCCGACAATCTGGTTATTGTAGGTCGCTATGATACCTGGGCACCCCCGCTGGCGGGCGACTTTTTTGAAGGCTGCTGGGGCGCGTACCCGTTTTTCCCGTCCGGTACGATTGTTACTTCCAATATTGAACCGGCTATACTGACTATTCTTACGCCTGCTTACCAGCGCGCCGCTTACCTGGAGGGAACCATTACCAATGGCTGTACGGGCAATCCGATGGATGGGGCCAGCATCACCCTCAACAGCAGTGCGCCTGGAGTGAATACCACGACCAATAATCTGGGTGTTTTTAAGACCGGACAGGCGACTACGGGCAATTTTTCGGTGACGGTGAGTAAAATCGGTTTTCTTCCCCAAACCATAGACGTAGAACTGGTGGCAGGCGAGGTCACTGCAGTGGATGTTACGTTGCAGCCCCTGACGGTTTATAACGTGACGGCCACGATTATTAATGCCACTAATCAAACGCCCATCGCCAATACGCTGGTAAATCTGTCCGGCCCCAACTCCGCTTACACCCTGCAAACCAACGCCGCCGGTCAGGTGAGTTTCAGCTGCGATCCGGGTGGCAATTTTGCAGTAGGTACCTGGGGTTACCTGACTTCGGGCTTTAATGTGGCTGCCGATGGCAATTTTACCGTCAGTCTGACACCCGGCTACTATGATGATTTTCAACTGGATCTGGGCTGGACGAACAGCATTACGGCTTCTTCCGGAGCCTGGGTGCGCGATGTACCGGTAGAGACCAATCTCAATGGCGCAAACGCCAATCCAGGCGCAGATTCGCCCAATGATGACAACAACCTGTGCTATATGACGGGTAACGGCGGTGGTGGTGCCGGGGATGATGATGTGGACAACGGCGATGTGACCCTCACTTCTCCGGTGATGAAACTGGCGGCTTATGAAGATGCTATTGTGAGTTTTGACTACTGGTTCGTCAATGGCGGCGGCAGTGGCAATCCCAATGATAAACTGGAAATAAAGGCCATCAGCAATGGCCAAACGGTGACTATATTCACGGAGTCCGCTTCCAGCAGCCAATGGCACAGCGTCAATAATCTTCATTTGAAGGATTTTATCACGATGTCCGATAACGTGCAATTGCAGGTCTATGCCAGTGATGAGGCACCGGGCCACGTATTGGAAGCCGCTGTGGATGTCGTAAAAGTAATCCCGGTGACCGTCACTGCTACCCGGCCTGAACTGGATGCTACCGCCAATCTATCGGTGGTGCCAAATCCAACAAATGCAGATTTCAGCCTGCGGTACACCTGGGCTGCCGTTTCGGACATGACGCTCGAAGTACGCAATCTGCTGGGTCAGGTGGTCTATACGCAAGCATTGAGCAGCAATACAGGGGTAGTGCGCTTCGGTCAGAATTGGCCAACCGGCGTGTACGTCGCTACTCTTCGCAGTGATAACCGGCAGACTACTCCATTGAAAATGGTCAAGCAATAAGTTAAGACACTGGAAACTATGTTTTTGGGAGGATACGAGTATTGGAGTATTCGACGATCCATTTCAGGGGCAATGCCGCCACGGCATTGCCCCTTTTGTTTTACCTTTGGCGCATTACCAAGTTCATCTGCCGACACTTTTCCGGCGGCTACACCCGCCGATACCATAAGTAATGCCACATCTCCTCACTGCTTCCGATCTGTTGGCTGTCTGTGCCACCCAACCTTTGCTCGACGTGCGTTCGCCCGGCGAGTATGCGCAGGGGCATGTACCCGGAGCCATCCCTTTTCCGCTTTTCACCGATGCGGAGCGGGCTATGGTGGGCACCATTTACAAGCAAAAAAGTCGCGAACTGGCACTGGAAAAGGGACTGGAACTGGTGGGTCCCAAATTGGCAGACTTTGTACGCCGTGCCCGGAGCCTTGCGCCACAGGGCCGGGTGGCGGTGCATTGCTGGCGCGGTGGGCAGCGCAGCGGCAGCATGGCCTGGCTGCTGCGTCAGGCTGGTCTGGAGGTGCGGACCCTTGAAGGCGGCTACAAAGCCTACCGAACGTGGGTGCTGGCGCAATTGGCGGAGCGGCAATATCCCCTGCTCGTGATCGGCGGGCGCACCGGCACGGGCAAGACCAAAATACTCCATGCCCTGCGGGAAATGGGCGAACAGGTCATTGATCTGGAAGGTTTGGCCCGCCACAAAGGTTCTGCCTTTGGGTTTATCGGCGAGCAGCCACAGCCGACCGTGGAGCAATTTGAAAATGATCTGTACACCGCCTTGCACCCGCTGGACACGACCCGGCGCATTTGGGTGGAAAATGAAAGCCACAGCATTGGCCGCATCTATATTCCCGATGGGTTTTGGCAGCAAATGAAGACCGCCCCCTTATGGAATGTGCAAATACCGCATACCGCGCGCCTGCAAAACCTGCTGACCGACTACGTAGGCACCGATAAAAGCGAGCTGCAAACAGCTTTTGGAAAACTGGATCGGAAACTTGGCGGCCAACACCTCAAAGCCGCTTTGGAAGCCCTGGAGCGGGACGACTTTGCCGCTGCCGCCGAAATCGCTCTGCGTTATTATGATAAAACCTATCAGCATGGTATAGAAACCAGCCAAACGACCGTACTTCGCCAACTGGAATTCGAGCATGGCGACCCGCTGGCTATTGCCCGCGAACTGATCGAAATGGAAAATGCAACGCAGGAATGAACAGGCAAAAAAAAACGCTGACCGGATCAATCCAGTCAACGTTTCCACGGGGGGTAAAATGATGCGTTTCTTGTCAGGAAGATTTGGTAACAAAACGAATCGCGTGTACTAAACCCATGATGATCGCCGTCAGTAAAGCTGCCGGGATGCTCACCAACAACACCAGACCACAAATCGGTAGCCGGGTTGTCAAAGCAGGGTTCATGTCCCGCTCGTGGAAGCGGGTGGGGGGATTTGGAATAATCTGCTGCATGAAGAGAGATTTAGAAGACGAGGATTAGAAAAAAGCAGGACGCAAAATATCCTCTCTTTCTACGCTTTTGTTAAAATTTTGTTTTATTAACATAGTAAAATTTTTAAATGTTAACTTTTTGTAACTGATAAAGACGTAATTTTTCTGCAAAACACATTGATTGCAAACAATTTAGACCACAGGTCTTTATCTAATATCTGGCCACAATGCACCTTTCTGAACTCTGGATTTATCCCATCAAATCACTTGGCGGCATTCCCCTTCAGCAGTCGCTGGTCCAGCGCCGGGGCCTGCAATACGACCGCCGCTGGATGCTGGTGGACGATAGCGGCGAATTCATGACCCAGCGCGAACTGCCCGCTATGGCCTTGCTGGGTACGAAAGTGGACGCAGATGTGCTCACTGTTTTTGCCAAAAATGACCCGGCACAATTCGTCCAAATCCCCCTGGAAATCAGGCCGGATGAGGGGCCGAAAGTGATGGTGCAGGTGTGGAGCAACCGGTGTGCCGCACGTCTGTTGCCAGCCGCGATCAATGAGTGGTTTTCGGATAGGCTGGGCAAAAGCCTGCGTCTGGTGTGGATGCCCGAAACGACCCACCGGGCTGCCGATGGCCGCTATGCCCCAAAGGGTCAATACGTGAGTTTTGCCGATGGTTTTCCTTTTCTAATCATTGGTCAGGAAGCGTTGAACGACCTGAATACCCGTCTGGCGGAACCGCTGCCTATGAATCGCTTTCGTCCTAACCTGGTTTTTACCGGCGGTACGCCTTTTGCCGAAGATAACTGGACCGACTTTACAATTGGTGAAGTGTCATTCAAAGCCGTAAAACGTTGCGCCCGCTGTCCGATAACCACCACGGATCAGGAAACGGCCTTGCGGGCACAGGAACCGCTCAAGACTTTGGCTACCTTTCGGCGTTTTGGTAATAAAATTTATTTCGGACAAAACGTTGTATGGATGGGCGAAGCGGAAAATGCGACCATTCGTATTCAGGATGCGGTGACCGTGCCAATAAACCAATAACCAGTAACTATTATTTACGATGTATCCAGAATCAATTATTCAGACTTTTCGCCAGCGTTTCGGCGATGCCCCGGCCATAGTCGTCCGCGCACCCGGCCGCATCAACCTGATTGGCGAACACACCGATTACAACGAGGGTTTTGTGCTCCCGGCGGCGATTGACCGGGCGATATGGTTTGCGGTGTCGCCGCGTACCGATACGACTTTAAATTTGTATGCAGAAGATTTGCAGGAAGAGCATACGACCACTCTGGAGAAACTGGTAAAATCCGGCAAAGACTGGCCCGACTACCTGCTGGGCACGTTCAGCGAACTGCAAAAAGATGGCAAAGTACTGCACGGGGTCAATGTCGTTTTTGGCGGCGATATTCCGCTGGGCGCGGGGCTTTCCTCGTCTGCGGCGGTAGAAAGCGGGATGGTTTTTGCCCTGAATGAACTGTACGATCTGGGCCTGTCGCGGCCCGATCTGGCTCGTCTGGCGCAGCGGTCGGAAAATATTTTTGTCGGGATGCCCTGTGGCATCATGGATATGTATGCCTCCCTGATGGGTAAGGCCGACCACGCGCTGCAAATTGACTGCCGCACCCTGACCCATCAGTATTATCCTTTTCAATTTCCAGAGCACATCTTACTGCTGTGCAACTCCGGCGTGAAGCACCAACTCGTTGATTCTGAATACGCTAGCCGTCGGCAGCAGTGCGAGGAAGGAGTGCGCCTGTTGCAGGAAAAGTATCCCGAAGTACATAGTCTGCGTGATGTGACCCTGGAAATGCTGGAAGCGGAAAAGTCGCGTCTGTCGGAGGTGGTTTTCAAACGCTGTCACTATGTGGTCAAGGAAAACGCGCGGGTACTGGCGGCTTGCCGGGCACTGGAAACAGGAAAACTGGAAGATTTTGGTGACTTGCTTTATCAGGCTCATCAGGGTGCGCGGGATGAATTTGAGATCAGTTGCCCGGAAGTTGATTTTCTGGTGGAACAAGCCCGGCAACATCCTGCCGTATTGGGCAGCCGGATGATGGGCGGTGGCTTTGGGGGCTGCACCATCAATCTGGTAAAACGCAGCGGCGTGGCTGATTTTGCGGAGCAGGCTACACGGAATTATAAAGCCGCTTTTGGGCTGGAATTGCCCCACTGGGAAGTAGGACTGACGGATGGAGTAAGCGGGAAAGAATGAAAAAGCAGGCTGCACATTCTTATTTATAAATGCAAATCAGGGGTTACCCCTGCCGGGCAATGTCGTTGACTTAAGGACCGGAGGGCGGAATTTATTCCGCTTCTTATGGTCTTTCCACGCTTAGGCGGAATAAATTCCGCCCTCCATTCCAGCGTCTACCCTTAAGTCAACGACATTGCCCTGCCGGGGCTATTAAACCCATTATAGGAATGAGTGAGAAATAAGTTCCTATTTTCCTACATCCGGATGTCATTTCGACGGCAGGAGAAATCTGGTCGCGTAGCATTGGTAATCAGCACTTTCGCAGATTCCTCCTACCGTCGGAATGACAACTCAAGTAAGGTTGTTCCTGCTATCTTATTTTTTGCATGTTCCATAAACAAAAAAAGCCCGGCGGACATAGTCCGCCAGACTCCTGGTATCATTTGTGTTCAGCGGAGAGTAAACTCCACCTGGTTTAATTAATTTATAGCAGAACGATCGTGAAATCGTCCCTGAATGCATGCTTATCGTTTTCCGGTATTCCCCTGGTAATTGCCTTGATTGGCACCTTCCTGATTGCCAAGTCCGCGATTATTACCGCCTTTACTGTCTTCGCTGCGGTCGTCATTTTTGTTGGCTCCCCGGCCACCTTCCTGGCCGCTGGGTATATCACCCTGCTGTTCCCACTGATTTTCGGGTGATGGGTTTTGATGCTTCGGGGAACGGTCGTCTTTCTGATCTTTTTTGTTTTTCATGACTGAAAAAAATTTAAAGAGTGAAAAGTGCTTGTTCCACTTATTCAGTGAAAGAACTATGCCAGAGCAAATATGCTTCTTTTATGGCGTTCAAAATCATATTGCCCGCATAATCAGGTAATTATGACGGCAAATAATTGCTCAATCGGTGGTGAAACGACCCCTGATTATTGTTTGGCATTAAAATAGGCGACATCAGTGCTGCCCTGGATCGCAGGCCGATCAATGTTGCACCACCAGTTTAACCACCCCACGTTGGCCATTCGAGAAGGTTTCCAGGAAATAAACACCTGACTGCCAGTTATTTACCAAAATAGTAAATTGTCCCTGGCCGCTTTCGCCCGTAGCGGCGATCTGGCCAACCGTGTTATACACCCGCCACTGTACCGGCCCGGCGGCAGGCATCGTCACCTGCACCCAGCTGCGCGCGGGATTGGGCGAGAGGCTCACCGGACGCTCTGGTACGAGCTGGGTAGTAGTGGTCGGGGTACAGTCCGCAGTGATGGTAGAATACAGGCCAAGGCCACCCCGGTAGTTGCCAACCATCATATCCATGTAGCCATCGTCGTCCAGATCGGCGAAGGCGGCGTGGCTGCGATTGCCGTCATCTGTATTGCCCCAAGTGGCAGACACGACACTGTATGGCATATTGGTAGGCGTCAGGTTCAGGTAAGCGCGGAGCACCCCATCATTGCCACCGACGATCAGCATGGCGCCGTCATTCGTATTGATGACCGTAGGCGCACTGAAACCGATGCCGCCGGAGAACGGAGCAGTCGTAATATTGCCCAATCGTGGTTCCGTAATGGTCTGTGCAAACAGCGGTTGGGTAGGGGAGCCTACATTTTTAAAAAAATTGATATTTCCCTGGCGTTCGCCCACCAGCAAGTCTTTCAAACCATCGCCATCCAAATCAAAAACGGTGGGTACGGAAGCCTGACCCACGTCCAGCAAAATCCACATCACATCCAGATCCCGGACGAAATTCATGGGATTGCCCGCACCTGCCACATTTTCGTAGTAATATATACTGCCCAGATTACTACCCACGAGCAGATCATTATCGCCATCGCCATCCATATCGGCGAAGCTGGGGGCAAAATCAAAGTCATTGGGTGCAAATTCGGACATACCCAGCCAGTCGCTGCTGCTAAGTTGAAAGACAGGTGCTGTAGCAGTACCGGTGTTCAGATAAAGATACAGGCTGGCATTGGTAGCCGTGGAATTGCTTTGTGTGAAATAGCCATAATTGCCCACCACCAGATCGGTAAGTCCGTCCGCGTTCACATCGGCAAAAGCCGGGTGCGTAGTCGTGCCCAGGTCAATCATATCCTCAATGAAGAGTTTTTTGGTCTGCAATTCAAAATCCGGCACCGTAGCCGTACCCACATTCCGGTAAAACCACACGGCGCGCTGGTCTTCGCCAATGGTTTTGTTATTGGGTGAAACCAGCAAATCCCTGCGGGCGTCGTTGTCCACATCGAGATAAAAGGAGGCCGGAAAAACGGAAATATCCACTGGCACATCATATTCCGGGAACAAGGTATCCTGCGATGTCATCCAGGCATGGTCGGTACTGCCACCATTGGTCATCATGTTCAGGCAATTGAAGGAAATATTGCCCAATATCACCTCCTTATCACCATCGCCGTCCTGATCGTAGGTCAGCACCGTGGCCCCCGGATGCCGTTCCGTCCGGTCTTCCACCGTACCGGGGGCAAAACACGGCGCACAGCAGTTGGGCGTACTGGCCAGTTCACTCCGGCAGCGGGTCAGGCCATTTTCAAAGAAACCGCCCCAGCAATTGTCGGGCAGGGTATAGGTCAAACTATCCAAGCCAAAACCCAGCTCCACGGACTGGTTTTGCAAATATGACAGGTGTGTACTATTGCCCGAAGGGAAGGCCACAATATCCAGGTCGCCGTCGCCATCTATATCATCTACCGACGGATAATCGGACTTACTGATGGAAAAATTGTTCCAGAAACCCTCCGCCATACTGGGATAATAAAGCAGCAGGGGATTGCAGTTTTCGCAATTGGCCGGATACCCGAACAAATACTGCTTGAATTTCAGCACATTATTATCAAAATAACCTTGGAAAACCTGAATTTCCTGGCTGCCCGGCAGGGTAGAGGCGCAGAAAATATCCGCCGCACCATCCTGGTTGAAATCGCGCAATGCCACAAAATCCGTCAGGACCGGGAAGTTGCAGGCATACTCCGGTGCGAAGGTGTAACTGGTTTCATTGGGCGTACCTTCGTTCAGGTAAGTGACAAACACGTCACCCGCGCGGTCGAAAACCACCAGATCGGCCAGACCATCATTGTTGAGATCGGCAGCCGAAAATTGTGGGGCATTCAGGCCACCCGCAAAAGGCGCGGACAGCAGCTGACCGTTCTGATACACCGGCACATTCAGGCGTTGGAACATCGGCATTTGGGCCGACAATGTATTGATAGTCAATATAAAACAGGAAAGCGAACAGTAAAAAGTGCGCATGGGGTGTTGAATGATGAATGAGTAATGATGAATTAGTAATGACGGATAACGGAAATTATCCGAAGTTCACGGCAAACTTACGTGGAAAGAAAAGATAACTTTGAAACAAGTACACCTTCGGCTAATCACTGACGAAAACGGGAGGTTACCCTTCTTTCCAATGCATCATTCATCGCTCATCATTAATCATTCATCATTAGTATATATATGATCTACGAATTCAATGGTTTTCGCCCCGTTATCCACGAAAGTGCGTACATCCACCCACAGGCGGCGGTGACGGGCAATGTGGTGATCGGGCAAAATGTGTACGTGGGTCCCGGCGCAGCCATTCGCGGCGATTGGGGCGCGATCATCATCGAAGACGGCTGTAATGTGCAGGAAAACTGTACCATCCACATGTTTCCCGGCATCATGGTGCGGCTGCACGAGGGCGCGCACATTGGCCACGGAGCCATCATCCACGGGGCCACCGTGGGCCGCAATTGCCTGGTGGGTATGAATGCCGTGCTCATGGACGATGTCGTGCTGGGCGACGAATGCATCGTCGGCGCGCTGTGTTTTTTGAAAAGCGGGGAACAGATTCCCTCCCGCAGTATGGTGGTCGGCAATCCCGGCAAGATCATCAAGACCGTCAGCGACGACATGCTGGCCTGGAAAACGGAAGGTACGCGACTATACCAGCAGTTGCCCGCGCAGTGCTACGATAGTTTGCGGCCTTGCGAGCCACTGCGGGTAATGCCGATGGGGCAGCCGGGGATGCCCAGCGGATATGAACGGTGGGGGAAGGAGTAAAGGGCGAGCAGGGTAAAACAAATTCCGGGAAGCATCCGCCAGGCAGGCAAGACACTTACCGGAATAATGGTTAGCAGCGCGGCTTATTACCAGATTACTTTGGTGTAGTTCAGCGACATGGATTCCATAGGCAGCGCCGAGGAGCCGCCGGAAGTCTGGTAACTGGTGATCAGCACGTTTTCCAGTTTGATCTCCAGAAACGCGGTGCTGTTGGGCGCCTTTCTTTGGTGGAGCACAGCCCGGGGGAAGTGCTGGCCCTGGGCGCAAGCCAGCTGGAGCATCGGCGAAGCAGTAGCGGTGCTCTGGCGGCGGATAGCGGCGATCTTGCCCGGTTTGTTCCAGCTCACGGACTGTATTTCTATCCAACCCTCGTGGCCGGCAGCGGTGGATTCTCCGTTTATCCCTTCGAGTTTCAGGTAAAAGTCTACGCTGGCCTGCGGAAGTCCGTGTTCCGGCGGGCTGGCCAGCCGGGTGGAGAGGGAGAAAGAACTGGCGACCAGGGCCAGCAGGAAAGCGAAAGCAATTTGTAAATTCTTCATAGTTTTTACTTTGAAAAGTTTTTGAAAATGTGTCATTTGCTGGCATGTGTCTTGAGAGCGGAAAATGTACCCAGGTAGTAGGAATGATGTGGTAATGGGCGCGCTTTGCTTACTGAAGAACAGGGAACAAATACCGACCCGCAGCATGGTGGGGGCAATCCCGGCAAGATCATCAAGACCGTCAGCGACGAGATGCTGGCCTGGAAAACGGAAGGGACGCGGCTGTATCAGCAGTTGCCCGCACAGTGTTACGAGAGTTTGCGGCCTTGTGAGCCGTTTCGGGTGATGCCGATGGGGCGGAAAGGGATGGATGGGGAATATGAGCGGTGGGGCGTAAAAGGAAAACCGGAATGACCTTTAGCAATCATTGCTGGTGGCGTATTTTTAAAGAAACTACCTGGGGGAGCAATTGAAAACAAAAGGTTATTTCGCCCGATTCTCCACGTAAATTCCCTTAACTTTACGTCCAAATTCATGCTTTACCATCGCGTTACATTGTTTCTGCTTACGTTCCTGTTTGTCGTCCTGTCGGCCAACAGTGCCTCGGCGTATGGCAATAACGGGATGGCAAAATGCGGCAAACCATCCACCGAAAAATCTTGCTGCGCGGCAAAAAAAGCCAAAAAGTCGGTGAAATGTGCTAAAAAACCGGCCTGTTGCGGCCAAAACCACGTCGGCCAGAAATGCCCCGGCAGCACAAGCCCTGGTGGTTGCCAATGCCCCTGCGCGATGACGGCGGGTGGTCACGCCGGTGCCGGTATTGAAGAATTTCCACTGGTCCTGTCCTCCCTTTCTGCTTCCAGCACCGCTACTTTGCGGCAGGCGTTCTACTACGCCCGATACATGCCGGACGCAGTCTATCTCCCTATTTGGCAGCCGCCACAGTTGGCCGCTTAGTGCCGCGTCAGCCCGACGTGGGCTTGTTTCTAACTACTAGTTTTCTATTTACGACTCATGCACTGCCTTTTGAAGGCCGATGCAGGCTTGTCGTTATTTCTCACTTTCCAATTCAATAAAAATGACTTCGTTCATAAAATTATTAGTGCCCTGTGTGGCATTGTTTGTTTTCTCTAATTGTACGGCACAGATTCCGAATGCCAAAAGCACGACGGTACACGTCTATGGCAATTGTGGCATGTGTGAAAAAACCATCGAAAAAGCGGCCTACCAGAAAGGTCAAGCCAAAGCCGAATGGGATCAGGAGACCCAAATGGCGCAGATCACTTTCGATAGTACCCTGACCAATGTGGAGGAAGTGCTGCAACGCATCGCGGCGGCGGGCTACGATAGTGATAAATTTACCGCGAACGACGAGGCCTACAGTAATCTCGCCGAGTGTTGCCAATATGACCGCCCGAAAAAAGCAGATGCGCCTGCTGGCGAAAATCCCGTCGGCGTATCCAACCAACCGACCACCGATACTCCGACTGCGGCAGCGGCCAAAACAATGGGCGGAATGGTCAAAAAACAGGCAGTTGCCCCAACAGTTGCCAACCCTTTGTCGGCGGTGTATGCGGCTTACTTTGCCTTAAAAGATGCGTTGGTCGCTACTGACGGATCAGCCGCTGCGGCACAGGCAAAAACGCTTTTGACTGCCATTGAACAAGTAAATATGGAGGCTCTGACTGCCGGACAACAGGCCGTCTGGACGAGTTATCAACAGCCGTTGCGTACCGATGCAGAATACATCAAAGGTGTAACCAATACGGAGCGGCAGCGGGAACATTTTGCCACGCTGTCCAAAAACATGTATGCCGTGATGAAGGTCATCAAGGCCGATGCCCCCGTTTATTATGAGCATTGCCCCATGTATGATAATAACAAAGGCGGCAATTGGCTGAGTCAGGAAAAAACCATCAGAAACCCGTATTTCGGCAAGAAAATGCTGGCTTGCGGGAGTGTGACGGAGACGTTGAAATAAGTACTGTTATTAGTTTTCTCAGTGAGCCTCTTTTTGCTCCGTGAGCCTCTGTGGAATAAAAAAGTGTCACCGAGGCTCACCGAGTAAAATGGAGGCTCACTGAGTTTATCTAACCACTCCTAAAATGGCTTTTCAAAAAGGTGTTTGTCAAAGACTGCTGCCAGTAGCCGTTAATAAAGAATTTTGCAGGCCAATAATCTGACCCGGATGTTCCCGGAAATGCAAGTTTTGTGCAATCTGTATTTTGTTCTATATTTACACTTTACTTGCCTCCATGCTTCACTTTTACGCGCATACTAATTTTTTGAAAGGAATATTCCAATGAACTATTGGATTTTACAGGGGAATCACCGAAACTACCGTATAAAAGATGCACTCCGCGAACATGCCCTCCGCAGTTGGCCGATCAGTGCGTATAAAACCAAAATAGTGTTGGGTGACCTGGCTATTCTGTGGATAACTGGCCGCGAAGCAGGTTGTTATGCTTTGTGCGAAGTGGTAGGGCCGGTATTTTTTCAGGAAAATAACGCCGCAGACAAGCAATATGCGATAGAAAATAAACCGGATAAATCGGCTGGTCATGCGGTAGAAATAAAAGTGTTGTATAATTTCTGGGATCGCCCGGTGTTGCGCAATGAAATAAAAGAATTGCCGGAATTTCAAAAGTTTTTTACCCGGAAAAGAGGCACAAATTTTAGAGCGACTAAAAACCAGTATGCTGCAATTTTAAAGATTGGCCAGCAAAAAGGGCAACCACAGTTTTTAAAATATGCGCCGGGTGAACAAGCCTATAATTGGCAGAAAGACTATGTCGCGGGCGAGGCCAGGCTGGGTTATACAGAACTACGCACGGGTTCGCTGGCCCGGTTTACTACTTTGGCGGCTTTAAATCTGCATTTGGGCTTTCCGGCCGAGAATAAATCCAATAAATCCTGGGCATTATTTCTACTAAAGAGTGCGCGGGAAGGCGATGTGATTTTTGCCGCCAAAGGTACCATGCGCATAGAGGGCGTGGGCATAGTGCAGGGTCCTTATCGCTACGAAGCAAAAGATAAATATCCCCACATTCGGCCCGTGCAATGGCTGACTGCCGAACCCTGGGAATATACACCGAATTTATTTCCCGGTTATCCGAAACTGTTTCGTGCCGATGTCTTTTCGCCTACCCCAATCGGGCCGGAAATTATTAAAGAATATCTAAAAACATATCCACAATATCGGGATGTTTTCCAGCAACACGGTCTCGCTTTTGGTAATGCGGAAATACTGGAAGATGTTATAATCACACCCGGTATTTCTCCGCTTAATACTATTCTGTATGGGCCGCCCGGCACTGGAAAAACTTATATGACGATTACCCGCGCCGTAAAAATTGCGACTGGTAAAGAACTGCCACATAGTGAAGCAAAAAAGCAGTTTGATGCCTTGATAGAATCCGGACAAGTAGAATTTATTACTTTTCACCAGAACTATACTTACGAGGACTTTGTGTTGGGTTTAAAACCGGATTTAGACACGCAGGGTACCATGCGTTTCCGGCAGCACGAGGGGGTCTTTTATCGCTTGGCCATGCGGGCCAGAGAAAATTGGGAACGCAGTCAGAATAAACAGGAATCGTTAAAAAACTATGTCCTGATTATTGATGAAATAAATCGTGCTAATATCAGCCGCGTTTTTGGCGAACTTATTACGCTGCTCGAAGAAGATAAACGGCTCGATGGCGAGAATGCGCTCACCGTGCGTTTGCCGGGCCAAAACGAGCAGGAACCACGCTTTGGTGTGCCGCCCAATTTCTATTTAATTGGCACCATGAATACTGCCGATAAAAGCATTGCGCTGGTGGATGTAGCCCTGCGGCGGCGTTTTGAATTCGAGGCTTTATATCCCCCCAAATCCGGGGAATCCATGCCTGGCCTGTTGCCTTTTTACCAACAAAAATTACAATCTATTAATACCGAACTATTACAGCGGCGCGGCCCGGATTTTCTGCTGGGCCACGCTTTTTTTCTGGATAAAACCGAAGATCAATTTATAGATATTCTACAAAAGAAACTTATTCCATTGTTATTGGAATATTTTAATGGTAAAATAGAATTAGTGCGCGATGTACTCAAAGCCGCCAACGTGCTGCTCACCGGCGAATGGCCGCCTTATACCATCCAGATAAATCCATGATTTCCTTAGTCGAACATGGTACCGCCGTATTGCCGGAAAATCTGGATATACGTCCACTCGAAGGCTATTTAGCGCGGGTGTGGGAAAGCCGTGTCTATGCCGGTAACACCCTGCCGGAACGCGAGGCGGAAGAGGTAAATAATACTACCGCGTTTTATCAACAACCGTTTTTTTATTTCGGCCAAACCCGGCAGGTGAAGGCGCGGAATTATGTGGGTTTTGTGCAATTCGGCGAACATTTACTGGAAATACAACCTAAAATCTTTGCCCACCGTCCCGATCTGGATTCGGCAGCCCGCGTACGGCATTTGATACATTGGTTGTCGTATGGTCAGCGCACCTGGTTCCCGTTTTCGGAAGCCGATCTGGATGAGACGGCGGTGGATTCTTTCCCGGAGGCGTTGCTCTATGTTTTTGCCCGTCAGACGCTCCAATTACTGCTGGCCCAGCCGTCTGCGCAGTATCAGATTGTGGAGGAGGCCTTGCCCTATTTTCGGGGTCGCCTATTGACGGATGCGTACATCAAAAACTGGGCGCAGGGCCAGCAGCACGTGGTGCCTTCGGAACATAGTTCGTTTCAATATGATAATCTGCTCAATCGCATTATCAAATTTGTCGCGCGCAAACTGCTGACTATCACCCGCTTACCAGAGACAATTGGCTTGCTGCGTAACATCTTGTTCGTGCTTGACGAGGTGGCGGACGAGCCGCTCCTAACCCGCTCCGACTGCGACCGCGTGTCGCTCAATCGCTATTTTGGCGATTATAGCCGCTGCCTGGATCGGTGTCGTCTGTTCTTGTCCGACACAGCTCACCAGGCTGGTACGGAGGCTCTGCAACATCTATGTTTTCTGGTACCGATGGAGCGTGTATTCGAGGATTTTATGGCGGGATTCATGCAGGAAAATTTCAGTGATCGGTTTCAGATCGCTATTTCCAGTACGGACTATTTAGCCAGCAACCAGGATAAACGTCCGGTATTTCAAATCAGAAATGATCTTTTATTAAAAGTTGGAAACAATACGCAGTTAATTATAGATTTTAAGTACAAAAACTTCGATCCTTCCCAGGCAGACGACCCTAAATATGGTATTGCCCAGTCTGATCTCTACCAGATGCTGGCTTATGCACTACGGCGTAATTGTGCGGAGGTGTTGCTGCTTTATCCAAGTTATTCGGCTGCACCACCGGCTTTTGATGAACCGCCTCTATATTTTACCATACAATCGGATTTTTTTCCTGAAAAAAGTGTGCGTGTGGCCGCGGCACGGGTGGAAATAACCAGTACTTCTTTTGAGCAATTAAAAAGCGGGCTTCGGGCGCGGCTTGAGTATTTGATCACTACATTTAATGTGTAATAGAATTGTTGAATTGTTTAAGCAGACCATTTAAAAATTAAGTAACATTTATGTTTCTACCACCCCCGGATCGCTATTGGAGAATCGGCACACTTCTGGTGATCGGTATCGTGATGCTCGTTTCATTCTTCGGATTTCACCGCTGGTGGGAAGAATGCCGTGGCGGTGATCCCTGGGGCTATTATGCCCACTTGCCCGCTTTTTTTATCCACCATGATGGAGATAATTACCAGAAAACCATAGATGCCAGCCAGGAGGTATGGCCTGATCCCCGGAAAACCATGCCGCTCACCGATATTGGTCGTTCTTGTAACAAATACCCGATTGGCGTAGCCGTACTATTACTGCCTTTTTTCCTGCTTGGACATAGTTATGCGCTCATCAATGGATTGCCAACCGGCGGTTTTAATGCTCCTTACGCGCTGAGTTGCCAGTTGGGTGTAATTTTTTATGTCTTATGGGGCTTGTATGTCTTATTTGGAATATTGCGCCGCTATTTCTCCTTATCGGTTACGGTATTACTAACAATAGCATTAGCCCTGGCCACCAATTTATACTATTTTACTACTTATAATAATATGATGGCCCACGCGCTGCTGTTTGCGTTGTACTGTTTTATACTATATGCTATTCATTATTTTGAAGATAATCCTGCGAACTATCGCCGAGCCGCAGCAATAGGACTTATAGCAGGATTGATTACGCTGACCCGGTTATCGGAAGTTGTGGTGGTCCTCATTCCATTACTATGGGGCGTTTATTCATGGCAGACACTGCGGAGAAGAAGGGATTTTTTGATGCAACACTGGCGAGCCTTGATCGTGGCCGCAATTGTTATGGCCATTGTCCTATTTCCACAGGCTGCTTATTACAAATTTGTCAGTGGTCATTGGTGGTACTATGCTTATACAGGAGAATCTTTTAATTTCCGACATCCCAGAATACTGGATGGACTATTCAGTTATACAAATGGCTGGCTGGTATATACGCCGATCATGATCTTCGCTTTATTGGGTATTTTTCAGTTGCGCCGTTTTGCACCTTCTGCATTGGGCCCAATATTGGTATTTTTATCCCTGCATATTTTTATTACATATAGTTGGTGGTGCTGGAACTATATTAACGGTTTCGGTTCGCGTCCCATGGTAGAAACTTATCCTTTGATGGCGTTCCCATTAGGTGCTTTTTTTAGTTGGTTATCTGTAAAACGATGGAAACTATTATTGCCAGTAACAATAGTGATTTTATTTACAAGTCTGAATGTTTTTCAGACTATTCAACTCTACGCGGGTATTCTCTGGTCAGAAAATGGTAACAAGGCTTACTACTGGGCGATTTTCGGCTCTTTAAAAGCAAGTCGTCGTTCGTTAATTGCTTATGAATCAAGAGAGTCACAACCTCGCCAAAAATTAATAAAAATTAGTAAACTTATCGAAAATTCAATAGAAAATAGTTCGCAGGAACACCGCGACGCGAGTATTCATCACAGTGGTCAGTACAGCGTTTGTGTAAGAGACTCTGCCCTAACTACAATAATAGAAGACACTCGTGAGGTGCGTCCGGGTGATTGGATACGCGCCGACGTTTGGGGTTTCCAACGTCGTGGTGAGGATAGTACGCGCCGCGAAAACACGGCCTTGCTGGTTGTAGAAATTTGGGATGATCAAGGAAAAATGCTTAAAAGGCGTGGCATAAATATCACTACAAAAATTGCTAACCCGACCTACTCTATTTGGACGCCCGGTGGACCGGAAGAATGGGCAGAGGCGGATTTTTTTGTGCATGTGCCCAGGAATTTCCCACCGGCAGGACGTATTAAAACCTACGTTTGGAACCCGCATAAACAGAAATTATATGTGGACGATCTAAGCCTGGAATTATGGCGTGACGAACAATAACTACTCACCCCTTCGCCCGCTCATATTGCACCGGCCAAACTACCTCATCGCCCAATTGTCGGGCCGCATGGAGTGGAAAATAAGGATCACGCAAAGATTCCCGCGCCATAAAGATCATATCTGCCTGCTCCCGTTGCAAAATATCCTCGGCTTGCTGCGCTTCGGTGATCAGACCCACGGCACCCGTCAGAATACCCGTTTCTTGCTTGATTTTTTCGGCAAAATGCACCTGATAACCGGGTCCCACCGGGATTTTTGCGCCAAGTATATTACCGCCGGAAGAGCAATCAATCAAGTCCACGCCTTTGGTTTTTAAAACAGCGGATAATTGCGCCGAATCTTCTTCGTTCCAGCCACCCGGCATCCAGTCGGAGGCCGAAATACGCACAAACAAGGGTAGGGTAGCGGGCCAAACTACTTGTACGGCAGCTATAATTTCTAGTAGCAAGCGAATTCTATGCTCAAAACTGCCGCCATAATCATCAGTGCGCGTATTACTGAGCGGCGACAAGAACTCATGGATCAAATAGCCGTGCGCCGCGTGAATTTCTACTACCTTATAGCCTGCGCTCAGCGCACGTTCAGCAGCCTTTTGAAAATCCCCGATCACTTTCTGAAAACCCACATCGTCCAGTGCTTCAGGCGCGATGGTACCGGGCGCAAAAGGAATGGCCGATGGCGCTACGGTCGTCCAACTTTCCGGCGCATCGGATGGAATTTGCCGCCCGCCTGCCCAGGGCACATAATGGCTTGCTTTGCGGCCTGCATGGGCCAGTTGAATGCCTGCCACCGCGCCCTGCGCATGAATAAAATCGGTGATCGTGCGCAGTTTGGCGACGTGTTCGTCTTTATACAAACCCATATCGCTCGGCGTAATACGGCCTTCCGGGCTGACGGCGGTGGCTTCCTGCATCACGAGTGCGGCACCGCCCACGGCCCGGCTACCCAGGTGTACCAGGTGCCAGTCGTTGGCGAAGCCGTCTATGGAAGAGTACTGGCACATGGGCGAGACCACCAGTCGGTTGCGAAAAGTAACGTCTTTGATGGTGAGGGGCGAGAATAATCTGGACATATAGAGCAGTGCTGTTGATACAATGTGTACTGTAACATTTTTTACAAAGAATTGCTCACGGCTTACGCGGACGCCCAGCAAAATAGTGTGGTGGCACAACATTTTTAAAATACACTAATAAAAGAAGTGCCGTGGGAGCAAATCGTAAAAGCCAGTCTGTCTAAATCACCTAAAAACGCGCGTCATGAGCCTGACTAAATATAAAGAAAAACGGGATTTTAAACACACTCCCGAATCCGTTGGCGGCCAGGCGAAAGCCGCGCAACTCATTTTTGTAGTGCAACTGCACCAGGCTTCTACTTTACACTACGATTTTCGCCTGGAAATGGAAGGTGTACTGAAAAGTTGGGCCGTGCCGAAAGGTCCTTCCCTCACGCCCAGCGTAAAACGCCTGGCGATGATGGTCGAAGATCATCCCTATGATTACAAGGATTTTGAAGGTAATATTGCTGAAGGCAACTACGGTGCCGGTGATGTAATCGTCTGGGATAAAGGTACTTATGAGCCCATCGAAGAAGTGGGCAACAAGAAAGCGCAGGAAAAATATTTATTAAAGCAACTGGAAGGAGGTTCGCTGAAATTCCGCATGTATGGCGAAAAATTGCAGGGCGAATTTGCTTTGGTGCGTACCCAATTTGCCAAAAATTCCTGGCTGCTTATCAAACATAAAGATGAATTTGCTACAGAAGAAGAGGTGACCGAACAAAATAAATCGGTGATTTCCGGTAAAACGTTGACAGACGAAGAAACTAGCCGCAGCACTAAAAAATCTGCTTCCAAAGTAGTGTTCACTAGTAAGCCGAAAGCGGTGAGTAAAAAAAGAATCTGAATAGCACCGCAAAAAATCCCGTTTCTTTGCTCGAAACACGAGGCAATATTTTTAAGGACGCACTTGGATATGGCGGTAGGGCGGTTGGAGACGGCTTGGAGATAAAACCTAACAACTACATATCCCATGATAAGATTTACCACAACCCTATTTTTACTTTTCATTTTCTGTTACATTTCTTTTTCGCAGGCATCAGATCAAAGAAAATTGTTGGCCAATCATAAAATAACGGCCAAGCATACTTATCGAACCATCATTAAGGATGGTCAGTTAACCAGTGATCCTGTTCTGATATATACAGTTAATTATAATTCCAAAGGTTATCCTGAATCCTCATATAGTTTTGAGACGGGCAAATACTCTTCCTACAAAAGTATTTCGGAGTATTTACATGCTACCCTTGTATTAAAAACGACTTATTACAAGGGCGGGGATACCATAGTAAGCCAGCGTGATTACCAGTATGATTCGTCAGGTAATCTTGTCCAAATGTAGTGGCGTACTTTTACGGATAGTATCAACCAAACTTCTACTTCCTATATGGTTTATAATCAGCAGCATCGCCTGATAGAAACCTACGATGACTATGGAAAAGGCAAAATGCTCAGATCAAGTAATGAATATGACGATAAAGGCAATGTGGCGAAAAGTTTTTTCTACTACCGAAAAGGTAAGGCTCCGGGTATTAGAGTAAACAAATATGATGTACACAATAATCTGGTTAAATCCTATAGCCTGCGTTACGGTTATAATGGCCGAAAAAAGCGGCTTATTGAGAAAAATACCTATAACGATTCCAATCAACTGGTTGAAAAAATAATCAAACCATGGAAAAAGTATAAAATGACCTCCTACGGGGTAGATTATAATGTGAAAAAACGAGATCGTATTATACGGAAGTACGTTTACAATGAAAAGGGGCTCCTAATACGGGAAACGGAATACATTAATCCCAAAATTGTTTATCAGTTTTTGTATAAATATATTCAGTGAATTGATCTTTTAACAGATAGAAAATTCCGTATTTCCTGCAAATATATTTCCGGTTGTTCTACGGCAATAGCATGGCCAGCGTCCTTTATCGGCACAAATATATGGTTAGGGAAAATTTGCAGATACTCCTGCGTATAGCCCCATTTTTGGTTGTCGCACTGTCCTTTCATTACCAGTATTGGTATATCGGAATTTTCAAGTTTGGGTCGCGGATCCTGTACTTCCTGGAGGCTCTGCATGGTCATTACCTGCACGTAATAGCCGCCTCCGCCGGTCAGTAGCGGCGATAGTTTTGTGGTATCACAAACCGTGGATTTTCTTAGTTTTATATTCAGATAAGTGGCAAAATCGTCTGCTTCAGCATCGGAAGCTAATTTTTGGCCAAACCATTGGGCAACTTTTAAAATCGCCTTGCTTCTTAACGTATAGGTTTCCCGCACGGCGTTGGCGTTAGAATAATCAGGCGTACGCAGCTGCAAACTATCCGGGCCAGGCAAACTTGACAATTCCAGACGCACCGGTGCGAGAGGTCCGGGACTGGTGAAGATGATTTTTTCTATTTGTGCCGGATGATCGGCAGCGAATAAAACCGCCAGTATAGCACCCCACGATTGGGCAATTAAAATTACCTTTTGGGTACCTATTTTTTGTACTATTTCTGCGAGATCACGCACATGGCGATCGGCGGTGTAATCACTAATATTATCCAGTCGGCCGGATGCTCCGCCACCAACCTGATCGTATAAATACACATCATATCCCTCTTCCGCCAGCGGTGCCAGCAAGGTGATGTTTCGGTCGTAAATAGGTCCACCCGGCCCGCCATGCAGATAAATAATGGAATAGGGTTTCTTATGCCCTTTTGCTTTTAATAGGGTATAACCAATGTGCGAGCCAGTCGGCAAATCCCAATACTGCGTACTGGCTCTTTGTTCTGGATGCGGCACATCGTAGGTCGTTGGTACACAGGTTTTTATCAAAATAAGGGCTAAGCAAAACAGCAGGGCATATTTTGCAATCCTGGACATCGGCTGGTTCGTTGCCATTTAAAAAATTTAGAGGTTGGGGCTAATATGGCCGATGTTGTGGTGAAACCACCCAATTAACGGGTGGTCATCCTTTTATGATCTTGAAATAAGTTGTCAGCGGATAGGCTTGTATTTCGTTGTTTTTAAAACAGCCTCTTACACTTTGATCAAAATAAAAGCAGTGATAAAACAAATAGTCGCGATCAATATGCCCATAAACGGAATATTGAACCAATATTTTTTGGCTAAATATAAATAGAAAATAGCGGTAATAATATTCAGCAGATGCAGGCTATCAGCATTTTGATAAAGCTCAAAATGCTGAGTAGCCAGCAAAATATTTACCAGGCCAATAAACATCGCCCCACTACTATGACTGGCATTAAATCCTATCCAGGCTCTCCACATCGTGGTCTTTCTAGTGAGTACCGGGTAATCTTTTTTCATACTTTCTACCGTCCCGGCATTTCGTGCCAGGAAATTATCGGTAAAAAAAGTGTACACCAGATGGAGCGTACCGAGGACTAGAAAAGTAGCGGCACCTAATAGAATAAGATACTGTTCGAGCATAATTTTATCAGATAAAAAATCAGTCCTGCAAACCCACCACCCAGAGCGTGATCATGTGTTCTGAATAGTCCACCGTCACCGGCAAATCCTGCCCTACCACTTGATCCAGTAGCACCCGGTTGTTAAAACCTTTGAACAAACGCAGTTGCAGCGGTAAAAATGCGCCGCCATGATGACTGAAAAATGTCGTCGTCTGATCGAACATATCATCGAAAGCGAACCAGTTGTCGGCATCAAAACGATAGAACCATAGTGCAAAAGCGTAGGCCGCTTCTTCGGTGCCATTGTGATAAATATCAATGTAATCGGTTTGTATGGAGGCAGTTCGTGTCCGGGCCTCGGCTTCTTCGGGGCCGACAGTCTCCATACAGGCGCGCGTCGCCAGGTTCCACACTACTTGCCGGAACGCCGCCGGGTCGTCGGCGAATTGCCTGAATTCCTGATCAGAATCAGCGCTCCATTCGTAGCGCAGTACGGTCCAGTTATCCAGCAGCAGACCATCGTCAAAAAGAGATTTTTCAAAAGATGCAGCAGCAGATACGCCAAAAGTATAGGCCAGATCATCCAGTTTGTCCGGGTCCAGGCCCCTGACGGCAATCAATTGGTCCAGGGTCTGGAAGCGTTTGCCAGGCAATGTATCGCGGTAGAGCAGCACCCGGCGAGCCAGTTGCATAGTGAAACCGCGATCCTCGTCGTCTCCGGGATCATCCAGCACGCCAAGAACAAGGTCAATGGGTTTTTGTGCGGTATTGACGAATTGCAGGATGCGTTGGGCCACCCAGGGAGCGATGTTTGTTTTCATGGCGAAATAAAATGAATGTGGTCAATGTGTGGAATGTGGCCAATGTTTAGAATGTGGTCAATGGGTAGGAATGTGGCCAATGTATTAAAAATCAGTATTGGCCTTTTTCAACTTCAATTTCTTAATCCAGATATTCCGGTAAAGTACATCGTGGCCTTCGGCTTGCAGTTTCAGTCCACCCGGCACATCGGTGATGCCTTTGCCATTGTCGTTGCCGCCGTCTATGCCTGAATTGGGGCCACCCCAGACCTGCGCAATGGGCTGATTACGATGCACTTTCACGCCATTAAAATAGATCGTGACCATCGCCGGTTCGGTACCTTTTCCCTGCTCGAAACGGGCCGCCCGGAAGGTGATATCATAGGCATTCCATTTGCCCACGCCATTGTATGGATAGTAGGGGGCAGCTTTTTCGTTGATCACCGCCGCCATACCGTGGGCCGTCGAGTCGCCGTCGAGCACCTGGATTTCGTAGCGGTTTTGCAGATATACGCCGCTATTGCCGCCTTTATTTGCGATCAAAAACTCTACGTGCAACCGGAAATCGCGGAAAGCCTTTTTGGTCACAATATCCGCCGAGCCATACAGTCCGCCCGCCGACACCGGGTCGTTGGTATTGACGGCCTGACCCGCATCCACCGGGTCTTTTACGATCTGCCATTTGATGGGCATAGTGGCTTTCAGGCGCGGACCGGCCCAGTAGATCCAGTTTTTATCGAGCGTTTGGCGGGTGCCATCGAACAGGACGTTTGCGCCTCTGGGGGGCTTTACACCCACGCCGGTTTGCGCATTTCCGGGCAAAGTCACGCCCATGATGGCCAGCAACAGGCCGATTTTCAAAAAATGGGGTAGGGTAGGCAGACAGATTTTCATAGCAGACGAATGTTTGTTTCGGCAAATCTACCAACTCTGTTTTAATCAGCGCAATTTTATCAGACAATACGCCACAATAACTGGTTCGTGCATCATGTTTGCAAGAGATAATTGTTTTTTATCATAAAAACCTTCACGCACTCCACCCAAATGTTTATGAAACAATCGTTTTTATTTGTCCTCTTTCTGTTTTGCGCCTCAGCGTACGCACAACTTGCCCAACCAATTCAGACCCATCGTTTCCAGGTTTGCTCAGTCAAAAAAGCCACGGAGAAACTCGAAACCGAACCATTCAAAACCGTAGTAGAAGACAGCAGCGGGCTGGCTTACCATAATGCGGAGGCCTGGCAGGAGTATATTTATCGGGATAGTACGCTGACGGAGGAACAAAAAAATACCCTGATGGCGAATAACGACTGGCCGCACTATATCCGGTTAGAAGCCGCTTCCAAAGGGGAGGGCGTTCTGGTGCCCACGTATAGCAACAATGCCGTGGCGTACGCGATGGTGCAGGCCTACGCCGATCACCGGCCTCTGGTACTATCGCCCGACATGATCTGGCTGCTGATTTTGCAGGGATTTGGGGCGCATATTGAAGCCAATCCGGAAAAAATGCGCCATCATTTTGTAGATTTTCAGGGTACGCAGCAGATCAGGATCAAACGAACCTGGATGAAAGGCGATCCCGATAATCCCTGGGAAAATGCTTTTGCAGAATTTAGCGACAGCGTGGCTCAACATACCAAAAACGGCCTGGCGAGCACTTGCCTGCCGCAGTTCAGCACCACGGGAACGATCGAAAAAGCCGCCTTTAACGTCTCCCTGATGCGGGCGATGGACCCTTATTTTGACTATCAAATGCAACTTAGCTGCGGCATCCCGGAGATCACCCTCGAAGGGTCGCCGGAGGATTGGGCACTGATCGAAAAACACGCGGCGGAATTGGCCCGCTATGATCTGGACTGGTGGATTAAGCCGCTGCAACCTGTACTACACGAATTTACGCGGGCCAGTCAGGGACAAGTGGACACCAGTTTTTGGCAGAATATGGTCAAAAAACGGGAGTATAGTATTATTTGTTCCAGCCAACCTTTCCTGACCGGCTGGATGCTGCTGCTCTTTCCTTACGTAAAAGCCCAGCCCAATCCCTGGCTGACCAAACCCGATGCGGTGCAACTATTTGAACAGGCCTTCGCGGCAAATGAAACCGCCTACGCACAATGGCGGAAGAAAACGGCTGCCCAACGAAACCGGACGCCTTATGAGTCCAAGATCATTGAACCGGAGCAGTTTGGGCTGCCTACGCTGGAAGTTTCCAGTTTTCCGAACAGCCTGAGCAAGGCCAACGTGCTGCTCAATGACCACGGTACGGAATACGATATTGAATTTCTGGCCGGTTGCATCGGTGTCCGGCAGGAGGAAAATACACTGGCACTACGGCCTGAATTTGGCTGGCGAATATTAGATAAAGGATTGCATGGGCAGACCGCGCAAAAGGTGTATGCGGCTTTTGTGCGGGAGCATGTTAAATAGATTGAATATTTTGTAAATGATCGTTTTGGTAGAAAAATTTCGATTGATGATATAAGATTGATGAATGTTGATTTTTGATGTAAAAGAACACGTCATGAGCCATCAAATATCAACATTCATCAATCTGCATTCATCAATCAAAGGCAAAATGGTGGGTAATTACATCAGTGCGCCACTTCCATTCTGCCCACCGCCGTCTTGCCATCGGCCTGCACCTGCACCACATACGATCCATTGGCATAGCCAAGCAACGACAAAGGCAACAGGCCAGGCTGATCCAGTGCCAGCGGCATTTCCGTCACCAGTTGGCCCTGCGCATTATACACCCGCAGACGGCCCTCCTGACGCTGGTAGTCGCGCAAGTCAATCATGACATAGTCATTCGCCGGATTGGGGTATAAAAACAGGCTTTTTTGCTCCCGATTTTGCGGCACTGGCCTACTTTCCCGATCCTGCACCCGGCTGAATATGCCCGGCTGAATATGCACCGTGTAATCCTCCACTTCACCGGAAGCCAGGGTGCCGCAAGGCGTTGGCGTTCCGTGGTGGGTCATGCTGATCCGCATCCGGGCAGCACCTGGCGTAGCATTGAGGGGCACGGTAAACGTACCGTTGGTTTTAGCGGTGGGGGTACCATTCGCCGGTTTGGCCTGTACACCGGAAAAAACTACTTCCGTCGGTTCTTCAAACACGCCGTTGTGGTTATAATCAATCCACACCTTCCAGTGCTCTTCAAAAGTCTCCCAGCTGAATTTGGTCGTCAGGCCGATATTAACGGGCGTGCCCCGTGGCAAATCAGTGAATAAATTGGTGAAATCCGCGTAGGTTGTTTTATCACTATTGTTGTCTATACTGCCCACCTGGACCCGGCCGATCCAATCGTGCCAGGGAAAACTGGAATGAGAAGCGCAAGGCGCGGTGATGCTGCCTGAACAGGGCGCAGGCGGGGTCAGTGTGACCGTAGTTGTACATTGCGCATTATTGGCATCTGCTACTGTAAAAGTCAGGCTCCCGGCAGCAATCGGTAGAGGCTCCAGAATAATTGGCACCCCAATAGTTCCGCTAATTTGCTGCCCATTGACGACAGCGTTCCAGCTGCCCGAAGTGTTGCTGCCTGTTATTAATAAAGTAACACTATACAGGTCATCGCTGGGGTCGGTGGAAGTGTTATGGTTACTGCATTTTATATCCGTAATACTGGATTGTATTCTGCATAATGGTGCTGTATTATTAACCACAAAAAATACCGGGCGGGCGTTCAGTTGTATGTTTTGTCCGGCCACCAGCGTAGTAACACCCGTATAACCATAGTCCCAGTCGTAGCGCTTCCAGTTGAGGGCACTGAAAGTACCAGGAAAAGAGTAGGTGGCGGAGGCCTCTTCGCTCAAATCCTGGGTCGTACGCGCCCACACGCTATAGAGGTACGTACCATCGGGTCGTTTCCAGGCATATCCGCGTACGCCGTCGGGCAGGTTCATGGCCGCACTTTGCACTGGATCATATTGTGTCCCGAACACCAGGTCGGTCATGGTTTTCATGGCGATGCCCAGGTCGTTCACTTCCTGCTGATAAGCGGGCATACTATCCAGTTTCTGGTACATGCCCATCTGGTGGAACTCATAACTCGCGTCTTCTTCCGTTTGCTGGTCAATCAACTGAAAAGAATTCAACTGATGGACGCGATTGATCTTAGCCACCATCTGCGCTTTCATCATGTGATTGATCTGCGCATCGTGGCCCGCAAAAAACTCCCCGGTGAAGGCTTTGCGCGGCGAATTGATCTCTGTACAAATCCACTCTTTTTTCGGATAAGTAACCCCATCGTACCCGTATTGATCCAGAATGCCCTGGTAGTCATTGAGTACTTTGGTGACCCCATCGGCGGCCTGATCGGAATGCCGCTTGAACCAGCCGAGGTCGGGCCGCATCGTAGAACCATCGAAGTGCGGATAGGAGTGAATAGCCACACAGTCAAAATACGCTCCTCCCAGCAAGGGATATTCCGGGGAAATGTCGCCGTTGTTGGGATTGTCCGTGTTTCGCAGCACGGCATTCAAAAAAGACAAATAACCCACGCCGCTGATGCAGACATAGGCATCGGGGTCCACCGTTTTGATCACTTCCCAGGCGATGTGCAGCGCCCGGATATAACTGTAAATCGGTGCCCGCAAAATATAATCACAAGGCTTCGGACCTTCCAGCCACCAGTTGCCGGGATAATCGGGGCCACGCCAGCCCAGATTGGCGAAGTCAAAACCCGGTTCGTTCCAGACCTCCCAGAAGCGCACGTCGTCTTTGTATTGGGTGACTACTTTATATAAATAAACGGCGTAATAATTAGTGTCGTTATAAGGCGTACCGTTGGCGCCACCGTCCCAGATCGGGGTGTACATATTGGCAAACAACGGGGACCACTGGCCCGGACAATATTGCGTTTTTTCCTGATGCGCCCAGGTGGGCCCATTGGTAAAGGCTGTGAATTCGTCCATACCAACGCTCTTATAGTGCTGAAAATCACCTTCCAGCAGGCCATAGCCAAAATAGTCCAGCACAATTTCCGGCAGTCCCACCCGATTGGTTTTGGCACCAATGCCGGGAATACCCAGGCCGGGGTTACCTGCGGCTATATCAGCGAGGCTCTGGTTGGTCCAGCCTGGATAATAGCCCATGTTGATGCCCGCCCGGTAAGGACCATTATAGGGCGTAACTTGCTGATTAGCAGTGTAATTGATTTGGGCGGAGGCCGAAAAAATGGCGAGGCCAAAGATGAGAAAGGTGGTAAAAATAGTGCGCATGAAAGTCAGTTTTGGTGTATATACGGATAAGCACCGCTGCTATATGCAGACGGGCCAATGGAAAACAAAATAAGCGGGGGGAGCCAGTATTGGGACTGCAAATTTTAAGCCTATTATGGCAAAATTTGTCTTTTTGGATAGATATTTATTTTGGTTATGGCTGGGGCTTGCCTGTCCCTCCTCTTCTATTTCCGAAACTCCTCTTCTGCCAGAATCCCCACCACCGGCGCACCCGCTGCCGAAGCCTTAATAGTCAAAAAATCAGGCAGGATATACGCCGAGATGGGAATACGTTTCCCATTATCCACATATTCTTCCAGAAAAACGGCCGTATCGTCGCCCAGATACGCCTGCAAAGTTTCTTCAAAGAAATCATAGTGTTCCGTCAGCGTCCGGTCCGTGCCCCAGGTATATTCCAGCAGGTCGGACATTAGATTTTGTAGCGTTTTCTGATTGTCACTCTGCTTTCGGATGCGCGCGTCCAGATAAAAGGCCAGAATACAACCCCGGCGGTAGGGCACATTTTCGCAGGTTTCATTGCGGAAGTAGTTTTTTTCTACTTCCAGATTGGGCATTTCCCCGCAGGGATCGGCGTAGTGCGCGGCGAAGAACTCCGTATTCAGTTCTTTTAAAAAAACCAGCGTTGTAATAAAACCTGCTTTCCAGCGGTTGCGCAGGGCATAATAATCCGTGAAACCCTCGGCCAGCCAGCGCATCCCCATGGTTTCGTTGCCGGGTCCGACGTTGAGTTTGCCCCCAATCCAGTCGTGCATCATTTCATGGTTGAAAAGATTGATCAGCGGATCGAGCGTGCAATCGTCGCTGGCAAAAACCAGGAACGATTGATAGCCGCCGTAGCCGAGACATTGGCCGGTGCGGGCGCGGCCTACCATGCGCTGATCTTTGGGCAGCACAAAGGGAATCATCGTGACCGAGTAGAACGGAATATCGAAATCGTCCCACGTAGTACGCTGACTTTCAATGGTTTTCTGCACAATATCGAACAGCGTCTGATCGGCGAATACCCACTTGCCTCGGATGGCAAAAGCAATGGGTTTGCCATGCGCCTGGCCCCGCAAAATGCGAAAATCACCCGCCACCCAGTTGGTGCGCAGCCAGTCGGTATTGCTCGATTGGAACTGTTGTTCGGTCTGTCCGGTCGCGAAACTGTTCTGGATTTGCCAGCCTTTGGGCAGGTTTTTCCAACTGACACCGACATCAAAAAGATGATAATGGCGCGGCACCAGGAACAAGCATTCGCCCGGCACGTGGATATAATCGGCCAGCAAAATGGGGCTGCACGAGGTCTCCACCGTCACTTGTTCCCCGGAGAAATTCTGGATCAGTTCATAGTGCAATTGCAATGGCCCCTTCTTCTCTTTCGCCGTAAATACCTGCAACGTGTTGCCTTCCAGCCGATGCGTCGCTCCGGCTACCTCGAATTTGCGATAGCAATCCGTCAATCCACTGGACCAATTGATCTGGTCGGGCAGCACAAACCGCGTAGTGCCTGTGGGCGAAGGATAGAAATCGAGCGTGATATCGAGTTTCAGTTTGCCGCCGGTCTGGGCCTTTTCAAAGGCGATGTCGTAGTGCAGGGTTTGGGCGGAAAGGAGGGGGGCGAAGAGGAGGAGAAAGAGGATACGCATGGGGGGTATGGTTTAGCGGGACAATATAGTAAAAAATTATGACTTATATAAGTTTCATTGCCGCTGCCAATACCCGATTTTTGACCCTTTCAAATTCTTTATGGGTGATGCGTCCGTATTGAAATTCCCGTTCGGCATCAGTGAATTGGCTCAATAGCAAACTAACATCATCGCTTGTAGGTAATTGACGTAATGCTTCTTCTATTTGTCCAAATTCTAATAGTCGGCGCGGTTCGAGAGTTTTTTTAGCAATTATGCCATCTAATAATTTTATTACCCCTACATCCTCATAACTTACTTTACACTCTATAGTTAGTTTCCCCTTTTCTTTTCGTGTAGTTAAGTCTTCATATTCATAAAAATGTGGCTCTTTTGATTTCTCACATACATGACAGTTACAAGGGATCATCTTTTTGACTTTCAATCCAGCCAACCGTTCATGTATCTTATCAAAATCCTCGCTGAGTAAAGTAAGCAGTTCTTTCGCTTGTGCTCCTCTGGCGCGAAGGCTGATTTTGCGACTTCCCCAAGCCTCTATCACCAGTGCTTGCGAACCTGCCCGCTCAAACACCACGCCGCTTTTCCAAGCCAGGTCTGGTTGACGCACATAGCGGTGCATCCGCACAATATGCTGCGAGAGTAACCCCTTAGGCATGAAGTCGTATTCATAGCGGATTTGCAAATTATCCTCTTCTTTCCAGATAAGTGACTCCGGTTGCAAAACCGAAAGCAATTGTGGAGCCAACCAGGTCTCCGTTTTTTCGTCCGGGAGTTTGTAGCAGAGTTCAAATTTTTCCATGAGGGCCAGCAGGTCCTCGTGCTGGTCGGCATAGCAATCATCCGCCCATATCTTTGCCAGATCGCCCCGAGTAAAGCGACCAAAAGCGCGTTTTACTTCCTCGCTATCTAATACTTTATAGACCGCATCCGTGGCCCATTGATTATTCAATACCAATATCTTACGTAGCAGCGGATGATCCTGAAAATGCAGAAAGGCCCCGAAATCATGCAGGTAACTACTTAAAAACAACGCCCGTTCTCGCTCCGGTACGGTATGTTGCGCACAGATGCGGTAGTATTCCTCCAAAGAAATATGATCACGCTTATCCTCCGCCACCAGCCGCTCCAATTCCCGGCGGACATCCAGCCAGGCCTTTGGTTGTTCTTCGCCGATATGCGGCAGTTGTTTTATCCAGAACTCTATGGCTTCCTGCACCTTATCCAAACCTCGGCAGGTGAGTAGATTGACCGCTTTGGCATCTTTGACAAAACCAAAACGTCCCTGCATCCCACGCAGATCAAGTTCTTTGCTACGGTCTCCTTTTTCGTTTTGTACGATCAGCAGTGGACTTCCGCCACCATAGAGTTCTGCTATTTGCAACCAGTAGTTGAAGATCGGATCATTCACCGTTTTTTCATCCTTGCGGGTATCATCCAGCAGGAGGTAGAGCGAACGTTTGGTGAGGAAAAACTGGTGGGTAGCGTGGTAGATTTCCTGTCCGCCAAAGTCCCAGATATTCAGTCGGAACACGCTGCCATCAGCGAGGGTCAGGTCATGTAGATGGACGTTGATGCCTTTCGTGGTGTCCTTTTCTTCGGGGAGAGGAGCATTACGGTTCAAGAGTTTTATGGTGAGAGAAGTTTTGCCTGCGCCGCCCTCGCCAAGGATGAGGCATTTGGCTTCGGCTAGGCGGATGGTTGAACCTGTTTTTCTGGCTTTTTCTAATTCCTGAAAGTATTGGAGAACGGCTTCATTACCTCGTTCAATAATTTCAAATGGTGGAATTAACAGAGGATTCCCTGTTAAACTCAAAACATTTTCGTTTCTAACAGTTTTATGTCCAGTAAAAATATATTCTACCTTTCTAAATTCAAATAGCCATTTAGGCACGTCAGTTAATAAGTTTCTCCTTAGGTCAATAAACTTTAAATTTTCCAAACTCTTGAACCAAGGTGGTATTATTTCTAATTTATTACTACCGATGTCAATCTCTTCTAATTTTTTCAATTCTTTCAGTTGGTCAGGAATTTGAATAAAGTTGTTGTTGGAAAGGCTGATTTTCGTTAACTTTTGCAACATAATAATTTCATCTGGAAGTGAATTTAAATTATTTTTACTTAAACCTAATTTTTTTAAATCAATAAATGCGCCAACCTGACTTGGGATTTTTGTAATTCTATTGCTGCTTAAATCAATGCCTTCTAATTTAACCAATTCGGTAAATTTAGGAAAAGTACTTAGATTGTTTTTACTAAGGTCAATAGATTGTAAGTTGCGTAATTCATTTAACCACTGAGGAATAGAAGACAAGCGGTTCCCTTTTAAAATCAATTTTCTCAGTCCTGTTAATTCTCTTATGTTTTCAGGTACAGACCTCAATTGGTTATAGCCAAGATTTAATATTTCCAAGGTAGAGTTGGGAACGCTCCAATATTTAAAATTAGACAGATTGTTATAATCTAAATCCAGCCGTAGTAAACTTCTCATCATAAAAAATCGAATCGGTAAATCATAAATCTTATTACTACTTAAATTAATGAAAATTAATTCGTCAAATGTATAAAACCAGTCTGGTATTGAATTAATATTATTGCCACTCAAATCTAACCACGAAATATTTTCTTTATATTTCTGTATTTCCTCCGGGATTTCATTCAAGCCTAGCCCGGATAAATCTAAAAATTCGCCATTGCATGAAATATTTGTAGAAATGAAAGATTCTAAATCAATTTCTTCTAAATGCGATTCTCTGTGATGCATAATTTAAAATTTTGCGCACAACCAAGACAAATTGGACGGCTCACGCCTATTGCGGTTAAAGTTAATTTTCTTTTTATCGACCAACAAATGCTTATTAATATTTATAACTGATGTTACGCACGATTAGGCCACAAAGTAGAGATTTGGCCTTCGCCAGTGAGCGCATTTCTATCAAACCACTATACCCGTGCGTAACATCAGTTATAATTGCTTCAATTAAGACACTACACAGGATTATTAAGAGCCAATCCCGGAATATGCTGAAAATCGGCAAGATTTCTGGTTTGTAACTCATACCCATGCAGTAAGGCAGTGGCAGCATGAATAGAATCGCCCACAGACATTTTTCGTGTTTGGCGAAGCAGTATGGCCAGATTGATTATATCGCTGGTAATTGGCAGTACCACCTTATTGCGAAAAACCTGCTCGTAGTAGGTTTTCTCATTAGCATTCAAACGATGAAAGCCTAGTACTTCCAGCCGGGTAATTTCCGAGACATAGCAGGCAGGGTCAACTAGTAGCGGCAAGAGATGCGCATAAGCCGGTTGGGGAGCATATATCAAAATGTTGCTATCCAAAAGTTTCATGATGCTCAATTTTCTCTCGCAGGCAAGGGGCGATCCTGCCGGCTTTCTTCAAATTCCTGAACAAACTCCTCAAAATCTTCTCTTGCTGGCAAGCCCTTTAAGATAAACGCTTTAGCCGCTTCCACCTGAGCAGTGGACACCGTATTTTCTTCGCTACGTTGTATAATACGAATATTCAGCCGCTCCAAAAATGCTAACAGAAGGGGCAGGTCATTTTGCTGTGGTATTTCTAAAACCAGTCGAGTCATAGCGATTGTTGTTTCCACAAAAGTAAGTCAAATACCACTTACGCGCCCAACCCCACCACCTACAAATTTCCTGCTTCCTATTTTCCCCCAAACTCCCTATTTTCGCTGTCGCAAACCTCCCGCGTCCAACTATCTTCATTGTCTAAAAAAGGGAAATCCAGTATGAAACTTTCGCAACGCATTTTCGTTGGCACATTTAAGGGCCTCAATCGCCTCGTGGACTGGCATCGCCTGCCGAAATGGGTGGGCGTGGCCAATCTCGCCGCCTTCCGCATCGAACTGCGCCACAAAAACCTGCACGATGCCTATTCGTCCGCCGAGCCACAAGGCACCAAGGCGACCTGCCCCATGCACGACACGCGCTACATGGCCGCCCGCCACTCCGACGGAATATTCAACGATCTGGAACGGCCACGCATGGGCTGCACGGGTATGCGCCTGGGCCGCAATGTGCCCCGCGAATTCACCGCAGCACCCACGCCCGAAGAATTGATGACGCCCAATCCACGGGTCATCAGCGAGAAACTCATGGCCCGCACGGAATTCAAGCCCGCCACCATCGTCAATCTGCTGGCGGCCGCCTGGATTCAGTTTCAGGTGCACGACTGGTTTGGCCACCACGACAGCACGGAACAAATGGACATTCCATTGCCGGAAGGCGACAACTGGTCGGACCCGCACATGCGCGTGTTCCGCACGGAGGTAGACGAACCGCTGGACGATACCGACCGCAAATACCCGGCTTATCGCAACAAAAACTCGCACTGGTGGGACGGCTCGCAGATTTATGGCTCTTCCGAAGCGCATACGCAACTGCTGCGCGACAAGGCCAACTGCGGCAAATTGACGCTCAATGAAGAAAGCGTGGACTACTTCCTGCCCCGCGATGCCCGTGGCATTCCGGTCACGGGTTTCAGCGACAACTGGTGGACGGGCCTCGAACTGCTACACACGCTCTTCGCCCGCGAACACAACGCCATCTGCGACGAACTCATCCGCGAGTATCCGCACTGGACCAGCGACCAGATTTTCGACACGGCCCGCATCGTGAATTGTGCGCTGATGGCCAAAATCCATACCGTGGAATGGACGCCCGCTATCCTTTCGCACCCGGCGCTGCAAATCGGCATGAACGCCAACTGGTGGGGCATCATGGGCGAGAAATTGTACAAGATGATGAGCCGTATTTCGCCCAGCGAGACCATCAGCGGCATACCCGGCTCGAAGACCGACCAGCACGGCGTACCGTTCTCGCTGACCGAAGAATTTGTGTCCGTCTATCGCCTGCACCCGTTGCTGCCCGACAACGTGGCCTTCTTCGATGTGCAGACTGGCGAACATCGTACTACGCTTTCTATGAACGAGTTAATTTTTGAAAAGGCGCGTAATCCCTGCGATCACGACCTGACCATGACGGACTTGTTCTACTCTTTCGGGGTCAATTATCCGGGGGCGATTACCATCCATAACTACCCGAATTTCCTCCGTGATTTGCGTACGCCCGATGGCAAACACCTCGATATGGCGGCCGTGGACATCCTGCGCGACCGCGAACGCGGGGTACCCCGCTACAACCAGTTCCGCCGTCTCTTTCACTTGAAACCGGCCAAAACCTTCGAGGAATTGACGGGCGACAACCGCGAATTGGCGCAGGAAGTCAGCGAGGTATATGGCGGCGATATTGAAAAAGTGGATTTGCTGGTGGGGACATTGTGTGAGCCGCTGCCTAAAGGTTTTGGATTCAGCGATACGGCCTTTCGTGTGTTTATCCTGATGGCTTCGCGCCGCCTGAAAAGCGACCGCCTTTTTGCCAGCGACTGGCGGCCGGAAGTTTATACCAAAACGGGCATGGATTGGGTACAAATGACGACCATGAAAGATGTGCTGATTCGTCATTTCCCTGAATTGCGGGCACCGCTACGGCAGTCGAAAAATGCGTTCGCGCCTTGGGAAAAGGTGGGGGCGACGAGTGTGTACCAAGGGAAGGATGCGGCGGTGGTGGCGTAGGGGAAGGCGGAATACGGAGTGCGGAATTTTGAACGAAGTAGTTCTGTTCATCGTTCATACTTCCTTTAACTTCTCTTCCAACATCTGTTGCGTAGCCTTCGGTTCCGCCTGACCACGGCTGGCCTTCATCACTTCGCCCATAAACATACCCAGCAACCCTTTTTTGCCTCGTTTATAATCGGCGACTTTGTCGGGATAACGGGTTAATACTTCTTCCACAAGTTGCACCAGAAAATCTATATCCTTACTTTGTAACAGTTGCAAATCGGTGGCTAACTGAGTAGGCGTAGTGGTTGGCTTTTCCAGCAAAGCCGGGAACAGTCGCTGGTAAGCCGTACTCCCGCTGACTTGTCCCGATTCGATAAGTTGCAGAAATTCTAGCCATTGCGCCGGAGCGACCGGATTCATTTCTACGGATTGGCCGGTACTGGCGGCCCAGGGTAAGAGTTTATTAATCAATAAATTAGCAATGGCCTTATAAGGCGCAGGCGGTGCATCGGGGGCGGTAGGCGGCAGTAAATTGGCGAGTTGCAAAAAGTACAGAGCCGTCTCCCGATCCTGGGTGAGCAACCCGGCATCATAAGCGGGCAGGCCGTAGCGCGTTTGTAATTCTGTTTCCAATGCGGCGGGTAAAGGCGGCATTGCTGCCGTTATTTTTTCCAAATAAGCAGGCGACAATACCACCGGCGGCAAGTCAGGTTCGGGAAAATAGCGGTAATCGTGGGCATTTTCCTTTTCCCGAAGTCCATAAGTACGGCCCGTCTCGGCATCAAAACCGCGCGTTTCCTGCACCACGGCCTGGCCCGCTTCCAGCAGCGCGATCTGGCGTTGCACTTCATATTCGATGGCCCGGCGGGCAAAGCGCATGGAATTCATGTTTTTGATTTCGCAACGTTGGCCAAATGCTGCGGCCCCCTGTTCGCGCACCGACACATTCACATCGCAGCGCAGCGAACCTTCCTCCATGTTGCCGTCGCTGATGTCGAGCCAGCGCACCAGACGGCGAATTTCTTCCACATAAGCCGTCACCGCTTCGGCACTGCGCAGGTCGGGTTCACTCACGATTTCGAGCAGCGGCACACCAGCCCGATTGAGGTCAATCAGCGAATCGGCGGGATCTTGATCGTGCAGACTTTTACCCGCATCTTCCTCTAAATGAATGTGATGCAAGCGAATTACAACCGGCTGGCCATTTACGTTCACCTGCACTTGTCCACCGATGCAGATGGGGCTGCGATCCTGCGTGGTCTGGAAACCCTTGGGCGAATCGGCGTAAAAATAATTCTTGCGATCAAAGGTGCTGCGCGGATTGATTTCGCAACCGAGGGCCAGGCCAAGTCGCACGGCGTACTCCACGGCCCGCCGATTCAGGCGTGGCAAAGTGCCGGGATGTGCCAGGCTGATGATACTCGTATGCGTATTGGGTGCCCCGCCAAAAGCGGCCGAATCGGCGCAAAAGGCCTTGGAGACGGTGCTGAGTTGAACGTGGGTTTCGAGGCCGATGACGGTTTCGTACTGCATAATACAATAAGTAGTTATTGGTTATTGGATTTATAATTAGCACTTAGATTTTGTGGTTTTATGAGTTAACCGTAATTAATTACCAAAAAACCGCATAGCGGTGACATTTCAGTAAAAAGCAAAAACGACTAATAAACCCAACACGAAAAAAAGAGCGAGGCTAAAAATATAGAGTACGCTAAATATCAGCCATTTTGCCAGTGTTTTGCCAAACCCCTGACCATAATAGTGCCACAGGCCAAAAAAGGTACCTATCCAAATCATCAGTGCTATATTTGGAAAGATGTCTCTGCCTTCTAAGCCACATTGTTCTAATAAAATACCGAATGTAAGTAGTAATAATGCGCCCGTATGGAAATGTAATAAAAATATAAAATGCTCTACATAATAGCGTTTTTGTCGCCAATAAAATAAGGCTAATATACTGGCCATAAAAGTGATAATCGCCAGCAAAGTCCAGGTAAAACTGCCAATATAAGCATGGCCCAATGCTTCGGGCGATTTGAAAGATTTGATGGATTGGCGGATGACGATGCGTTCCAGCCAATTAGTAACCCCTATACGGCGGATGACCTCATCCGGTTCGTAGCGCATAATATCCAGCGTCGGAATACGAATGGTATTACCAAGCAGCCCAATATCCAGCGTGTCCGCTTTGTCTTTACCGGCCAGATAATTTTCCAGCCCATGCTGGCGACCATACAGTACGAGCAGACTATCTATCGCGCGTTCCGTTTGTGGGGTTTGCAGATCAGGCGGGAGGTTTGGATAGTTTTGTATAATGTCGTCCAGCGTGGCTTGATGCTCCATCTTGCGGAGGTAGGTTTCGGAATCTTCCTGGTGAACCGTGTCCGTTTCGGTGGCATTGAAAGAAAAATTCAAACCCGATTGCTGGGCACCAGTAGTGTTCAGGCTCCGATTCAGCAGCAGCAAAAAGAAGAACATCACAATACCAAACAGCCGGATCGGGTGCGGGTAACGATCTTGTTTTCCTTTAAAAAATTCCTTCGTCACCATACCCGGTATGAATAACTGCCAGGCGGTGCGCAGGAACTTGCCTTCCAGGTGGAAAGTGTTGTTCCAGAGTTTACCCAGCAGCCCCCGCATACTTATCTTGCCGTCCGAGTCGCGCTGACCGCATTGTGGGCAGAACTTCGCCTTGCCGGGCAGCGGATGAAAACAATTGCGACAGTAGCGTTTCAAGGGTAAGAGGTGAGAGAGGTGAGAAAAGGGTGAGAGCGTGAGAGAACAGGGTGGCGCAAAAATATGTCAATTTTTGAAACGTAAAGGCCCGACAAAACCCGGCGTGACATTTATCTTTGCCGCCCCATTTTTATAAAGTTGGGAGGGTGTTTATTCTCTCACCGCTCTCACTCCTCACACACCTCTCACGTCTCTCACCTTCGCTTCCTATGCGACGTCAAACTACTTCCCACATTCTAATGGTGCGCCCGGCGCATTTTGCGTTCAATGAAGAGACGGCGGCCAATAATGCCTTCCAAAGTCGCGACCAACGCCTCACCCCGGAGCAAATGGCGCAACAGGCCGTAGCGGAGTTCGACGGCTTTGTGGAGCAGTTGCGAGCGGCGGGGGTGCAGGTAATTGTGGCCAAAGACTCCGCTACACCCGTCAAGCCCGATGCCGTATTCCCCAATAACTGGGTTACTTTTCACCAGGAAGGATTTGTTATTACCTATCCCATGTTTGCGCCCACGCGCCGCCGGGAGCGCCGTCGGCAGATCATCGAGCAGGTGCTGCAACAGGGATTTCGCTCCGAACGGCGACTGAATTTTGAATTTAATGAAAAGCGCGACCGTTACCTGGAAGGCACGGGCAGCATTATTTTTGACCATACCCACCGCCTCGCCTACGCCTGCCTCAGTCCGCGTACGGACGAACAATTGCTCGAAGACCTCTGCCAGGAAATTGGTTATCAAAAGGTTGTCTTTCACGCCACCGATGCCAACGGACAGGATATTTATCACACCAATGTGATGATGGCTCTCGGCGAGACCTTTGTGGTTATTTGTCTGGATACGATCCGGGATGCCGCCGAGCGACAAATGCTGGAACAGAAATTCAAGGCTACGGGCAAGGAAATCGTAGATATTACCCTGGCCCAAATGAACGCTTTCGCCGGTAATATGCTGCAAGTGCGTAACACCGCCGGACAGACGTTGCTGGTCATGTCGTCCACCGCCTACCATGCCCTGACCCCGGAACAGATCAGTGCGCTCGAACGCCATACCCAACTGTTGCACAGCCCGATTCCAACGATTGAAACGTATGGCGGCGGCTCGGCCCGCTGCATGATGGCCGAGGTGTTTTTGCCTTTAACAGGGGAATAACTTTAAAGGGGTCTGGTACAAGATTTTTGAAAAAAAATCTTGTACCTGACCCCTTTAAAGTTATTTACAGAACTGGCTGGCGAGCTTCGGGCAAGGCATTTAAGGCTACTGATTAACCCAATAAAATCGGGCTACCAACTTTGCTTGTTGCCCTTTTGCCCTTTGCTCCTTGCCTTTTTACTTGATTACCACCTTCGTCACACTGCTGCCTTCAGCACTTTCCACGCGCACCAGATACAGTCCGGCGGGCACTTGTTGTACTTCGAGGGTCAGCACCTGACCGGCAGCAAAATTATCCAGTTGGCGACGCAGCGACAGGCGGCCATCCGTACCAATCAGCGATACCTGTACCGGGCCGCTCAGAGCCGTTGCCAGACGCAGGTGCAGCAGGTCGTCTGCCGGATTGGGCTGTACCGAGAGGCCGAAAGTATTGGTGGGCTCCTGTGTAGCGACCAGGTTGCCAGCATCCACGATCACGCCTTTTTCCGGGGCATTGGCAGTCGCCAGATCACCATCGGCAGAAGTAACCGTAGCCGTTCCGTCGAAATTGATGAGATCGAGTAATTGCAGGCCATCCACATACCAGCCGCCACCGGCTAATCCAGTGTTGACGTCCGTGCCAAAGCGGAAACGCACGTGTACTTCTTCTCCGGCGTAGGTGCTCAGATCAAAATACGACTGCATCCAGCCTTCGGAATTGCCGGAAAAGCCACTGATGTAGGGAATGGCGAATGTGCCATAAGGCACCCGGCCAGTATAACCGCCACGTACCACTTTATCGGCCTCAAAGCGTAACCACTGATTTTCACCCACTCTTTGTACTTCCAGGAAGCCTGCATTGGCCGTATTCCCGGTATTGAACTGATGCCAGAAACGGAGGGTCGGCTGTGTACCGGAGATGATGATCGGGTCGCCGGATTGTTCGAGTACCAGATCGGTTTCTTCGGTGGGGGATTCGCCCGCTTGCCAGGCGTAAGTACCGACTTTTACCAGATCACTTTGCAGAAAAAACGTTTCGGAACCTTTCAGGGCTAAACCCGTCCAGTTATTATCCGTATCCAGCACGTCTTGAAACAACACCGGCGAACCCGTAGTGGGCAAGTATTTGGCGGTGTAGCTGAGGGTCGTGACCTGACCACTGGCCAACGTGCCTAAATTCCAGACAACCAATCCATTACTGAAAGTGCCACCATTGGAAGCAGAGGCGAAAGTCAGCCCGGCGGGCAGTTCATCCGTAACAATCGTATTGAGCGCAGGATCGTCTTTGTGGTTGGTGACGGTAATGGTGAAAGTAGCCGTGCCGCCCGGTTGGATGGTGGGTGTGCAGACTTTTTTGATCTTCAGTTCTTTCAGGCAGCGTGGGATCGGGTCGAAGCTTTCCACGCCGTCGCCGGCATCGTCATTAGAGCCCTGACTCGCCCCAACGCCCATACCCCGCCGCGAGAAAACATCTATAATCAGGCAGGTATCTGCACCCGCATAATTGATTTTGTCGGCCAGTATAATGGCATCGCGGCCATCAATAAAGCCGGGCGCACAAGGCTGCAATTTGAGACCATCCATCACCAGTTGGATAGCGCGGTGATTGCCACTATTGACATTGTTCAGGTCTTGTTCGTAGCCATATTTTTCGACCATTGCCCAGTACAAATCCCAGAGCATAGCGGTCCACACCTCACCGAGTGCGTGTACTGCGGTATTCTCTGCCACGGTAGCAAAAGTAACCGGATGAATAGTCATATCGGTAGAATACGGGTAACGACGGATGCCCACATCGTTGTTTTCCTGCCGAAACACATACGTGCCGATACCCCGTTTTTTACTGCCTATATCGCCCGGTTTCACGGTAATGGCGAGCGCGAAAAAGTCGCTCCAGCCTTCGCCCATTTGTTCGGCATTCCCCAGACAACCACTATTGTTGGGGCCGCCGGTCAGACGCGTAGAAATACCGTGGCCATACTCGTGGGCAATAATGCCATTATCGAAATCGCCATCAATAAAATCAGGACCGGCCACCGCCGGTTGCGCCAGCGACACGGTGAGGCCATTGCCAATAAATTGCTTCAGATACTCGCAGTCGGATTTTTGCAGCATGATCACCGGAATAGTCACCTGTGCACCCGACAGGCCAGCGGCCATACCGAGGGTGCCTTCCTGGTAGTTGCAAATGATACAGGCAATAGCCCCTGCCTGCTGCGCCGTCAAGGCTTTAAAGCCGAATTCGCATACGCCACGGTCCACCAGCGCAATTTTGCCGGTCAGATTATTAGCGGCTGGATTACAGCCTTTGGTAGAATCTGCGGAGCCAGTACCATCGTCGGAGATGACGACCTCGCCGGTCACCGGTATTTCCGTAATATCCGCGCCCCAGGTACCGGATGCGGAGGCAAAATAGGAACCAATGGCTACTTCAGGAGCGACAACGTTGAGAATTTTTCCACCTGCCCGGCCCCAGCGGAACATCTGCATAGTGGGTGCGCTGCCGTCGGGAGGTGTACCGAAATTAGCATTGTTTTCGCCACCACCATCTATTGCTTCGGCCCTTACAGCATCATTTCCTGCGCCCTGGCCCGTGTAGTTTCTGACCTGGAAGTTGCCGGCCGCTTCATTAAAACCAAACCCGTACGAGATGTCGTGCATCATGTTGTTCAGGTAGAACAGGTTCGTAATGGCGGCATTGATATTCGCAGTTGGTTCGGCGTTGCCATCAAAAGAAAAATCAAAATTGAGCGAAGTGCCTGCGTCAGCTCCTGGTACGGCAGGCGGCGCATCATTATTATCGATATCGTCGTAGGCAAACACGTTATTGCCCCGGGTGTAGGTGTATTCTGCCCCGTTCTGTCCATTCACATCAAGCCAGCCAAACGGTGAGGCAGTCGGGCTGGCCGGATCCACCAGCAGTTGGCGGCTACCGTGGGCGGGGCTTTCCACCGGCAAGGCAAATACCCGGTATTGCTCACCGGCAAAGGCGCCTTCGGCGACTGGGGCAGGCTGCTTTTCTGCTGCCAAAGCCGGGATTCCCTCCGTACAATCTTCCCCGGTATGACCAATATGATTGGCTTTGCAGTAGTTGGTTTGATTGAACTTATTGATAATCAAGCCCGTCTGTGCATCCACCCGGAGGTTCCAAATATCGGCAGTGTTCGCTTGTGCAATAACCATCGTCCAGGCCAGGTGTACTCGTCCATCCGGCATCGGCGTGTAGCAGATCGAAACAGGAATTGCACTTTTAGAAATGGCTCCGCCTTCAAATATAAAGTTGCGGTCGTTTACTTTTTGACGCAGGCTCGGTACGGCGAAGCCGCTGAATCCGAGATGAGCCATAGCCAGTTCCAGGGCTTTGTAAGCGCTGAGCGAAGGCGCGGTCGTGTTGATTCGTCCGGCCAGACCCGCCTCAAAGCGGTGGCCAACGTGGGCGATTTCGCCGCCGGGCAACTGGTGCAGACCGAAGAGCGCATTGAAGACGGGAATACCGTTGTACTGTTGCTGCAACCAGACGTGGGTGACGCCATTGTGTTGCGTGGTGTACTCGTCGGTGACGCGCACATCGGCTACATCATCGGCAGAAAGCCCGAATTTGGCGGGATCAGCCCGCAAAAAACGCAGCGCGGCCTCGTGGACGTTTTGCGCCGGGAGCACTTGGGCCGCAAACAGGAATAGGCCAGCAAGCAGCCCAAAGCGGATAGGTAAAAGAAAACGCATGTGCAGAAAATTGGATTTGATGAAAAAGCCGAAAGTAGATGACTGTATGAAATGGTTTTAATTGTACAATACATTGAATATTAATATATTGCATGAAAAATAGCCTGTGCTGTTTCCAGTCAGGTTAGTTAAAGCAAGCGAATTTCGGAGTGGGTGGAAAGGCCAAAGGTAGAAATCCACATCGCGCAAAAACTTAATCCCGGCCATAAAAAGTACAGTTTTGCCAACAGTGAGCAAGATTATGACGTTCATCAGACAACACGGGGAACAGTTTGAGCGAAAACTGGCAAATCAATCCATCGAATTTCATAAATCCTCTGCTGACCAGATTACTTTTGCGCGAAATTTCACTGCTTCTTGATATCACCAGTTTCTCCTCCACCCATAGCATCCGATTCCGGCCCAACCATGCCCGAAGTAAAACTCTTTGCCTGCACGGCTTCCCAACAATTGGGCAGCGACATTGCTTTCCATTTTGATGCTCATCTGGGCGACACTACGCTGGCCCGGTTCAGCGATGGCGAAATGCAAACCATCCTGAACGAAAGCGTACGCGGTTCCTTTTCCTTTTTTATCCAAAGCACTTGCCAGCCGCACGATAATCTCGTCGAACTGTTGCTCTGGATTGATACGGCCAAACGTGCCTCGGCGGGTTACATCACCGCCGTCATTCCCTACTTCGGCTATGCCCGTCAGGATCGGAAGGACAAACCCCGCGTGCCCATCAGTGCCAAACTCGTCGCCAATCTGCTTACTGCCGCCGGGGCCAACCGCATTATGACGATGGACCTCCACGCCGATCAGGTGCAGGGATTTTTCGATATTCCGGTGGATCACCTGCGTTCGGAAGCCATCTACATGCCCTACCTGGAAAGCCAGGATATGTCGAATACTATTTTTGCCAGCCCCGATGTAGGCGGCGTGAAACGGGCCCGCACCTACTCCATGCGCTTCAAACGCGAACTGGTGATCTGCGATAAATACCGCACCAAGGCCAACGAGGTGGCTTCCATGACGGTGATCGGCGATGTGAAAGGAGCCGATGTGGTACTGGTGGACGACCTGGTGGATACGGCTGGTACGCTTTGCAAAGCAGCCGATGCCATTATTGAGAAAGGAGCTAAATCGGTACGGGCTATTTGTACCCACCCGGTGCTGTCGGGCAAGGCTTATGAAAACATCGAAAACTCCCGGCTCACCGAATTGATCGTCTGTGATACCATTCCGCTGCGTCAGGAATCGCCCAAAATCAAGGTGCTTTCGACCGCCAAACTTTTCTCGCGGGCCATCCGTAATACGGTGGAACATAAGTCCATTGCCGCTCTATTTATGGGACAACTTTGATTTAAAAACCGTTATCTCGAAAAAACGACCGCTTTCTAAAAAGATGTTTTCCTTTCGCGCAACGTGCATTTATCTTGCAGACAAGTTTTCTCATAGTATGTTTTGATGTTCCTACTGCTGTCCCTTTTGGCAGTAGGAATTTTTTTTTCAATCGGCCCTCGTCTTGGTTTCCTTAAAATCTAAGTGCCCGGTGCTCCCTGCGGAGTAGCCGGGTACTTCATTTTAGGGAAAAGGCAAGAGGGAAAGGGCAAATGAGCAAATGGCAAAAAGGCAAGTAAAAAAGCATAAATCTCCAAGCTCCGCTCAATGCACTCTCCCCCTTTACGGAGGAGTCGGAGGGGGCTTTTAAGCAGATGGCAACCGACACGACACAAAATTTGTTCAGTCATTGCTTCACCCTTCTTCAAGATGAAAAAAATGCTGTTTGCTTCCGGTTTGCTTCTTTTGGCGATGACCACTTTTGCGCAGGTAAAAAGTGGGCCTTATCGCCTGATGCTGAAAGGCCTGCTTCAGCACACTGTGCCGGAAATGCAGGTGCAGGAGGCCGCCCGCGACCATGCCCATCTCGTCTTCTTGGATGCCCGCGAGCCGCAGGAATACGCGGTGAGCCATCTGGAAGGGGCCATCCCGGTGGGGTACGATCATTTTACGATAGCAGCATTGCCTGCCACCCTGGCCAAAGATGCGCCCGTAGTGGTGTATTGTTCAGTAGGCTACCGCAGCGAAAAAATAACCGAACAACTGCGCACGGCGGGTTTTACCAACGTCTCCAACCTATATGGCGGCATTTTTGAGTGGGTCAATCAGGGCCATCCGGTCGTGAATGCCGAAGGCCCCACCGAGCGGGTCCATGCCTTTAGCCGGACTTGGGGCGTGTGGCTGCGCAAGGGCAAGAAGGTATATGGAGGGAAGGAATAGATTTGAAAAAATAGTTTTTTTGAAACACAAAGGTTGTATAGGGGAAAAAGGTTTTGAAACACAAAAGGCACAAAAGAACACAAAAGTAGAATTATGTCCTCTTTTGTGTCTTTTGTGTCTTTTGTGTTAAATCTCTTTTTTGTTAAGCCCCTTTTGTGTTAAAACATTACACCACCTTTTTGGGCGGCAAATCAAAAGCCGTCGGCTCATCGTGGAAGCCATGGTGGTTGTGTGAGCCGTCGCAAAAAGGCTTGTTGGCCGACAATCCGCAGCGGCATAGCGAAATGACCGTACGGCCCATCAGGCCATAATTGTTTCCGGCGGGGTCTTTGATGTCAAAGTCGCCTTCCACCCGGATAGGGCCGTTTTTCAGAATGGTAAGTTTAATATTTTCCATGTTAATTGTTTAAAAAAGAGTTTGACCAATTTACCGCGTCACATACTGCTCCTCATAAAACCGCTGATATTCTCCCGACAGCACATGATGCAGCCATTCCGTGTGTTCCAAATACCACTGCGCCGTCTGCCGGAAACCCTCCTCGAAACGAATAGAAGGCTCCCAGCCCAGTTCCCGTTTTAGTTTGGAAGCATCTATGGCGTAGCGGCGGTCGTGGCCGGGCCGGTCTTTCACAAAGGTAATCAGCTGGCGGGCAGTACCTACCGGACGATTTAATAATTCGTCCAGAATATCGCATAGTTTTTCTACTAAATCTATGTTTTTCCATTCGTTGTTGCCGCCGATATTGTACGTTTCGCCGGAGACGCCGGTATGGAAAATTACATCAATGGCGGCGGCGTGATCTTCTACCCACAGCCAATCGCGCGTGTATTTCCCGTCGCCATAGATGGGCAGTGGTTTGCCTTGCCGGATGTTATTGATGACCAGCGGAATTAGTTTTTCCGGGAATTGGAAGGAACCATAATTATTGCTGCAATTAGATAACACCACCGGCAAATGATAGGTATGCCAGTAAGCGCGTACAAAATGGTCGCTCGCTGCTTTAGAAGCCGAATACGGCGAGCGCGGATCGTAGGCTGTTTGTTCGGTAAAGAAACCTTCTTCCCCCAGCGAACCATAGACCTCGTCGGTGCTGACGTGATAAAATCGCTTGCCTTCCATACGATCCTGCCAGGCATTTTTGGCGGTATTCAGCAGCGTAACGGTCCCCAGCACGTTGGTCTCCACAAAAGCCAGGGGATTAGCAATAGAACGGTCCACATGACTTTCTGCCGCCAGATGAATCACACCGTCAAAGTCGTATCTGGCAAACAGGTCCTGCAAATAATCAGGCTGATTAATATCGCCCCGCTCGAAAATATAGTTGGGGGCCTGTTCTACATCGCGGAGGTTCTCGAGGTTGCCTGCGTAGGTCAGCGCATCCAGATTAACAATGCGATAATGCGGGTATTTCCGCACTAATAAACGCACCAGGTGCGAACCAATGAATCCGGCTCCGCCGGTAATGAGAATTGTCTTTTGCATGAAACGGTAAACTAATTTAGAACATAATACATGTCAATCTCGCCCTTGTTCTTGGCGGCGATCTTGCCCCGGTATTCGCAGTTGAACTGTGACTTGATGACCTGGTAAGCCGCGCCGGAAATATTGATTTTGCCGCCTTCCCCGGCCTGTTCGATACGCGCAGCGATGTTCACCGTATCGCCCCAAATATCGAAAGCGAATTTCTTGGAACCCACCACACCGGCTACCACCGGGCCACTGTGAATGCCGATCCGGGCATCGAAACGCGGCAAACCCTGCTCATCGCGACTGGTATTCCAGACATGGAGCCAGCTCTGCATATCGCGGGCCGCGTTCACCATATCGCGCAGTTGCGCGCCGCCACCATTGGGCAGGCCACCCGCGCACATGTACGCGTCGCCGATGGTCTTGATTTTTTCCAGGTTGTATTTGGCGATGATCTGATCGAAAGATTTGAAACAGGTGTCCAGTTCGCTGACCAATTGTTGCGGACTGAGCATTTCGGCAATGCGGCTAAATCCCACAAAATCAGCGAATAACACGCTCACATCGTCGAAGAGGCGGGCGTGGGTGCGACCCTGCTGCTTCAGTTCTTCGGCCACCAGCGCGGGCAGAATATTGAGCAGAAGGCTTTCGGAACGCTGCTGCTCTTCGCGGATGATCTTGTTTTTTTCCTGCATGATACGGCCATTTTGCTTGGCGCGCATGAAGAAATACAGCGACCCGGCAGCCAGCAGCAGCAAGGCCACGATGGCTCCCCAATAGAAGCGGCGTTGACTTTGGGCGTCGCGCAGGGCCAGGCTGGAATTGAGCAGGGAAAGCGAATCGAGGTTGGAGCGATAACCCATGGAGTCGAGCAGGGCGCGTTGCTGCATGAGCAACATGGCCGATTTCATCTGCGAATCGGTCATTTGACTGATCGCCGCCTCCTTTTGGGCCAGTTGGGCCTGCAATTCCTTACTTTGTTCCAATAAAGCCAACTGCTTTTCCTGCATGGCAGCATTGGCCGACATGATCTCGGTTTGCAAGGCCCGAATATCGCGTCGGGTGACCGGCGGATCGGGCGGCAGCGGAACGGTAACGGCGACCTTGCCCTGCAAGCGGGCGATCTCGCCTTCGATGCGCAGCTGTTCCTTATCGCGGCCAGCCGATTCGGCGATGCGGTACAAATTGTTGAGGTTATCGAGGGCCAGCGTCTTGTCGTACAAACCGCCATCGCGCAGCACTTCGAGGCTCTGCTCGAATTTGCCGGCGGCTTTGCGCTTGCCCGCGGCCAGCATGGCTTTGCCCTGACGATTCAGGGCCACCGCGCGCAGAGCAGGCTGTTTTATTTTCTTGCAAAGTTCTTCTCCTTCCGATGCCCAGTCAGCAGCTTTGTCCCATTGACCAGCCTGATAATTGGCTTCCGAAAGGGCGATCAGCAGTCCTGCCCGCGCTGCACCGGAAGCCGCCACCAGCCGCTCTTCCAGCACCCGGATGCCTTCATTTTGTGCGGCCAGTCCTGTCGTCCAGGCTACTGCTAACAATAATAAAATTGTTTTTATTTTCCAATTCATGATAGTCGTACGAGTTATTGATTATTAAAAACTACTGTTCCAAACATTGCGCCTGTTGCATCAACAGATCCACGTTTTGCACCTCATAGTCTTCATAGCCGGTGGACCAGGCAATACGCAGCTTATCCAGACCTGTCGTGCGCAGTTTTTTCACCATCGTCCGGTCGAGGGGATACTGCCCGCGGAAGGTGAAGACCTGGCCCGTTTCGTCGGGTAGGCCTTCGCTTAATTGCTGGTTATTCACCGTAAACAAAACCCCATCCAGCGTGCGAAGCGTGGCCACACTATTTTTGGGCAGATTACCGAAGGCTTTCCGCACGTTGGGATCGCGAATAGTGAAGGTCAGCCACAGCGTAGCATTCTGACCAATCATGGACAAGGCGGCTTCACAGAGGATATTGACTTTGCCCTGCAAATAGGTTTTCAGCACCGGATTGGTATAACGAAACAGTTCGCTGCGGGCGGCTTCGCGCTGCATTTCCCCACTGAATTCGTCGCGCCGATTCACCGCCAGCGCGCAGGGTGGGGCAGGTGGATGCAGCATCATATCGGTCTGGGGATTGTAGGCCTTGTATTTCCTGACCGGCGGCTCCGGTTTTTTCTCTTTTTTCGGCACTTCGACCGCGACGGGCGGCGTAACAGTCGTGTCTGGCATTGCAGGTGTAGCGGTCATTACCGGCGGCTCAGGAACCGGCGGTGGCGGGACCAGCAGCCGGTACATTTCGGTCAACTGACGCTGCACTTTGGGCAGGCTCTTGCGACGCGCCAGGCTATCCATCGCCAGGGTGCTTTCGGCGAGGGTCAGGTTTTTTTCGGCTTGTTTGGCGTTTTTTTGGGCACCTTTCTCGGCGTTTTTGGCAGAACGCAGGCTTTTCTCTTGGGCGCTGATAAGTTCTTTGGCAGTAGTCGTATCGGCTTTCAGGGTGGCCAGTTCGCTTTCCTCGGTGGCCCGCATGGATTGCACATTGTGCCACTGCAAGTCGGCGAGGCTACGCTGCGTGGTCGCTATGCCCACATACTCGCGGGCGAGGTCGGCCACCTGCGTTTCGGAGAGGCTATCCAGCGGCGGCAAAGCAGGCACCGGCACTTGCGCCGTCAATTGACTGACCAACAGGCAACAAACGACAATAAGCGGAATACGGAATTTAAAAAAAGATAAACAGGTCAACAGAAATGAGTTGGATGGGTTATGGCAACGGTCGTTCATGGGCATAAGCCAGAAAAAAAGAGGATTTGGTATAAAAACTGCTGCAAGAGGAGCCGACAAAAAAGAGGATAATCTCAATTTTGCCGTCCTTCGCTCTGCAAAAATAACGTTGCGCCGGGCACTTGCCAGCTACTTTTCCACACTACTTCTTTTCGATTAACGCGCTTGTTCATGAAACTGCTACTTTACATCATCCCGATTATTGCCTTTTGTGCCTGTACCGGCAACGCTCCTTCTTCCACGACCACTTCAAATTTTAAGAAAATCCCCGTGACTTATCCCTTTTCCCGCAAAGACACTACCGTCGCTGACCAATATTTTACCCAAAAAATAAATGACCCCTACCGCTGGCTGGAAGACGACCAAAGTGCCGAAACCAAAGACTGGGTGGAGAAGCAGAACATCGTCACCAATGGTTACCTCGGACAAATTCCGTACCGCGCTAAAATAAAACAGCGTGTAGAGCAGATTTTTAATTTTGAAAAATACGGTACGCCGTTTAAAGAGGGCGGCAAATACTACTTTTTTAAAAATGACGGCCTGCAAAACCAAAGCGTAATGTACGTGCAGGACGACCTGAACGCTACGCCCCGCATGGTGCTCGATCCCAACACGTTCAGCACCGACGGCACCACTTCGCTTGGCGAATACGACTTCTCGCAGGATGGCCGCTACTTGGCCTACACTATTTCCAAGGGCGGCTCCGACTGGCGTACCATCGTGGTGAAAGACCTGCAAACTGGCCAGATGCTGACCGATCAGGTGGAGTGGGCGAAATTCACCAGTCTGGGCTGGCTGGGCGATGGTTTCCACTACACCCGTTACCCGACGCCCAAAAAAGGCGACGAACTGAAAGCCGCCAATCAATTCGGCGCGGTGTGGTTTCATAAACTCGGTACGCCTCAATCCGCCGACCAACTGGTGTACGACGACAAGCAACACGCCGACCGGATGTTTAGCGGTTACACCACCGAAGACGAGCGTTTTCTTTGCGTCGCCGGCAGCGAAAGCACCAGTGGTAATATGCTGTTTTTTAAAGATTTAAGTAAAAAACAGACCACATTTACGCCGGTAGTCACCACCTTCGATCAGGACTTTGGCGTGATTGATAATATTGATGAAAAACTGCTGGTCATCACCAATCGCCACGCGCCCAATCAGCGTCTGTTGCTGGTCAATAGCGAACACCCGGAGGAAGCCAATTGGCAAACCATCATCCCGGAAGACAGCAGCGATGTCCTGCAAAGCGCGGCACTGTGTGGCGGCAAAATCGTCTGCTCGTACCTGCACAATGCGTCCAGTGCGCTGCGCGTGTTCGATCTGCAAGGCAAATTGCTGAAAGAAGTGCAACTGCCCGAAATCGGGACCGTGGGTGGCGTGAGTGGCAAGAAAACGGAGCAGACGGCCTTCTTTTCGTTCACCTCGTTTTTGCGGCCTGCCACCATTTACGCGCTGGATATGAACACGTTGGATACGAAAGTCTTCAAAGCCCCGAAGATTGATTTCAATCCCGATGCCTACACCACCGAGCAAATTTGGTACACCAGCAAGGACGGAACCAAAGTGCCGATGTTCATTACCCGCAAGAAAAACATTGCCTACGACGGCACCAACCCGACGCTGCTGTACGCTTACGGTGGTTTCAATATTTCCATTACGCCCGCTTTTTCGGCTTCGCGGGCGGTCTTGCTGGAAAATAATGGCATTTACGCCGTGGCCAACATTCGGGGCGGCGGCGAGTTTGGGGAAAAATGGCACCTCGCGGGCACCAAATGCAACAAGCAAAACGTGTTCGACGACTTCATTGCGGCAGCGGAATATTTGATCGCTAAAAAGTACACCTCTCCGGCACGGCTGGCCATTCAGGGCGGCTCCAACGGCGGCCTGCTGATCGGGGCTTGCATGACCCAACGCCCCGATCTGTTCGGCGTTTGTTTCCCCCAAGTGGGCGTGCTGGATATGCTGCGTTACCACAAATTCACCATCGGTTATGCCTGGGCGGTGGACTATGGCCGCAGCGATAATGCGCAGGAATTTGATTGCCTGATCAAATACTCGCCGCTGCATAATATTAAAAAGACCGCTTACCCGGCCACGATGGTTACCACCGCCGATCATGACGACCGTGTGGTGCCTGCGCATTCGTTCAAGTTCGCCGCAACGCTCCAGGAAAACCAGCAGGGTGACAAGCCTGCGCTGATCCGCATCGAGACCAGCGCGGGCCACGGAGCGGGCAAACCCACCACCAAAGTGATCGAGGAAGCCGCTGATATTCTGTCGTTTATGCTGTGGAATATGGAAGTGCCGGTGGAGGGGCCGTGGAAGGGGTAAATCTTTGATTTTTGATATAAGATTGCTGAATGTTGATTTTTGATGTCACGAATCCATCAAAAATCAACATTCATCAATCTGCATTCATCAATTTTTTCAATACATCTATCCGGTGATCACCACTTTCTCACCATTTCCCGCCCTCCACACGGACCGCCTCATTCTCCGCCAACTCGTCGCGAGCGATGAGCCGGAGATATTCGTGCTACGTTCCGATCCCCGGATGCTGGAGTTTCTGGACATCGTTCCAGCCAGGACGCTCGAAGATGTCCGGCCAGTCATGCAAAGGATAGCTGCCAACATCGTGGACGGCACATCTGTTTTCTGGGCCATTGCACTGAAAGACAGCCCCACACTTATCGGCACCATTTGCCTGTGGAATATTTCGGTAGAGAAATCCACGGCAGAAATCGGCTACATGTTACATCCTGATTTTCAAGGGAGAGGCTATATGCAGGAGGCTTTGGTGACGGTGCTGGCATACGGTTTTGAGGTGATGCAGGCGCAACTGATCGAGGGGTTTTGCCATCCTCAGCATGTGGCCTCTATCCGGCTGCTGGAAAGGAACGGCTTTGTACGTGCAGGGGAAGTAGATGGGTTAGCGGCGTTCAGGCGAAATCGTAGTGTACCTTAAGTGGTCATGCTGGCGGAACCTGTCCGCATCGCGGAACACGCCGCGACATGCACGGGTTCCCGAAAAAAGCCTGCCCCGGTCTATCGGGAATGACAAAAGCGGCGCCACACGACATGCACGGGTTCAATAGAATGACAAAACATACACATTTCCATGAAAATCCACATCTTCAAAACTGAAACAGCATTACTAACCGCGCTGGCCGATTTCTTTATAGAAACCGCTACCCAGGCCATTGCCGAACGCGGTCAATGCACCGTGGCCTTATCCGGCGGACGGTCGCCCAAAAAACTCTATGAATTGCTGGCATCTCCCCAGTTTAATCAGCAAGTGGATTGGCAGAAAGTATATTTCTTTTTTGGCGATGAACGCTATGTGCCCGCCACCAGTTCCGATAGCAATGCGCTGATGGCTCAGAAGGCCTTGTTTGATCCATTGCAAATTGCCCCGGCGCAAATCTTCCAGGTGGACACAACATTATCACCAACGGAGGCCGCCGACGCTTATACAGAGGCAATAACCACCCATTTTCAGCAGCAGCCGGTTTGTTTTGATCTAATATTGTTAGGCTTGGGTGATAATGCCCACACGGCCTCGCTGTTTCCCCATACGCCTGTATTGGCAGAAACTGTTGCTGCCGTAAAAGCCGTGTATCTGGAAGATCAACAGGTATATCGCATTACGATGACGGCCCCGCTCATCAATCAGGCACGACAAATAGCCTTTCTGGTGTATGGCGCGGATAAAGCCGAAGCTGTGCAACAAGTATTAGAAGGGGAGCTGAATATAGAGCAGTATCCGGCGCAATTAATTAGTCCGATTAATGGAGAAGTAGATTGGTTCCTGGATGAAGCAGCGGCGGGTTTATTGGAAAACTAGTAGATAGAGTCTAGGTGGAGGATACAATAAACTGCCAACCACGAAGTGGTTAAACATAAATAGCCCCGGATGAAATCCGAGGAATTGAAAAGATAGTAGAAATAATCCTGAACAGGGTTAAACAGTACTCAGATTCTTCGGCTACGCCTCTGAATGACACAACATTGCGGCAGGGTTATCGAAATTAATCACATTGACCACATTAATTAATTGGCCACATTCTATTAGTTATTCTTCGCTTTTTGTTCTATCCATTTAAGCACCAGCCCCGTCGTGCATTCATCCAGATTACCGCTGGGCGGCATAGGCTGCGATACAGAGATCATCTGCGCATACAGCAGACTGAAATTAGGCTGTATGGTGTCAATATAACCACTGCCCCGATCTTGCAACTCCTCGTAGGCCTGGTCGGGTTCCAGATTAAGATTACCTGCCGGAATGGTACCCACATGACAGGCAATGTCGGTGCAATGCGCGGCGAAAATGGGCTGAATATCCCGACTAAAAGACACCATATCAGGTGGCGCACAGGTCACCTGCTCCGCATGATCGTAGGTGCAGCTGCTGGTCAGGATGGCCAGCACAAAACAGCAAAGAATAGTTGTACGCATAAATTATTCCTCGTAACGGAAAAACAAAGGAATATTCTGAGTGATCCAGGTAGCCGGCATCACGCTGTTTTCGGCAGCCGTCAACACCGACCGATTAGCAGGATTGCTGATGTCAATGCCATCGAATACCTGGCTGTAGTCGGCCAGTAAATGCACGTAAGAAGCCTGATCTTTCACTACCGTAAAATCCTTATCAGGCAAATTGATCTGAATATAATTGGAACTGGTGCCAATTTTATATTCAAAGGGCTCCATTTGTGCCGCGCCGGGCGTGGGGTCCACCATGCCTTTCGCATGGAGGAAAACGTAACCGTCGGGTTGTGGATTGGTACCAAACCACATTTCCGAATGATCCAGCAGGGTCGGGTCGGCAGAAGGAGCCAACTTATTGGTAGCCGCATCAAAGCCAACGCGGAAAATAAGGGCTTTATATTCGCCGACCGGCACTTCGCCGAGCTCGTAGGTCTCAGATTTCAGGTCCTGCAACACCTTTTTGTTGGGGATGGTATATCTCGTACCATTGGCTTTCACCACCTGAAAATCGGACAGGTACATCTGCGCCATATCCAGCGAGATTTTGCGGCCTGCATTCGTGGTATAGACAATGCCGTAGTCTTCCACCTCGCTGTTCTCGATATACGTATGCAGGTGCATCAGCAAAGTACCCTTATCGGGGTTTTCCACGGGTTTGACCTCCTCCTTCTTACAGGCAGCAAAGAGGGTGATCAACAGCAATAAAGGCAAAAAACGCAGTATGTACTTCATGCTAGTGTTTGATTTTGGAATTAAAAAAGTAGAGAAACATGCTAATTCAGCAGATAAACGTCCAAATTGGTCGTTTAGTTTTTGCATAAAACCGCTCCGCAGGCGTAAAGGTCGGGTTTTCACGGGCAAAATGGTGGTCGGGAACCAACGTAAAAAGTTACTTTTGAGCAATACTAAAAAAAAACTGCCAGCGGCGGCGGCAAGGCATTGGTTGGAAAGTACGGGCGGTTTATTACTTTTGTTTTTCCATTAACAAATCTGCTGCATTATGACCAATGAAGTACCACTGACCGGCAGCCAACACGCTGTATCGCTCGCACCCGGCTACACCCTCTGCGCACCCGGTCTGGAAGGGGAAGCCCGCCAGGTGGAAGCGCAAGCGCAGACCCGGGGCGCACAGGCGATCAACCCCGACGACCAACGTTTCCTGCTCGCCCTGAACCGGGGTGGGGTAGGCATGGATGCGCAGTTTGAAATAAATATTACCGGCGTTGCCAGGACGCGCGGCGGGGAAGCCGTGGCACCCCCGGCGGCCCTGGAATTCAAAGCACCGCCTTCGCCCGATAATATACAGACGGTCGTGCTCTATACAGACGAGAACGGTGTTTCCCAGTGGATATGGCCTGCCAAAACCAGCACGGAACACACGACCTTTCATTTGCCCGTGGAAAAAGAAAATTTGCCGGAGGCGGCAGTGACCGGCAGTCGCGGAGCCGTCACGGCAGGCATTCGTAAGGTGGTCAATGTGCTCAGTTGGGCCACTGACGAACTCGTAGGCGATCTGGCCGAGAGTTTTGTCAAAAATTGGGAAAATGCGCATCGCCCCTACGGGCTGTATTATATGCAGCCGGGGAATTTTGACGAAGCCGCCGTGCCCTGGGAGCGCATTACCGGCGGTCGGGCATTGTTGCTGCTGCACGGCACTTTCAGCACCGGCCATGGCGCATTCGCAGGGCTACTGAAAAGTGACTGGATGAAGAAACTGGCCGAGCACTACGAGGGCCGCATTTTTGCTTTTAACCACCCCACGCTGCATCATTCGCCCGCCGAAAATGTGCAGGAACTACTGCGCATGTTGCCGCCGGAAGTGCAGCATCTGGACCTCGACATCGTGACCCACAGCCGGGGCGGTCTGGTCGGACGGGAACTATGTGAACGCTTTAATGTGCTGAATACCACCGACAAACGTATTAAAGTGCATCGCGCCGTCTTTGTAGCCGGGCCCAATAACGGCACCATCCTGACCGATAAAGAGCATTGGATGCAACTCATTGATGCGTACACCAATCTGCTGGTTGGTCTGCCGGACAATCCCTACACCATTACAATGGAGGCCCTGGTGACGCTGGTCAAAGTGGTCGGCGGCGGCACATTAAAGGCATTGCCCGGTCTGCAGGCGATGTTGCCCGGCGGCGAGGCCATCAAAGCCCTCAATGCCGCGCCCAAACCCGAGACCATGTATTATGCCCTCGCCGCGCACTATCAGCCGACGGATGAAAACACGTTCCGGCGGTTCGGCAAGTCGCTCCTCATGCAGGCCATCGGGAAAGTTTTCGGGGAAGAAAGTGACTTGGTAGTGCCGACCAAAGGCTGCTATGGCATGGACCCGGCAGCAGCAGGCTTTCCCGTGCCGGAAACGCGGCGCAAGGTATATGGCGCGGAGGCCAACACCAATCACGTCAATTTCTTTGAAAAAGACCCCGTGAACCAGCAGTTGTACGATTGGCTCAGCGCAGCGTAAATCATTCTTTGAGGATGCGAGTATTCGATCAATTACCTGATCATCAAGGCCTTAATCAAATCCTCGCATCCTCAAATCCTCAATAATTTCAGTGCAGTTGCCTATTCCCTACCGCCGCCGCGAGGAGAAAATACCGCCGCCAATACTGAACACGCCAATCGTGTAGCCGACCCAGTACCAGAAGCCCGTATTGTTGTGGGCATAAATATCGAAATCCATCCCCAGCACCTTACTGATGACGGCGGCATAGAGCAGCCAGCCATGCAGAATGCCATAGAGAAAACCATAGCGTTGTTCCGACATGCCCGTCGGTGCGCAGGAGGCCAGGGTGAGTACCAATGCCAGTAGCGCAATGCCTAAAAATAAGTCTTTCGTTTTCATGCTATTGTGTTGTGTGAATATGCTGATCTCCGCTTACTTATTGGAGTGGTCATTTCGATTATAGAAGATCATTTTTAATGCAATAATACCCATAAAAGTCTCTGAAAAAATTGTTTCCGGGCCGAAAAAGAAAAGAAAAAAAATGCCAACGCTCTAACGCTTCAAGATGAGCCAAGAACTGAACACCTGGCAGTTCATCGCCAAACGGCTACGTAAAAGCCAGGCTGTCATGCTGCTACTCGTCGTGGAAAGCCAGGGCAGCAGTCCCGGTCGCCAGGGTTTCAAAATGGCGGTGGATGCCCACGGCGAACTGTGCGGCAGCATCGGTGGCGGGGTGATGGAGGTCAAATTGGTCGAATTGGCCAAAGTCCGCTTGCAGGAGATGCAGCCGGAGGCCCTGCTCAAAAAGCAAATTCATCGTAAATCCGCTCCGCAATTTCAAAGCGGCATGATCTGTTCCGGCGAGCAGACCATCGTGTTTTTCCCATTGCAAAAGGTACATTTCAAGGTCGTACAAAACATTATTCGTTGCTTGAAAAGTCATCGGCCCGCGCTGTTACACATTTCCTATACTGCTGAAAATCAACTGTTTAAACTCATAGAAGATCAGCAAAATGACCCACCTTTTCGCTTTGAACGTCCCGATGAGCAGCACTATATTTTTGAAGAAAATCTCGGTTTCAAAAACCGGCTGTTCATCGTCGGCGGCGGACATTGTGCGCTGGCCTTATCGGAACTGATGTCTAAAATGGACTTCTATATTTGTCTATTAGATGATCGGCCAGATTTAAGTACTATTACTAAAAATAAGTTCGTCCACGAAAAACACCTGCTGGAAAATTATGCGCAAATCGGCGATTTTATTCCCTCTGGCCCGCACGTGTATGTGGTGGTAATGACACTGGGTTATCGTTTCGATGAGCTGGTGCTGCGCCAATTATGGAACAAAAGTTTCCGCTATTTCGGAATGCTGGGCAGTGCCACCAAAATAGCCACGCTTTGGGAGACCCTCCACGCCGAAGGTTTTTCCAAAGAGCAGCTAGACCGCATTCACGCGCCTATTGGTTTGAAAATCAACAGCCGCACCCCGGAGGAAATCGCGGTGAGCATTGCAGCGGAAATTGTGGCGGTGAAGAATGGTTATTTCAATAAAATCTAATTGGAAAACTAGTAAACCTTTAAATGCCGATAATTAATCCACTTTTAGTGGCGGCCCCACCACCTGCATATCGTGGTCCGCAAAGACCCTGACTATTTCTTCTTTGGTTGGCGGCGAAGTCCACTGGTCGGTTGTTTTAAAAAATGCCTCCATTTTTCCGGCTGGCAGGTACGAAACCAGCATCTTACCTTTTTCCGTGAGTTGCACAAACGCGTGCTGGACTTTCCTGGGCAGGAATATAGTATCCCCGGCGGTCACTTGATACTTGTCGTCTCCCACCTGGAACAAATATTCGCCCTCCACCACATAAAACCATTCATCCTGAAAAGGATGAATATGCAATGGCGGACCACCTTTGGGGGTCAGTCCCGTCTGCTCAAAAAACGCAAATTCCCCATCTGTGTCTGCGGAAGAAATCTTCACGTCCAGCACATTTAAGGTCACCCCTTTCATTTTATAGTGCTCGCCAAATCTGGCTTCCCCGGCATTTACCTTAAATCCCTTGTTGGTTCTTACCAGTAATTTGGATTTAATTTTTGCCAGAAAAGTCAAAGGATAGAAGGCAAATGCAGTAAAAACAAAATTTCGTCGTTGCATTTTGTTGGTGTTTTTTCAATGTTGGGAAACTATTATAAGGTGCCATACCAACGGGAGTATCCACAAAAGTATTGTCGTGGAAATTTAACGGTTTTTATAGTTTCACTCTATAGCGCGTTAAGGAATGGACAGTGTATCAAAACAACTTTCATTCGATGACGTTGTCCAAGCGTACTTATGTTGTGTCATTCAGAGCCGAAGGCGTGGAATCCGAGGCCGAAGGTTGAGCAGATAGAAGTTAAAACTTGCTCCCTCGGCTGGATTCCAATGTCGTTGACTTAACACATCTATCATGTTGTAACCCCTCGTTTCAACGAGGGGACAGAAATGACTACCACTCTCATCTATCTTTTTTACAGAACATCAACATTTATAATTCATTGAATATGTGATGTTTTTGCAAAGAAGATAGATGTGATCTGCTGAGATTCGAAGTCCCCCGACTGAAGTTCGGGGGTTACAATATGATAGATGTGATCCTTAATTTTTCCCTAAGTCAACGACATTGGGCTGGATTCGATATTCTCCACGAAAAAGTCTGGATGTAATGCAACAACACCGAATGGGAAGCCGTAGATTTCCTCATGGAACACGGCGTAGATCGGCAGGATATAGTGCTGGGTTTTGTGGCACCGGAGGCGAGGGCGTTTTCGGGGTTTGCGGTGGTGTAGTGTATATTTGTCTCCTCATCTTTATGGCTGGCGCGAGGTTCCACCTCGTGTCTATTATCTTTAGGGCTTTGCCCGATTTTTCTATACATGTCGGGTAGAACCCGACTGATTAGCGGTACGAGGTGGAACCTCATAGGCATCAGGTTAGATAAAAACGGATTATGTATTAGGAATAAAACAAGGATTATAGAGTGGCGGAGGCCGTTTTTTTCTTTTTTGTTTGATCGCAAGGCGTCGGAGCAATTCAAATAAAAAGACGATGGCATGGTGCCAAGCCTCTTGCAAGCCGGATAGGATGGCCGCCTTAAATTTTTCCTTGTGCTCCTCCATCTGTTTGAAGGCACCAAGTTCCGACAGTTCTTTTTGTGACACGCCGTAGATACTCTTTTTGAATACCCGGAATACCTTCATGTGCATCAATACCCAGATCAGGCGGCCATAGAGCATACACTGTATGCGCACAGACTTCATTTTGCCGATTTCATTCATTGTGAAGATGGATTTCCAAACTTTGAACATGATTTCAATCTGCCACCTTACGGCATATATTTTAATAATCGTCCAGGCATCGAACCAGCCCAAAGGAATATTCGTGACGTAACTATTGAACTCGCACCACGCCAGTGCCTCCTTGCTAATCTTGCCCATCCGCTTTTGCCGATCCTTTTTCAGTTTGGCAATCTTAATGGCAACCACTTCTGGCGGCAGTTTCTGGATGATTAGCCATACTGGTAAAAACTTCCGGCTACCAATAAAGGCCGATACGCTCCATGTTTCATCCGCTTTCAATTTTTTGGCCTCCGCACCAAGGTCAATAACCGTTTTGCCAAATTTGTCCCCATAAATGGCCGTTTTCAATCTCAAACGGGACAAAAAGTAGGCTTTGGCTTCGGCAATCAACATGAAAAACGCGATATTGAAGTATCCTAAATCGCGCAGGTACAAAGCACCAGCTCTGGGGTTTCGCACCGCTTGCGTGTTATCGCTGCTGGCCCCAGCCCGAAGGTCAACCCAACAACTCGTATCCTGTACATCCAAGCAAAGGTCCAACTTGATGCTTGACACCCCTGCACTACCCCCGGTGCCCTTGAATAAGGCTACCATACTGTCGGGTAACTTGATCACCGTCGAATCTTGGATGAAAACCCCGGAGAACTTACCCAAAAAATCTAATGGCCCACCACTTGACAATTCCATTTCCAGCATTTGCCCGAACAAATTCCGCATGAATACCAGGGCTTTATCCGTAAAACGCTCGTCCAAGCTCTGTCCACACATACGGATGGAGAAACGCTCCAAGGCACCACACAGAACATTCAAACTTTGACCAAGTCCCTGCAAAACGCAAATGCCCAAAAACGCCAAGCCCGTCATCTTCCGCGGTCTTTGAATAAAACCTGCCTGCTGCGCTTCCACTGCCAGGCGATCCTGGTCAAAAAAATCGCTCAATTTTTTAAGTACTGCCTCCACATCTGGTATTTCTGCTGAAAACTCCATATTTGCCAATTTAAGGCAGCCAAGATGGATAATTACCCCCTCTTATTATCAAGCATCTACATAATCCGTTTTTATCTAACCTGATGCCTATGAGGTGGAACCTCGCGCCAGCGGGGGTGGCTCCAATGTGATGTAAATTTTATGACCTCGGAGAGGTCATTGACTACATCTACTTAAAGTACATCAGATTGGAGCCGCACCTATTGGTAGCACGAGGCAGAACTTCATGCCACTTGGGACTAAGACTCATCATCTTCCAAATTTGTAGGCAGTTTTTTTAGTTTGTATTCTTGAATCAGTTTTTCCCATTTCTTTTTCCCCATCTTTTTCTTTTTTAGAATAATCGAAATAATTTCGGGATGTTCCCTAAATATTTCATTTACTTCCTCAATTTTTGAGTATATCCCATTAATCCAATCAGAAAAATTCTTAATTCTCTCTTGATCTTCTACATTGTCCAATTTGCCAGATATTTGGCCCAACTCACTTGTAAAGTAGTGCAAGTGGTAGGCTAGTCGCTCCATTATTATTGATACATTATTTTCTAAAAATTTATTCGTCTTTCTGTCATGAAACTCTTTTAGAATCTTATACTGGACCAAATGCTTAAAATCTTTACGAAGTCGTCTATATTTTGTATGTTTTGTTTTTTCTTCTTCCTCTTTCTTTTGCTGCATTTCATCTATAATATCTCCATAGAAGAATTTTATTGCTTTTATAAAAGCATCCCACGCGCTTGATTTATCTTTAATGGTTGAAAACATGCCTAATATTACAAGAAATCCAAACATTGGCATATCCCAAAGGGTATAAATGGTAAAAGTCATCCACCATGATGTTATCTGGTCAAATTTTTGATGAAGTTCTTCAATATCCGCTATTGAAATTCTTTCTCCTTTAGGTGTTATGATCTCATCATTTTCGATTGTGAATTTGTGGCTAATATTATTACGCAAAAGGCGTAATTGATCTTTATTTTTCGATGTAAGGTAAGACTTTTTAAAATGGCTTAAAATCGTTAAAGGGTCAACGAGTTTTTCGTATTTTGCTTTGCGTTGAGAGAGTAAATAAGCAGGTAATTGGAGCATTGATGTACATTCATACATATCTGCAATATCACTAATTTTATCCATTACCGTGTATTTCTTCACGTTTTGCTGCCTTCTACCTGAATCCATTAGCTTTGTAAGAGTGTCCCTCTGCGTGAAAAAAATTCTAGTAGCATCGATTATTAATTGAGGGTTACCCTCAATTAGTTTTTCTAACTCATCAAAAGCAATTTCACTTTGATTAGCATAATCGCTGAATGCTTTTGACATAGAATTCAAAAGGTTAGCCTTTCTTGGCTTCAACAATTCATCTTTTTTCAAAAATTCTATTATAAAATCAAAAGATTCATCCTTTTTGGAAAATAATTTTATTATATCAAGCATGGTCAATTTCGGTTATCAGTATTATCAAAAAAGTGGGTAAAATCTGATTTTTATATTTATAAAAAAGAGAACAGTGTAAAAACCGTACGAAGGTAATCTATATATTAATGCCCCTTCACATAACTACTAACATTTTTCCTCCCCACTTCCCCTCCCTCATTCCCCCCAAAATCCCTATTTTTGCAAAAAATCCACCGCATGCGCTACGTCCTCTTCCTGTTCGTCCTTTCGCTGACCGCCCTCTCCGCGCAACAAATGCTGCACTCCGACGAGTGGCGCAGCGACAGCCGTAAATCCACCGCGCAGACGCCACCGCCGCCACCCGATACCCGCAGCGATTCGCTGGATATTGTGCATACGGACATTACGCTGAGCCTGTTGAGTGTACCGCAGTTGCAGGCCACGGCGGTGCTCACCATCGCCGCAAAAGTGGCCAACGTGCCCGGTATCCGGCTCGATCTGGAAGCCCTGACCGTGGATGCGGTAAAAGCCAACGGCAGTCCGGCGACGTTCAGCCAAAGCGGCAACTCGCTGTTAATTACGTTTCCTGTGCCGCTGTCGCCAGGCCAGACGATGACGTTAAGCATTGATTATCATGGACTTCCGAAGCAGGATGACAGCGGCTGGGGCGGTATTTATAACCAGACGCCCTACCATTACAACCTCGGCGTGGGCTTTGCCGCTGATCCGCATTCGTTTGGTCGGGCCTGGTTTCCCTGTTTCGACAACTTCGTGGAGCGTTGTTCTTTCGAATGTCACATTACCTCCCTGTCGGGTCGCCCGGCGTATTGCAACGGCACTTTGCAGAGCGAAACCACGCAAAACGGCCAGGTCACCCGCCACTGGAAACTCGACGAACCCATCCCTTCCTACCTCGCCTGCTACGCCACCGGCCCCTATGTATCCTGGAAACGGACGATCAATGGCATCCCCGTCGAAATAGCCGCCGCCGCCGTGGACACCAATAAAGTGCGGGCGACTTTCCAGCATTTGCCGCAGGCGTTGCAGTGTTTTCAGGCCTGGTATGGGCCATTCAATTGGCCCAAAGTCGGCTACTCGCTGGTGCCTTTCAACGCGGGAGCGATGGAACACGCCACCAATATCGCCATCATGCGCTCGGCGATTGATGGCACGCTGGGCTTCGAGACGCTCTGGGCGCACGAACTCAGCCATCACTGGTGGGGCGATCTGGCCACCTGCACCACGGCGGAGGATATGTGGCTCAACGAAGGCTGGGCGGTGTATTCGGAGCATTTGTTTACTGAGTTTGTCTATGGCAAAACCGCTTTTCGGGATGCGGTGCGCGATAATTTTCTGAATGTGTTGCAGAATACCCACGTGAGCGAGGGCGGCTACCGGGCCGTGTCGGGGGTGCCGCACGATATTACCTACGGCGACCATGTGTATAAGAAAGGGGCCGTGGTAGCGCATAATTTGCGTGGTTATCTGGGCGATACACTGTTTCAAAAAGGCATTACGGCAGCTTTGGTGAACACCAGTTTTGATGACTGGAGCAGTGCCGATTTTCGGGATAAACTGACGGCAGCGACCGGCCATGATCTGACCCCATTCTTTGAAGATTGGGTGTTCAGCCCCGGTTTTACGCATTTTTCGGTGGATTCCACGCAAATAGTGCCTAATGGCGGCGAGTTTGTCGTCCAGGTATTTGTCAAACAAAAACTACGCGGAGCACCGCACTTTTATCAGCAGGTGCCTCTGGAATTTACCTTTGTCAATGCCGCGCACCAACGCGTGAATCTGACGGCAACCGTTTCCGGTGAGCAGTCCACGGCCACTTTTACGCTACCATTTTTGCCTAAATTTGTATGGATAAATACCAATCTGCACCTTACGCTGGCGCGTGGCGATAAAGAAGTGGTGTTAAAAAACGCGACGACCCAGAACCTGACGACTGCTAGAATCAGCATCACCGCTACTGCGCTACCCGATTCGGTACTGGTGCGGGCCGAACACCATTTCGTACGTCCCGACACGGCGGGCTGCAATCCGCAGGGGTACAAAATCACGGATCGCTACTGGACTATAGAGGGTGATTTTCCGGTGGGTTTTGATGGCAACGCGGCCATTTTCTACGACGGTCGCGGCCAACTCGATCAACTGGATGCCGAACTTTTTGCGCAGAATGGCTCCTCGGAAGATGACGTACGCCTGCTCTATCGTGCCAAACCCGGCCTGGCCTGGCAGGAATACCCGACCTATTTCAAAAATAAACTGGCCTCGTCCACCGATAAATACGGTTTTATCCGCATTGACCACGTGCAACCGGGGCAATATACGATTGGCAAAGGCAGTTCTGTGGCCACCCACGAGGCGGAACGGCGACTGCTGATGGCCACGGCTACACCCAATCCGGCTCGCTCCGAAATCCGGTTACGCGCCGAAGGTAAGTTTGATAAAGTGCTGTTAGTCAATGTCGAAGGTGGTTCGGTGCGCGACTGGAAGTTGCCGCTCGGACAGCAAGCCGACCTGCAAGTAGAGGGAGTAGCCGCCGGTCAGTACTGGCTGTTACTTTTTGGCCCGTCGGGAACCGGCGCGGTGAGCATTTTTCTGACCGGACAATAACCCGTAAGTAAATAAGCAAATTTGCAAAAGGCAAAATGGCAATGGAAACCAATACATTACGCAAAATTTAGCCAACACTAATTTCAATAAACGACTTATTTTTAAGCAAATTTTCTCATAATCCTACTTTTTGCCCTTCGCAGGAGTGACCAATAGCAAATACTACGTTAAAACGCGCAACCAAACACGTTTTCAAATCATGTCCTTTTTTCAAAAATCACTACTTCCTGGCTTTTTTCTTTTGTTTGCGGTGGCCGCTCAGGCCCAATTGTCAATGCAAACCAGTAACCTTTTAAAACGCGAAGTGGAGATCGCGGCGGTTGCGCAGGTACTTTCGGATAGTTTTGGCGCACCGATTCCAATTATTGAACGCTTCATGCGCGAGGCTATGCAGGTGGAAAAATCCGAGCACGTACCGGCGGCGGCTTTTGTAGCCATCGCGACGCTGGAATCCACCGGATTTACCAGTTATTTGTATAAAAACTCTGGTAATCCCTTTGGTATGAAAGCAGGGCCCAGCTGGAAGGGAGAGGTATTTATGATGTGGCATGAAGGCGTGATGACGCCTTTCCGGTCGTACGCTACGCCCACCGAGGCGGTGTATGACTTTTCCCGCTTTTTGCGCAGCCGCAAGTGGTTCAAAGATGCCCTGGCCTGCCCAACCGGCGATTATGAATGCTTTATCAGAGGAATGTCGGCCCACGTCAAACGCCAGGAGCCGGGCTACGCCGCTGATCCATTGTGGCCGGAAAAAGTGCGGCGCGTGATCCAGAAATATGGGCTGGATGTATTGTCGAGGAAATAAGGAGTTCCAGTAAGGCTAATTTTTGATTGATGAATGCAGATGGAGGAATGTTGATATTTGATGGGCCATGACGTGTTCTGTTACATCAAAAATCAACATTCCTCCATCTTATATCATCAATCGAAAAATTTTCTATAAAAACCATCATTCAAAAATAATTTCATCTATTGATGGTCATACTGCGCTGCCTCCTGCCTAATAGATATACTGCTTATTTCACTAGTATTTCTATACAAATTAATTAACACTTTCTCCGGGGTAAAAGGCGCATCAAAGGCAGGCGAAACACCGTCATTAAAAGCCTTCACTGCATCCCGAATAGCAAAATACGTTCCGATGCCGTACATCAGCGGCGGTTCGCCCACGGCTTTGGAACTGAAAATAGCCAAGTTCTCGCGTTCCGTAACTAGCGGCACTATATCAATAGTTTTTGGCGCGGAATAGATGTCGGGGATCTTGTACGACGAAAGCGCGTTGGACCGCAGTCGTCCCGCCGCATCATACACGATTTCTTCCATGGTCATCCAACCGATGCCCTGTACAATGCCACCTTCGATCTGACCCATGTCCACCGGTGTATTCATTGTTTTGCCAAAATCATGGACGGTTTTGACAAAATCCACGGTGTAAATGCCACGCAGACAATCTACCGTGACCTGCGTGATGGCGGTGCCAAAAACGTGGTACGCAAAGGGGTGGCCTTTGGCCGTGGCCCAGTCGAAATGAACGCCGGGCGTGGCGTAGTGCGCGTGTTCGCTGAGGCTGACCCGTTTCAGATAAGCCGCGCCGACCAGCGTTTTCCAGTCCAGTTCCGTTGGTTGGTCGAGGCAAAAAACAAACCCGTTTTCCAATCGAATACTTGATCCAGGCGGCAAATTCAGTTCTTCTGCCGCCACGATTTTCAGGCGTTCCAGAATGGCCTGGCAAGCCATCAGCGTGGCTTTTCCGTTCAAATCTGCCGTAGCAGAGGCAGCGGAAGGGGAGGTGTTGGCAATGCGTAAAGTGTTGGTGCTGTGGACTTTTACCTGCTCCGGCGCAATAGAGAAGGTTTGCGCCGCTATTTGTAACATTTTGGTATTCACGCCTTGTCCCATTTCCACACCCCCCGTCGAAACCGCCACGGAACCGTCCGTATAAACATGCACTAGTGCCCGCGCCTGATTCATCGCCGTTTTGGTAAAAGAAATGCCGAAACAAACGGGCATCAAGGCCACGCCGCGTTTTTGGAACTTGTTTTTAGCATTAAAATCGGCAGCGTCCTGTTGAATTTTTGCAAAATCAAAACGCGCGTCGGCCTGTATCCAGGTGCTTTCGGCTTCGCTTTCCGCTTTTTGCCCGTACGGAAATTCCTCGCCGGTTTGAATCAAATTCCTCCGTTGAATCTCGGCTGCCCGCACGCCCAACACTTCTGCCGCATGGCTGATGGCGGACTCCAAAACGAACATACCCTGTGGCCCGCCGAAACCCCGAAAAGCGGTATTGGGCGGCAAATTGGTGCGACAACTATACGCGGTCGCCGTCACGTTGGGAATGAAATAGGCGTTGGTGCAGTGAAACAAAGTGCGTTCCAGCACGGCTGGCGACAGGTCTGCCGCTGCACCTGCATTTTGATAAAAAATGACCTCGTAAGCCTTGATTTTCAGGTCTTTATCCAATCCGATCTTGTAATCTGCCGAGTATGGATGGCGTTTGCCGGTCATGCGCATATCCTCCAAACGGTGCAGGCTGTACTTGACCGGGCGGTTGGTTAGTTGCGTGGCCACGGCACACAGGGCCGCCCACATATTGGCCTGATCTTCCTTGCCGCCAAAGCCGCCGCCGAGTCGTCCCACCTCCACTTCGATGCGGTGCATGGGCAGGCCGGTAACGCGGCTTACGGCGCGTTGCACCGCCGTTGGCCCCTGCGTGGAAGAATAGACTTTGAGGCCACCACCTTCCATCGGCAGGGTATAGGCCCCCTGCGTTTCGATGTAGAGGTGCTCCTGTCCGTTCACATCGGCGCGACCTTCCAGCACGACTTCGCAATCGGCAAACGCCCGGTTAGTGTCGCCGAGTTGGAAGCGTTTGGGCGGCACAATGAGTTCGTTTCTGGCGCAGGCCACCCGGGGATCGGTGATGACTTCCAATGGCTCGATGTCGGCCTTGATCTGATGGGCTGCGGCCCGCGCAATGGCCTCGCTTTCTGCCAATACCAGCGCAATAGGCATCCCGTGGAAATGCACATGTTTGTCGGCCAGCAACGGTTCATCGGGAATGATGCCGCCGATCTGGTTTTCACCGCGCAGGTCTTTGGCCAAAATGATCCTGAATACGCCCGGCATTTTTTCGGCCTCGGACACGTCCACGTGATGCAGTATGCCGTGCGCCACCGGCGAATCGAACACCGCCGCGAACAGGGTACCGCGCAGGAGTGGCAGATCGTCGAGATAAACGGACTCGCCGCGGACGTGGGAATATGAATCGGTGTTTTTCAAGTATGTATGAAGTATGAAGTATGAACGATGAACTTGGACGGCATCATGCGTCTTATTGTGCTTTAAAGAATCTATCTTTGTCAAAAATATGTTGCCATGTCTATTGAACTCGCGCCACGACCAACGTTGCCTAGTGTGTTAAAAATAAAATTCAATAACGGCACACCTCTCCGCCTTTATGCCGACGGCATGAGCCGCGATGAATTCTATGAATTTTGCCTCGCCAATCCCGAACTCCGCATCGAGCGCACCGCCGATGGTCAACTTTTTATTATGCCCCCTACCAATTCTGAAACAGGAAATCATAACGCCGAAATTACGACAGAAATAGGTCTTTGGAACCGTCAACACAAACTTGGCCGCACTTTTGATTCTTCGACTGGCTTTACGCTCCCCAATGGTGCTGAGCGTGCGCCGGATACTGCCTGGATTCGCCAAGATCGTTGGGATGCCCTGCCTGCTTCAGAAAAGAAAAAATTTTCCCTTATCACGCCTGATTTTGTACTTGAACTTCGTTCGGGTGACCAAAGCCTAACCGACCTCCGCGAAAAAATGGATGAGTATATGGACAGTGGCTGCCGCTTGGGTTGGCTCGTTGATCCCAAAAATAGGCGCACTTATGTCTATTCGGAAAATGGGGATATTCAAACGGTGAAATTTGAGGAGGTACTTTCCGGTGCAGATATAATGCCGGGGCTGTCGGTGCGTTGGGCAGATGTTATCTGATTATACTCACAGCATTTCCAGCAAATGCGCATAAAACAACTGCTTTAATAACAATCTTTTGTATTCTTTGGAGCCACGTACATCGGAAATGGGGCTGATTTCAGATTGTATAATTTCATTGACCTCGACCAGCATTTTCTCTGCTGTTATTTCATTTACAGGAAATATTTTTCCTACTAAAAAAGCGGAAGTTTTCGGCAAATACAAAGGTATGGGGGCCACCCCGCCTGCCGCAAAATGGGCACTCTTAATAACACCGTTTTCTACTTGTAAGGACAGCGCAGAATTGACAGAAGCAATATCCAGATAGGTGCGTTTGCTGACTTTTTCAAAGTTAAAATAAGTAGTTCCAACGGGTTTTGGAAAGCGGATTTTTTCCAGCACTTCGTCGGCGGTTTTATCCAGCAATTTATAACCCCGATAAAAATCGCGTAACGGTACTTCGCGAATCTGGCCGTTGCGAAGCACCACCGTGGCATTCAGGGCCAGCATCCAGACGGTCAGGTCTCCAATGGGGGAGGCGTTGACCAAATTGCCCGCGACCGTGGCCATGTTGCGAATCGGTGTGGAAGAGACGAGTTTAAGATGGGTTTTTAACTTGGGAAAAATGGCTTGCAGGACCGGCGATTCCATCAAATCCGTCACGGTCGCCGCGCCGCCGATTTCTACATAATTATCTGCTTCGCGGATGCCTTTTAAATGGCTGTTATCGAACAAAGGCTGCGCAGCGGTGGCTTCCATTTCCTCGGGCCGCTGGACGTATAAATCAGTGCCGCCCCCCGTATAGCCGATCCCTGATCGGCTGTCCGTGTCGCCTGTGTCGCCGATCGGGGATCGGCGACACAGGGCCAGCAGCCGCGCTTTGATCGTTGAAAAATAGGCGGGGACAATGCCTTGTTGAATGGCGAAATCCAGGGCAGGGTACCCGCAAGGGGCACCCGTACACGACAATCGGGCGGCGGCGCGTTCAATGGATTTGTAACCCGTACAGCGGCAGATGTTTCCATCAATGGCGGCGATTGTAAGTTCCTGATTATCAGCACTTTCCTGCAAAAAATACCCTGTCAGAGCCATGACAAAACCAACCGTACAGAAGCCGCATTGGGTACCATTTTCGGCCACCATCGCTGCCTGAACCGCCGTTAAAGTGTCTGCTTGGGGAGAATTAATGCCTTCCACGGTAACCACGTGTTTGCCCTGCACATTACTCAACGGCAACAGGCAGGAAGTCATGGATTGGTAGGTCACCGCATCGTCTGTGTACTTACCGACCAGCACGGTACAGGCTCCGCAGTCGCCTTCGCGGCAGCCGATCTTGGTGCCCGTCAGGTGCCGATGGTAACGGACAAAATCGAGTACGGTCGTGCCGGGCGGCAGATCGGTGCGGATGGTGGTGTCGTTTAGAATGAATTGTAAATTCATAATTCATAATTTTCAACGCCGCTTCCGGCTCCGGCACCCAGTGTCCGTTGCCGCCCGCACGGGGATCGTTGAAGGAATCGGGGACTTGCCGGGTTTCGGTGAGTTCTTCCCAGGTGACGTGTTCGGTGCCGGGGTCACGTTTTTCCATCGTAATGCAGGTTTCCACGGGACAAACGAGGGAGCAGAGGTTGCAACCGACGCAGTTTTCGTCAATGATTTCCGGGATGCGCACGCCCGGCTCACGGGACAGGGCAATGGCTTGGTGCGCACCGTCTTCGCAGGCGATGTAGCAGAGTTGGCAGCCGATACATTTCGCTGGATCAATATGAGCGACGACCTTGTGTTTCAGATTTAAGTCCTTCCATTCCAGCACATTAGGTAAGGCTTTTCCCGCAAAATCGTAGATGGTTTGGAAACCGCGTTCATCCATAAAACGACGTAATCCGGCATCCATTTCGCGGACAATACCAAAGCCGTAGTGCATAACCGAAGTACAAACCTGCACCGAAGTAGCACCCAAAAGAATGAATTCCACCACATCGCGCCACGTCTCGATGCCGCCGATGCCACTGATGGGCGTACCGGCAATCTGGGGATGCTGGGCTAGTTGGCGCACCATGTTCAGCGCGATGGGTTTCACTGCCGGGCCGCAGTAGCCGCCGTTGGTGCCTTTGCCGTCCACGGAAGGGTAGGGCGCGAAGGTATCCAGGTCAATGCCAATGATGCTCTTAATCGTATTTATTAATGAAATTGCATTGGTACCGCCTTTTACTGCCGCCAAACCGGGGTCTTCGATGTTGGAAATATTAGGTGTGAGTTTGGTGATGACCGGGATTTGGGCGGCCTCCATCACCCATTCCACAATGGTCTTCAACACCGAAGGTTCCTGCCCGACCGCCGAACCCATGCCGCGTTCGCACATCCCGTGCGGACAACCGAAATTGAGTTCAATACCGTCTGCCCCCGCGTTTTCCACGTCTTTGATTATCTGTTGCCACTCCTGGCGGGTTTCCACCATCAGCGAAGCGATCACTGCATGATCTGGGAAGTGTTTTTTGACGATTTCTATTTCCCGCAGGTTTTCGGCCAGCGTACGGTCGGTGATGAGTTCAATGTTGGTGAAGCCCGACATGCGGGTGTCGCGGTAGTTCAGTCCGCCGTAACGACTCGACACGTTGATGACGGGCACGCCGAGGGTTTTCCAGACGGCTCCGCCCCAACCCGCGTCGAAGGCTTTCATAATTTGGTAGCCGGAATTGGTCGGCGGCGCGGAGGCCAGCCAAAACGGGTTGGGCGCTTTGATGCCCGCAAAATTGATGGATAGGTCGGCCATGAAGTTAATGATGAATTATTAATGATGAATTATTTTGCCGAGCGTTATGTCTGCTTATTGCTTTATTAGAAAAAATAAACGATGGACCAACAAACTATTAGGGCGGCAATGATTGTTGTTGCTTTGTTTTTGAGCATTCATAATTACTCATTCATCATTAAAAATTGATGAATTCCCCGCGCCGCCTGCTTTCCATCATGCGCTCCATTTACCACTTCGGCACCGCCATTGACAGCATCACCACCGGCAAAATATTTGGGGTTTCCGGTTTGATAAGTGGTTGGATGTACCATGATTCGTTTAGAAGAATTTAATTCTAATCCATTGATTCCCTGCAACATATTGGCCATTTTGGCTTGTCCAGTGGCTTTGATGACTAAGTCGCAATCAATGACAAATTCGGAACCGGGTATTTCGACAAGTTGGCCATCTTCCAGTTGGGTTCTGACAAATAGTACGCCGGTGGCTTGATCGGTGCCGATGATTTCTTTCGGACTGACGTTAAATAAACTTCTTACGCCCGCACTAATGGCCAGATCATATTCAAAGGAATAGGCACCCATCTCTGCTTTAGAACGGCGGTAAGCCAGATACACTTGCTCTGCCCCCATACGGGCCGATTCGGAAGCAGCATCCATCGCGGTATTACCACCACCTAATACAATGACTGCTTTTGGTACTTGAATATGGTGTTTTTTAAAACGTAAAGCATGAACAAATTCTACGGCACCGATTACATTATCAAAGGTTTCGCCATTCATGCGGAGCAGGGCAGTAGGGCCAAGACCAACCCCCAAAAATATAGCGTCGTATTCTGCTTCCAGATTGCGTAGTTGCTCGTCCGTTCCAATGGTCAGGCCATAGTGAATATTAAATCCGAATTGATTTTGCAAGTAATCAATTTCGTCTAAGGCTTCTTCATTGGTAATTTTATAGGGTGCGGTCCCGTGGACTGTGAGTCCCGACGGTTTATAATTCGTTTCATAAATATCTACTTCATAACCTAATACACTTAGTTCGCAGGCACAGGAAATGCCCGCTGGTCCCGCCCCGATGATGGCCACCTTTTTGCCATTCGGCTCGCCTTTTTTATAGAGTTGTTTATTGGATTCTATGACCGTATGCGTGGCAAAATTCTGTAAACGACCAATTTCAATGGGCTTGACGTGGGCGTGATTGAGTACACAGGCACCTTCGCACAGCACTTGCGTCGGACAGACCTTACCACAGGCATTGCCCATCCAGTTCATATCGTAGATGGTTTCGGCGGCACCGTCCACGTTGCCAGTGTGGATTTGCTTAATAAACAAGGGAATATCTATATGCGTCGGGCAGGCGTGCATACAGGGCGCATCATAACAGAACAGGCAGCGCGAACTCTCGACAAACGCTTCCGTTTGATTCATCAGCGGCTTTTTCTGCTTGAAATTCTGCTCAAATTCTTGTTCGGACTGCGGACGGGCGTATTCGGACATATAAAATGGTTGATAACGGTTGATGAAAGTTTATGAGGGTTGATCGTAAATTATTTAAATGGGTAGATAATAGAGTAGATGTTTTTTATAGAAAATATTTCGATTGATGATATAAGATTGATGAATGTTGATTTTGGATGTAAAAGAACACGTCACGGGCCATCAAATATCAACATTCATCAATCTGCATTCATCAATCAAAAAATATTTTATTGTCTATAAATCTCGTAAGTTTCAAAAACTACGAGGTTTAAATCGCTATTACAGTTCCACTAATTTTCCATACGTCTCCGGTCTTCGGTCTCTGAAAAACTGCCACGTAGAACGTACCTGATCAATCATATCCAGATCAAATTCGGCAACCAGTAATTCATCATTGTCTTCGGAGGCTTGCGCAAAAATTTGCCCACGCGGGTCCACGAAATAAGAAGAACCATAGAATTTGCCGAGATTCCAGGGTTTTTCGGTACCAACACGATTAATACAACCCATAAAATAACCATTGGCGGCAGCATGAGCAGGTTGTTCTAGTTTCCAGAGATACTGCGATAATCCCGCTACTGTGGCAGATGGATTATACACAATTTCCGCGCCGTTTAATCCCAGACAACGTGCGCCATCCGGGAAATGCCGATCATAGCAAATATAAACGCCGATTTTTGCGTAGCGGGTTTCAAATACTGGATAGCCCAGATTGCCGGGTTTAAAAAAGTATTTTTCCCAAAAACCGGAAGTGTGTGGAATATGGTTTTTGCGGTATTTACCTAAATAAGTACCATCGGCATCTATTACCGCAGCGGTATTATATAGTACACCCGCCTGTTCTTTTTCATAGACGGGCACTATAATGACCATCTGGTACTTTTTGGCATATTCCTGCATGAGTTCTGTGGTGGGGCCGGGTACTGATTCCGCAGTGGTGTACCATTTCGCATCCTGACTGGGGCAGAAATACGGCGTATTGAATATTTCCTGTAAGCAAAGGATTTGTACGCCTTGTTCACCAGCGGCTTCTATATACGGCAGGTGTTTTTGCACCATGGCGTTGCAGATTTCGGAAATACTGCCTTCGCCTTCCGTCATGGGAAGGCTCATTTGAATGAGACCGGATTTAATAGTTCTGGGCATTGGATGATTTTTTTTAGCGTGACCCCACCCCTAACCCCTCCCCCGAAAGGGAGGGGGATATGATCGTGGTGTTTTTTGTTGATTATTAGTACCTTGGGGAAATAGATCTATTTATTTTTATTATAGATTTTATGGGGCCAACTCCAATGTTTTTTGCTATTGTGTTTAGTTTAAGATGTGCAATTATACCATTACAAAACTATTGTTTCTCCAAGGTAATACAAACCAATAGCGTGAAACTCAATTTAGTTCCCCTCCCTTTCAGGGGTGGGGCCAGGGGTGGGGCCACGCCGCACAAACTGCCCATATCCCGCTTCCAACAAGCATTTTTCTTGTTCAATCGCTAATTTACCTCTTAATATAACCGTTTCTACTTTACCTGTTACTTCCCGGCCTTCATAAGCAGAATAATCGGTGCGCATATGGTGGGTTTTGGCAGAAAGTACATGTTTAGTCGCCGGATTTAATATAACCACATCTGCATCTGCACCAATCGCGATGGTGCCTTTGCGGGGATACATACCGAATAGTTTAGCGGCGTTCGTGGAGATGAGTTCGACAAATTTAGGTAAAGTAATTCGCCCTTTTTGTACGCCTTCTGAAAATAGCAATTCCACGCGGTGTTCAATAGCCGGATGACCATTAGGGATTTTAGAAAAATCATCTTTTCCCATTTGTTTTTGCTCCCAGGTGAATGGACAATGGTCGGTGGCGACTACATTGACTAGTCCCTGTTCAATACCCGCCCAGAGTGCATCCTGGTCTTTTGGTTCGCGTAGCGGCGGACTCATCACCCACTTTGCCCCCTCAAAATCTTGTTGGTACAAAGAAGCATCCAATAATAAATACTGGATACATGTCTCTACATTAACGTGCTGATTTCTTTTGTTGGCTTCCCTCACCGCATTTAAAGCGCCTTGACAAGTAAGATGCACTATATAACCAGTGCAGCCCGTGTAATATAACATATCCGTAAAACGCGCGGATGCTTCGGCTTCGGTAATCTCTGGTTGGGACAAGTAGTGATAAATGGGTGCGCGATTACCCACAGCCCGGTTTTTAGCAATAAGCGAATCAATCATATCGCCATTAGTAGCGTGTACCGTTACCATACCGCCGTGTTTTTTGACGACTTGCATTAGTTGTACCATCTGCCCGTCGTCAATCATCAAAGCACCTTTATAAGCCATGAAAGTTTTAAAAGAAGTAATGCCTTCTATTTCAATCATTTCTACTACTTCGGCGGCGGTATTTTCATTAAAATCGGTCACCGCCATGTGGTAACTATAATCACCGATGGCCTTACCGAGCGACTTCTTTTGCCAGGTGCGCAGGGCGTTATACAAGGAATCGCCTTGTGTTTGCAGAATGAAATCAATGACCATTGTAGTGCCGCCAAATAAGGCCGCGCGGGTACCCGTTTCGTAGTCGTCACTGGAATAAGTGCCCATAAAAGGCATATCCAAATGAACGTGGGGATCAATACCGCCCGGAAAGACAATTTTATCAGTCGCATCAATCACTTGATCGGCTTGATAAGGCAGATTTGCGCCAATCGCAATGATTTGTTCGCCTTCGATATAGATGTCGGCTTTATAGTCCTCGGAGGCGGTGACAACATGGCCGTTTTTGATAAGGATGGACATATTTGGTAGAGAATGTAGATAAGGTTGAGATTGTTGAGAATAAGAGGCTCACGCAGAAATATTATAATGTAATTCCTTCAAAACCTCTGTGAGCCTCTGTTTTTCTCTGTGAGCCTCTGTGAAATAATTATTAAAGTCTAATTTTTCAAAACCTCGGTGAGCCTCATTTTACTCCGTGAGCCTCTGTGGAACCCCTTTTTTCATTAGCAACAAATAAACAAAGAAAGAAACGGCAAAACCAACAAACCAGGCATAATGATACAAACCGGCAATGAATTCCGGTACATTTTCTTTGGCGACTACGTGTATGGTCACTAAAAAGCCGGGGATATTGGGCAGAATACCAATTAATAAGGCCCAAAGTGCGGCCAGGTTATAGCCGTTTCGATAAGTATAGGCACCCGTTTCGGAATATAGATCAGCAGCAATTAATTCCTTTTTGCGAATAAAATAATAGTCCGCAATCATAATGCCGCCAATCGGGCCTAACAAACTAGAATAAGCAATGAGCCAGGTAAAAATATAACCGCTTGGGTCGGCAATTAATTTCCAGGGAAAAATCAGTACACCAAAAATTCCGGTGATATAACCGCCCATTCTGAAATTAATCCGCGATGGCGAAAGATTAGAAAAGTCATTGGCCGGGCCAACAATATTAGCGGCAATATTAGTGGCGAGAGTAGAAATCGCTACGCAAATCATGGCCACACTCACTAGTAATTTACTTTCAAACTTCTCAACCAGCACCAGCGGGTCCCAGATGGTTTCTCCATAAATAATGACGGTTGCCGAAGTGACTACTACGCCAATAAACGAAAATAAAGTCATGGAAGAAGGCAAACCAATGGCCTGCCCGGTGATTTGTGCTTGCTGGCTTTTTGCGTAGCGCGTAAAATCGGGAATATTCAGTGATAACGTAGCCCAGTAGCCCACCATGCCGGTTAAAGCCGGGAAAAAGAAATCCCAGAACGCGGCACTGTTTTGAAACTTGGAAGGTTGGGCCAGAATGGGGCCTAATCCATTTCCGGCATCTATCGCCCAAAACAACAGTGCCAATGCCGCCAGGGGCAGAAAAATGGCCTTAAAAACCAGCAACTTACGGATACTTTCTACGCCCAGCCAGATAATAAACATATTAAGCAGCCAGAACAGTAGAAAAGTAATGGCCGGGCCGGTTTCCAATCCAAAAGAAGCCGGAAAAATTCGGGGTAATGTGGCCAGCGATGGAATCCATAATTTAAACATCTGGTACAAAGCAAACCCACCGATCCAGGTCTGAATACCAAACCAGCCACAAGCCACGATGGCCCGTAAAATAGCCGGTAAATTTGCTAAACGAATCCCGAAACTTGCTCTGGCCAACACCGGAAAAGGAATGCCGTATTTAGCACCCGCGTGACCATTTAAAATCATGGGTAACAAGACAATAGTGTTACCAAGAAATATAGTCAGAATAGCCTGCCACCAGTTCATGCCGCCTTCGATCAAGGAACTGGCGAGCATATAAGTGGGAATACACAGGCTCATGCTGATCCAGAGGGCAGCATAGTTCCAGGTGTTCCAAGTTCTTTTTTCGAGCGGAACGGGCGCGAGGTCTTCGCTGTATAGCGAGGACGTAACAGGCTCTTTTTCTGTAGAAACTATTTCTTTGTGCATATTTTATTTTTTACTACGTAAACCTCGTAGGTTTCAAAAGCCTACGAGGTTTAGCACTCATTAATAGCAGTATTCGTCAGCAATAGCAATAGCCTTACTAATGATTTCCAGTCCTTCATCAATCTGTTCTTCAGTTACACAAAGTGGCGGGGCGGTAAAAATCCAGTTCCAGCGTACAAAGGTGAACATACCATTGGCTTGCACGGCGGCGGCTATTTTACTGGTAATAGCCATATCCTGTGGTTTAGCATTCCAGGGCGCAATAGGTTCTTTCGTTTTACGATTTTTAACCAGTTCAATACAACCTAATAGTCCGGTATTGCGGTAATCACCGATGGAAGGATGCTTTTCACGTAGTAATTCTACTTTCGATTCCATATAACGGCCCATTCTCGCCGCATTTTCCACCATGCCTTCTTCTTCCAATATCTGGATATTTTCCAGAGCAGCGGCACAGGCTACCGCGTGGGCCGAATAAGTAAGACCGATGGCCAAAAATTTATCGTCGAAATGTTTAGCAATCGTATCAGAAACAATCATTGCCCCCAAAGGAATATAACCCGAAGTAATCCCTTTGGCCATACACATAATATCGGGTACCATATCATGGTGTTCACAAGCAAACCACTTGCCGGTCCGACCAAAACCGCTCATCACTTCATCGTCAATCAATAAAATACCATGCTGTTCGGCCAGCGCTTTTACTTTTTTTAAGTAGAAAGGTGGATATTTTAGGCAGCCGGATGACCCCGATTCGCCCTCCAACAAAATAGCGGCGATGCTATCGGGATTTTCATACATAATGACTTGTTCCAGATTGCGCAGGGCCATTTCACCGCATTCTTCTGGCGAACTACTGTTCCAGGGGCAGCGATAAAAATAAGGATTTTCAACCCGAATAATATTAGGAATCTGCTGTGCATCCATGGGGAAACGACGCGGGTCACCACTTGCGGTGATGGCCCCGTAAGTACCACCATGATAAGAGCGATATTGGGTAATGATCTTATGCCGTCCGGTGTATAGACGCGCTAGTTTAATGGCATTTTCGATGGCTTCCGAGCCACCCAGGGTAAAGAATGTCTTGGTCAAGTTGCCGGGAGCCAGTTCCGCCAGTTTTTTACCCAGTGCGCCCCGCACTTCGGTCGCCATGCCGGGATGCACATAACTCACCTGTTCCATTTGTCGCCGCACCGCTTCCGTAATGCGTTGATTACCATGACCAATATTGACATTCATCAATTGCGAAGAAAAGTCAATATAACGTCTCCCATCCATATCGTACAGATACACGCCTTCGGCGCGTTCGATGGTCAGCGGATTTAGTCCCGCTTGTTTGGACCAGGAAAAAAGCGTATGATCGAGATTGGTCTGGACTACTTCGCGGCGGTCCATTAGTAGTGTAGCCATAATGGGTGTTAGTGATTGGTTATTAGTTTATTTGTCTTTGGTAATTGGTCTTTAGTCTTTGGCCGCTGTTGGCATTTACCAAAGACCAAAGACGAATACCCAAAGACCTAAATCAGCTCATCCAATTCGTTCTCGCTTCCGGGTTCCATTTCATAGACGTTTTCTTATTCTGCGTCCAGAATTCAATAGAACTCTTCCCCGTAATATCGCATACGCCGAACTTGGAATCATTCCAGCCGCCAAAAGGAAATGGTTCGCGGGGCACAGGAACGCCGATATTAACGCCAATCATACCGGCACTGGCGCGTTCCATCACTTCCTTGGCAAAACTGCCGCTTTCGGTGAATACCGAGGCTGCATTTCCGTAAGGAGAAGCATTTTCGATAGCAATGGCTTCATCCAGATTTTTAGCGCGAATAATAGCGATGACCGGCCCAAATACTTCTTCCTGGGCAATAGGCATATCGGGAGTTACATAATCCACAATAGTGGGGCCAACATAAAACCCGCCTTCTCTATTGGGAACGACAGTATTTCTACCGTCCACGAGTACTTTGGCCCCGGCTTTTTCTGCATCATTGATATAACCTTCAATGCGTTCCTTAGAGGCTTTACTAATAACGGCCCCCAATTGCTGCCCAGGAATAATTTTGCGGGCTTCTTCGCACATCCGGTCAATAATCGGCTGAACGCGGTCCACACCGATCATCACGGCGGCGGCCATACAACGTTGTCCGGCGCAACCCGACATAGAAGCGACTACATTGGAAGCCGTCATTTCCAGGTGTGCATCGGGCATGACGATCAGGTGGTTTTTGGCTCCGCCCAAAGCCAGGCAGCGTTTCAGATTGGAAGTAGCCCGTTTATAGACGATTTTGGCTACTTTAGTAGAGCCCACAAAAGAAACGGCCTGTATATCCGGGTGGTCGCAGATGGCTTCTACGATGTCTTGTCCGCCGTTGACCACACTAAAAACACCGTCGGGTAATCCAGCTTCTTTTAGTAATTCCGCCAGGCGCAGAGCACTGAGCGGCACTACTTCGGAGGGCTTCAAAATTATACAATTGCCCAAAACAATAGCATTCGGAATTGTCCAGTTGGGTACCATTGCCGGAAAATTAAACGGCGCAATAGAGGCCACTACGCCGAGTGGTTTGCGCTCGATACGGCATTCCACGCCCTTGCTTACTTCCTGCACTTCATAACTAACAATCTGGGGCATAGAACAGGCAAATTCGCAGAGTTCTATGCTTTTATCCACTTCGGCGCGGGCTTCATCCAGCGTTTTGCCATTCTCCAGTTGGATGAGTGCGGAGAGAGATTCCCGGTCGCGAATCAATAAATTTCGATAAGAAAAAATGTATTGGACGCGCTCTTTCAGGGTGCGGCCCGACCAGGCAGGAAAGGCTTGTTTGGCGGCCTGTACAGCTTCATCCAGATCGGCGTAGCCAGAGAGCGGCACCGTGGAAATAACCCGGCCGTCAAGTGGGCTGATGACGTCCAGCTTGTCTGAAGTGGAGGATTTGAAACTTCCACTGATGAAGTTTTGCACCTCTTCGGGTGCTTCGGTGGTGGTGGTGTACATGGTTTTATTATTTAAAGGGGGGAAAAGGTAAGGGTTTGCCGAAAACTCTGTATGAAATTTTTAAAAAATAAAATCATTTGGGAAATTAGACAAAGGGGCTAATTCGTATGCTCGTACAGGTCGCAATAGCCCAACATTATCTGCATGATAAGGGAATTGTTATTAATAATCGGTATGCCAACTCTTCCTTTTGGCAATTGCCTGATTTCGGCATATCCGGTGAAAATAGGAGGCGTAGGTGGAGTATGCCTACTTTTACGTACCCTGCAAAGCGAACAGCGCATCTCAATTGGCCATGCTAATTACACTGACCCGTCCTGAAATAGGTTGACAGATTTGTTAGAAATATTGGTTTAAAAATCAAGGAACAAAAAGTTGTTTATTGATATTTTGGATGCCATTTTCAAAGACGGTTTGTGGGTTATTATAATTTAAATTCAGGTGTGGTC
>JANPIV010000130.1:0-68434 GCA_031425155.1 Saprospirales bacterium | reverse complement strand
CCGGATGCAAAGTCCTGCCTTTCGCCGCTATATTTTGCTTTATTTTTAGCGAATAGACTCGGCTATGCACTAAAAATAAATCTTCATCTATCGCCAAAATTCAGGCCTTTTCGCTCCGTTCAAGGTTTTAAAACAGCCTCTAAACGAACCGCTGGGTTTGTGCGTAATGAACCAATATCGGCAGGGAACGTTTTTGCAACACCTGCTCCATTAGCATAAATCGGCCAGCAGGGAAAGTCTTATGCACAAAAACTACGTCATTATTGGTGCGTCCAGCGGTATTGGACTGGAAATTGCCCAACAATTGCAGACCGCCGGAGCCAACATCTGGGCATATAGCCGCCGCCCGCTTCCGGTGGAGTTGGAAGGCGTACATTGGTCGGCTTTGGATGTTTTGCAGTCGGACTTTCAGTTGGAAAACCTGCCGGAGATAGTGCATGGATTGGTGTACTGTCCAGGCAGCATCCAACTCCGGCCATTTCAACGGATCAGCAGCGAAGACCTGCGCAAAGAGTTGGAAATCAATATAGTGGGTGCCTTCCGAGTAATACAGCAGGTGTATGCGGCACTGAAAAGAAGTGGAACGGGAAGTGTCGTACTATTCAGCACTGTGGCTGTGCAGACTGGGATGCCTTTTCACGCCGGGATAGCAGCAGCAAAAGGGGCTGTAGAAGGGCTGGTTCACGCCCTGGCTGCCGAATGGGCACCCGCAGTGCGCATCAACGCCATTGCTCCTTCCCTCACGGATACGCCCTTGGCAGCCAACTTATTGAGCACGGAAGAAAAAAGACAGAATTCGGCCCAGCGACATCCCCTCAAACGCATCGGGACTCCCACTGATATGGCCAATGCCGCGCTTTTCTTGCTGTCGGAACAAGCCTCTTTCATCACTGGCCAGGTTTTAGCCGTTGACGGTGGGATGGGCAAAATCAAGTAAATGAATAAAAAAACCGGCAGTCGTCAGGATTCGTACCTGCGCTCTCAATTGGTTCTTCCGAATGCACAGGGTGAACTTTAAAAACATCTAACTGCCGGGTGCTTGACAAACAAGTTGCACAAATATAAGGGCTATTTTGAAAAACCAAGCACTGTTTTCTTCCTCTATTGGCTGTAGCGGAAGAAATGTTTGACGAAACTTCATCTTTTATTAACAACTTCCCGCCTTTTATCTTCGATACTTTTACAGAAAGACGTACCTTTGCGGCTCGTTTGACAAAAGGTCTGTTTTTTCGAGAAAATTTGGCCTTTGGCACGAAATATTATCATAAATTCTTCGGCGAAGGTCAGTAGTAACCCCAGACCGAACATCATTTTCTATGCAGAACATTCGTAACATTGCCATTATTGCCCACGTCGACCACGGCAAGACGACCCTCGTTGACAAACTCATCCATGCCTCCAAGCTGTTCAAAGAACACGAAGTATCCGGCGATTTGATCCTGGACAACAACGACCTGGAGCGGGAACGCGGCATCACTATTTTGGCCAAAAACGTATCCATCACTTATAAGGGATACAAGATCAACGTCATTGATACGCCAGGTCACTCGGACTTTGGTGGTGAAGTGGAGCGCGTGCTCAACATGGCCGATGGCGTGTTGCTGTTGGTGGACGCCTTTGAAGGCCCCATGCCGCAAACGCGTTTTGTGTTGCAAAAAGCCCTGGAAATGGGCAAAAAAGCCATTGTGGTCATCAATAAAGTGGACAAACCCAACTGCAACCCCGATTGGGCGCACGAACAGGTGTTCGATCTGATGTTCGCTTTGGATGCCAACGAAGACCAACTTGATTTTCCGGTCATATTCGGTTCGGCCAAACAAGGCTGGATGGGCCACGATTGGAAGCACCCGACGGATAGCCTCACGACGTTGCTCGATGACATCATCAAATACATCCCGGAACCGGAAGCACTGCAAGGCACGCCGCAAATGCTGATCACTTCCCTCGACTACTCCAATTATATTGGTCGTATTGCCGTGGGTCGTCTTACGCGCGGTACTTTGACCGCCGGTATGCAGGTGTCGCTGTGTAAAAAAGAAGGGGTCATTCAGAAGCACCGTATTTCCAAAATATTCGTCTTTGAAGGACTGGGCAAGAAGGAAGTACCATCGGTGGATGCCGGTGATATTTGCGCCGTCGTTGGGGTGGAAGGTTTTGAGATCGGTGATACCATTGCAGATTACGAAAACCCGGAAGCGCTGGAGACCATCTCCATTGATGAGCCAACGATGAGTATGTTGTTCACGATCAACGACTCCCCGTTTTTTGGACAGGAAGGTAAGTTCGTTACCAGCCGTCACTTGCGTGACCGTTTGGAAAAAGAATTGGAGAAAAACCTCGCCATGCGGATGATGGAAACCGGCTCGGCGGATTCGTTCCTGGTGTTTGGCCGGGGCGTATTGCACCTTGCTATTCTGATCGAAACGATGCGTCGCGAAGGTTACGAACTCCAGATTGGTCAGCCGCAGGTGTTGATAAAAGAAATCAATGGCCAGAAATGCGAACCTATCGAGGAACTGACCATTGACGTGCCGGAAGAAACCAGCGGTAAGTGTATCGAATTTGTGACCCGTCGTAAAGGCGTAATGAAAAGCATGGAGCCGAAAAACGACCGTTTCCTGCTGAAATTTGATATTCCTTCGCGCGGTATTATCGGTCTGCGGAGCAACATCCTCACTGCTACGCAGGGCGAAGCCGTGATGACCCACCGTCTGATGGGCTACGAACCCTGGAAAGGCGATATTGCCGGTCGCCAGGTCGGTTCGCTGATCGTGATGGAAACCGGTACCGCCATTGCCTATTCACTGGACAACCTGCAAGATCGCGGCGTATTCTTTGTGGAGCCCGGCGAAGATATTTATGAAGGCCAGGTCATCGGCGAAAACAACCGCGTCGGCGACCTCGTCATCAACGTGACGAAAGCCAAGAAACTGACCAACCACCGGGCTTCCGGTTCGGATGATAAGGCTTCTTTGCCACCACCACGCCGTTTCAGCCTCGAAGAAGCACTGGAATACATCCAGGAAGATGAGTACGTGGAAGTAACGCCAAAGAGCATCCGCCTGCGTAAAGTGTATCTGAAAGACTTTGAGCGTAAGAAAGCCGCCCAAAAAGGCGGTATGGCAATGGCCTAGTAGAAGAGACAAAGGGCAAATAAGCAACTTGCAAGAGGAAAGAGAACCAATCCTCAGCCCTATTCAATCTGCCCTCCCCCTTTATTCACTCCCCATTATGGGGAGCCGGAGGGGGCTTGGAGTAAGAGGGCACTTTTTTACTAACAAAAAAAGGAATTTTCTTTCGTTTGCCGATAAATTCTATTTTTGCAGCCATTTTTGGGGTCTTATCCTCGAAAATGGCTGCAATCGCTTTATTTAAAGAGGTTTACACCACAAAAATGGGTTTTCTCTGTTTAGGAATACAGCGGTTTTCGTTTCACCTGAATACAAAGTGGTTTCGAACCCTCCACCGATTTTAAACTCGATAGTGCTTGTCCACCCCGTTTAATGGGTTCAAACAAGCCTCTTTACTGAAAATATGCGCACGAAACTTTCTCAGTTCAATTTCAATCTGCCCAAAGAACTCATCGCCCAGTACCCCAGCGAAGAGCGTGATCAAAGCCGTCTGATGGTAGTGCATCGCGCTACTGGTAAAATCGAACACAAACTTTTCAAGGAAATACTTGGCTACTTTGGTGATGGTGACGCCATGATCTTCAATAATACGAAGGTGTTTCCAGCCCGCTTGTTTGGCCAGAAGGAAAAGACCGGGGCAAAGATCGAAGTGTTTTTGCTCCGCGAACTCAACCATGATGCCCGCCTGTGGGATGTACTCGTAGATCCGGCCCGCAAAATTCGGGTAGGCAATAAACTGTATTTTGAAGACGAACAAGGCAACGATGCGCTCGTGGCGGAAGTCGTGGACAATACCACCTCGCGCGGCCGTACCATTCGCTTTTTGTTCGATGGTACCGAGGATGACTTTCAAAATGAGTTGCTCAAATTGGGCAATACGCCCCTGCCCAAATATATTGAGCGGGAGCCGGAAGCCATTGACCGCGAGCGTTACCAGACCATATATGCCAAAGAACTCGGTGCGGTAGCGGCACCAACGGCGGGCTTGCACTTTAGCCGGGAGCTGATGAAACGCCTGGAACTAAAAGGCGTGAGTTTCGCCGAAATAACCCTGCACATCGGTCTGGGCACCTTCCGCACGATTGATGTGGAAGACCTGTCCAAGCACAAGATGGAAGCCGAATACTTTCGGATAGATGCCAAGGCTGCCGAAACGGTGAACAAAGCCATGCAGAAGCATAAGAAAGTCTGCGCAATAGGTACCACTGTAATGCGCTCTATAGAAACGGCTGTATCGGCAGAGCAAATCCTGAAACCCGTGGAAGGCTGGACCAATAAATTCATCTATCCGCCCTACGATTTCAGTATTGCCAATAGTATGGTTACCAATTTTCACCTGCCCAAATCCAGTTTGCTGATCATGGTGTCCGCTTTTGGCGGTTTTGAACTCACTATGGAAGCGTATAACGAGGCAGTGAAAGAAAAATACCGTTTTTACAGCTATGGCGATGCGATGCTGATCCTGTAATCAGGGTAAAAATTATTACGGTAAAAAAAACGTTGTGCAAGCAACCAAGTGCCTGCAACCCTGTTCTTTAACACCGAACCTTTCAACAAAACGAACTTTTACGATTATGTATTGGACACTTGAACTTGCCTCCCACCTGGAAGAAGCGCCGTGGCCGGCGGTCAAAGATGAACTCATTGACTATGCAATCCGCTCCGGGGCACCCGCAGAAGTGATTGACAACCTCGAAGAATTGGACGATGACGGAGAGTTGTATGAAAGTATCGAGGACATCTGGCCCGACTATCCGCGCCATGACGACTTCTTTTTCAACGAAGACGAATACTGATCTATAGTCTGTATCCCTAAACGGAGTTACTCGCATTCGGGTGGGCTTCCGGAAATACTACAGCAATAAGCGACCCCCTGGTTTTGTGATTTCGTCACATAGCCAGGGGGTTTTTTCATTTCATGCTTTTGGCTGTTGGAGTTTTGAAGCCAATTTTGCTTTATGAATAATTATCTATTGCCGGGGCAGCACCTCTGAATATTTGTAATGCGAATAATGGGTTAAGCCTGCTTTTTGAATGCAGCAAAAGCCCCGGTAGGGGCGAAAAGTTGGTAGCCAAATGATTGTACACCTCTTTTAAGCCGCTTTAGGGGCGCAATAGCATACATATTTCGTCCCTAAAGGGCAATGTCGTTGACTTAACACATCTATCATCTTGTAACCCCTCGTTTCAACGAGGGGACAGGAATGACCTACTAATCACATCTATCTTCTTTGCAGAACATCAACATTTATAATTCATTGAATATGTGATGTTTTTGCAAAGAAGATAGATGTGATCTGCTGAGATTCGAAGTCCCCCGACTAAAGTTCGGGGGTTACAATATGATAGATGTGATCCTTAATTTTCCTTAAGTCAACGACATTGCCCTAACGGGGCTTGGGGGAGATAAATATGGACATTACTACCAATATTATGCCCCTACTGGGGCTATTAAACCCATGATTCGCATTTGTAGCAAAATGTACGAACCTCCAAGACAATATTGGATGAATGATAAGCTACAAATATTTCGCCGCCCTGCGGCTACCAACGTGCATTTCCACTTTTCTCCACTTGTTTGCTCCGCAGTTGCACTTCCCCCGCATTTAGGGGCCGTTCCCTCTTTCCATCACCTTTATTCCTCCTAAATAGGGCCCGAAGCACCGGCTTAGTCTCATTTTCAATCACTTAACTATGTTAAAATTTTATTTTTAACAAATTCTCTTATTTTGCAAGTAATTAATAATCAATTGTTTAAATAAATTTGTCAAAAAAATCTGACTAAAAAACGACCAAAAATGTTGCTTTGTGGGAAAATGTGGGAAAAGTAACTATATTTGTGGCGGTGAAAGTCTGGCAACACCCACCTTGTGCCTTACCAACACCAAGCAGAAATAACCAGTCCCACATTGTAATGCAACTTATTGGCGAATATCCAGTCGCCCTTGACAACAAGGGTCGCTTGCGCCTACCTACCGCGCTCCTGCGCCAACTCTCCGCTCCAGCGGCAGCAGATGGCGAACAGGCCGGTTATGAGTTTGTGGTTAACCGGGGTTTTGAGCCGTGCCTTACGCTCTACCCGAAACCGGTCTGGGACGCGATCACCGCAAAATTGGGTCGTCTCAATCGTTTCAACGATCGCAACCGTGCCTTCATACGCTCCTTTTACCTGGGGGCGTATCCTATCACTACCGATAGCGCGGATCGGATTCTGCTACAAAAACCTTTGCTGGATTATGCGGGCCTCTCCGATGAGGCCATTCTGGTCGCTATGGACGACCGCATTGAAATATGGTCGCCGACCCAACACGAGGCGGTGGCCGCGATGGACCCCAATGGCTTTGCCGACCTCGCCAATCAGGTGATGGGCGGCGGTGACGATGGGGTAGGGGAGACACTGGATGATTTTAAATAATTATGAATTATGAATTATAAATTATGAGCAATATGAGTACTCATATATATAATTCGTAATTTATAATTCATAATTAAACAAATATGTACCATGCACCCGTCCTACTGACCGAATCCATGGATGCGCTCCGCATTCGTCCCGAAGGGATATATGTGGATGCCACTTTCGGCGGCGGCGGTCATGCCAGGGAAATACTGAAACAACTGCGCGGCAAAGGCCGCCTGTTTGCTTTTGACCAGGATGAAGATGCACAGCATAATGCAGAGCAACCGGAATTTGCGGGACACAAATCCTTTGTATTTGTGCATTCCAATTTCCGGTTTTTGAAACGCCAATTGCGCGCCGAAGTCGTGCGGCCCGGTACGGTGGATGGTATTCTCGCTGATCTCGGTGTGAGCAGCCACCAATTAGATACCGCCGAACGGGGCTTTAGTTATCGCTTCGAGGCCGAACTGGATATGCGGATGAACACGCTGGATGGCCCGACGGCGGCGGATGTGCTGAACACTTACACGGCGGAGGAATTGCAGCGCATATTCAGCGAATACGGCGAAGTACGCAACGCCCGAACCCTTGCTTTGGCCTGCGTCCAAAACCGTGAACAGCGACCTTTCCGCACCACCGGCGAACTGGTGGAACTCTGCGAAAAGAACCTCATGGGCGAACGCTGGCGCTACCTCTCGCAGGTATTCCAGGCCCTGCGTATGGAAGTGAACGAAGAGATTGCCTCGTTACGGGATTTTTTGACGGATGCTTTTGAGATGCTGGCTCCGGGGGGAAGATTGGCCATTATCACTTTCCACTCCATTGAGGATCGGTTGGTGAAAAACTACCTGAAAACCGGAAGTTTGGAAGGCACGATCAAACAGGATTTTTATGGAAACATTGATCGCCCATTTACCGTGATTACTAAAAAGCCGATTGAAGCAAGTGCCGAAGAAACACAGAAAAATACAAGGTCAAGAAGTGCGCGATTAAGAGTAGCAGAAAAGAAGTTATGAGTGATAAGTTATGAGGTATTTACGCTCGCAATAACTCATAACTCATAACTCATCACTTATAACTTTTAAAAAAATGGCAAACAAACTACTAAATGCACTAAACGTCAGTCAACACACTACTAATCTCGTGTTCGACAACTTCTCCTACCTGATGTTTATCGGTGGATTGGGCATTTTGTATATTGCCAATGCCCACTTTTCTGAAAAAGGCGTACGCGAAATACAGCGTTTGCAGAAAGAAATAAAGGAATTAAAATGGGAATACACGTCCATAAAAAGTGAAACCATGTATAAATCCATGCAATCACAAGTGGACGAAAGCCTGGAACCCGTTGGTCTGGATTTAGAGAACAAAGGGCCGAAAGTCATAATAGTAAAATAGTTATGAGTTATAAGTTATGAGTTATAAGAGGCTCATAACTCATAACTCATAACTAAAAACAATGCTCAACGTCAAAAACGAAGTCTTAGTCCGGGTTTACTTGGTGGCAGCCATAGTAGTGCTCGTGGCATTCGTGATCTTTGGGCGATTATACCAATTGAGTGTCGTGCAGGCTCCCCGCTGGGAAGCCAAGGCCGATAGTTTGTTTATTAAGTGGGTGGATGTCAGTGCAGACCGTGGTAATATATTGGCCGATGACGGCAGTTTGCTGGCTACTTCGCTGCCCTTTTTTGATGTACACTTTGATGCCAAAGCCGAGGGATTAACTGACGAATTATTTAACCAGAATGTGGATAGCCTTTCCTGGCTGCTGGCGACGTATGTGGATCAACAATACACGCCGGGTGCTTACCGCGACTGGCTGATCAGCCTGCGTCAGGCACCGGAAGATACGCGCGGTATTCGCTACATTCCTATTGCCCGCGACCTGCCGTATAGCAAAATGATGCTGGTCAAAAACTTCCCCTTGTTCCGTTTGGGGCGGCGGGCCGGACTCATCGTAGAGCAAAAACCAACCCGCGAACGACCCTTCAAAATGCTGGCCCAACGTACCATCGGTTATACCCGTGAGGGTGCCTTGCCGGTCGGTTTGGAGGGTAGTTTTGATAATGTGCTGGGCGGTTCCCTGGGTAAACAACTGCGCCTCCGCGTGCCCGGCGATGTATATATTCCGGTCGGTGATCTGGCGGAAATAGAGCCCGAAGCGGGTAGCGACGTAGTAACTACGCTCGACATCAATATTCAGGATGTAGCCGAAAATGCCCTGCTCAATGCCTGCAAAACCCACAATGCCGACCACGGTTGCGTCATTGTCATGGAAGTAAAAACCGGCGCGATCCGGGCGATGGCCAACGTCGGGCGTACGCCGGATGGCTGGTGGGAGACCTATAATTATGCCGTCGGTGAGCGCGTGGAGCCGGGCTCCATGTTCAAACTGGCTTCTTTTATGGCTATGCTGGAAGACGGTTTTATCAGCGATTTTAATGAAAAAATCCCCGTTTTCAAAGGGAAAGTAAAAATATACGACGAAGAACTGGTGGATGCGGAGCCTCACGGACTGGATAGCATGTCCATTCGCCAGGTCTTTGCGCAGTCCTCCAACGTTGGTACAGCCACGCTGGCACTAAAAAATTACAAGGCCCAACCGGCGGCTTTTGTGCAGCATTTGCGCGATTTCGGACTGGACAAAGCCACCGATATTGAAGTCGGCGGCGAAGAAGACCCCATCCTGAAAAGTCCGAACGATCCGAAGAGCGAATGGTCTGGTACCACGCTCCCGTGGATGAGTATTGGCTACGAAATACTGCTCACGCCCATGCAGTTGCTCACTTTTTATAATGCGGTGGCCAACGACGGAAAAATGATGAAACCCTATCTGGTACAACGCACGGAACGGTATGGCGACATCATCAAGCAGTTCAGCCCGACCGTAGTCAAGCGCAGTATTGCTTCCAAACATACCATTGCCAAGGCGAGGGAATTGCTCGAAGCAGTCGTGCAGGAGGGTACGGCCAAAAGGATTCGCAATGATAATTATTCCATCGCCGGCAAAACGGGTACGGCGCAGTTGAACTATCACAAATTCCGGGCAAGCAAAGGCATTCGGCACCAGGCGGGTTTTTGCGGTTATTTCCCGGCGGATAAACCGGTGTATTCCTGCATTGTAGTCATCAGCGAACCGGAACGCGGCGGTTATCACGGCGCGGAAGTGGCGGCTCCGGTCTTTCGGGCCATCTCTGATAAGTGTTTTGCCATGAAGACGGAACTACACGCGGCGGTGAACGAAAAGCCCGCCCCGAAACTGGCCACGGCGATGTTGCCACGCTACGATGCGGGTGCTAAAACCGATGTGCAGCAAGCCTTTAAATGGCTTAATCTGAACCACTACGAGATGGGCGATTTGCCCGATTGGGTAGTGACCCAAACCCGTAACGATTCATTACTCCTGCTTAATCGTTTTGTGGGGGATAAAACGGTACCGAGTGTGATCGGGATGGGACTGAAAGATGCTCTGTATTTACTGGAAAACCGAGGCTGCCGGGTACGGGTGGAAGGTGTCGGCAAGGTGCGACGGCAAAGCCTCGCGCCGGGAACGCGAGCGGGAGGTAATACGCTGTGTGTGTTGTATTTGGAGTGAAGTTATCATTGGTTTGGTTCCGGCCCTTCGCCAAAAGAGGCTTCGGCGGGTAAAAAGGAAACCCGGCGGTAAATTTTTGACAAGGCGAGTTTTACGTCAATACTCTGAAAATGGACTTCGCTATCCAAGCCAGAGGCTTCGGAACTGCGCCACAAATCAGGCTCGGCTTGGCGGAGGAACAAATCAATATGGGGACGGTCCTGGTGGATCAAGACATACTCACGGAAAGAAGGTATGGTCTTGTAATGGCTGAATTTTCCAAAACGGTCGAACCGGCCAGTAGAATCGGACAGCACTTCGACGATGAGGATAGGGTTCAGAATCGCACCGACCTCCTCGGAAGCAAATTCCGGTTGGCCAGCCACCACCAGAGCATCTGGATAATGATAAATGTGCAGTTGGGGGAGATAGATTTTGGTGTCGCTGTTGAAGACTTCAAAAATTGTTTGGTCTTCAAAAATTTTGAAAAGTTGACCGAAGATGCTGCCGGCAATGCGAAGATGAGGGGTATTTGCACCAGACATAGGGATGATGAGGCCGTTGATGAAAGAGTGTTTTTGCTCAGACTTTTGCTCGAGTTCCAGATATTCGGCCTCAGTGTAGCGGCGCGTTTCGGGCTTGGCAGGTGGAAGCGGTAAGGTAGAAGCAGTCATAGCAAATACGAGTTGAGGTTACAAAAATACGTGAAATGTGCTTAAGTCGGTGGTTTTAAACTGCTGGATTTAGATGATTCTCAAAAACGGAATAATGGCTCAGACACTGTATAAATTTTTCTTTCTCATACTACTCGTAGTATGTCCACAAGAAGTGGGTGCAGAAATGTCCCGTTCAATAGTGGGGAATGAAAATCATATAGAGCGTTCGGGGCAAGCGGAGATACAGCATACGAAAAAAGGGAAAAGACACGGTTTCAGGTGGAAAAAAATCAATGCTGGAAAATTGGTTGGAACTATAATACTGTTTCTGTTGCTGTTGGCCGTAGTAGGTTTGATCGCTGTTTCGGTAAGTCTTGGTGGTGAAGTAACGCTTGGAGGGATTCTAATCGCGATTTTTATACTCTTCCTATTGATTATGGTGCTGAAGGGTAAACGTAAAAAAAAGAGTATAGACCTGCGCTAAACAATGAGAAACCACTACTTCAAAATACTGCTTTTTTGTCTGTTCTGTACGGTATATCCGGCAAATATTAGGGCAGAAATGCTATATCTAATGAAAACCAATCAGGATTTGACCATTGTTCAAAAACTGACAAAACCTTACCGAGAAAACGGAGATGTAAAAGAGCGTATTAGAAGTAATAAAACCCGCTTACATAAACTGTTTTTCCAAAAGTGGAAAGGCAAGGACGAACGAAAAGGCGGGTTAGTTTTTGGAATAATTGCATTGTACTTTTTGACATTTATCTGCGTGGTATGGGGTCTTGGTTCTATAGCAATTGCGTTTGGTTTAGGGGGAGGTACTCCGGCAGTTATTCTAGGGATAGTGGCGTTGGGCCTTGGTGCTTTGTGTATCGCTGGAATAGTAAAATTGACTAAAAAACTACACCGATTAAAACACAGTAAAACGCTTCCCGAAGAACTGCCCCGCCGACCACCATCCCGAAACCTGAAACATCAATAATGGACACCCATTGACCACATTCATTTTTATTGACCACATTATTAATCCCATTGACCACATTAATCCCATTGACCACATTAGTCACATTGACCACATTCATTTTTATTAACCTAATACTTTGGCCACACTAACACATCTTCTCGCCCAGGTCGCCGTCGTGGAAAGCCACGGTAGCCTCGATATCGAAGTCGGAACTATCCGCTTCGATTCGCGGGAAGTGCAGCCCGGTGATGTGTTTGTGGCCGTAAAAGGCGCACAAACCGATGGCCATCAGTTCATTGACATAGCACTGGAAAAAGGAGCCGCAGCGGTGGTGGCGAATGCGGAATACAGAATGCGGAATATGGAATTTTCCGCTTCGACTTTCGTATTCGTTCGTGATTCTGTGGAAGTGTTGGGAGTGATGGCATCTAATTACTATAGTCATCCTTCTAATGAATTGCAACTTATAGGGGTGACAGGTACGAACGGCAAGACGACTACGGTCACGCTATTGCACCAGTTATGTACCCGGCTCGGTTATCGTTGCGGACTGATTGGTACGGTGGAAAATCGTATTGGTGATTCAGTAATCCCCAGTACCCATACCACGCCCGATGCGGTGCGTCTGCAAGCACTGTTGCGCGAAATGGCGGATGCGGGTTGCAGTCATGTATTCATGGAAGTGAGCAGCCACGCCGTGCATCAGCGTCGTATTGCAGGAGCGGTGTTTACAGGCGCGGCTTTTAGTAATCTGACCCACGATCACCTCGACTACCACGGCACCTTCGCCGATTATCGCGATGCCAAGAAGAAGTTCTTTGATGATTTACCTGCCACGGCATTTGCACTAACGAACATAGATGATAGAAATGGTAGTTTTCTATTACAAAATACCATTGCCACCAAATACACCTACGGCCTGAAAAAGCCTGCCGACTATAAAACCAAAATACTGGAAAACAGCCTGAACGGACTATATCTGCAATTGGATGGCGAAGCATTTCATGCCCGGATGATCGGTGAATTTAATGCTTATAATCTGACTGCTACTTATGCAGTCGCCCGCTTGCTTGGCATGGATAAATTGCAGACCCTCACCGCGCTTTCTGATCTGCGCGGCGCGGAAGGTCGCTTTGAATCTATTGCGCATCCTGCAAAACCCAATTGTGTCGGTATTATAGATTATGCGCATACGCCCGATGCACTGGAAAAAGTACTGGAAACCATCCAGAAATTAAAAAAGAAAACTTCCAAAGTCATCACGGTAGTCGGCTGTGGTGGCGACCGCGACAAAACCAAACGTCCGTTGATGGCCCATGCGGCTGCCCGCCTGAGTGATCAGGTGATTTTGACCAGTGATAATCCGCGTACCGAAGACCCGGCAGCAATCCTGCTTGAAATGGAGGCTGGTTTGCAGGGCGACGAGGTGCGTAAAGCCCTGACCATTGAAAACCGGGAGCAGGCGATCAAAACAGCCGTACGATTTGCGCAGGCTGGCGATATTGTACTGGTAGCCGGTAAAGGCCACGAAAAATACCAGGATATTAAGGGCGTAAAACACCCTTTCGATGATAAAAAAGTATTGGAAAAATACTTTGAGGAATAATTTCTGCACAAGCAGGAATAAAGACGTAATAGTGGAGAGACTATTATTTTGAGCAGGTTGCGGGCGATGGAATATTGCACCCCAACCAATTTAAGTAAAAAGGCAAATTGCAAAAAGCAAATAGGCAATGCTGTATCATCTGTTTGAATATCTGCGTAAAACGCATCCCGACCTGCCAGGCGTAGGTTTGTTCCAGTACATCTCGTTCCGGGCTGGCCTGGCGATGCTTATTTCGCTGCTTATTTCGCTGGTGATTGGCAAACGCATCATTAACTGGTTGCGGCACTTGCAGATCGGAGAGACCGTACGTGACCTGGGACTGGCGGGTGAAAATCTGAAAGTAGGCACTCCAACGATGGGCGGTATTATCATTATTGCGGCCACCCTCGTGCCTTGTCTTTTATTGGCACGGCTGGATAATATCTATATTCTAATCATGCTCTTTGCAACCATCTGGATGGCTACTATCGGTTTTATTGACGATTATATAAAAGTCTTTAAGAAGGATAAAAAAGGTTTAAAGGGTATTTTTAAAGTAATGGGGCAGGTTGGATTAGGATTGATCGTCGGTGTTACCATGCTGATGAGCGATGAGGTAGTAGTACGTATGGAACCGGCCGTAGCCACTCAGCTTGGCTATAAAGTAGTGGGAAAGTCTTTTGCGAAAAATCGGGATGCCACTACTTATCGGGAAATGGTTCACGTAAAAGCACCGATTACGAATGTGCCTTTCTTTAAAAACAATGAACTGGACTATTCGCGGGTACTGTGGTTTTTAGGTGATAATGCGCGGGATTTAGTATGGTTGGTTTTTGTGATGATGACCATTTTTGTGGTTACTGCAGTGAGTAACGGGGCTAATCTGACTGATGGATTGGATGGATTGGCAACCGGAGTTTCGGCGATTGTTATTTTAGTACTGGGTATTCTGGCGTATTTGAGCGGTAATGCTGTAGCGGCAGATTTTCTAAAAATTCTCTATATTCCGTATAGTGGCGAACTGGTCATTTTTTCGGCTTGTTTGCTGGGTGGTTGTATTGGATTTTTATGGTACAATGCGTATCCGGCGCGGGTATTTATGGGAGATACGGGTAGTCTGACCTTAGGAGGAATTATTGCGGCATTGGCTATTTTAATTCGTAAGGAGTTATTGATTCCGGTGCTTTGCGGGGTGTTTTTTATAGAAAGTCTGTCGGTGATTGTACAAGTGTGGTATTTCAAATATACCAAACGAAAATACGGCGAAGGTCGTCGCATTCTTTTAATGTCGCCCTTGCATCATCATTATCAAAAGCAGGGCTTACATGAAGTTACAATTGCCGTGCGCTTCTGGATTGTGCAGATTTTATTGGCGGTAGCAACCATTATTACTTTGAAAATCAGATAATAAAGAACAATGAAAAAACAAATCATCATCCTTGGTTCCGGTGAATCCGGTGTAGGGGCAGCCATCCTGGCCAGGCACCTGGGGTACGACGTATTTGTTTCGGATAAAAGCCCCATACCCGATAATTTTAAAGCAGAATTACAAAAACACCACATTGCTTTTGAAGAAAAACAACATACCCTGCTAAAAATACTACCGGCCAATGAAATAATTAAAAGCCCCGGTATTCCTGAGAAAACGGAAATTATGCAGGCCGTACGCCGGAATAAGATCAACGTAATTGGGGAAATAGAATTTGCTTATCGCCACGCCGGGAAATGCCGTATTGTGGCCATTACCGGCTCGAATGGTAAAACGACGACGACGGAATTGGTTTATCATCTGTTGCAGTACGCTAAATTGAATGTTCGCAAAGGCGGCAATGTTGGTAATAGTTTCGCACGGATGGTAGCCGAAGATTTGGACAAAAAAGTAGCCGATAAGGAAGAGCGCATTTTTGTACTGGAAGTGTCCAGTTTTCAACTGGATGATATTCAGGAATTCAAGCCAAAAATTGCTATTCTTCTGAATATTACACCCGATCATCTTGATCGCTACGATTACCAGATGGATAATTATATGCGTTCTAAATTTCGGGTGACCATGAATCAAAAACGTGGTGATATTTTTATCTACAATGGTTTTGACCCAGTTATAGAGAAAGGTTTGGAAGAATTGACTCGCCACAATACCGGCAGCCAACCCAATCAAATTGCAATTCGTAAAGGGTTTGTCAAAGACGGTCAATTACGAATTAATCAGCATCATTTTGATCTGCGGCAGACGACTTTGCGGGGGCCACATAATGCGTTTAATGCGGCGTGTGCGGTTCGGACGGCTTTGTTATTAGGCGTAAAACCAGAGATTATTCAGGAAGGATTAAACACTTTTAAAACGCCACCCCATCGCCTTGAAAAAGTAGCCGAAATAAATGGCGTCACTTATATCAACGATTCCAAAGCCACTAATGTAGATTCCGTCTTTTATGCGCTGCAAGCTATGGATCAACCGACTATCTGGATCGTCGGCGGGCAGGACAAAGGCAACGACTACACACCACTCATGCCCTGGGTGCAGCAAAAAGTAAAAGCCATTGTCTGCATGGGACTGGATAATACGAAGATCATAAGTGCTTTTAAAGACTTACAAAAACCAATAGTAGAAACACGCAGTGCCCAGGAAGCAGTAGAAGCAGCATCCAAATTAGCCGTAGCGGGCGATACGGTTTTACTAAGTCCCGCGTGCGCAAGTTTTGATTTGTTCAAAAACTATGAAGACCGTGGGCACCAATTTGCACAAGCAGTCAATCACCTTTTAACACATAAGACATGATCGCATTCATTTTTTCGCAACCGTTTCTGATTTTGCTTGGAGTGATTTTGATGATGGTTTTTTTTAAGAGTAAATTTAAGAGCACGACGGATTTTTTGAAGAAATTGAGAAAGACGAATTCCCATTTTCCAATAACCAATAACCAATAACCAATAACAAAAATGGCACTCGGCAACCGCATTGCAGCAGAATTAAGAGGAGATCGTACCATCTGGATGATCATTGCTGTGCTAAGCATGTTCAGCATCCTGGCCGTGTATTCGGCTACGGGTTCGCTGGCCTGGTCCGCACGTAATGGCAATACCACGATCTATCTGATTACCCACATGGTGCGGCTGGGATTCGGTTTATTTCTGATCTATATGTGCCACTTGTTACACTACCGGAAATATCAGCAAATAGCACCATTTTTGTTATTAATGGTCGTGCCTCTATTAGCGTTCACCTTGTTTTTTGGCCGCAGTATTAATTCTGCGAATCGTTGGATTGGCATTGGCTCATTTAGTTTTCAGCCCTCCGAATTAGCCAAAATTGCCCTGATAATCTATATCGCCCGGGAATTGACGCGTAAACAAGACTATATCAATAGTTTCAAGGATGCGTTCATGCCGATCATTATTCCGGTAGTGCTTATTTGTGGACTGATCGCTCCGGCAAATTTATCTACAGCAGTGGTGCTATTCGTGACTTGTATTGCGCTGATGTTTATTGGCCGGGTGAGTTGGAAGTATATTTTTCTACTTGGTTTACTGGGTATAGTTGTGTTTGCTGGTTTATTGGTACTGGGCAGATTCGAGCCCGATCTCGTCCGCGTGGATACCTGGATATCGCGGGTACAAGAGTTTTTGCATAGCACAGATGGCGGCTATCAGGTGCAACAGGCCAAAATCGGCATTGCACGGGGCGGTATTATTGGCGAAGGGCCGGGTAATTCTATTATTCGCAATTTCCTGCCTTATGCCTACGCCGATTTTATCTATGCGATTATTTGTGAAGAATATGGCTTAGTTGGTGGCACGGTTGTATTAGCACTTTATGTGCTGTTGTTTTTACGCAACGTGAAGCTAGTCACTAAAAGCCCCAAAGCCTTCGGTGCATTTCTGGCCATTGGATTAAGTTTGTTACTTACCATACAAGCCTTGGCTAATATAGCGGTTACGGTCAATTTAGTGCCGGCCACCGGACTTACCTTGCCACTTATTTCGATGGGCGGCACCAGTATGCTTTTTACTTGTATCTCTTTGGGAATGATTTTGAGTGTAAGTAAGTTTATAGAGGCGTTGGAATGAAGAGGCTACGGATTTAGATTGGCCGAGTGCGGCTTCTCTATCCAACCCCTGTCCCATTATCACTGCGTTTGAAAAAAATAAAATATGACCACGATACCAATAAAAATTCTCATCACCGGCGGCGGTACGGGCGGACACATCTTCCCGGCCATTGCTATTGCGGATGCTATCCGGCGGCTACGGCCCGATGCAGAATTTTTATTTGTCGGGGCCAATGGAAAGATGGAAATGGAGCGCGTTCCGCAAGCCGGGTACGCTATCGAAGGTTTAAATATTGCTGGTTTTCAACGCAAGTTCAGTCTGCGCAATCTGGCATTTCCCTATAAACTCTTTAATAGTTTGTGGAAAGCCCGGCAAATTGTGCGTCGTTTTCAGCCCGATGTCGTGGTGGGTACGGGCGGCTACGCGTCCGGGCCAGTGATGCGGACAGCGCAACGGTTGGGCATTCCGACCGTCATTCAGGAACAGAATTCTTATGCAGGCGTAACCAATAAATTACTGGCTAAAAAAGCGAGTGCGGTTTGTGTGGCGTACGATCACATGGAGGCCTTTTTCCCCACGGCGAAAATCGTATTTACAGGTAATCCGGTGCGCCAGGATATTGTACAAATACAGGGCAAACGCGCCGAAGCCATTGCCCATTACGGCTTACAAATAAACAAGAAGACTATTGCAGTTATTGGTGGTAGTCTGGGCGCACGTACCCTGAATAAGGCGATGAAAGAAGCTTGTAAACTGCTGAAAACGAATGATGTGCAAGTACTGTGGCAATGTGGTAAGTATTACGAAGATATTTATCAGGACAGCGAAACTGCACAGTTGCCCAATGTACAATTGCGCGCTTTTATTGATCGGATGGATTTGCTTTATGCGGCAGCAGACGTAATTATTTCGCGGGCTGGCGCACTGAGTATCAGTGAATTATGTCTAGTTGGAAAACCGGCCATATTAGTACCATCGCCTAATGTGGCCGAAGACCACCAGACGAAAAATGCGTTGGCACTGGTCCAAAAAAATGCTGCCCGCTTAGTACGTGATGCAGAAGCAGTAGAAAAAATGCTGCCCGAAGCACTGTTAATCCTGAATAATGAAGCCCTGGCTTTTAGTCTGAGTGAAAGTATTCACCAATTAGGTCGCCCCAATGCCGCCGATGCAATTGCCCGGGAAGTATTAAAACTAATTAAAAAACCTGCTTAAATCAGTTCAACCTGCGGTATAATATCCGCGTGCATCTTTGCAAACCAGTTCAATCCGCGTTTTATGAAATATAAATTTTTATTCCTTGCTCTTATCCTGGCTTTTGCCAGTTGCCAGAAAACCAATGATAAGAACCCCGCTTTACTGGGCAAATGGCAGGGTGAAAACTGGCTGGTATTTGATAAACCTTCGGGTAATGATGCCACTAAGGTCTATTTTGAATTTAAAGAAGACGGCAGTTATAATGCCCAGTTTGGTAATCAAAATCAAGACGGAGTCTGGCGTACCGAAAAAGATAAACTCTATACCACCGAGACCGACAAACAAGAAATAATGGTGAAACTGCTGAAAGCCGATGGCACTAATTTGAATTTTGAAATGAACCGCGGCGGACAGAAGGAAACATTGGAAATGAAGAAACTATGAATTTCGATTCAATAAAACGCATTTATTTCATCGGCATTGGCGGCATTGGTATGTCGGCTCTGGCTCGTTACTTCCATCTGCATGGCGCGGAAGTGTATGGCTATGACCGCACGGCCACTGACTTAACTCGTGCATTGTCTGCCGAAGGGATGCAAGTGCATTACGAAGATGATATTCAAGAGATTCCAGAAAGTGTAGATTTAGTCGTGTTTACACCAGCCGTACCAAAAGACCATCAGGAACTGAACTGGTTTTTAGAGCGCGGTTATCCGGTAAAAAAACGCTCCGAAGTATTAGGGATTATTAGTCAGGCTAAACGTTGCATTGCGATTGCGGGTACGCATGGTAAGACGACCACTAGTACGATGACTGCCCATTTGCTGCGTGCTTGTGGCGTGGATGCAACGGCCTTTGTGGGTGGAATTAGTGGCAATCTGGGCAGCAATTTTGTAGAAGGCCACAGTGATTGGGTAGTGGTAGAAGCCGATGAATATGACCGTAGTTTTCTGCAACTTCATCCAGAAATTGCGATCATTAATTCGATTGATCCCGACCATCTGGATATTTATGGTTCAGCAGAAGCCGTAGTAGAGAGTTATGAGCAGTTTATTCGCCAAATAAAACCCGGCGGTAAATTGATTTATCGCCACGGTCTGCCGCTCGAAACAGTAGCGAACGAATTACGGGTGACTGGTCGTGAGGTACTCACTTTCGGTATTGAGGAAGGCGATTACGAAGCCTTCGATGTACGCGTAGAAGATGGACAGATGGCCTTTGGTCTGCGGTCCAGTATCTTCAATTTCAGTGACTTACGCATGAATTATCCGGGACGGCACAATGTACTGAACGCTACGGCGGCTATTGCGGCTACTTTATTGGCAGGCGGATTCACGCCGGAACTTCCAGCGGCTTTGGCCAGTTTTCGGGGAGTGAAACGGCGTTTTGAGTTCATTCTGCGTACACCGGAACTAGTGTTTATTGATGATTACGCCCATCATCCGGCGGAGTTGGAAGCCGCTATTTCTGCTGCGCGGATGCTGTATCCTGATCGTAAAATTACTGGGATATTCCAGCCGCATTTATACACCCGCACCCGTGATTTTGCACCTGATTTCGCAACAGCACTGGATCAATTGGATGAATGTATTTTACTGGATATTTACCCGGCCCGCGAAGAACCGATTCCCGGAGTGAACGCGACGATCATTGCTGACCGCATGAAAAATATCAATGTAAACCTGACTACTAAAGATGGACTATTAAATTTACTGAAAACCAAAGATATAGACGTTTTAATGACGATGGGAGCGGGCGATATTGATACGATGTTGGAAGGGATTAAACAGTTAATGATGAATGATGAATGATGAATTATGCGATTGCGCATCTTTGTCAATAACCACAAAACAAATATCATTAATGAGAAGCGGAAAAGGAAATTTCATTTCTAGACACAGTGTCGAATTTGGGAAAATAATTGAACAATGGAATGTTGAGCAATACAGAGTAAACGATTTTAACAAAACTGCTAACACACTATCCAATTAACCAATTGACAACTGATGTTACAGAAGACATTAATAATTCATCATTAATAATTCATTATTATTATGCCACGCTTACGCTACGACCGTATTACCTGGTTAGTCTTCCTGCTCATTGTCGGGGTGGTACTGCTATCGTCGGTAACCCGGAAGAAAAATAGTTTTGCTGATGGCGTACAAGTAGAAGTACGCCCGCTGGCTGGTGGGGACAAACTCATCAGTGAACGTGACGTAAAGCAGGCTTTATTGAAATCTTTTGGTAACACACTGGAAGGCACTGAATTGGCCCGACTGGATGTAGAACGTATGGAACGCGTACTGGAAGAAGACCCTTTCGTACAGGATGCCGAGGCGTATGTGGATCAGAAGAATATTCTGCACGTCAGCATCACGCAACGCGAACCCATGCTACGTATACTGGATAATACAGGCGGCAACTATTACCTGGATCAAAACGGTATAAAAATGCCGCCGTCCAAAAATTTTGCCGCACGGGTATTAGTCGCCACCGGCAATGTCGCGCCTTACACGACCGATTTTCGCAGTAAAAAACGGAATACCCTGAAAGACCTGTTTACGCTATCCCAAACCTTGCTGGCCGATGAATTTTTTCATTCATTTATTCAGCAAATCCACGTGAATAATGCGGGGGAGTTCATTCTCGTGCCGCTCGTCGGCGATCAAAAAATTGTGCTTGGCTCGGCGCGGAAAGTAGAGGATAAACTGCATCGCTTGAAAATATTCTACCAGCAGGGGATGCCGTATTCGGGTTGGAATGTGTACGAGACGATTAATCTGAAATACAGCGGGCAGGTGGTATGTCGGAAGTAATACTCCTCCTCCACGAAAATAGAAAATACGCTTTTATTGACAGTAGCGCAGGGCATTTTTGAAAGGGAGGAAACCCGAAGCCATAGCACACACTAATATTTCCTATAACCCCCGTGCTTTAGCCGGGGGCTAACGGAATCAAAATCATACGGGGTTTTAACCCCATTAGGGCCGTTTTGGGTTAAAACCTATTATAACTTTTATAGGAAAAACATCAATGGGTCAATCGTAAAACCTAACATAAGCACTAATAAACTATGTCATTCGTCCGCATCTGGGTACATGCAGTATGGGCAACCAAAAAACGTCAGCCTTATTTGGAAGACAAAAAAATACGTTACGCCATGTTTGAGCACATTCGGGAGAACTGTCGCAAAAAAGGCATCTATCTGGATCAATTAAATGGCTGGGTAGAACATTGCCACGCCACAATTTCGCTTAGTGCTGATGTAAGTGTTGCCAATACAATGCAACTGATAAAAGGAGAAAGTTCACATTGGATGAATAATACAGCGAACCTGTTACCGCATAAGTTCGAGTGGTGCGATGATTATTACGCGGTTTCGGTCAGTGAATCGGCTTTGCCGGATGTGCAGAAGTACATTTTTAATCAAGAGGAACATCATGGCAGCCACTCTTTTGAAGACGAGTGCAGGAAGTTCATGGAGCGATATGGCTTTAACCGGATGTTGGGTGATGATGATTGAAGGCATTTTGGGGTTAAAACCCCGATTGGTTTGGTTCTATGGTCCCCCGGCTAAAGCACGGGGGTTATAGGAATCTTAGAACAGATTATGGTTAGATTGCTATGGAATATGTAAAAACAACTTGTGACTTTCTCATAACCCCCGCGCTTTAGCCGGGGGTGAAAAGAGAATAAACATTCCGGGTTTTAACCCATAAACATTTACACATCCCTAAATGCCTTACCAAAGAAAATTGCTGGAATTTCAAAACAATTCCAAACAAAAATTTTGAAACAAAAAATTTAAAAATAACTTTGCTGTCGGAAAAGGGTTTCGTGCCGGCAGCCAGGGGAAACGAGAAAACAAACCGAAACTCAACCACTTAAACAGTTCAAGTTATGACAGAATTACTCCCACAACCCCACGATGTGGTCGTCGCGCTGGACATTGGCACCACGAAAGTGTGTTGCCTGGCCGGGCGTAAGAACAACCATGGCAAACTCGAAATCCTCGGCGTCGGCAAAGTCGAAAGCGTCGGCGTACTGCGTGGCGTGGTTAGCAACATCGAGAAAACGGTGAATGCCATCCGCGAAGCCGTCGAGATCGCGGAGCGCAACGCCGGTATGAAATTCCGCTCGGTCCACGTCGGCATCGCTGGTCAGCACATCAAAAGCCTGCAACACCGCGGCATCCTGACCCGCGAAAGCGACCATACCGAGATCGCCCGCCGCGATATTGACCGCATTGTCAATGATATGTTCAAACTCGTGTTGCCCCCCGGCGACAAGATCATTCACGTATTCCCGCAGGAATTTACGGTGGATAGCGAGCAGGGCATTACCGACCCCATCGGGATGTGCGGCGTCCGTCTGGAAGCCAATTTCCACATTATCACCGGGCAGATTACGGCGGTCAATAACATCTTCCGCTGCATCGAAAAGGCCGGTCTGAAAGTAGCCGACCTCACCCTTGAACCCATTGCCAGCGCCGATGCCACCCTCTCCGAAGAGGAAAAGCAGGCCGGTGTGGCCCTGGTGGACATCGGTGGCGGCACTACGGACATAACTGTTTTCCACGAAGGCATCATTCGCCATACGGCCGTCATTCCGTTTGGTGGCAACGTCATCACCGCCGACATCAAGGAAGGCTGCACGGTGATGCAACCACAGGCCGAAAAATTGAAAGTCAAGTTCGGTTCTGCCCTGGCTAAAGAGGTCTATGATAATCGTATCATTACCATTCCGGGCCTGAAAGGCCGCGACCACAAGGAGATCAGCGAGAAAAACCTCGCCCGCATCATCCAGGCGCGGATGGAGGAAGTACTCGACTATGTGCTGTGGGAAATCCGGCGCAGTGGCTATGAGCGCAAACTCATCGGTGGCGTGGTCCTGACCGGCGGAGGTGCCTTAATGGCCCATGCGGAGCAACTGACGGAGTTGCACACGGGTATGTCGTGTCGCATTGGCGTGCCGGTCGAGCACCTGGCCCACGGGTATCAGGAGCGGGTGAGTAGCCCGATCTTCAGCACTGCTATTGGGCTGCTGTTGCGCGGCTTGCAGGATGTGGATATGAACGCCGCTCCCGCTGTCGCCGAACCAGCCACCGCCCAGACGGACGATGACCGCGAACCCTCCAACGTATCGGAAGAAAAAGGCCCGTCTTGGTTCGAGAATGTCTTCCGTAAAACCAAGGAATGGTTTGAAGCAGAACCGGATATGGACTTTAAAAAATAGGGTTTGAGTTATGAGTTATGAGTTTTTACCCGCCATAGTCTTTTTAGGCGAAGGCGGGATGAGTTATGTTTTGGACTCATTGCTTTCTTTATAACTCTAATTTATTGCTACCCAACCTAGTTCGGTTTGAAAAAATAATTTACACTGGCAATTCTTGAATTACTCAATTAATTAATTGCTGGTAAAAAATATGTTTAACAGTCATAAAGACATTTTGCAATAAATTTGCCGTCTTTTTGACTAAAAAGAAGAATAAGTTTTAAAAATAAAAAACCATTTTTCTGGTTGTTTTTCTACTTATTTTATCTGGCATCAATTTTAAAAGAGACAATTGAAGTTATAAGTTATGAGTTATAAGTTATGAATTGCACGTTATTGCGGTCATAACTCATAACTCATAACTCATAACTCTCTTAAGCGGTCATAACTAATAACTCATAACTCATAACGCACTAAGTTATGCTATTTGATTTGCCAAAAGATGAGCCAAGCATCATCAAAATAATTGGTGTCGGCGGCGGCGGTTCCAATGCCGTTTCGCACATGTATAAGCAAGGTATCGTTGGCGTGGATTACGCCATTTGCAATACAGACGCTCAAGCCATGCACCTCAGCCCGGTGCCTAATAAAATCTCTTTGGGCCAACTCCTTACCGAAGGACGCGGCGCAGGCAGCAAACCCAGCGTGGGCAAACAAGCCTGTCTGGAAAGCATTGAGGAGATCAAAGCCTTCCTCGAAAGCGGCACCAAAATGGCCTTTATCACTGCCGGTATGGGTGGTGGTACGGGCACTGGCGCGGCCCCTATTATTGCCAAAGCCGCCCAGGAATTGGGCATTCTGACCGTCGGTATTGTCACGCTGCCCTTCACGTTTGAAGGTCGGATGCGCGTCAGCAACGGCATGGAAGGCCTCGACGATCTGCGCAAAAGCGTGGATTGCCTCGTGGTGATCAGCAATGATAAACTGCGCCAGATTCACGGCAACCTGTCCATTTCGCAGGCGTTCAGTCAGGCCGATAATATCCTGTGTACTGCCGCCAAAGGTATTGCCGAGATCATCACCGTGCCGGGCTACGTCAACGTGGACTTTGAGGACGTGAACACCGTCATGCGCGGTTCGGGGGTGGCCATCATGGGCACCGCTGCGGTGGAAGGCGAAAATCGCGCCCGCCGTGCCGTGGACGAAGCACTCAATTCGCCATTGCTGGAAGAAAACAACATTCGCGGGGCCAAAAACATCCTGGTCAATATCACCTCCGGGGTGAAGGAAGCCACGATGGACGAGATTTTCGAGATCACGGAATTCATCCAGGAAGAAGCGGGCAACGAGACCAACCTCATTTGGGGTAACTGTTACGACGAACGCCTCGGCGAAAAAATCGCGGTGACGATCATTGCCACCGGTTTCGATGCCGCCGAACGCCGCAACCGTATTCAGAGCCAAACGGCTGGACAACAGCCCGTTACGAACGAACGTCAGGTAGTTCACCTCGACGACGACGCTGCTACTGGAAAAAAGCCCCAGCCTTCTCTCTTCACCATTACGTCCGATGAGGCGTATGCCCCGGTAGATGAGAAGGCGGCCACCGCACTCGAGTTTGAGTTCGATAATATCCGGGAGACAGTGGACAAAATTCGCCGCCAGGCACCCACCGGCAACGACCCCGTGGTACGCCGCGAGGTCGAAGACCTGAGCCCGGAGGAGCGCCGCAAGCGCATCGAAGCGGCCCAGCGCCACCGCGAGGAAGTGCGTAATCGCCCGATCAATGTGGTGAAACTGAACTCGCCACAGACGATCATCGAACTGGAGAACCAACCGGCTTATTTGCGCAAAAATATCAACCTCGACGACGTGCCCGATGCGGAGCAGCCCGAAATGTCCACCTGGACAATTTCACTGGAAGAAGAAGGCGAGATTCGGATGGGGGGAAATTCGTTTTTGCATGATAACGTGGATTAAGAAGTTATGAGTGATAAGTTATAAGTTATGGCCGTGCGTGATTTTGCTCATAACTTATAACTCATACCTCATAACTAAGAAAGTTTTATTTCTGCTAAGTGGTAGCGGCTCTGACGTGTGGGACGTCGGGCCGCTTTTTTTGTATGGCGAAACCCCAGTTTCGCCTACTGATAGCAACGAAACTGGGGTTTCGTTGTACATTTGCTACCAACGAAAACAATACATCGCCTCACTACCCGCATGAATATCTTTATTGCCTTTGCCAACCAGGACCGCGAGGTGCGCGACAAACTGCTCCGTCAGATGAATCTCATCAAAGACCGGCAGGGCTTCCGCCTCGCTTGGTGTTCCCCCCTCGCCGCGCTTGCGTCTTTTGACCAAGCGCACGGCGGAGTGAGTAACCATGCTGGCTATGTATGCTGCCGTCAAAATCCGCTCTCCAAGTAAACTCTAACAGCATCTTAACACTCGGCCCGCACCGATTTCAAAAAAAATATAATTGATCGTAAGTAATTGATTTTCAACAGTTAAATCGAAGAAATAAGATATTGTTAACTTTTTTTTCGCGCAGCCTGTGACTTTTCTCACCTTCCACGTCAACAGTATCTACACACACGGTTTTTCCAGTTTTTCCATATTTAGTTTAATCTTTTAGAACCTCGTTACTTCATCTCCGGCTGTTTGGCCGGAGATCGAAGTGGCCGATTTTTGTGCTGGAGCATTAAATCCTTTATTTTATTTCAAAGTAATACTCCAACTGTGACACAAAACGAGCGCGAACAACTAAAACGGGATTATTTGCTTTATCTTTGGCTGCTGGATCATTATGCTCAAAATAGGGATGCTGTCAAAAGTATGACAGATAATGAATATAGGGCATATATAGACGAAATACTAGATGAAATAAACCGTCTCAAAGCATTGTTGGAACAGGATGAAACCATAAATTGATTCAAAATGACCGCTCAACAAGAATTACAGAATTGGCTGGAACAGCATCGGCAACTCGAAGGCGAAACTGCCAGAGCACAGTTTTATCAAAATCTGCTGGTCACCCTCGGAGAAAAAGATAGCGACAATCTGCACGAAGGTTTGCTGGCATTGCGGCAATCGGTTCGCGCCAGTCGAATCAAAGCGGAAAATAAAATTCAGGCTAAGCCACTGGTGTCTTTTCAAATTTTCCCGAAAACACAACAGGAACAAGAATTACTCAGACAACTGCTGGAACACCTGAATATTCCATTCAAAATGAGTGCTTGAGTAATTCCCCTCCCCAACACACAAACCCGCAAAACCAGCGTTATCTCTCCATGAAAACGCTTCTTCCCTTCCTTGCGCTGACCTTCCTCACCGCCTACACCTGCTTCCACGAAAAAAACGCACCCCGTTTTTCCACAACAGCGAGCACCGAGATTTCTCCCGATTCTCTTCTCTATCAACGTTTTGCGGTGCCGCCGGGCTTTGAACGCATTGTTGTGGCAACCAACTCTTTTGCCCACTACTTACGGCACTTGCCCTTGAAACCGCCGGGCAGCAAAGTGCAGCTATATGATGGTCGGGAGAAGGCCAACAATCGCGTATATGATGCAGTAATAAATTTGCCCATCGGCCAGAAAAACCTGCATCAGTGTGCGGATGCGGTGATTCGGTTGCGGGCGGAATACCTGTGGCGCAGCGGGCAATTGGACAAGATTCACTTTAACCTGACCAATGGTTTTCGCGTGGATTACGACCGCTGGCGCAAAGGGGAGCGGGTGAAAGTGGTGAGCAATCAAACTTCCTGGGCACAAAAAACGACTGCTTCTAACACTTATGTTACGTTCTGGGCCTATCTGGAATTTGTGTTTACTTACGCCGGTACGCTCTCGCTATCGAAAGAATTGCAGTCCGTATCTGTCTCAACCCTGCAAATCGGCGATGTTTTTATTCAGGGAGGTTCGCCCGGCCACGCCATCATTGTGGTGGATATGGCGATGAATAAGGCCGGGAAAAAAGTGTTTCTGCTGGCACAAAGTTATATGCCCGCGCAGGAAATCCAGATTTTGAAAAATCCACAAAATGCAGATTTGTCGCCGTGGTACTCAGACGATTTTGGAGAAATACTCTCCACACCGGAATGGACTTTTGGCGCAGAGGATTTGAAACGTTTCCCATAAATGAACTTCCAAATCCAGCCGATAGACCCCCACAGATTTGACGTGAGGCGACATTTTTGGCTAAACATGGTAAAAAAAACAGATTTTTACCGCTGAAAATCCAACTAATGACATCTCTGTAACACGAAACCATTTGTTCACTTCACAATTACCCTCCATGTCTTTCAGAAAAAACAGTACCCCGTTGTTACTCGCCGCGCTGACGCTCTTGTTGGCGTCTTCCGCTTTTGGGCAAACCAAAAAAGGCTTCAAATCCCTTGATAAAGAAAAGTGGGATGCCGCCGCTTTGGCTTTCGCAGCGGATACCAGCAATGCCGAACTGCGTCCGGTCGCCCTGTTTGGCCTGGCCTCCGTGTTGGCCCAACCGACCAATCCCAAGCACGACTATGTAATGGCCATGCGCCTGCAAGACGCCGCGCGAAAAGAATTTAAGGCCTTAAAATTGGCGCAACGCACGGAATTGACTAAAAAATACGATGTGACGAGCGGCAGCATTGATAAATTAAAATCTACCACGACCATGGTGGCCTGGAAGGAAATAGAGAAAACCGCTACCCTGCGGCAGGTGGACGATTTTCTGGAAGCCTTTGCCGGTAGCCGCTCGCCATATCTGACCAAAGCCGCCAAAAAGCAGGAAACCTCCCTCGAAACAGCCATCAACGACGCCAAAACCTACGCTGACTATTCATACCTCTCGCATCGCCACCGGACGGATATTCCGGTGCGTTATCCGTCCGCTTTGCCCGCCATTGACCACAGTGCTTTTGACCTTTTTTTACAGGAAAAAGGCGTGGACTGGCTCGGACAGTTCTATGAAGAAAACCCGCAACATCCGCTGACCAGAGACGATGCCCGCAACGAATTTCCCGAAACCTGGACCAGCAACGAACTGGAACCCATGCTCGATTTTCTGGCTGCCCATCCACAGAGCGGCTTCGCGCCTTATATCCGTCGCAAAACGGTGGATTTATTGAAAAAACAACCCTTGGCCGATAGTTCGCGCACCCGACTCACCTCCGATCAAAAATCCGTGGTCGGAGAAGTGGAACTGGAAGCCGCCGGACAACTGGTGAATACCGATGGCCCTTTTGATCCCAAAGCCAGTGATGCCTGGCTAAACTATGTGCAGAAACTCGCGCCCGCTTCCCGTGCCTACGACGCCCTGGAAAAAATGACCAAACACTACCTCTGGAAACGCGATTGGGCGGCGGCTTCCAAAGCGCTGCACGTTGGGCAGCCTTTATTTCCCAGGAAAAAAGACTGGTTTGAGCAGTTAATTCCGCTCGTGGATGCGCCCGGCACCGGCATTACAGCCGTTGGGGTGGGGGAAACGATCAATGAAGGGGGATCGGAATACATCCCGGTGCCCACTGTGGATGGCAAAACGCTGTACTTCTGCGCGACCAATCGGGCGGAAAATGACGACCAGGAAGACGTATTTGTGAGCACCCGGCAGGACAGCATCTGGTCGAAACCCAAACTGATCCCCGAACTTTCCGGCGATGGCAATCAGGCACCCGTATCGCTCACGGAAGGCGATTCGCGGATGATTTTATTCAACGAAATGCGTCCCTATCAGGCCGATAAAACGCCCACCGGCTGGACCAAACCCGTGCCGATTGAGGTAGACGTGTCGCGGTTTTATTGGGTTGGACTGGTGCAAATTGCCGCCAGCGGACAGGTGCTGCTGCTGGAAGCGCGGACTACTACCGGCAGCGATATTGATCTGTATGTCTGCCTACGCGACGAGGCCGGAAAATGGAAAAAGCCGGTGCGCGTGGATGCACTCTGCACCGAGCGTAACGACCGCAGCCCCTACCTGCACCCCGATATGCACACCATATATTACAGCACCGACGGCAGAGCGGGCATGGGCGGCCTCGACGTGTATCGCTCCACCGCACTGGACGATACCTGGCTGAACTGGAGTACGCCCGTCAATCTTGGCAAAGAAATCAACACGCTGGGCGACGATTGGGGATATAAAATCAGCACGGACGGTAAAATCGCCTGGTTTGCTACCCGCACCGACGGACGGACGCAGGATATTTTCTACGTGGAAGTGCCAAAGGATATGCGTCCCGAAGAGGTCAAACAAGTCGAGTTTTTCCTGATTGACGATCAGAAAAAGCCGATGACGAACGTGGAAGTAATCATGGAAGCCCAAAAAACGGGCAAACGAATAGGTTCCTATCGTCCCGATCCTTCGACCGGCAAAGTAGTGATGCCCGTACCCAATGACCAAGAGTACACCATTCACATTGAAAAAGAAGGTTATATTTCTAAATCGCAGTCCATTCCGGTGCAAAAGCCGGGTCAGCCGTTGATTATTAAACCCGATCTAAAAGCCATGAATATCGAGAAAATGGCCAAAAGCGGCGAGACGCTGGCCCTCAATCTCCTGTTCGATTACGACCAGGCGGTGTTGCACGATGAGTCGCTGCCCGAACTGCGCCGGGTGGCCGATCAAGCCAAAAAGGGCAAGCTTCGCCTGAATGTTTTTGGTTACACGGATAATGCGGGTGACCCGGCCTATAATCTGGACCTTTCTAAACGCCGCGCCGAAGCCGCCAAACAAGCCCTTATCAATCTCGGTATTCCGGCTGCTCAAATCACCGCAGATGGTTTCGGCGAAGAAAAACCGGTGGTCGCCAATGATACCGACGAGCATCGCGCCCAGAACCGGCGCGTGGAGGTACAGTTTATAAAGTGATAGGGGAGTGGTTTTAATGACGGAGGGGTTCAATACGGTTTTTTCAAAACCATACTGAACCCCTCCGTCATTAAAACCACTTACAGGAAAAATCCCGGGTACTAAAAATTCGGGATGACTCATGTTCACATTGGCCACATTAATAATATTGGCCACATTATTTTTTACATATTGCTGATGATTTCGGTAGCAAATTCCGAGCATTTCAACTTGGTCGCGCCTTTCATCAGTCGCTCAAAATCATAAGTAACGCGCTTCTTTTTGATGCTCTTTTCGATGCCTTTGACGATGAGTTTGGCGGCTTTATCCCAGCCCAAATATTCGAACATCATCACGCCGGACAGGATGACCGAGGAAGGATTCACCATGTCTTTGCCCGCGTATTTGGGCGCAGTGCCGTGCGTGGCCTCGAAAATGGCGTGGCCAGTCAGGTAGTTGATGTTGGCACCCGGAGCAATACCGATGCCGCCAACTTGTGCCGCGAGGGCATCAGAAAGGTAGTCGCCATTTAGGTTGAGCGTAGCCACCATATCGTATTCCGCCGGGCGGAGCAGGATTTGTTGCAAAAAGGCGTCAGCAATGCTGTCTTTGACCAACATTTTGCCAGCAGCCAGCGCATCCGATTGGGCTTTGTTGGCCGCTTCTTCGCCTTTGTCGGCCTTGATTTTGTCGTAAGTGGCCCAGGTAAACACGCGGTCGCCATATTCGCGCTCGGCCAGTTCATAACCCCAGTCCTTGAACTTACCTTCGGTAAATTTCATAATGTTGCCTTTGTGGACCAACGTCAGTGATTTACGCTTGTATTTAAAAGCATATTCCAAGGCGGCGCGCACCAGCCGTTCTGTACCTTCTTTCGACACAGGTTTAATGCCGATGGACGACGATTTAGGGAAGCGAATTTTCTTCACGCCCATTTCGTTTTGCAGAAAAGCAATCATTTTATCGCATTCCGGCGTACCCGCCAAATACTCAATACCGGCGTAGATGTCCTCGGTATTTTCCCGAAAAATAACCATGTCCACCAAACCGGGTTCCTTCACCGGGCTGGGTACGCCTTTGAACCACCGCACCGGGCGTACGCAGGCGTAGAGGTCAAGTTGCTGGCGCAGGGCCACGTTCAGCGAGCGGATACCGCCGCCAACCGGGGTGGTCAGCGGGCCTTTAATGGCCACTTTATATTGGTCAATAACTTTCAGCGTCTCGTCGGGCAGCCAGCTGCCGGTCTTGTTGAAGGCTTTTTCGCCGGCCAGTACTTCCTGCCACACGATCTTTTTTTTGCCTCCAAAGGCTTTTTCTACGGCGGCATCAAGTACGCGCACCGAGGCGGCCCAGATGTCTGCTCCCGTGCCGTCTCCTTCGATAAAGGGAATAATGGGATCGTTAGGCACTTTCAATTTGCCTCTCGAAATAGTGATGGTTGATCCTTGCATTGTGCAGTGATGGATTTAAGTGAAGAGTTATATTTTAAGTTTTGGTCTTGGGCTTTTGGTCTTTGGTTAAATACGTGACAGTTTTTTAACACAACCAATTTTACGCAAAGTCGAATGGTTGAACTGTTTACGCGCTTTGGGCGGCGCGAAGGTAATGCGGAGGCAAACAAATTTCACCAATCTTTAACCATCTGGACAGCAACTCTGCCCCTTTATTGGACGTTTCAGGACAAAATAATCGAAACATACTATGAAACGACTGCTTTTTCCCCTGTTGACCTTGTTTTCCATGACCGCGGCCATTGCTCAGGCACCTGCACCGGCCGAGAAAAGTGACCCGGAAGCCAAGAAGCTTCTGGATAAAATCCGCAAAAAATATGAAGGCTACAAAACGCTGGAGGCTGCCTTTGCGCTGACCATTGAAGTGCCGGGCCAGGCCAAAGAAGTGCAGAAAGGCACGGTGGGCCAGGAAGGCAGCAAATTTCGCCTCGATATGGATCAGCAGGTGATTGTCAGCGATGGCCAGGCAACCTGGGTATATCAGAAGAAAAATAACGAGGTACAGATCAATAATGCCGAACCGGATGGCTCCGACAACGGATTTATGACCCCGAAAGACCTGCTGAATCGCTACCAAAAAGGGGATTACCTGTATTCAGTAGTAGATAAAGTGACGGAAGGCGGCAAGTTGCTCACGCAAATTGAATTCAAGCCCAAGACCAAAAAATCGGAGTATTCCAAACTGCGGATCAGTATTGACGAAAAGGCGGGGACTATTCAAAATGTGAAAGCATTTGCCAAAGACGGTTCGCGTTACACCTTCGCCATCAGTCGTTTAGCCCCGAACAAGACTTTCGCTGCCGACTATTTCACCTTCGATGCCAAGAAATATCCGGGCGTGAAAGTGGAGGATTTAAGAATGTAACACCGACTTCAGTCGGTCATTATTTTAATAGGACCGACTGAAGTCGGTGTTACTTGCGTATCGCTTCCACCGGATCCATCCGGCTGGCCTGCGCGGCTGGAATAAGCCCGGAAAATACGCCGACCACGATGGAAGTGACCAGACCAACGATGGTGTTACTCAGTGAAAGGTGAATATCAAAATCGAGCACGGCGGTGATGCCTGCCGTGACCGCCCAGATCAGCAGCAGCCCGATCAGGCCGCCTACCACGCAGAGCACCACGGCTTCAAAGAGGATTTCGAGCAAAATAAACCAGCGTTTGGCTCCCAGAGCCATCTTGATACCGATCAGGTTGGTGCGTTCCCGGACGGAGACGAACATTATGTTGGCCACCGAGAACATACCGACCAGCAGGGCAAAAATGCCAATGATGAAACCCGCAAAATTGAGCGTACCGAACACGCCGTCGAAGAGATTGCTGAGTATGGAAAGCGTGTTGAGCGAAAAATTGGTGTCCTCGCGGGGTTTCAAATGACGTTGAGCGCGCAGTACGCCGGTGATCTCGTCCTTCATGTCTTCGATGCTTACATTGCTTTTGGCCTGCACCATGATGCTGCTTTGGTTGCCACGCCCACTGGCCCGCACTCCGAACCCGCGTCGCGCAAGATTATAACTGACCAATACACAGTTGTCGAAATTGAAAGGTTTGAGGATGTCGTTACCCGCTTTTTTTTGCACCCCGATGACGCGCATCTTGCGCCCGCCCACGCTGATATCTTTCCCCAGCGGATCAATGGCCGTGCCGAATAAGCCTTCTGCTACCTCGGAACCGAGAATACAGACCTCGCTTCCATTTTGATATTCGATGGGCGAAAAATAGCGACCATCGCCGTCGAATTCCAAATGGAAAAGATCGTAGCAATCTTCGGTAATGCCCAGAAAAGGGGCGTTTTCCACGCTGGAGGAAGTCCATTTGACGGTCTTGACGCTCAGGAACTGCCAGTAGCCGACCCGGGATGCCCCGCGCAGGTTGGCTTTGAGGTCTTCGTATTCTGCAAACGTGAATACCGGACGGCGCATCCATTTCCAGTAATTGTCGCCAGGGTCTTCGCCCCAGGAGAAACGATCAATGTAAATCACGTCATTGCCCAGCTTGGCCATGCTGTTACGGATGTTGTCTTCCAGCGAGTTGACGGCACTCTTCACCCCGATGATGCAAAAAATGCCGATGGTAATGCCGAGCAACGATAGAAACGACCGCAACTTGTTGGCCATCAATTGTTGCCAGGCCTGAGAAGCCCCTTCGAGTAAGACACGTATGATTTGGCGCATATAATTAATGTGGTCAATGTATTAAAGTGGTCAATGGTCGAACTCACTGCTCCGTTAGGCTCCAAAGGTAACTATCGAATGAAAAGCCAAAACCGGCATTCGATGAAAAGCGGCGGTTTTTCTATTAAGTTCCGTTTTGCCGCCCCCACGTCCTTTTTTTGTTTTCAAAAAACTTTTTCCAACGCACCCAACCAATCCTTCCAAGCACCCTGTCTTTCCCGACAGGAAACATTCACTAACCGATTTATAATCTATGCAGAAACTACTTTTCATGGCTTGCGCCGTCCTGTTGATGGCCGCAAGTTGCTCAAAATCAAAAACCGAGAATAACGATTGTGGCGGAGCCAGCAGTTTTGTGTTGAATGAGCCATTCCTGCTTTGTTTTGGCACCACGGCATTTCAAACCGGACAGAATTTCAACGTCAAATTTTCTGACCTGGTAGAAGAGAGCCGTTGCCCCACAGATGTGGTTTGTGTATGGGCTGGTCGCGCCTCCGTGGCACTGACGCTCACCCACGAAGGCACGGTCGAAACCGACACTTTATCAATCGGGGATTTTTTCGGGACTTCGCATACGGATAGTACGGTTTTCGCAGGCTACAAAATAAAACTACTGGATGTGCTGCCTGCGCCGGTCTCCACCAATCAGACTGCCGAAGAAGATTACAAAGTCAAACTGTTGATTACCAATTAAATAGTGGCCTGTTCAGGTCTTGGATTGCCCCAAAGAATTTTAATCCGACAAATAAACAACACAACCCATTCTAGTCGCCCTCCGCTGCTCTGCTTGCAGTCGGAGGGCTTTTTTATTTAAAGAGCAACAAAGAAGCAAAAGGCAAATGGGCAAGGGGCAAAATAGACACTTGGCTTTTGCTTATTTGCCTTTTGCCAATTTGCCCCTTGTCTTTTTTAAATTTTTTTCGCCCTCCTCTTGCACCGTTCAAATTTCCCCTTTATGTTTGCAGCGTAATAGTACAATGATACACTGATGCAGCCACGCGCTTATTATTTTGGTTTTTCTTTTTACTTTTTTTCTTTTTGGAAAGAGAAAAGGAACAACCTGTGCGTGTCAGTTTAAGTAAGTCACTGACAATCAACGCCGAAGAGGGGGTTCCTGCCAACAGGAACCCCCTCTTCGTTTTTTGGTCAAATACTCAGATACTCAAATCTTCAAATACTCATTAACGCTCATGTCCAGTCGTTCCATTCCTTTCCACTCCATCATCGCGACCCCGCCGCAACAGGCCCTGCGGGTCGCTATCCAGGGAGTACGCGGCGCTTTTCATGAAATAGCCGCCCGGGAATTTTTTGGTCCGGCGGTAGAGCCAGTACCTGCCGCATCCTTTCCCGCGCTTTTCGCCCAGACCGCCGATCCCGATCAGACGGACGCGGCCATAATGGCCATCGAGAACAGCATTGCCGGGAGCATTTTGGGCAATTATATGTTGCTGCAAACCAACGATTTAGTCATCATTGGCGAGGTATTTCTGCGTATTCAGCAAAACCTGCTGGCCCTGCCGGGGGTGCCGTTGAGCGAACTGCGTGAGGTGCATTCCCATCCGATGGCCCTGGCCCAGTGCGCCGAATTTTTCAAAAAGTATCCCCGCATTCGCCTCGTAGAATCGGAAGATACTGCCGCCAGTGCCGCGCACATCACGCGCCGTCAACTGCGTCATACGGGAGCCATTGCCAGCACCCTGGCCGCCGAACTCTACAACCTGAATGTGCTGGCTCCGGCCATCGAGGACAATCCGGTCAATTACACCCGCTTCCTCGCTGTGCAACGCCGCAACGCCGCCGTGCCTGTGCCCGGAGCCGACAAAGTATCGGTGAGTTTTGTCACCTCGCACCAGCCGGGCAGTCTCAGTCGCATCCTGTCCATGCTCGCTGCGCAAAGTGCCAACCTCACCAAAATCCAGTCCGTGCCACTGCTGGGCCGCGCCTGGGAATACCGTTTTTTCGTGGATTTTAGTGTTCATAATCCAGCCACTTTACCCGCTACCCTGCGGTTATTGGATGCTATGACAGCTGATTGCAAAGTCTTGGGAATCTATCGCTCGGCTTTAAATAACTATGAAGGATGAATGGATAAATGTTGCTGAATATTGAAAATCTGACGACACCGGAATCCAAATAATTCATAATTCATCATTCATAATTAACCATGGTTCAGCCTGCTCGCCGCCTCGACGGCATTTCGGAATACTACTTCGCCGGCAAACTCCGCGAGATTGCGCAGATGCAGCGCGATGGGCATCCGGTGCTCAATTTCGGTATTGGTTCGCCCGATCTGCCGCCTGCGCCCGCCGTGATCGAAGCACTCACCACGGCAGCGCAGCAGCCACAAAATCATGGTTATCAATCATATACCGGTATTCCGGCCTTGCGGGCCGCCTGGGCGCAGTGGTATGCCCGGCACTACGGCGTCTCCCTCGATCCTGAGCGCAATATTTTGCCGCTAATCGGCTCCAAAGAAGGTATTGTCCACGTGGCGATGACTTTTCTGGAACCCGGCGATGTGGCCCTGGCCCCCAATCCGGGCTATCCCGCTTACCGCGCCGCCACGATGTTGGCCGGGGCAGAAGTGCAATGGTACGACCTCACGGCGGCCCACGATTGGCTGCCCGATCTGGACGCACTGGCCAAAACTGATCTACGGCGCGTCAAACTGATGTGGGTCAATTATCCGCACATGCCCACCGGCGCACCCGCTTCGCCAGCCGTTTTTCAGCGTTTGGTAGATTTTGGAAAACAACATAACATATTGATTGTTAATGATAATCCATACAGTTTTATCCTGAATGACCACCCAATCAGCATCCTCGCTGCCACCGGCGCGGAAGACGTGGCATTGGAACTAAATTCCCTGTCCAAATCGCAAAACATGGCTGGCTGGCGCGTGGGTATGGTGGCCGGACACCCGGATTATCTGGCGGCTATTTTGCGTTTCAAGAGCAACATGGATTCCGGTCAATTCCTGCCCGTGCAATTGGCGGCTACGCAGGCATTGCAATTGCCAACGCATTGGTACACAGCCTTAAACGCGACTTATCGCCAACGCCAGCAGGTCGCTTTTGCTATACTGGATGCACTGGATTGCCATTTTGATCGCCAGCAGCAGGGCCTGTTTGTCTGGGCTGAAATTCCTGAACACTATGCCGATGGCTACGCTTTGAGCGACGAATTGCTATACGAAAAACACGTTTTCCTGACCCCCGGCGGCATTTTTGGTGCCAATGGCGACCGCTATGTCCGTATTTCTTTATGCAGCACTGCCGAAAACCTGCAACGTGGATTGGACAGATTAACGCTGATCAACACGGATTTGCCCGACTCGGCAAAACTCATAACTCATAACTCATAACTCCGAAAATGATTGTCACTATTATCGGTCCGGGCCTCATTGGCGGCTCCATCGCGATTGGATTGCGGGAAAGCGGTTTTGCTACGCGACTTATCGGCGTGGATAGCAACGCCGATCATGCCGCCCGTGCAGTAGCACTGGGTCTGGTGGACGAAGTAAAACCACTCGCCGAAGCCATCCGCGAAAGTCAGATCATCGTGGTAACTACCCCTGTGGATAGCCTCGTGACGCTGCTGCCGCAGGTATTGGATTTGGTAAATAACGAACAAGTGGTGCTCGATGCCGGTTCTACTAAAGGCCCGGCTTTGCAGGCGGTGGCGCAGCACCCAAATCGGGCCCGTTTTGTGGCCACCCACCCGATGGCCGGTACCGAATATTCCGGTCCGACGGCGGCAGTCGCCGGGCTGTTTCCGGGTAAATGTTGTGTGTTCACGGCCATTGAGCAGAGTGCGCCCGATGCAGTAGAGGTAGCCCGCCGGTTGTACGAATCTTTGGGGATGCGCATTACTTACCTCGATGGTGCGGAGCATGATTTGCACGTGGCTTATGTGAGCCATATTTCGCACATCGCCTCGTTTGCGCTGGCCCTCACGGTGCTCGAAAAAGAGCGCGAGGAAGACCGGATTTTTGAGTTGGCCAGCGGTGGTTTCAGCAGCACAGTGCGTTTGGCGAAGAGTAACCCCGATACCTGGATTCCGATTTTTCGCCAAAACCGCGACAACGTGCTCGATGTGCTCGATGAGTTCATTAATACCGTCAGCCGCTTTCGTACCTTGTTGATTAAGAAGGACTTCGACACGTTCGAGGCGTATATGCGCCAGGCCAACGACATCAGCCGGATCATTGATAAATAAGGAGGATTTGAATATTTGAGTATTTGAAGATTTGAGGATGCGAGTATTTGATTAAAGTACATGATAATCACGTAATTGATCAATTCCTCGCATCCTCAAATCCTCGAATCTTCAAATACTCGCCTCCTCAAATAACTCATAACTCATAATTCATAACTTTTTTGGCCATGTTTCAGAAAAAAGACAACCGCCCCTTTATCATTGCTGGCCCCTGTTCAGCGGAAACCGAAGAACAAGTCATGGCCGTCGCTCACGGGCTGGCGCCGCTTGGTGTGGACCTGTTCCGGGCAGGCGTATGGAAACCCCGCACCCGTCCTGGTGCTTTTGAAGGCAATGGCGCAGTGGCTCTGCCCTGGCTGCGCCGCGTAAAAGAAGAAACCGGCCTCCGGACCACCATCGAAGTGGCCAATGGCAACCAAGTGTATGAAGCGCTCAAACATGGTGTGGATGTGCTTTGGATTGGTGCGCGCAGCACGGTAAATCCGTTTTCGGTGCAGGAAATCGCCGATGCGCTGCGTGGCGTGGACGTGCCGGTGCTGATAAAAAATCCGGTCAATCCCGATCTCGAACTCTGGATGGGTGCTATTGAGCGCATTCAGCAGGCAGGCGTGAGCCGCATTGGGGCGATCCACCGTGGGTTTTCGGCTTACGCTAAATCCAAATTCCGCAACGCGCCTTACTGGGAAATTCCCATCGAATTGCGCCGCCGGATGCCCGATTTGCCATTAATTTGCGACAATTCACACATTTGTGGCAACCGCGAAGACCTGCTCGAAGTAGCGCAACAAGCCCTCGATCTGAACTACGATGGCCTGATGACGGAAGTCCACACCACACCCGATGCGGCCTGGAGCGATGCCAAACAGCAAATCACGCCGTTTACTTATGGCGAATTGCTCAGCCGCCTGATCGTGCGCCGCGAGACGACGGACAATGCCGAATTTCTGGAACATATCGAAAATGTGCGCCATAAGATTGACGAAGTGGACCTTGAATTGCTCAATCTGCTGAGTCGCCGGATGCGTTTTGCCGAAGATATTGGCCGCTACAAACAGCGCAACAATATCAGCATCTTGCAGGCTGGCCGCTGGAACGAAATTCTGGAAAAGGCTTTCACGCAAGGTCGGGAACGTGGCCTGAGCGAGGACTTTATAGAAAAATTCCTGTCGGCAGTGCATCAGGAAAGTATTGCACACCAGCAGTCGGTGATGCAGGGCGTGCCAGCGAGCGTTCCGGGTTAAACCTCCCGCGATAGCGTTTTTTTTGATTGACGAATGCAGATTGTTGATGTCTCGTAGAGCGTGTTCGGGGACATCAACAATCTTAAATCATGTAATCTGCATTCGTCAATCCTTTTAATTTTCAAAAAAACTTGTCCAATGTCTCCCTCTGCCCTGCGCTATTTTGTGATGTACAAACCGTACGGCATGTTGTCGCAATTCAGTCGCGAAACCCCGACGCAGGTTACGCTGGCTGATCTGGCCTTTGATTTTCCAAAGGACGTGTATCCGGTGGGGCGTTTGGACAGCGACAGCGAAGGTTTGCTTTTGCTGACCAATGATAAGACGTTGAATGCCAAATTATTAAATCCTAAAAACGAACACCCGCGGACCTACTGGGCGCAGGTGGAAGGCCTGCCGGACGAGGTTGCGTTGGACCATCTGCGGCAGGGCGTGCGGTTGCAAATAGACGGCAAATTCTTCCAAACGCGTCCGGCAGCGGCCCGGCTGTTGATGGCTGCGCCGGATTTGCCGGAACGTCAGCCGCCGGTGCGTTTTCGCAAAACGGTGCCCGATGCCTGGCTGGAATTAATGCTCATCGAAGGAAAAAACCGGCAGGTGCGCCGCATGTGCGCAGCGGTCGGTTTTCCCGTTTTACGGCTGGTGCGGGTGCAGATCGGGCAACTTACATTGGCCGGAATGCTGCCTGGCGAGGTAAGGGAGATTGAGCAAAAAGCAATAGGCAAATGAGCAAGGGATAAAAAAGCAGTGAGTAAATGTAACACACCGCTATAATGATTTTGCAGAGAAACCAGTTTCCCTGCCGTTGTTGTGCGTCCTCGCCAACAACAGCGACGGAGTGAGTAGCCAATAGAAAAAACCAGACTTAAATTGTTGAAATACAGTGAATTGTCTTTTTGGCATCCTGCCCTGCCGTGGTTGTTGGCGAGGACGCACAACAACGGCCAGAAAAATCGAGCGGCTGAAAAAGGTGGTGAATTAATGAGCAATTTTTGACTTTTGGTTGTTTTACTTGTTGCGCTTTGCTTTTCCCGATGAAAAATCGGGATGTCACTGCGTTCCATTTGCTTTTTGGCCATACCTTCACTTGCTAAACTCAATTTCTACTATGCGTTCCATACTTTTTTTACTGGTCATCGGTGGCCTCATTTTCACTTCCTGCAAAGACAAGCAACTCACCCCGGAAGAGCAGTTACAGGCGGATATTAAAATTATCCAGGAATACGCCTCCAAAAACGGCCTCATTACGCAATCCACGCCATCGGGCCTGCACTACGTTATTACCAAAGAGGGTTTTGGCGACCATCCGACCCTTTCCGACAGCGTAAAAGTCGAATATACGGGTTATTTGACCACCGGTTTGGTGTTTGATGAAACGGATGCCGGGCAACCCCGTACTTTTTTGCTGTCGGACCTTATTGAAGGCTGGCAGGAAGGTATTCCGCTATTGCGCAAAACTGGCAAGGGCACTTTTCTGATTCCATCGGCATTAGCGTATGGACCAGAAGGCCAGGGTAATATTGATGGCAACACGGTGCTGATCTTTGATATTCAACTGAATGACTTTTGAAACGCGGAATGCGCGGAATAATAGCGAATTACGCGGATTTTTGAAACGCGTATTGCACAGATACTATACGGATTACGGGGATGCTTCATCCGCGCAATCCGTTTTTTATTTGTCTAATCCGTGTTTCAACCCGCGTTCCCCATTTTACCGAATGTTTCTTCCAGTTTTGTCCAGCGGAAATCAAAAATCTGCCGAAGTTGTGCCCGCACAAATAGCCAGTTGGCGAGGCTGCCAAGCGGACCGAGGGGCAATTTATAATGCACCAGATCGGTCATTTCCACGCCACCGGCTATCGCTTTGAAATGGTGTTGGTGATGCCACAGGGCATAGGGGCCGACACGCTGTTCGTCCACGAAAAATGCACCCGGCTCCACGTGGGTGATCTCGGTCATCCAAAACAACGGAATGCCCAGCACGGGTTTCACCGTGTAGGTAATGACTTGTCCGGCATATATTTTTCGCAGAAAATCCGGGTCGGAAGTGACCTGAAAACTCATGTATTCCGGGGTGATTTTACTCAGATTGCCAGGAGTGGAGAAAAAATCCCAGGCTTGTTCGAGTGGAATGGGTAGGCGCTGTACGCGCTTCAAGGTATAAACGGCCATGTGTAATTTGTGTACCGCCGGATTCAGCCGCCGAAAGCACAGCGGACGCGCGATAGTCAGTCCACATAACTTCCAATACCGCGTATTGTTTAACGAAATGCAATAAAGGTTAAACAAAGTGGAGGAAGGCTGACCACGGATGTCGTATTGTCAACCCTCCTCCGCTGCTTTTCTACATATTCTCTATCACAAATTTTTCCAGATTGGCCGGGTACTCTTTGCCGTACTCGTAGCGTAGTATGTCGGTAGCAGTTACAATGCCGAGCAGTTCGCGGTAGTCATTTACAATCGGCACCGCATGGAAAAGGTGTTCCAGCAGGGTCTCGGCCACGGCCCCGATGTGTTGGCCAGGATCGAGGGTCGCCACGCGGGTTGTCATAATCGCGCGAATTTTCAGGTCGGAATATTCTTCCACCGACTTTCCAAGTTTAAAAAAATCCCAAGTCGTGACGATGCCCACCAGCCTTTTGCCTTCGACGATGGGCAGATGGTGAATACGTTTTTTTAAAAGGATTTCGCGGGCCTCGCCGAGGGTATTATCGGGCCCAAGCGTGATGACATCGGTGGTCATAATAGCGGGTACAAGTTCATTCATCATAGGCTGGAATCGCTTTTTAGTGAAAAATAATTGATGGTGAAAGGGATGCAATACGCGCCGAATGTAAGGCGAATTTGCCATTGCGTGGTAAATATAATTGCTAAAAGTCGAAAATTAACCAATTATTAATCTGCCTGTCCTGCGCATTTCGGCACGAATGGCCTGGAAAAACGACCGGCCCCTTATTTTCCTAATTCCTGCGCCCGCTGCAATGCGGCATTGGCACCCGCCATAATATCTTCATGCAGAGCGGTACTGCTGAATACACGTAAAGCCGCTTCGGTGGTACCGCCTTTGGATGCCACTTTAGCGATCCAGTTGTCGCAGGTCAGGTCACTTTTATTGTACAAATCCACCGCGCCGGTGAAGGTTTGGGCTACCAATAATTCGGCTTCCGAGGCGGAAAAACCCATTTGTTTGGCGGCTTCCATCATGGCGTTCATGAAAAAATAGACATACGCCGGGCCGCTGCCGGAAATGGCGGTGCTGGCATCAATCATCTCCTCCCGCTCTACATAAAGTGTTTTGCCAGTGGTACTTAGCAGGTTTTGCACCATCACCAGTTCGAGGCGGGTCACGAGGTCAGTGGAGGTGAATGCCGTCACGCCCGCGCCGATCTGGGCGGGCAGATTGGGCATGGCGCGGATGACTTTATTGACATCCAGGGCCGTGGCAATGGAGGCCAGCCGTACGCCGGCCATAATGCTCAAAAACACCTGACCAGGCTGCACTAATTCCCGGATGTCAGCAAAGAGTTTGGTAGAATCCTGCGGCTTTACGGCAAAAATCAGCAAATCCGCCTCCGGTACACAGAGACGGGGATCGCTAAAAAAGCGACCTTCGTGGTGTTGACTCAGCAGGTTGGCCTTTTCATAATTGCGGCACAGCACCATCATATTGTCGGCGGTCACGATGCGCGAACGCAGGAAACTCTGGGCATACGTCAGGCCCATATTGCCGCCGCCGAGGATGAGAATTTTCATGAGAGAAGAAGGTTGAGATTATACGGTGATGTAAATTTATTGAGGATACGAGGATTTGAGTATTCGATTAAAACACATGATCATCGCGTAATTGATCAAATACTCAAAAAATCTTAGATTATGGTCTATGAAGATAGTCAGGATTGGCCCACTTGATAGATAAATGCCGAACAAGCAAATAAATTCCCAACTTACCGGCAAATCTTCCCTTTTTTCGGGCAGATTATGAGCGGCAAAATGCATTCATTTAAAAATCAAATCTTTGCTGCGCTTATTTTCAATTTACCAAAATTAATTGTTGAAAAAAATGATTTTTACCATGCAAAAACTCGTTTGGTCGCTGGCTCTCAGCTGCTTTTTATTGGCTGCCTGCCAGCCCGCTGCGGATAAAACTGTCCCGCAAGCCGCTACGACTACCCGTCCGGCCTACGCCATCGCTATCCACGGTGGTGCTGGCGCACTCACCCGCGCCGAAATGACCCCCGAAAAGGAAGCCCGCTACCGGGCCGCGCTTGATTCAGCACTAACGATTGGCGAAACCATCGTGAAAAACGGCGGCACGGCCCTCGACGCAGTGGAAAAAACCATCACTTTCTTGGAAGATTGCCCACTGTTCAATGCCGGGCGCGGCGCGGTATTCACCCATGAAGGCCGCAACGAACTGGATGCCAGCATTATGGAAGGCACCACTCAAAAAGCAGGCGCAGTGGGCAGCGTGATGAACATCAAAAACCCGATCAAACTGGCCCGCGCGGTGATGGAAAAGTCGCCGCACGTGATGCTCACCGGGCGCGGTGCAGAGCAATTTGGCTTGGAAAACGGCATTGATACCGTGGGGCCAGCCTGGTTTTTTACCCAGGAACGCTGGAATACCTTGCAGGAAATGCTGGCCGAAGAAAAAAACAAAACCGGCGCCGTCTGGACCTATCCCGATTATAAATTCGGCACGGTCGGCTGTGTGGTCATGGACAAAGACGGGCACCTCGCCGCAGGCACCAGTACGGGCGGCATGACCAACAAACGCTGGAACCGGCTGGGCGATACCCCCATCATCGGGGCGGGCACTTATGCCTCCGACGATGCCTGCGCGGTGTCTTGTACGGGTTATGGCGAGTATTTTATCCGTTACGCGGTGGCGCATGATGTGTGGGCACTCATGTCGTACAAGGGCCTTTCGCTGGCCGAGGCGAGCGATTATGTGATCAATAAAAAACTGCTCGAAAAGGGCGGCGATGGTGGCCTGATCGCCGTGGATAAAATGGGTAATATTTCGCTGCCTTTCAATTCGGAAGGGATGTATCGCGGCTACGCCAAACCGGGGGAGCACAAGATTGCGATTTATAAGGAATAGAAATGAATGTGGCTAATGGGAGGAATGTGGTCAATAAAAAATAATGTGGTCAATAAGAATAATGTGGCCAATAAGAATAATGTGGCCAATGTGAGGAATGTGGTTAATGTGAAAAGTAGTGCATTATGATGTTTCTTTTGTTTTTCGGGAACTAAATTTTGTCCAGCCGCATTTTTCAAAGGTGCATCCATCAAATATTTGGAAAATGAGCGATTTTATTTACATCAATGAAGACATAGAACTTACCGATTTTCAACCCGGCGACGAGCAGAACATGGTGTGCTACCTGAACGATGCCGAGTTGTATCGGAATACGCTGACGATCCCCAAGCCCTACACCTTGCAGGATGCCGAGTTGTGGTTGAACAAGACGTGGAAGAGCAAGGTGCTGTATGATTTGCCAACCAATTGGGCCATTCGTCACCGCACGGAGGGCGTGATCGGTAGCATCGGTGCTTTTATGAAAACCGGCCCCAAAGGTCACGCGGACGAGGTGGGCTATTGGCTGGCAAAGCCTTACCGGGGGCAGGGCATTATGACGGCGGTATTGCGGGCATTTGCGGATTGGCAGTTTGAGCACCGCCCGAATCTGGTGCGGCTCACGGGAATTGTATTTGCCTATAACCCGGCCTCGGCCCGCATTCTGGAAAAAAGCGGTTTTCAACGCGAAGGTTATTTGCGCAAATACGATTGGAAGGACGGCCAGGCGATAGACGCGATCATGTTGGCCAGAATACGGGAAGACGTAATCTCCTGAGCATCAATTTCTCCGGCGTCGTCGTCTTCTTCTTCCCGCAATGGTGACCACCAGAATCAGGAGGATTAAACCGCCGATAATAAAGACCACCGGTTCGGGGCCTTTATTTGTCAAAGCGACCACCGATTGGCCGGTAGTGATCGCGGTGAAGAAGGTAAAAAGATAGAACATAAATGGGTGGTTTATATTTTGATGAATACGTTAGAAGCTGTTGTTTGAAGCAACGTGTAAGAGTACTAAAAGCGGGCCATCGCATCATTGGTCACTCATACGTAATTTCGACCGTCTCCGTAGTCGCATAACCGAGGCAGGTATTGACCAGATCACCCGGTTTTCCCAGTTGGGTGACCTGCGCAAACTCTACTTCCACCTGGCCATGCACACAGCGGGCGAGGCAACTCAGACAAACGCCCGCCTTGCAGGAGTAGGGTAGGGCGATGCCCTGGCGTAAGGCCCCGTCCAAAATTGTTTCGCCTTTATATACTTGAAATTCAATGCGTTGGGTAGGGAAATTGGCGACGATATGGTGCGTTTGCGTAGTATCCGGCAGGCGTTTGCTGCTTATCCTTTCCGGCATAAAGGCTTCTAAATGAAAGTTTTCCTCCGGGAAATCCATCTGGCGCAACGTCATGCGGGCCATACGCATAAGGGCGGGGGGCGCGCAAAAGTAAAAGTGCGTTTGGGCGCGGTGCCAGTCGGTCACGTGTCCGCCAAAATAGCGGCGCAGCTCCTGTTCCAGCAGTTCATTGTTCAGGTGCCGGAAGCGGGCGTGTTCGGCATTTTTTTCCCTGCTAAAAAAATATACGCACTCGAAACGGTCGGGGTATGCTGCCATCCAGCGATCCAGTTGGACCTTGCCGATTGTGCTGCGGCTGTCGCGACTGGCGTAAAACAGCAGGATTTTGCGTTGCCCAAAAGTGGCGGCATCGGCGGCCAGCAGCGTTTTCAGGTGACTGATGACCGGCGTAATACCGCTGCCCGCAGCGAGGTAGCACAGCACATCCGGCCAGGGCGAAGGCAGCAGAAAACGCCCGTTGGCCTCGGTGGTGAGGAGCGTGTCGCCGGGTAAGGCGTGGCGAAGCAGGCGCGTGGAAAACTCGCCGTTGGGAATACGCTTGATGGTAATGCTGGGGTGCGCATCGGTGACCGGACTGCTGCTGAACGAGTAAGCCCGCCGTTTTTCGTGGCCATTCACGTCAAAAATCAGCGTCACATATTGCCCCGGTTGGTATATAAATGGCTGTCCGTCAGCCGCTTCGAGCCGGAACGTGACCGTATCGTCGGTTTCCGTGATTCTTTCCAGAATACGCAGGTGGCGTTTTTGCTCCATGTGCGAAAAGGAATGGATTCTAAAAAAGATGGATGAATGCAGATTCTTGATGTGTAAGCCTACACCACGTACCATCAACATTCAACAATCATATATCAACATTCATCAATAAAACTGCTACCACAAGCGGCTCAAAAAATATTGATGTATAAGCATTCTACACCTCCTCTTTTTTCGGCACCGGATCGTGCATCGGATGCTTGCTCCACGGATGGCAACGCAGAATCCGCAGCGCACCGAGGTAAATGCCTTTCAGCACGCCCCATTCTTCAATTGCGCCGATCATATAGTGCGAGCAAGTAGGCTGGTAACGACATTTATTCACCCCCAACAGCGGCGAAAGCGTCAGTTGGTAGAGCCGGATCAGCAGAATGAAAGGAGCACGTACTAAGGTTTTGAGCGTCATTTTGGTAGAAAAAAAGTGGAGAGCGTTGAGGAAAGTAGTTGAGAATGTTGAGAAAAATACTGACTTCCTCCTTTTTTCTCAACAACCTCTATTTTCTCAACTTTCTCAACCCTATCTTAAAAGTGTACATTTTGCCAGCGACCTGATCGCAAATAATAAGTCACCATCGCGATCATCACCGTCCAGTAAAGGGTTTCGGCGACCCATACCCAAAACAAACCAAGGGACGTGTAGTTCGTAATATAGAAAATGTAGGCCAGATAAACGGCAATACTGGCCCCTTGCAGTTTCAGGCCAAACCACGTGGCGCCGGTACCGGATAAGGCATTCACGAACACCGACCCGAAAGTGGCCAGCGATAAAATAAGCAGCATTAAGTAAAAAACCGGCTGGGTTTCGGTCACCAGGCTCATGTCTGATTTGCCGAGCAGCGGATACAGTAATTTGCCCGGAAAAAATAAAATTGGCACCGCCAGTACCATCGTGACGATCCAGCAAAAATGGCCAGTTTTCCAGGCAGCGGCCAGTACTTCATTTTTACGACCCTGCCCGATCAGGTTGCTCACCAGCGTGTTTACCCCCGACGAAAAGCCCCAGAGCGGAATGGATAACAGTAGATACACTGTGCGGGCGAGGTTGGAAATAGCCAGAGAACGCTCGCCCAGATTCTCGACCATGCCGAAGAAAAATATCCAGCTGCCCTGCCCCACAGCGGCGTGTGCTACCACTGGCAGCGAGATGTTGAGTTGCTGGCGGGTGAGGCTCCAGTCCGCCTTCGGGACGGTGAATATCTGCATTGGGCGGAGTTTTTGGTCGAAAAGCATGTAGGTCACGAACACCACGAACGCGATGCCTTCGGCGATGCTGCTGGCCAGGCCCGAGCCGCCAATGCCCATTTCCGGTAGCCCGAATTTCCCGAAAATAAGGCCATAATTGAGGGCGAGATTGACAATCGCCAGCACTACCGTATCTATCAGAATAAAAGTGGTGCGGGCAATGCCGGTGTACAACGAAATAATGGCCACCCCGGCATAACTGAAAAATATGCCATACGACCGGAAATGGATGTATTCGAGTGCACCCTTGTACACCTCCGGCGAGTGATCGAGAAAAAGTTGGAAAAACCACGGTGAGGCAAAGCGCATAAACGCCCACATAATAGCCGCCAATGCCAACTCGAACAACAGCATGGTGTGGAAAACATGGCCTACTGCTGCGGGCCGCCCTTCGCCCATGCGCCGCGCGATGATGATCTGGCCGCCCCGTGAAAAAGAATAACCGATGGCCGCAATCGTGATGTAAAAAACACCCACAAACCCAATAGCCGCGAAATCCACCTCGCCCCGATGGTAGAGCAGCACCGCGTCACTCAGCGCAATGACGTTTTGCGCCGCCGAACCCAGCATAATGGGGATCGAAATATTCCAGATTTGACGATAACTCAGGTCGAGTTTCAAGGAGAAAAAGGTTGTTGAGAAAAGGTTGAGGTTGCTGAGAAGGTTGAGAAAAAAAATTAGGTAGTGGATATTGAGAAAATGAAAAACGTAAAAAGTGTTTTCTCAACATTCTCAACCCTTTATCTCAACATTCGCCACAACCCTTAAAAGAATTTCCACGGCTTCCACCAGTATGGTACAATGCGAAAATGCTGGCGTTCGCGGAAATCAGGATTGATAAAAGCGAGCGAAAGGTCGAAAAAATCTACGGTGGTTGTCACGCGCGGGTGATTTTGAATTTCGGTCCAGGCCACCGTCATCTCTTCCGACCAATATACATCATCGAAAATAAACACGGCTTTATCGCTGGCAACAGCCAGGCATTGCTCAAAATAATCCAGCGTAGCCGCCCGGCGGTGATTGCCATCAAGATAGACCAGGTCCACGGGGGCGAGATCAGTCAAAGCCGAGGCCAGCGTCGTGCCAAATTCTCCGCTGCGGACTTCTACGTGGGTCAGACCAAGCAACTCCAGGTTGGATTTGGCCACCGCCGCACAGTCTGCTGCGCCTTCCAGGGTGATAAAACGGCTATTTTTTGCCCCCGAAGCCAGGTACATGGTGCCAATCCCGACCGAAGTGCCGAGTTCGAGCAGGGCTTTGGGTTGCACCCAATTGGCCAGCCGAAAAAGCCGCTGCCCCTGCTGCCCCGAACTCGCCGACCGCCGGGCCACGCGCCGCAAAGGCACAGAACCGCTGGCCTGGCCTGCGCCAAAGTCCGTGAAATGCAGCACCACCTCGCTTTTGAGCATCTGCTGGCGGATCGCCTCGATGTCGCTGAAAGCATAGTACCAGCGTTGATCCTGCACCAATGCCTGCGCTAAATCGAACACCACCGGCGAATGAAGTTGATATTTCGTAACGGCTCCCCAGTAGAAGCGGAGAAATTGCTGGATTTTATGGATAAACATATTTAAAGTGCAAATTGGCAAAAAGGCAACAGGCAATAAGCAAATGGAGCAAAGCAACATCCCGATTTTATCGGGATTGGCAATGGGAAACACGCAATGTCGCGTATTGCTTTTTTGCCCTTTGCCTTTTAATTTTTTCTTTGCCTTTGGTTGCGGCGCGGCAAAAGTAGGACGGGATAACCGAGATTTCCGCAGGAAAGGAATTGATTTGTCCGCAAAGGGTTTGCGAAAGGGTTGGTTAAGGAAAGATTAAAACCTGTAAACAACAAAAATACCCGATCTTGGTCACCGTTTGGGATGTAATCAAATCAAAAAAACAACTTTGGCTATCTCTTTTATGACTTCTATTCGCATTGCATCCGCCTTCGCTTTTGTGCTCCTGCTCCACACTGCCGCCTCTGCCCAACGCTACAAAACAGCGGCTGGTATCCGTATAGACGGTGGCGTCAACCTGACTGTTCAACAATACATCACCGATGGCTGGACCGCCGAAGGCATCCTGCATACTTCCATCAATTCCGATAAATTCGGCGTAACGCTGCTTGGCGAAAAGCACCACAAAATCCTGATGCGCGGCATCAATTTTTATACCGGTGCCGGGGTGCACTACTACGGTATTGATGCCAATGGCAGCGAAGCCGGGTCTTCCACCGACAATGTCTTTGGTCTGTCGGTCATCGGCGGACTGGAAGCCTCTATCGGTCGTCTGAATGTGTCGGTGGACTGGAAACCCGAACTGCATCTGTCGGGCGATCAGGTGCATCCGTTCGATTGGAATGGGGCTTCTATTTCGGTGCGCTACATTATTGCTAAACGCGAACGGAAGCAGATCAAAGAATGGGGCGTGTGGGATAAGTTTAGTAAAAAAAATAAAGGTAAGAAGAAGAAATAAAACATATTTTAAAGTTAAAATTAAAAAGCACTGTCGAACAGATTCGGCAGTGCTTTTTAATGCCAGATTGAAAAGAATAATTGGAGTTTTTTCTGATTGCTTTAAGTAGCGTGTATAATAAACTTTATGAATATAAAACTAATCGTCACTACCCTGAATGCCAATAATTCATAATTTATAATTCATAATTAATTAGGTAATATCACCGTAAAACACGCTCCTGCACCCACTTCGCTGTCCACTTCAATACGTCCGCCATGCTGACTCACTACGCCGGCCACATAACTCAGACCCAGGCCGTGGCCCTTCACATTGTGTACATCGCCAGCGGGCACCCGAAAGAATTTCTCGAAGATTTTATCGCGATAAGCAGCAGGAATACCAATGCCCCGGTCGCGGACTTGCAGGGTCAATTGTCCGGCATCCTGCGCGAGACCAATGGCAATGTCGGGCCGTATCGGGCTGTATTTTAGCGCATTATCTAATAAATTATAGACCACACTGGTCAAATGCAGGCGGTCGCCCCGATAGGAAAAGTCGCTACCCGTGGTCTGAAAACCCACTTGTGCACCCGATTGCTCAAATTGCAATTTCATCGAACCAAGTATATCCTCTACTAGTGATTTCAAGTTGAGGGGCTCCAAAGTGAGTTCAGGCGCGCCTTTCTCGAAGAGCGACATACGCAGTACTTTATCTACTAACAAAGAAAGCCGTGATAGTTCGAGCCGGGAAATATCCAGGTATTCCCTGGTCCGGGCCGGATCGTGCAAAGCATCGAAATTTTGCAGGGCTTCTACTGCCACACTGACCGTAGCAATGGGCGTTTTTAATTCGTGGGTAATATTGCGGATAAAATCATTTTTCTGTTCCGCCAGCCGTTGTTGCTGGCGCATAGTCTGAAAAATGAATAGAAAAGCCAGCGTGACACAGACAAATAATAAAATAGCGAATAGTAATTGTGGTACTATTTTCCGAAATAAATAAGTCTTATAATCACTGAGTGAGGCTTCGTACTGTTCGCCGCTGGCCAGGTCTGTGTAACTACCCGCCACAAAACCTTTCATCGGTGCATTGGTGCTGTCTATTTTGGTGCGTATTAAATGGAAATTAACCGGCAAACTAGCGTTCTGAATGGCTTGCCCAAAATCCCGTTGGAGCAGTGCAAATATCTGCGCCGTATCTAATGGTGGTGGGCCCAGCGAATCCTCTGAAAAGCGTTTGTCGCTCATGGCCACGATCATCGAAAGCGAGCCCTGCATATCCGGGCGATTAGTCATGGAGGCTCCTTCCGGTAATTGTACCCGCCATTGCGCGTCGCGCCGGATGCGCGTCGGCGAACGCTCCTGCCGGTACATCAATATTTGCACCGAATCGCCGGGTTTTGTTTTTGGTAGTCGCAGCGTAGATTCTATTTCCTTTTCTTCCATGAGATTAGAAGAAACGCGCACCCTCACGCTGTCGCCATTGTTTTGCACATCATGCAGGATGATCTTATCGAACATTTCTCCTTCTATACCACGTACCGCGTTGACAAACAGCAAACTGCTCTCCCGCTGGAGCGTGGCCAGTTCGTCGGTATAGACTTTTTTTAGAAACAGCACCAGAAATACTAGTAGCAGTCCGAGGCTGAGGGCCATCAGAAAAACGGCAAGACGCTGGCGATTATGAATTAATGTGGTCAATGTGATAAATGTGGCTAATGTGTTTTGTGCCAGCGAACTTGTCGAAAGTTTTTCCGCCGTGCTTGGCGTTTTCACCAAGCACAACTAACGGAATGCCGAACCAACACCACCCACTCCGCCGGGCACTTGGTGAAAACACCAAGTGCGGCAATTAACGTGGGTAAATTGGTACAACTATAATTCTGGACATAAAAGCATATTGTTGTAAAACCCGGCATAACGCATGGGTGAAACGAAATTACTGACACCAAAGGTAGGACTGTTTATGCGAGTATGAAAGAAGCATTAACCTTAATTAACCTTAGAGCAAGGTTGATTAACTAGCTTCGCGAAAAGAGTACTCTACTTTTGTGGCAGAAAATTTTCTATAAACGCATCAGATTGTTCCACACTTTCAATATCAATTCATGAAAAACTTACTTTTAATAATCGTGCTGCTTTTTCCATTCCTGCTCGCTGCGCAACATACGGAAGGCACTATTACTTACACGGAAACAGTAAAAATGCGCGTCCAGGTGGACGACAACGGTCCCGATGCCGAAGAAATGCGCAAAATGTTGCCACCGACGCAGTCTTTCAACCAGGTGCTTTATTTCAATGAAAAAGCCAGCCTGTATCGCGAGCCCAATGAGAAAGACCCCAGCGAAGACGTGGACGTACAACACGAGGAAGAAGGCCGCAATATGCGCGTCGTCATGAAACGGCCCCAGAGCCGCATCTATCGCGATCTGGAAAAGAATCAGATCATCCAGAGCCAGGAGTTTTTTGGTCGTTTTTTCCTCATTTCCGGCGAGGCTACGCCCAAGACCTGGAAACTAACTGGCGAACGCAAGAAAATACTGGATTATGACTGCCAAAAAGCCATTTTACAAGATACCAGCCGGGTTGTAGAAGCCTGGTTTACCACGCAAATTCCGGCTGCTATTGGCCCCGGCGAATTCGCTGATTTACCCGGTCTCATTCTGGCCATAGAGGTGGATCATGGCAATCGCAGTGTGGTAGCCACGAAGGTGAATTGGACGACTTTACCCAAAGATATTATAGAAAAACCCACGAAAGGGAAGTCCGTGACCCGCGAAGAATATAAGAAGATGGTGGATGAAAAAATGAAGGAAATGGGCGGCGAAGGCGGTGGTGGTAATATGCGAGTGATTATTCGGAACTGAATTGGTTATTGGTTAACTAGTTAATTGGTTAATTAGTTGACTGGTTAATTGGTATGCATACGAATCTATGCGGTAAAGTGTCACTATTATTTGCATAGGTTGAACCATTAACAGTCAATTGCTTGTATATATTTTTTTTTGTCATTCAGAGCCGTAAGGCGTGGAATCCGAGGCCGAAGGCCGAAATTAAAAAGGTTTGTGGGTCGGCCTTCGGCCTCGGATTCCACGCTACGCTCTGAATAGCCTGCCCCGATAAAGTCGGGGACAAAAAATATTTATCGTACTCTATAAAACCACCGCAAGTCTAATAAAAAAAATAAGCAATGAAACACATCTTCTACTTCCTACTGCTCTGCTTAGCAAATTCTACGGCTTTCGCCCAAACCAGAAATGGCACCATAGAAGGCACCATAACCGACTCCACCGGCCTTGGCCTGTCCGCAGCCACGGTTACTTTATTGCAACAAAAAGACTCGGTTCTAGTATCGTATGCAGTAACAAACCCGGAAGGGGGATTTCTGCTTAAACGGGTGACCGCAGGCGATTATATTCTGCAAGTCAGTTATGTCGGTTATCGAAATCATGCCCAATTAGTCAAGGTAGCACCAGACAATGGTAAAACTGACGTGGGTCGTATTTTATTAGTACCGGATAATTTATTACTGCAAGGCGTGGATATTACGGCCCAACAAGCACCTTTGTCTATTCGCCAGGATACGATTGAGTATAATACGGCGGCTTTTAAAACCCAGCCGGGTGCCGTAGTGGAAGACTTGCTAAAAAAACTGCCCGGCATACAAGTCCAAAGTGATGGCAGTATTAAAGCCCAGGGCGAAACCGTACAAAATGTACTGGTGGATGGTAAGGAATTCTTTGGTCAGGATCCAAAAATTGCCACTAAAAACCTCGCCGCCGAAGCAGTGGACAAAGTACAAGTCTATGATAAAAAATCTGATAAAGCCGAGTTTACAGGCATTGACGATGGCCGCGAACAAAAGACGATCAATTTGACACTGAAAGCCGATAAAAAGCAAGGCTATTTTGGTAATGCCAGCGGGGGATATGGCACTACGGATCGTTTTGAAGGCAAATTCAATGTCAATCGTTTTGGTAAAAAAACGCAATTTTCGGCTCTCGGTATGGGGAATAATACCAATCAGCAGGGTTTTTCTTTTGATGATTATATTAATTTAATGGGTGGTCTGGCTAATTTTATGACTGGCAGTAGTAGTAGTGCTGGTAGTGGCCGCGTACGCATTACTATTAATCCAGAAGAAACGGGGCTGCCGATGGGTTCCGGGCTGGAAAATGGTTTTACCACTACAGCAGCGGGCGGACTGAATATGAATAGCGATCTGAGCAAAAAGACAGAAATCAGTGCCAATTACTTTTACAGTCATCTGCAAAACAATATGGAGCGCACGACGACGCGTACCAATTTGCTGGGCAGCGAGCAGTTTGGCTCCGTGGAAGATGAAGATCGCCTCAGCCGCAATGCCAGTCACCGCCTGAATCTGACGCTGCGCCACAAGCCGGATTCTGCTTCCAACTTGTTGTTTCGCAGCCGGTTAAGTATCAACGATGCCCGCCTGGATAGCCGTGCCCAGAGTGCCACCTCCGATGTAGCCGGACTACTACAAAATACTAGTACGCGCGATTATTTTTCTATTGGATCAAATCTGAGCGGCAATGCCAGTCTGGTTTATCGCCGTCATCTGGGCCGTAAAGGCCGCTCGTTAGTGGCCGATCTGAATTTTCAGGGTGGCGATGACGGACGCGATGGCCTGTTGCGGGCGCAAAATGACTACTTGTCTGGTCCTAATCCATCCCGCGAGGCCGTCAGCCAGCGCCAGGAATATGCGGATGCCTCCACGCACTATGGCGGCTCGGTGGCCTACACGGAGCCGCTTGGTCGGCGGCAGTATTTTGAGTGGCAGGTTTCGCGGGAGCAGTACGCCAATCGTACTAGTAAGAATTTCTACGATCTAATAGAGACTCCAACACCGGGTGAGGTTTTTAATCCAATATTGAGCAACCGTTATCGCCGGGGTTATCGTTATGATCGGGGTTCGATGAATTACTTGTTGAATCGCCCCAAATACAACCTGACCGCTGGTCTGGCCCTGCAACATTCCCAATTAGATGGAGAACTAGTAGAAAGTGGTACGCCGCCACTACAACGCGATTTTACGCGGTTGTTGCCCAGCGTGTTTTTTAATTATGATCTGCGCACTGGCCGCAATTTTTCGGCTGAATATACCACGCAACTACGCGAACCTTCGCTCGAGCAATTGCAGCCAGTGGTGGATAACAGCGATCCATTAAATATTTATACCGGTAATACTAATCTGAAACCAGAATATGTGCATGAACTGGGTGTGAATTTCCTGAATTTCGATCAGTTTACGATGACCAGTATTTTCGCCAATCTGCGGGCTACTTATATCCAGGATCGGATTACCAATGCCAGTAATGTGGATGCGCTCTTTCGTCGTTTTACCAGCCCGGTGAATGTCAAGCAGGACTGGTTATTAAATGGTTATGTTAATTTCAGTACGCCACTGCGTTTTATCAAAAGTAACCTGAATCTTTCCCTGAATTCCACTTACAATCGGGGCATTTTGTTTGTCAATGACATACAGAATAATACGGATCGCTGGATGAATAGCGTGGAACTAGCTTTATACAACCGGAAGAAGGAAAGAGTGGACATCACGTTAGGTATGCGTTTGGGCCAAAACACGACCCGCTACTCCATTAGTGCGGCATTAAATCAGGCTTTTGTGAATCAGACTTATTTTACGGAATGTACGGTGTTTCCTTCCAAAAAATGGGCGATCAGTAGTGGACTGGATTACACGCTCTATTCCGGCGAGAATTTTGGCGCACAACGCGCCGTACCGCTGTGGCGCGCTAGTCTGACCCGCTATGTATTAGAAAACAACCGTGGGCAAATAAAACTGGCGGTCTTCGATCTGTTAAATCGCAATATTGGCATTAGCCGCAGCAGCGAATTTAATTATTTGGAAGAGGTGCGTATTCGCAATTTAGGTCGCTATGCCATGCTGACGTTTGCTTACTCTATTTCCGGTTTTAACAAAAAACCGGGTGGTATAGAAATTCGGATGCAGCATTAAAAGTACAGCCAAACCCTGTTCGGCGACCATAGCCGAACAGGGTTCGGCTGTACCTTACTTCCGCCTCATCATCACGCCCTGTGGATAAGTTTTAAATACCCCATAAATATTCGCTACTTTGGGCTGTAATGTCGGATCAATATAAATAAGGTCAAAAGGTTGGGCCGTGATCCAGGGCAGGTCGTCGTGGCTACTATTGTAGGCTATTGTAATATTGTTCAAGCCCAGCGTTTGTTGATAGAATAGGGTAGTGGAGTAATAGAGCCAGCCTACGCCGTAGTTTATTTTATGCGTATCATCGCCTTGCTGATTAGCCAATAGTGCTGCGTCTTTGGTGTTTTCATCATAACGCCATTCCTGAGCAAAGCGAAAATTGGACTGTGCAGCAAAATTTATTAACAGAAATCCGATGAGTGCTAACCATACCATACGAATTTTATTAGAAAAAGATCGTTTTTGCCAGTCAATTAAATATGAAACAATGACCGACGACAATAGTGGATAAAACAGCAAAGCGGTACGGCCAATCAAATAATTGGCTCCCAATAGGTAGTGTTGTACCATAGTCATCAGCATAGTCAATATGGTCAATACAGTAGCGTAGAATAAAGGGACGGCATGACTTTCGGAAGGCTGCAAACTTGCCGAAAGTTTCATGCCTCTAAATCTTTTAATAATGACATAACCCAACCGTAAAAATAATCCTGTAGCCACTACCAGGGCCACAACTTTCACCCATTGATAACCAATAGCCGGATGATAGACCCAGCGGTCAAACAGCACGCGCCAGGTCTCCCAGAAGGCTTGCGGGCCGTATTCAAATTCTCCTTTGGCATTTATCCAGCGGATGGGTTGAAAAATAAGCAACAGCGTGACCAAAACAGGCAAAGCCGGTAGGGTGATGAATTTTAAATACTGGATGATGGAAAAATTGTTTCTATTATTTACATAAAAAGCGATGGAGACGGTGATGAAAAACGCTGCCATCACGTCCAGTAAAGTAAAATTGGATAAAATACCTAATCCCAAAGCACAAGCGGCTTTTAATAAATCTATATTGGCCTGCTGTTTTATCCACCGAAAAAAGTAATACAGCATGGCCATTTCAAAAGCCACCGACAGGCCGTAACCCCTGGCCAGCGAAAAGAAATCAAGCAAAAAATGATTGAGTACAAGAATACAGAATGCGCCAAAAAACCACCAGGACGTGACGGGCAACCATAAGCGTACTGCACGGAAAGCATACAGCAGAAAACCCAAACCAGCCGCTATACTTCCCCAGCGTAATGCCCACTCGTCGGCTCCAAACCAGCGGTAGCCGATCTGCATACATATAGTGTTGATTATATGGTTATTCGCCGCCTGCCAATTACGCTCACTAAAAAACAGGTCTTGCAATGATTCCTGGATGAGGTTCATAAAACTGGAACTCTCATCGTGTGTAAAGCCGACTTTTATAGCCCGCAAAACTATATAAACGAACAAAGCCACCGCTATTAACAAGGTGGCGAAAAGCGGGAGTTTATGAATGATTTTATTAGACACTTTATTCCTCTTAAAAGTCATAACACTTGACCCCTTTTACATTGCGTCGGCTACCCCGCTGCTTTCCGGCGCGTCCATTTTTTTCGCGACTGCCAATAGAAAAACCATTGATTTTAAGGCCAATATAGAAATCGGTACCCGTAAATTTCTTCTGGGTCAGAAAACTACCCAGATTATCTGAACCCAGCACCAGAAAACCCAGACGCGCCGCCAAACCAATGCGCAGCGACTGCCAATCATTCAATACGAGTGGTGCTGATACAGAAAACCAGCGATGCTCAAAGCGTGGCACCACCGCCAGGGTATTAGGCCGTTGCAGACTATATTTAGAAAATTTAATGCGCTGTATTAGTAATGCACCGATATAGAAACGCGGCATCACCCGATAATCAAACTGCAAGGACAAGGCCGTCGGCATCCCGAGATTAAACGTTTGCGCTTGCAAAGAACGGGTAGAATCGCCCAGGAAAATACGGCTGGCATCGGCGACATAACCCTGCACATTATCAGCATCCAGATCGTCCGCTGATATAGTAATAGTCGTGTCAAAGCCTATATGATGCCGTTCCGCACCCTTGTTAAAGTGGATAAATCCCACGTCTATCAGCGAGGCACCGGCCCGCCATTGGTAATCTTCCGGTGCGTCGCTATCTTCGGCGGGCATGGCCCAGGAAACACCCATATCCAGTCCGGGACCGTAACCATTTACTTGTGGTTTTATAGATTCTTCTTGTTCCAGGGCCGATATATTATTCAGGGTCAGTCCATAATCCCATTTGGCACTGGCGAAAACACCCGTATCGCCCGCAAAAGGCGTGTAATCGAAGGCACCCTCGATGCGCCCGAAACCACCTTCCAGACCCAGCAGTAGTTTAGGCGTAATGCCCCAGGCGACCACCATCGCGCCATCGCTGTTGCGATGACTGTAATGCAGTGCCACTTCGCCCCAGGCGGCGGTCGTCGGACCTGTCGGAGCGATTTTTATCGTCTCGCCTTGCCGCAGAAAACCAATGCGATCATAGCGAAATATGGCTGGAATATTATACATAGAAAATCCCGTACGCAGAGCCGTAGAAAGACCAAAAACATGCTTTTCTCCAATGCGCACACTAAATCCCGGCCCGCTCAACCGCGCCTGCGCTACTCCGTGCATCTGGCGGTCGGCAGTAAAAAAATCAGCCAAGATCACATCGGCAGGCGGCGGGGTTTCGGGGCGAAAATCCCGGGCCGAACGGATTTGATCTGGATTACGCAGTATTTTAGGCAGACTGGTATTCTGCACAAACAAATAATTATTGGCTACAAAAACATCCGCCGAAAAAAGGCTGACTTCCCAGCGATTGGGATTAAAAGCCGTTGCGGCGGGATTAATGTTGGCACCGTAAATACCTGCGTAGCGTTCCAGGCGCATACCCAGTTGCTCCTGGGCAAAAACGGTAAACGTGGTAGCGAAGAGGCAGATGCACAGCAGGCTGCGGCGGAGCACGAATGTATGCATAGTTATCTTTTTATTAGTTTTAACGCACATTCCATTATTTCATCCCTGCCCTCGATCATTGCAGTAATAGAAGGTTTGATGGTGATGTTGGGCATTGTACCATGCCCGGTATTTTTATCAGGTTCCCTAATGGCAAATTGTCGGGTAGGCATTTCCACTTTTATACGGGTATTGGGCAGCACTATACTTTTTTCATAAGCGCACAGCACATTTTTGTTTCCGCCGGTTTCTTCGCCGATAAAAGTGCCCCGCTTATAATATTGTAATGCAGCACTTACTATACCGGAATTAGAAAAACTGCCACCATTAATTAGAATGTATAAATCGCCTTTAAAAGCATCGGGTTGTGGCTGCGTGATGCCCATTGCTGCGCCCCGACTTATTTTATTTCTTTTCTCCGTAGTGCTTTCGAGCGGATTGCCTACGGTATAATATTGCTCTACTACTTTAAATGGTTCATTTAATAAATAAGATAATAAATACTGGCCGTTTATAATTTCTCCACCCTGATTGTTGCGGATGTCCAGGATCAGGTTCTTTATTTCTGCCGCTTTTATTTTAGTAAAACAAGTTTTAATTGTTTGCTTAAAATTTTGTTTATAAGTACTTTTTAAAATCTTGTTGGTAAAATCTTTAATGGTCAGCGTTGCCGTTTTTGATTCATTATCAATAGTAAGTACAATGCCGTCTCCTTCTTTTTGGCCGGAGGTTCGGCTAAATGATCGGGTCGGATATCTATTTGCGCGATTCGCAAAAATATCCTGTTTCAGCAGGGCTTTTACTTTTTGGGTTTGAATCGGAGCATCTTTGGCACTATAAGTTATGGTAAACTCTGTTGGATGACCATAAAAATAACTGTAATATTCATTAAACCAGTTATTCAGCACCCAAACGGGATATGTTTGATTGTTGCCGTCCCGCATCAGTCGGCTGGTACAATAATCCATGATTTCTTTCGACGGCACACCATTTATACTAAATATTTCTGTGCCATTTTCTAGTTCATCCTGCAGCGAATAATTCAATTCCAAGTACATTTTTTCACCGTTCCAATAGATTTTAAACGGGAAATAACGGGCGTTGGCATTGTAATAATTGATCGTCTGATCGTCTGGAAAAAACACCGTATGTCCATCCTTTATTTTGGCACAAACCGGCGTAATGTAGGTGTATGCTTCCAGCGCTGTCATGTTGGCTGGTATTTGTTGATACAGGCTACCAAAGAAACTATCTACTTCACTTTTAGAGGAATATATATATAAATTCGGGTGGTTGTTCACCAGTTTGGATTGCAGAAATTGAATGTCGGCTTTAATTTGAGCGGCAGAATAACGCGCCTCCTGCGCATTGGCTGAGGTGGAGCAACAAAGGGCGATAATGAGGGCTAAGTAAAATTGGAAATTGTTTTCTGTTAATCGCATAGAATACCGAGATTACACTTGAAAGCAGGGCGGTCTTGAATTAAAATCCAATCACACCTTGCGTTCAGACCGGACGCAGCTACCTAACACCTTGTTGTGCATTGCTTGAAAACACAAAAGATACAAAAGAACACAAAACAAATCACACTACACACTTATGTGTTTCTTTTGTGCCTTTTGTGTTTCAAAAACTACTTCCTTTGGTGGTAAAGAGTTACGTTTCAGGAACGTAAATCAGCGTCGCGGAATTGTCCGCCCTAAACAAGTCATTCGCCGTCTGATGCAGATCGGCAGGCGTGATCGCCAGGTAAGTGTCCACTTCTTCGTTCATCAGTTCGGCTCGGTCGAGTATTTCGTAAAAGGCCAGATTTTGCGCCTTATTCATCACACTGGTCTCCGAAAAAACGATGGTACTCTCAAAGCGATGCTGGATTTTGACCAGTTCGCGGGCTTCCAGAGGCTCATTTTTCAACTGTTCCAGTTCTTCCCAGATCGCAGCCAGCGCCGCTTCAGTGGATATGCCCTCCGCCGGACGCCCTTCGATGACAAACAAACCCGGATCAACGTTGCCGGTGACGTAAGCATCTATTTGCGAAAATAACTGCCGCTCTTTCAGCAGATGACGATAAAGGCGCGAAGACTGGCCCTGCGCCAGCACATCACTCAACAGATCAACCGGATAAAAAGCCGGATCGAGGCGGGCGGGCATCCGAAACGCCAAATAGACCGCTGGTACAGGCACACGGGCGTGGACGACCTTGTGGCGCGGGCCTTCCTGTGGTGGTTCGGCGGGCAATTGGCGCAGGGTCGTCGGGCCAGCGGGAATGTTGCCAAACCACTTTTCGGCCAGTTGTACTACTTCGTCGGGGCGCACATTCCCGGCAATACTGAGCACCGCATTATTAGGCGTGTACCAGTTTTTATAGAAAGCCCGCACATCGTCGAGCGTAGCATTCTCTACATGTTCGGGGGCCAGGCCGATCACCGGCCAGCGGTACGGATGCTCGCGGTACATGAGTTCGGAGAGGTGGTGCCAGGCATCGCCGTAAGGTTCATTCAGACAAGTTTCCTTAAATTCTTCTACGACTACCTTGCGCTGCACATCCAGCGACCGGCGGGAAATACTCAATGACAGCATCCGGTCGCTTTCGAGCCACAGTGCGGTTTCGAGATTTTCGGCGGGCACTATTTCGTAGAAAGTTGTATAATCGTTGGTCGTGTAGGCGTTATTTTCACCGCCCGCACGTTGCAGTGGATCATCAAAATCCGGCACATTTTTACTGCCCGCAAACATCAAATGCTCAAACAAATGCGCAAATCCGGTCTTCTCGGCATGCTCATCGCGCGAACCCACATTATAAGTAATATTCACGGCCACCAACGGCGTAGTCGTGTCCTCATGGACCAGTATATGCAGACCGTTGGGGAGAATATGGCGAGTGAAAGAAACCATAAATTAATGATGAATTATTAATTATGAATGATGGCCGGAGAGATGGAAAATGGTTTTTCAGGCATTAATAAGTAGTGCCTCTAATTCACACTATTGAAAATAATTCATAATTAATCATTACTCATTCATAATTAATCATTCTTTTCCACTTTTTCCACCTTCTTCGGCCAGCCAAAAAATTGCGAGGTCAGAATAGGAATAAAAAACAGGCCCGCAGTAAGCAAGGAGATGAGTAGATCGGCGGTTTCGCTTTCAATGGCTTTTGCCCAGGGCTCCTCTGGATAAAAATGATCGGGTATGGAAAGCATGAGCTTAAGACCCAAAATACCAATGACTAAGAAAGCGCTGGTTTCCAGAAAGGGAAAGCGTTCGAGCAATTTGACAAACCACTGCGCCACGAAGCGCATGGCCAGAATGCCGATGAATACGCCGATGCAGATCAGATAAATATTGTCGGTAAAAGCGACGACCGCAAAGACATTATCCAGCGAAAAGGCTAAATCCATGATCTCTACGGAAATAACCGTGGCCCAAAAAGAGCCGACCATGCCAATCGTGATCTTATAGAACCAATTATTTTCTTTGACCAGCAGGTCGTCGCCCTGATCGGGCGTGGCCTCGCGGCGAAAATAATCCCAGCATAAGTAAAGCAGGTAAAGACCGCCGAGGGGCTTGAGCCACCATATTTTGATCAGCCAGGCCGCAAAAAGCAGGCAGACGCCGCGAAAAAAGTAGGCACCGATAATACCATAGCGCAAGGCACGTGCCCGTTGTTCTTTCGGCAGATCCAAGACCATCGTGGCCAGCACGGCAGCATTGTCCACGGAAAGAAGGCTTTCAATCAGGATTAGATTAAGAATAATGATCAGCGCGTTTTCCCAATCGGTGCCGAATATCTGTTGAATAAACTCAGTCATTCCAGTGTTTTTTGACGCCCAGGCGCCTTAGGTGCAATAGCCTCAAGGGGATTATCAGTAAGTAAACTATAGATGGCACGTAGTGACATCCCGGTTTTTATCGGGAAGGCAACCCGCAACTGCTACAACCCACAATTGCCCTCTCATTCATTTTGTCAGATTCATTTCACTAAACAATTTTCTTGTAGGATGTTTCATGCGAGCAAGAAAACGATTGGTGTTTTCCAGGTTAGCAAAGATACATAAACAAATAGTCGTATGTTTAAATACAAGACTACCAATGCAAATTTTTTTATACACTTATTCCTGTGCATCTTTCAGGAGTTCGTCAGATTCCCGCAACAATTGCTCCAGTTCCCGTTGCAGTTCCTTTTTGCGCCGTTCCTGATCGGCGGCTTTATTGGCCAGTACGGCTTGCTTTTTAGGGTCCAATGGTGGCTTGGTGGCACGCGCAGCAGCGGCAGCTTGCTGGTCACCCTGCTCTATTTGGCTCAATTCTTCCTGTAAATCGGCTTTCTTTGCTTCCAGATCATCCAGCCGTTTGATGACTTTTTCATCCACATACTTGGCGCGATCACGCACGGCTTTGTAGGTGTCGCCCAGTTTGTCCAGCACCTTGTCGTACTTGCCGGCGTCGTATTTGGTTTTCTCCGACTTCATCAAGTCCGCGACCGAGACCACCACATTACGCATGGAACCAAAGACCTGTTTGGATTGCTCCCGCTCCGAGGTGGTACCAAAAAAGTAGTTGTAAATCAAAATGCCGATGACCAGCAGGATGGCAAGTTTGAACAGAGAACGGATCATGATGAAAATTGAGAGGTAGAGAAACTGAGTTGTTAAGAAAGTCCCGGTTGCAGGACGTTCCGAAGGCACTCATTGGATTAAAAACACCGGCAAAGGTGAGAACGAATGCTGCCAAATGCAAGAAGTATCTACAAAAGTCACTCGTTTGCCGACTGGTATCGACGGGTTCAGCCGCCGATCTACATTATACCGGCGGGTTTAGTTGCCGAAATTCTGTTTTACGTTCATTTCGCGGCGGCTGAACCCACCGATACAAGTCGGCGGCTAAACCCGCCGGTACGGTCAGGCCACGATATTGATGATCCGGCCCGGCACCACGATGAATTTCTTCACTGCGCTGCCTTGCAGACTGCGTTTTACGAACTCCTGCGCCATCGCCATTGCTTCTATGTCGGCATTGGAAGTATCCACTGCGACTTCGAGGGTGCCGCGCATTTTGCCATTCACCTGCACCGGATATTGAATAGTGCTGAGTTGCAAATGCGCTTCATCGTAAGTAGGCCACTCGGCATCACAGACCGTCGTTTCGTGTCCCAAATGGTGCCACAACTCTTCCGCTACGTGCGGCGCAAAGGGCGCGAGCAACACGACCAAAGGTTCCAGCACCGCACGTTTACTGCTGTTCAGGCTGCGCAATTCGTTGGTGCAGGTCATAAAATTACTCACACAGGTATTCATCGAAAAACGCTCGATGTCCTCCGTTACTTTTTTGATGCAGGTGTGCAGCGTGCGCAGTTCATCGGCAGTCGGCGCAGCATCGCTCACGGCGAAAAGGCTTGTATCGGCGGGTTCAGCCGCCGGGTTTCGTTTAGCCGCCGAATCAAAAAATAGCCCCCAGAATTTACGCAAAAAGCCTGACACGCCAGTAATCCCACTCGTGCTCCACGGTTTCGAGTTTTCCACCGGACCAAGGAACATTTCGTACATACGGAAACAATCCGCGCCGTATTCGCGCACCATGTCGTCGGGATTCACGACATTATACTTCGACTTCGACATTTTTTCCACCTCATACGAACAGGTGAACTGACCATTCGGGTCAATCTTGAAATTGGCCTTGTCAAATTGCTGGTTGGCTTTAGCCTTTTCAACATTCAACACGTCATTTTCTACCAAACTGACATCCACGTGCAACTTGGTAAAAACGTCGGCATTATATTTATACAACAAACTTTGCGAGACATACAACTGCTCGCAACTTGGCCTGCTGGGGGTGACAATGAACGCCTCGCGACTGTTGAGGGCCGCGCGAATTTTAGCCGCGATTGTTTCAGGATGGTTTATATCGTCGGTGATCTCTTCGGTGGAGAGCACCAACATGCGTTTGCGGTCGGCTTCGGCGGTGCGGCGGATACGCTCGATCTTTTCCGGCATTTTATACGAGGTCACTTCGATGACCAGGTTATTGGCCCCAAAGGCAAAATCGTATTTATAGCCTTCTTCCGATTGTGATTTGGATTGCGCCATCGGCCCTTCTTCTTCAAAATACGGCTGCAGCACTTTCATCCACAGGTATTGCTCAAAAAACGACTCCTTGGCACGGAATACAAAGTTGGAACGACCCTGGATCATGCCCTGATTGATCAGTTTTTTGGCAAATTCCCGCTCCGGCACCAGGCCCAGATCGTACAGAAAGTGGTTCCAGAAACGGCTGTACAGCAAGTGCCCCACGGCATGTTCTGAACCGCCCAGATAGACATCCACCGCCTGCCAGTAACGCATGGCTTCCGGGCTGCAAAATGCCTGGTCATTAGCGGGGTCCATGTAGCGATAGAAATACCAGGACGAACCGGCCCAACCGGGCATCGTGGAGAGTTCTAAAGGGCGTGAGAGGGTGAGAGGGTGAGAGGGTAAGAGGTCGTCCTGAGTTTGTTCGTCGTCGGTTGCATCCTGACTGAAAGATTCAATCTGCACCGTATCATACGGTGGAACGGGAATGGAAATAATATCATCTTCCGCTATATCCGGCACCACAAAAATCTCGCTTGGCTCCCTTTCGACGGACGCAAAAGCAACGGGTGTTTCCGCAGTCTGGCGCGGGGTATAAGTCCAGTTTTCAGCCCGCGCCAAAGGTGGTTCGCCGTTCTCCGTGGGCAGGTATTTATCTATGGCGGGCAGCACCAGCGGCAGGTCTTCATCATCAATCAAATGCGGCAGACCATCGTGCCAGTAAGCGGGCACGGGTTCGCCCCAATAGCGTTGGCGGCTGAATACGGCATTGCGTAACTTGTACTGGGTCTTGCCTTTACCCACATTATTGGTTTCCAAATAACCGATCAAAAGCGAAGTAGCCTCGGCATAATCCAGGCCATTGATCAGACCGGAATTAATATAACGGCCTTCTTTGGTCGGGTCGGCAGCTTCCTCCAAATCCTTTTGGGCATCCAGAATCGGCACAATTGGCAGGTGGAAATGTTTGGCAAAATTCCAGTCGCGCTGATCGCCGGAAGGTACGCCCATCACCGCGCCGGTGCCGTAGCCCGCCAGCACATAGTCGGCAATATAGATCGGGACCGCTGCGCCGGTAAACGGATGCTGCACATAACTGCCTGTAAATGCGCCAGTTACCTTTTTTGTATCGGCCATGCGCTCCACATCGGAGCGGGCACCCGCCCACTGCACATACGCATCCACGTCGGTGCGTTGGGCATCCGTGGTCAGTTCGGCCACCAGTTCATGTTCAGGAGCCAGCACCAGGAAAGTCACCCCGTAGATCGTATCCACCCGCGTGGTAAAAACCTCGATACGGGCATCGTGGTTGGCTATATCGAACCGCACCGACGCACCCACCGAGCGACCGATCCAGTTGCGTTGTTGTTCTTTGATGGATTCCGGCCAGTCTATTTCGTTCAGCCCTTCCAGCAGGCGATCCGCGTAGGCGGTGATGCGCATGTTCCACTGGTTCATCATTTTACGCTCCACCGGATGGCCGCCGCGTTCGCTCACGCCGTCCTTGACTTCGTCGTTGGAAAGGACGCTGCCGAGGGCCGGGCACCAGTTTACGTAGGCTTCGCCGGGGTAGGTGAGGCGGTATTTCAGCAGCATTTGCTGTTGTTCGCGGGCATCCATCGCAAACCAGTCTTCGGCACTGAAAGCCGGGGTATCATCGTCGCAGACGGCGTTCATGCCCGCATTGCCACGTGTCGCAAAACGGCTGACTAACTGGCTGATGGGCAGGGCTTTATTGGCATCGCGGTCGTAATAATGCTCGAACAAACGCATGAAAATCCACTGCGTCCATTTATAGTAGGCCGGGTTGCTGGTGCGCACCTCGCGGCTCCAGTCGAACGACAGACCGATCTCGTCCAATTGTTCGCGGTAGCGGTTGATGTTGCGCACGGTGGCCACCTCCGGGTGGTTGCCCGTCTGGATGGCGTATTGCTCGGCGGGCAGCCCAAAGGAGTCGTAGCCCATCGGGTGCAGCACATTGAAGCCCCGCAGCCGCTTGTAGCGGGCCAGAATATCGCTGGCGATGTAGCCCAGCGGATGCCCGACGTGCAGCCCCGCCCCGGAAGGGTAGGGGAACATATCGAGGATGTAGTACTTTGGCTTTTCGCTTTGGTTGCTGACCCGGTAAGTCTGCTGCGCTTGCCACCATTGGCGCCATTTCGGCTCGATCTCGTGCGGAGTATATTCCATGTAGTCCACCATTTTTTTCCGGCGAAGGCGCGAAAGTAGGGGTTTTTACCAAAATGTTACGCTACGCGGTTCCTCTGCGTAATTTTGGGACTACCTTATCTTTGCCGGAAATTCCCGCCGGGATATATGTGTGGCAGTTATTCTGGAATGGCGTGCAGACGCAGCAAGGGAAGGTGATAAAGGTGGAATGACCTCAGCTCGCCCATTTCTCGATCCGCACCATCGCCTTCGGGTACCCATTCACGTGATAAGCTGTCCGGTCGGCAGGCGTCAGCAGATCGGGACGATGGATTTTTTCGCCCGGCACATTTTCCAGTTCGGGGCACCACAGGCGCACGTACTCGCCCAGCGGGTCGTAGTTCTTGGCCTGGGTGAGGATGTTGAAATAGCGGTCCTCGCGCGGGTCGCTGCCCACCCCGGCCACGTAGTTCCAGTTGCACCAGTTGCTACAGGGGTCGTAGTCAATTAATTGACTTTCAAAATATTCCGCGCCCATTTGCCAGTTCACTTTCAGGTCTTTA
>JANPIV010000129.1:0-22728 GCA_031425155.1 Saprospirales bacterium | reverse complement strand
AATTACTGTGCTACAACTTGATCCTATGCGCTCCAACAGTAGCGGCGCAAGACGATCAAGACGACAATCACCAAATATGGAGTGCATCTTGCAATCTTACAACAATCTTGTCAATGAACTTGTGTACATACCATAGGTTTTAAAAACCTTATAGGATTACCAGGAATGGAGGTAACGAACTTTCGGAAAGTGAAAACTTTCGGAAAGGCGATCATTCGGCGGCAGCAGCTGGGGCCACCAGATTGGCCATACTCACAATCTGCTCGTTGGGTTTATCCCATTCGATGAGACCGTCGCGCATGCGCACAATACGGTGGGCATGGAGGGCAATATCGTGTTCGTGGGTGACCAGGATGACGGTGTTCCCATTTTTATGAATCTGCTCGAACAGGCCCATAATTTCGTAAGATGTTTTGGTGTCGAGGTTCCCCGTCGGTTCGTCGGCGAGGATGATGGCCGGATCGTTAACCAGGGCCCGGGCCACGGCCACGCGCTGGCGCTGACCACCGGAGAGTTCGTTGGGTTTGTGCAGCACCCGGTCACCGAGGCCCACGGATTCCAGCACGGCGCGGGCTTTTTCCAGGCGTTCCTCGCGACCAATACCGGCATAGACGAGCGGCAGAGCCACGTTTTCGAGGGCGGAAAGGCGCGGCATCAGGTTGAAGGTCTGGAACACAAAGCCGATCTGCTTATTGCGTACTTCGGCCAGTTCGCCATCGTCCATCGTGCTGACTTCGATCCCGTTCAGCCAGTATTCGCCCTGTGTGGGCGAGTCGAGGCAACCCAGCAGGTTCATCAGCGTGGATTTGCCGCTGCCGGAAGGGCCCATGAGTGCCACGTATTCGTTCTTTTTGATTTCAAGACTGACATTTTTGAGGGCCTCGACTATTTCGGCACCCATGATGTAGGTTTTGTTGAGGTTGCGAATGGAAATCAGCATATTTTTTTAATGTGGTCAATGTGATGGAATGTGGTCAATGAGAAATTAAAATGTGGCCAATTTTGCTAATCCCGATCAAAAGACGCGGGACTGGCAGTGGTCAATGGGAAGTTAAGCGGTTCGTTTTCTTCTGAAAAAGAGGCCGGTGATGGCTCCAATGGCCCCCACGATCAAGGCGGCCATCTGGGTCCCAATGAAGGGCAGAAAGAAATAGATGATCAACATGCCAGCGACAACAGCAGCGGCGACCCAAAGAAGCATTTTACTCATAACAGATTTTTCGTTTTAAATAATTGCAAATCAGCACATTGCACAGATTTCCTTTCTGGCAGTTCATCGTTCATACTTCATACTTCACCGTTCCTCTATCACTTTCGGCACCCGGAAATACTGCCCATCCTGCTTCGGGGCGTTTTGCAAAGCCAGTTCGGGCGTTAGTTGCGCACCCACCTCATCTTCGCGCCACACATTGCCCTGATTATTCAAATACACCAACGGTTCCACGCCGGTGGTATCCAGTTCACGGAGTTTGTCCACCATGTTCAGAATACTTTGCAAGTCGCCGGTGAGTTGCTCGCGTTCGGGATCGCTGAGTTGCAGGCGAGCCAGTTTTTCAAGGCGTGAAATAAGGTCTTTGTCCAGTTGCATCGAAAAAGCTTAGATAGGAAGGTGAGGAAGTTCGGTGAACTGACCCTGCCGTTCGTTGAACGGTGGCCGGGCCATAGCAGATGTTGATAAAAAAGACGTCTTTAAAGACGGTTACTCTCGATCAACTTCTACCTTCGTGCCGCACAAATTTACCGCGCTTCCCGCAAGCGACCGCTATTTTTAAAATGAATCCAGGCACACCTACCGAAAAAACGATTATCCGCCACGTCGCCATTGCCGGCAATATCGGTGCTGGCAAGACGACCCTCTGTGAAATGCTGGCCAGACATTTTGGCTGGGATGTCCACTATGAGGATGCGGAAAACAACCCTTACCTGTCCGATTTTTACATGGACATGAAGCGTTGGTCTTTCAATTTGCAGGTCTTTTTCCTGTCCAGCCGCTATCAGCAGGTGCTGCGCATTTTGCAGGGCCATCGCACGGTGATCCAGGATCGCACCATCTATGAGGATGCGTTTATTTTTGCGCCCAACCTCGCCGATATGGGCCTGATGGAACGCCGCGATTTTGAAAATTACCTGACGTTGTTCCAGTCGGTGGTGTCGCAGGTGAAAGCCCCCGATCTGTTGATCTACCTCAAAGCCAGCATCCCGACGCTGGTAGAACATATTCAGATGCGGGGCCGCGACTACGAAGGCAGCATCAGCCTGGACTATTTAAAACGCCTCAATGACCGTTACGACAACTGGATCAATGGCTACCGGGAAGGTAAATTGCTGATTATCAACGTGGATCAATTAGATTTTTCTAATAATAAGGAGCATTCCGGGCGGGTGCTGGAAATGGTGCAGGCGGAGTTGCACGGCTTATTTTGAATACGGAATGGCGAATGCGGAATTCGGAATTTCTCGACCACTCACAAGGATGATTGTTCAGTTGGATCCCCAGGATATTACGCCTATTGACCATATTCGTAAATTGACCACATTGACCACATTATCACATTGACCACATTCTTCTATTATGCAACCCACCCGCCTGCTCAACGCTGCCGTCATTGTCGCCGCACTGGGCTACTTTGTGGATATTTATGACCTGCTGCTGTTCGGTTTTGTGCGGCAGAAAAGTCTGCTCGATCTGGGTTTTACCAAAGAGCAGGCTTTCGACCTGGGGCTGTCGTTGCAGAACTGGCAGATGTTCGGGATGCTGGTGGGCGGCATTTTATGGGGTGTGTTGGGCGACAAATTTGGCCGGGTGCGAGTGCTGTATTTCTCCATTGCGCTGTATTCGGTGGCCAATATCCTGAACGGTTTTGCGCATGGTGCGACGGACTATGCCTTCTATCGGTGCATTGCCGGTATTGGTTTGGCAGGCGAACTGGGAGCGGGCATCACGCTGGTAGCGGAGGTGTTGCCCAAAAATAAACGCGGCCTCGGGACCATGCTGGTGGCTACCATCGGCTTGTCGGGCGCACTACTGGCCTGGGTGATCGAACATTATTTCGTGTGGCGGCATTGTTATTTCATTGGCGGCGGGCTGGGCGTGATGCTGCTGATTTTCCGCATTCGTGTCAATGAATCGGGCATTTTCCGGGAGATGCAGCGGGATAGTGCCGTGAGTCGCGGCAATTTTTTCGCGCTGTTTACCAATTGGAATCGGTTCTCGCGCTTTTTGCGCTGCATTTTCATTGGTACTACCACCTGGTTTGTCGTGGGCGTACTGGTCTTCTTCTCGCCGGAATTTGGCAAGGCTAAGGGGCTGGACGGTATTTCTGCCGCCAACGCCATCGCCATTTGTTATTGCGGCCTGATCCTGGGCGATATTGCATCCGGGTTGTTGAGCCAGTATTTGCAGAGCCGACGCAAGGTCATGCTGATCTTCCTCATTCTGAACGTGTTATCGGTGACTTATTATTTGCTGGGCACTTTCACCACGCCGACCGCTTTTTATGTTGCTCACTTTTTTCTGGGCATTTCAGTGGGTTTTTGGGTCATTTTCGTCACGATTGGCGCGGAGCAATTTGGCACCAATCTTCGCTCCACGGTGGCCACTTCAGTGCCTAATTTCGCGCGGGGTATGCAAGTACCGATCAACCTTTCCTTTCAGTACTTAAAGAATCCGGCCGTGCTGGGCAGTGTGATCAGTGCCGCCTGGGTGGTGGGTTCCGTTTGTCTGGCGTTGGCTTTTATTGCGCTGGTTGGGTTACGGGAGACGTTTGATGCGGATCTGGATTTTGTGGAGGATGTGTAACCCCGACTTCAGTCGGGCCTCAAATAATCCCGACTTCAGTCGGTTGTTAGATAATCCCGACTGAAGTCGGGGTTACAAAAATGTCATTTTGGCAGAAATATTTATTTTTTGATTAAACCAACTTGAAAATCAGGGGTTTATAGTCGGTTACGTGCTCTGTTGACGGGCTGGACGGTAAATTTAATCTTTTAGCAACTGCCAAAAATGGTAGTTTTGCCCCCTGACTATGGCCAATCAACTTCTTTCCATCAAGCAACGTTTCGGTATCGTCGGCAATTCTGGTCTGCTGGATGCCGCCCTGGAAACTGCCGTCCGCGTGGCACCGACCGACCTGAGTGTACTGATTACCGGCGAAAGTGGCGTGGGTAAAGAAGTATTCTCCAAGATCATCCATGCCCTGAGCAGCCGCAAACACAGTGATTTTATTGCGGTCAACTGCGGGGCCATTCCCGAAGGCACCATCAATTCCGAACTATTTGGCCACGAAAAAGGCTCGTTCACCGGCGCGATTGGTGACCGGAAGGGCTATTTCGAGACCGTCAACGGCGGTACCATTTTTCTGGATGAAATCGCCGAAATGCCGCTGGATACGCAGGCTTATCTGCTGCGCGTCCTCGAATCCGGGGAATTCATCCGGGTAGGCGCGTCCAAGAGCCTGCGCACCGATGTGCGGGTGATTGCCGCGACTAATGTGGCTTTGGAAGAGCGCGTCCGCAACGGCAAGTTTCGCGAAGATTTATATTACCGCCTCAGTACGGTCCCTATCCGGGTGCCGTCGTTGCAGGAGCGCCGCGAGGATATTGCGCTGTTGTTTCGCAAGTTCGCCCATGATTTTGCCGAAAAATACCGGATGCAATCGGTGCGCCTCGATGAGCGGGCCGAGCGGGTGTTGGAAAACTACCGCTGGCCGGGCAACATCCGCGAACTCAAAAACGTGGCCGAACAACTCTCCATTCTGTCCGAAGACCGACTGGTGACGGTGGACGAAATACAGCGCACGATGCCCCAACTGATGAGTCGCCACCTGCCGGTGCCTACCGACCGGGCCGGTGGGGGTAACGATTTTCAGGAGCGGGAACTACTGTACAAGGTGCTGTTCGATATGAAAAGCGACCTGAATGATCTGAAAGCCATGTTTTATGAACTGGTGAAAAGCAATAACCTGCGCATGCCTGATCCCGGCCACCTGCGCCACCTGCAATCCAGCGCCCCGGAACGCTCCTACGATACCAGCGAGCGGCTGACGACTTCCGAATACACCGAAAATCGCCCCGCTTACTATCCAATGGAAGACCCGGGGCGTATCACGCCGATCATCATTGATTCCAGCAAAGGCAATGGTTCTTTTGATAAATCGGAGGTGGAAGAGTCCCCGCTGGCGATGGACGAAATTGAAAAAGAGGCCATCAAGCGCTCGCTGAAAAAATATAATGGCCGCCGCAAAGAAGCCGCCGAGGAACTTAAAATCTCCGAGCGGACGCTGTACCGGAAGATTAAGCAGTATGATCTTTAAACGGTTATTGGTTAAATGGTTATTCGTTGTTGGTCGGGCAATGCCGTGCAGCGTTGTGGGCGATCAACGAATCAACCAGTTAAGGAACGCGTAAAAAATAAGTTAGTAATTGTGTCTTCGTGTTGAGTTGTCATGTCGTAGAGAAACGGAGACATCCACACAAGCCAGGTCATTAAAGATGCCTTCATTAGGAAACTCCGGATGACCTGGCTTGTGTGGATGTCTGCACTCCGTTGCGACATGACAACCAAGACGGCAGGAAACTTCACAAATTATTTTTTACACGTTCCTAACTAGTCAACCGTCGACGCGTGTTAATAATTACAAAAAGCCGTGTTGCACAAACAGCCGCTTCGGATATTTGTCCGTCTTTAACCGCCATAGGCCTTGACTGCCATAGCCTTTTTCAGGCGAAGAAGGTTCATCAACCCTTATAAACCATTTTCACCAACCATTTTCCGATGCTCAATTCCTTGCGAATGAAACGTTTTATCGCCCTCCTGCCTATTCTGCTTTGTTGCTGCCTGTCTGCCCTGCACGCCGATGCAGGCGGTTATAAAATCCGGGTCAAACTCGACAATTACGCTGAAAAGCAACTGATCCTCGGCTTCTACTATGGGGAAAAACCTTATGTGAAAGACACGGTGGAAGTTGGCGCTGATGGCTATTTCACTTTTCAGGCCGATACTTTGCTGCCGTGTGGCGTGTATTTGCTGGTACTGAAAACGGACAATTCCTTCATTCAATTCCTGCTGCCCGAAGACGACCAGGATTTCACCATCGCCACCGATGCCAAGCAGACGGTGGAAAAAATGAAGGTCAAAGGCTCGGATGACAACCAGTATTTCTATGATTATTTGCAATATCTGGCGCAATTGCGTCCGGTCGCCGATACGTTGCGCGCCCAATTGGGACGGCAAAAATCCAATCCGGCTGACTCCATCCGGCTCACGGGGCAGCTGGCGGATATGGATAAAGAAGTAAAAAAATACCAGGCGAACGTGCTGTCCAAACATCCTGGCTCTATGACTTCCAAGATCGTGAAAGCCTCGCTGGAGCCGGAAATACCCAACAACTTCAAAGGGGACGAAAAAGCGGTACTGATGCAAAAACGCGACTGGTATCGCCAGCATTTCTTTGATAATCTGGACATTGCCGACCGTTGTATGCTCCGTTCGCCGGTGTTGCATGGACGCATAGAACAATTTGTCACCAAGTTCACCGTGCAGCACCCCGACAGCATTAATCAATCGGTGGACTATGTATTGAGCAAATTAAAAAGTAATAACGAGAACTATAAATACTATCTGGTTCATTTCCTGAATTACTATGCCAAATCGAACATCGTGGGCATGGATGCCGTGTATGTACACATCGCCAAACAATACTATTGCAAGGGTCAGGCCATGTGGACCAAAAAAGAAGATTTGGCTAAAATCTGCGACAATGCCGACCGTCTGGAACCAATCCTAATTGGAAAAATCGCCCCGAATATCACTGTACTCAACCAGAAGGAGCAACCCGTCACGCTTTGGGATGTAGATGCTGATTACACCGTTTTGTTCTTCTGGGACCCAGAATGCGGGCATTGCAAGAAATCAGCCCCCTTTATGGTGGATTTTGCCACAAAATTCAAGGATCGCGGCGTTAAGGTCTTCGCCGTTTGTACGGCAGTGACCGACAAAGCACCGGAATGCTGGAAAAGCGTGGAAGAAAAAGGCTTTACCGATTTTCTGTTTTTGAATACTTATGATCCTTATATTAAAAGCAGATATAAGACTATTTATGACGTGAAAACCACGCCGCAAATCTTCGTCCTCAACCGTAAACACGAAATACTGATGAAGCGCATCGCCGCCGAACAATTAGACAAAGTGATGGAAGACGTTATGCGTTTTCAGGATGAGAAAAAGAAACAGGGCGGGAAGTAATTAGACTGGCGATTGTTGCTTTTGATACAGCAAAAGGGGCTTTCCTACCTGGAAGGCCCCTTTTGTTTTATAAGTACAAGCATTTCTACACCACCGTAATCAACACCTCCTGCGGCTCCACAAAAAACCCAAACGACTGCAAGTCAAATCCTTCGGCAGCGGCCACCGCCTGAAAGTCCACCACATGCGCGGCTTCCACGGCGACCAGTAAGCCGCCGCTCGTCTGTGGATCGGCGAGTAACTGGCGTTTGTAGGCATCGGCACCGGCTATTTTATGGCCGTAACTGTCCCAATTACGTACCGTTCCGCCAGGTACACATTTGTTTTCTAAATAAAAATCCAGCATGGCTCGGTCCAGGGTCGGCACTTCATCGAAATGAATAATGGCACTGACCTGGCTGGCTTCGCACATTTCGGACAGGTGGCCCAGCAATCCAAATCCCGTCACGTCGGTCATGGCCTGCACATAGGGCAATTGACCAAACCGCGCCCCCACCCGATTCAGTTTTTTCATGCTGTCCGGCGCAATGTGGGCGTGTTCGGCTTTCAGCAAGCCTTTTTTCTGAGCCGTGGTCAGAATGCCTACGCCCAGCGGTTTGGTTAAAAACAACTGGCTGCCCGGCGTAGCCCCGCCATTTTTCTTTAAATTTTTAATATCCACGCGCCCGGTGACGGCCAACCCAAAAATGGGTTCCGGGCTATCAATACTGTGACCGCCCGCCAGCGGAATACCGGCCTCGGCACAGGCTTTCCGCGCCCCTTCGATCACCAGATTGGCCACTTCGGGCGGCAGTACATTGATCGGCCAGCCCAGAATAGCGATGGCCACCAGCGGCGTACCGCCCATGGCATACACGTCGCTGATGGCGTTTACCGAAGCGATGCGCCCGAAATCCTCTGCATCATCCACGATGGGCATGAAAAAATCGGTGGTGGTCACGATGGCCGTACCGTCGCCCAGATCGAAGACGGCAGCATCGTCGCGCTCTTCATTCCCGACCAGCAAGTGGGGATAATGCTGATGCAATGTGCTGGTTTTCAGAATGCTATCCAGCACGTTGGGTGCTATTTTGCAGCCGCAGCCCGCGCCGTGGGAGTATTGGGTCAGACGATATTCCATTTGATTGGTTGATTAGTTGATTAGTTGACTAGTGCACTAGTTGACTGGTTGATTGGTTTATCAGTCACAACACCGTATGGCATTATGAATCAATAAGAATTAGAGGTTAAAAATTGGTGTTGATACTCAGGACGTTAGTGCCGAGACCTGCCAAGTTTTTGAAACTTGGCAGGTCTAAGTGCTTAATATTAGTCGCTTGCTTAATCGAACCATCATTCGCATAATTAATCAACGAGTAAACTAAGGAACGTGTAAAAGATAAGATGTTAGAAACAACCTTACCTGAGTTGTCATTCCGACGGCAGGAGGAATCTGCTAAGGGGTTGATTATCAATGCTACGCGACCAGATTTCTCCTGCCGTCGAAATGAAATTCAGAGGTGGAAAAATGGAAACTTATTTCTCACTCATTCCTAATCAACTAATCAACCAGCCAACCAATTAAAACTGGAAGGTCGCACTCAAACTGGGCAGAAAAGGCAGTTGGTTCACCCGCGTGTAGCGCACCCGGTCGAAGTAGAAAATATTCGGTCGGTCATACACATTGGTAGCGGAGGCAGTGACTTCCAGTTTACAGTATTTGGAAAAAGAAAATTGGCGTTTGATGGATACATCGAGGCGATGATAATAAGGCAGGCGACCGCTGTTGCGCTTATTGGCATAGACAATACCAAGATCATCTACCTCCTGGCCATTGCCGCCCAATACATCGGTGCCAATGCCGCCGGAGAAGTCCACATTATTGTAGAATCCCTGGGTAAGGGTGAAAGGGAAACCGGAACCTAAATTCCAGCGCGCGCCTATTTCCCATTCTTTTTTCTTGCCCAATTGGTACGTGCCGACCAGGTTCATATTGTGGCGACGATCAAATACGGGCGGGTAAGTCTCCGTACTGTCCGTCCGCGTCACGTAGCCCAAAGAGTAAGCCCCCCAGATATAAAAGCGCCGCGCCTCGTACTTGAACGAAATATCCGCCCCATAAGCCTTGCCGGTTTCTACAAAATAATTCCCATCCGTCAATTCGGTTTTGTTACGATTCAACGAGATCAGTTGATTAAAATCCTTGTAGTAACCCTCTATATTCAGGTCAAAATTATTCGTCACATCTACTTCAAAACCGGCTACACCGTGAATGGATTTTTGCAAACGGTCGCCCGTTTCTTTACCCGTATTTGGGTCGTACAGCGTCTCGCCCGGGCTGGACAAAAAGCCGACGAACAGGTTGACAATGTCCCGTTCATTGATCGTGGAAAGCAGGTTTTGAGAATACAAACCGCCCGCTGCCTTGAAGCGCAACTTGTCGGTAATGTTATATTTTAAGCCAATCCGTGGCTCCGGCGAAATGTTGTTCAGCGACTGATAGTACTGCAAACGGAAGCCCGGCTCGATGACCAAAGGCCCGAATTTGCGCTTCCAGCGGATGTAACCATTCACTTCCGTCGTGTTGTCTTTTTGGGTATAAGTAAAGTTCAGCGGGTTGATAAACGTAAAATCCGTGGAGAAACCATTCAATTCAAATCCGTATTTGACCTCGCTGTTGCGGGCAAAATTGGTAAAATTCAGGCCTGCATAATAGCCGGAAATACCACTCGAACGCGGCTTGCCATCCAGTTCGAGAATTTTGGAATCATAACCCGAAAAGGTGAAAACGCCATTGACAATCGTGTTGGAGTTGCTCGGTACCAGCGTAAAATCCATCCCGCCGCCATTACTGTTCCACTGATAATTGGCAATTTTATAACTGGCTTTGTCGGTATAATTAAAACCGAAAAAGTTCAACCGGGTGCCATTTCCAGTCAGCAGGGAGACTTTCCCGTACAAATCCCCATAGTCAAACGGGATACCGGAAGTGCTGTCCGGTGCTTCCTTGATGTTTTTATAGAAAATTTCGTCCGTCTGATCAATCAGCGATTTTTTGCCCGTCAGCACAAACGAAATACTGCTGCCGCCATCCTCTTTTAAGGGAATGATCGGCCCTTCTATAATCGCTTTGGCCTGGAAAGGACTGCCCGAAAAGAGGCCGGACAGACGCTTGCGGTTGCCTTCGCGGGTCTTCACATCCACCACGGCTGAAATACGACCGCCGTAATCGGCATTAAAGCCGCCGGTCAGTACGTCCACGTTGCGGATCAGTTCCGTCTCGAAAACCGAGAAAAAACCGATGCTGTGGAAAGGATTGTACAGCGTCATTCCGTCGAGGAGAATGCGGTTTTGCACCGGCGAGCCGCCCCGGATATACAACTGTCCACCCTGGTCGCCGGTGAAAACAACGCCCGGCAGCACCGTGAGATACTGCGCAATATCGGGCTGACCGCCAGCGGACGGAAGGGCGCGGATTTGCTTGGGCGTCACGCTCAGCGTAGAGACCTGGACCTCCGTTTTGGCTTGTTCCCGCCGACCGCTGATGGTGACCTCTTCGAGCCGTTCGCCGCCCTCGGTGATGTAAATGTTCTGGAAAAGAATTTCGCCTTTTTTGATTTCAATGTCCTGCACGACGCTCTCGTAACCAAGGTAACTCACCTCTAATTTGTAAGCCCCGACGGGTACTTCGGAAATGGAAAAGAAGCCATTGACATCGGTGGTGGCCCCGATATTGGCCCCTTGTAATCTCACCGTGGCAAAGCCCACCGGCTGGGTAGTTCCTCTATCGTACACATTGCCCCGGACTGCCCCTTTTTGGGCAAAGGCAAACATTGGAAACGCCAGCAACGCCAGCAGCATGGAGAAGTTTTTCATGTTTATTTGATCTGGTAAATCCAGGCCACCAATTGGCAGACCCCAAAAATAAACCGCAAAGATAGACGACCCGATTTATTTTATGGCCTGTAAAAAGACATTGCCGGACAAAAGCGGTGGGAGAAAGCAGATGGCCCGGTGGTGGGCTGTTCTGGGCATTTTATTACCCATATTTCTGGCGAATGAGCCGCTCCCATTTCCCACAATATGCCCCGCACAGCAAAGAGAGGGGAAGAAAATTGAACAAAAAATAAGGTTGTGTTCTTTTATTTACTGCTTTTTGGTCCATGAAAGCCGTTGCATTTTTTATGATCCCTGCCAGGGCCTTCATAATGGGAGCGTACCGCGCAAGGGGCCTGAAATTTGTTGTGTTTGCTTGTTTTTCCCGATAAAGCCGGGATGTTTCTACGTTCCATTCGCTTATTGCCCTTTCTTTCGATGTTGATTATAGAAACCTCTTCCCGATTCCTCCCCGAAAAAACCTATATTTTCCAAGTATTGCTCAGCCAGCTGCTGGGTATAGAGCATCAAATCCTCGTTAAGGAGCGGGCCAACTACCTGCTGCGCCTGCCCAACGGCGGCACCATTACTATTGAAGATCATTTTTTTGCTAAAATGCCGGAAGGCGATTATTTCCGCCCGGAAAATGTGCCCGATCAGGCCGACACTTTTACCCAGCCCTACGCACGGCAGGAGCGATTGACGGCGGTGTATGGCACGCCGCAGTTTGTTTTTTACAAACAGTCTGTCACTTGTGGCTTAGACGTGTTTGCCTCGGCTTTTTTCATGCTCACCCGCTGGGAAGAGTATGCCCGTGCCGACCGCGATGAGCATGGGCGTTTTCCGGCCCAATCTGCCCTGTCCTTTCGCGCAGGTTTTCTGGATCGGCCAGTGGTGAATGAATACGCCAATTTGTTGTGGCAAATGCTGCTGCGTCTCGGCTGGAATATCCCCCGTCCGGAGAAGCAATTCCGGCTGCAACTCAGTTTTGACGTGGATTACCCGCAGTTGTGGCCCTCTCCCCTTGCCCGGCTGCGCACTTTGGGTGGCAGCATTTTGCAGCGACACCAACCGCGCGAGACGCTTTTTTGGTTGAAAAAACATTTTTTCAAACGGCAAGACCCCTACGATACTTTTGATGACCTCATGGATTTGGCGGAGCAAAACGGCTCGCCGGCCCAATTTAATTTCCTGGGCGAACGCCCTAAAAACAGCGATGCCTGGTACGCGCTGAATCAGCCTTTTTTAGAAAAATTACTGCAAAAAATAACGGCGCGTGGCCATGTGGTGGGTTTCCATCCCTCTTACGAAGCCCACGACGATACCACTGCTTTCGTGCGGGAACTGGAATCCGTGCGACGCGCATCCGGGCAGGCTGTAACCGCCGGGCGCAATCACTTTTTGCGTTTTGCGGCACCGCAAACCTGGCAATGCTGGGCAGATGCCGGGCTGGAGTGTGACAGTTCGGTCGGTTACTCCGATGCGATTGGGTTTCGGGCGGGCATTTGCGACACCTATCCGGTGTTCAATTTTTTGACGCGGCAAACCCTGGCTTTACAGGAAAAACCGCTCTTGGCCATGGACGTTACACTGGCCCTGTACCAGAAATTCACGCCCCAACAAGCGATTGCCCAATTAACCCAATTGCGCAACCAAGTGCGCAAACACCACGGAGAGTTCACACTGCTTTGGCATAATTCTTCGTGGAATACCTACTTTTGGGCCGATTGGCGCGAGGCTTACCGATCATTCGTGACGGATAAAAGCTGATGCGCGCCGGTAAAACATGGTTTATTTACCAGCCAATGTGTTGATATTTAACACATTAGCATGTTGGCCCTTAAGCACATTTTCTAGATGATTTCATCCATACACCGCCTTTTACTGGCCATCGTCAGTTTGTTTCCGGCTGGTTTTCTCGCTGCTCAGGCGTCCGGCGTACCGTTAAATTCGCCCACTTACCATATTATAGACCGGCTGGATATTCTTTCCGGCGTGGCCAGCCCCATCCATTCCGAGGTAAAATATTTTTCGCGGGAAGATGTCGTGGCTTATGCCGTCAAAGTGGACAGCACTGCCGCCGAACTCTCCAGCCGGGATCAGGCCGATTTGCAATATCTCTTCGACGACAACAACGAATGGCTGCCTGATAGCAGCCGTTTCCTGCGCCGCAACAGTCGCCCGGTTTTTAAGACTTTTTACCGGACGCCCGCCAATCTGTTCGAGGTGAATGTGCCCGATTTTCAAATGCGGGTGAATCCATTAATGGACCTGCAACTGGCGCAGGAGCAAGGCGATGCAGAGTTGGTATTTGAGAATCATCGCGGCATTGAAATACGGGGCGCGGTGGACCATAAGTTGTTTTTCTACACCAGCATTCTCGAATCGCAGGCCCGTTATCCCAGTTACGTGACCGACCGCATTATAGAATATCAGGCCGTGCCGGGGGCCGGGTTTTATAAAAATTACGAACCGCGCATTGTTGATCTAACCAATGCTTACGACTTCAATGTGGCCTCGGCGTATCTTGGCTTGCACGTGACCCGCCACGTGAGCCTGCAACTGGGGCATGGGCGGCATATTATCGGCAATGGCTATCGGTCGTTGCTGCTTTCCGACTATGCCAACAATGGTTTTTACCTGAAACTCAGTACCCGCGTCTGGCGCTTCCATTATCAGAATCTGTTCATGGAACTCAGCCCGATCTCGAACCGTCAGGCACCCGGCGATGCCAAATTGCCCAAAAAATACGTGGCTTTACATTACCTGAACTATAAAGTCAGCCCGCGCTTGTCTTTTGCTTTTTTTGAAGCCACAGTGTTCAATCGGAGTCGGCAATTCGAATTCCAATACCTGAATCCCGTCATTCTGTACCGTACGGTGGAAGGGATGCTCGGCAGCCCGGACAATGTGATTATCGGCCTGGATGGACACTGGAATCTGCTGCGCCGTTTCCAATTGTATGGCCAGGTGCTATTGGATGAGTTTAAAGTGTCGTCGGTGTTCAACCCGGACGAAAAAGGTTGGTGGGCCAACAAATTTGGTTTACAGGCTGGTGTGAAATATATGAACGCTTTCGGTCTGGATCACCTGGATCTGCGACTGGAATTCAATGCTGTGCGACCATACACCTATTCACACCGCGATTCGCTGAACAGTTACACCCATTTCAATCAGCCCTTGGCGCACCCTTTGCTGGCCAATTTTAAAGAAGTGGTGGGTATTGCCCGCTATCAGCCGAGTGCCCGTCTGTGCCTGGAAGCGCGCATAATACACGCCAATACCGGCGACGATACGGCCACCGAAAACTGGGGCACTAATCCGCTGCTCAGTTATACCTCGCGGGTGCAGGACTATGGCAATGAAATCGGCCAGGGCGTCAGTGCCACTATTGACCTGGTGGGCCTGAATGCTTCGTGGATGCTGTACCACAATCTGTACATAGATGCGAAAGTGCTGCTTCGCAAAAAAAATAGTATCGAAGATGCGCGCGACCAGTCCACCAAACTGTTCGGCCTGGGTCTGCGGATGAATGTCTGGCATCCCAACCTGGATTTTTAATGATAATCACTTGAATGCCAATTTCTCATGAGTAGTCAACCCGCTATTACCAACCATTTGCACGAATCCGAGTTTCGTTGGTTTGCCGTCCATACCCGCTCCAAAAGCGAGAAATTCGTACAACGAATGCTATCCAAAAAAGGCATTCATGCTTATTTACCTTTGCAAAAACTGATGCGCCGCTATACCCGCAGCACCCGGTTGGTAGAAAAGCCATTGATTAATTCTTATGTTTTTGTGAAAATTATAAAAAACCAATACGTGCCGGTGCTCGAGACCGAAAACGTGGCGGGTTTTGTGAAATTTTCTAAAAACATGATCTCTATTCCCGAAGAAGAAATAGAAATCCTGCGCCGTATTACCTTGGAAGATGGACTGGAAGTAGAAGCCATTCCCGGTCAGTTTAGCGAAGGCGATGCCGTGGAAATTGCCGCAGGCAATCTGATGGGCATGAAAGGACGTATCGTAAAACTGGAAGGCAAACGCAGGATGCAGGTGGAACTTGGACACCTTGGGTACAGCCTGCTGATTACTGTAGATGCCACTTTTCTGGAGAAGACTGGTCTGCATGCCTGAACAACTGCTTGTGCTGTTTCGTTAGTAGTGCCACTTAAAAAAGTAACCGTGAATAACAATATACTTCCCAGCCTGACTCGTGCTGCACAACAGCGTATCCTCATTATTGACGGCGCAATGGGCACGATGATTCAGCAATATAAATTGACCGAACCGGACTTTCGGGGCGAGCGTTTCAAGCATCACCACCGCGATCTGCAAGGCGACAATGATCTGCTTTCGCTGACCCGTCCCGATGTAATTGAAGCCATCCACCATGCTTATCTGGAAGCGGGTGCCGACATTATTGAGACCAATACTTTTAATGCCACCAGCATTTCGCAGGCCGACTACGAAATGCTGCCCGGCGTAGCCTACGATATGAATCTGGCTTCGGCGCAGATCGCCCGCCGCGCTGCTGACGAATTTACAGCAAGAAATCCCGACAAACCGCGTTTTGTCGCCGGAGCCGTCGGGCCATTGAGCAAGACCCTTTCGCTGTCGCCGGATGTGAACGATCCCGGCTTTCGTGCCGTGACGTTCGATCAGGTGAAAGAGGCATACATGGAGCAGATCCGGGGTTTGATAGATGGTGGCTCGCAACTGCTGCTGATCGAAACCATTTTTGATACCCTGAATTGCAAGGCCGCCATTTACGCCGTCGAAGAGGTTTTTGAAGAAAAAAATCTGCGGCTCCCGGTGATGATTTCCGGCACGATCACCGATGCTTCCGGGCGCACCCTGTCGGGCCAAACCGTGGAAGCCTTCTGGATCGCCGTAAAACACGCCCGCCCTTTTTCGGTGGGTCTCAACTGTGCTTTGGGAGCCAAGGAAATGCGTCCGCATCTGGAAGCATTGGCCAGCATCGCCGATTGTTTTGTGAGTGCCTATCCCAATGCCGGTCTGCCCAACGAGTTTGGCGAATACGACCAGACGCCGCATGAAATGTGTGGCTTGGTGGAGGATTTTGCCCAGTCCGGTTTCGTCAATATCGTCGGTGGCTGCTGCGGTACTACACCTGACCACATTCGCGATATTGCCCAGCACATGGCCAAAATTGCGCCCCGCGAAATACCAACTACTACCGGCATTGGCTACACGATGCTGGCCGGTTTGGAGCCGCTCATTATTCGGGAAAATACCAATTTTGTCAATATCGGCGAGCGGACCAACGTGACCGGCTCCGCCAAATTTGCCGGGTACATCAAAGCCGGAGATTTCACCGAAGCCTTATCGGTGGCCCGCCAACAGGTAGAAGGCGGCGCGCAGATTATTGACGTGAATATGGACGAGGGGCTGCTGGATTCGGAGGAGGCGATGGTGACGTTTTTGAACCTGGTCGCTGCGGAGCCGGACATTGCCAAACTGCCGATCATGGTGGATTCCTCGAAATTCCGCATTATCGAAGCCGGGTTGAAATGTTTGCAAGGCAAATGCGTCGTCAACTCCATTTCGATGAAAGAAGGCGAGGCGGAGTTTATTCGGCAGGCCAATATTTGTCGAAAATATGGCGCAGCGGTGGTGGTGATGGCCTTCGATGAACAAGGCCAGGCCGATACCACGGAGCGTAAAATTGAAATATGTCAGAAAGCCTACCGCATCCTGACCGAGCAGGTGGGTTTTGACCCCACCGACATCATTTTTGACCCGAATATTTTTGCCATCGCCACCGGCATTGAAGAGCATAATGAATACGCGATCAATTTCCTGGAGGCGACTAAAGTTATCAAAGCTACTTGCCCCGGCGCGAAAATCAGCGGCGGCGTGAGCAACCTGTCCTTCTCTTTTCGGGGCAACAACCACGTCCGCGAGGCCATGCACTCGGTGTTTTTGTACCATGCCACCCAGGCCGGGATGGATATGGGCATTGTGAACGCCGGGATGCTCGAAATCTATGCGAACATCAAGCCCGATTTGTTGCAACGCATTGAAGATGTGTTATTTAACCGCAATCCAAATGCGACGGAGGAATTGGTGAAATACGCGGAGCAGGTGAAAAGCGGCGGTAAAGTCATGGAAAAAGACCTGGCCTGGCGCGATGCAACCGTACAAAAACGCCTCGAACACGCTTTGGTCAAGGGCATCACCGACTTCATCGAAGCCGATACGGAAGAGGCGCGTTTGCTCTACCCCGAACCCCTGCACGTGATCGAAGGGCCATTGATGGATGCCATGAATATCGTCGGCGACCTGTTTGGTCAAGGCAAAATGTTCCTGCCGCAGGTGGTGAAAAGTGCGCGGGTAATGAAACGCGCCGTTGCCCACCTCACGCCCTACATCGAGGCGGCGAAACTGCTCAACAGCGATAGCCGCTCGAAGGGAAAAATCCTGCTCGCCACGGTAAAAGGTGACGTTCACGACATTGGCAAAAACATCGTCGGCGTGGTGCTGGGCTGCAATAACTACGACGTGGTGGACCTCGGCGTGATGGTCAATGCCGAGAAAATTCTGCAAGCTGCCCGCGCGGAAAACGTGGACATCATTGGCCTGTCCGGTCTGATCACGCCTTCTTTGGATGAGATGGTCCACGTGGCCCGCGAGATGGAGCGGCAAGGTTTTAATCTCCCCTTATTGATCGGCGGAGCGACCACTTCCAAGACCCATACAGCGGTCAAAATAGAGCCGCAGTATCGTCGTGCGCCAGTCGTACATGTACTGGATGCCAGCCGGGCCGTGGCCGTGGTCAGCTCGTTATTGACTGATAATCACGAAGATCACCAGACTTTTTTGCAAGGTATCAAGGATGACTACGAGCAAATTCGCGTCACCCGCGCCGGTAAACAATCGGCCAAGCAATACCTGACGTTGGAACAGGCCCGCGCCAATAAACAGCAACTGGACTGGACAAATTACACGCCCGTAAAGCCTAATTTGCTGGGTACCAAAACCTTTGAGGATTACGACCTGGCGGAATTGGCGCAGTACATTGACTGGACCCCATTTTTCCAGAGCTGGCAGTTATTCGGAAAATATCCGGCTATTCTGGAAGATGCAATTGTTGGCGTGGAAGCCCGGAAATTGCTGGATGATGCACAAGCGATGTTGAAAAAAATCGTGGCTGAAAAATGGCTGACTGCCCGTGGCGTGATCGGTATTTTCCCGGCTCACACCATCAATGACGATGATATTGCGCTGTATGATCCCGCTACCGGCGAACTCATGCACGTGGCGCATCATTTGCGGCAGCAAAATCAGAAGGCACCGGGGCAGCCGAATTTTTGTTTAAGTGATTATGTGGCCCCCAAAGGGGCTGACTACCTCGGTGCCTTCGCCGTCACCGCAGGCATCGGTATCGAAGAACATGTAAAAGCCTTTGAGGCGGCCCATGACGACTACTCGGCCATCATGCTCAAAGCCCTGGCCGACCGGCTGGCGGAAGCCTTCGCCGAACGGCTGCACGAACGGGTACGGAAGGAATTCTGGGGTTATGTGACCACGGAGAACCTGGAAAACGACCAGTTGATCGCCGAGAAATATCAGGGTATTCGTCCGGCACCCGGTTATCCGGCTTGCCCGGAGCACACCGAAAAAGCCCTGCTGTGGGAATTGCTGAAACCAGATCAGATCGGCATTTCGCTCACCGAAAGTTACGCAATGTACCCGGCGGCGGCGGTCAGTGGCTGGTATTTTGCCCATCCCGAAGCCAAATATTTTGGCCTCGGCCAGATCGGCAAAGATCAGGTGGAGGACTATGCGCGACGCAAGGACATGAGTCTGGAAGATATGGAACGGTGGCTGGCACCGGTGTTGAATTACGGGTGATTACTCCGCTACACACACCGGCGTACCCACCTCTACGCTCTTCACAAACACCGGCAAATCGCCTTTGCGGAGGTCGAACAAAGCCACATTGCCGGTATCCTGATTGGCCACCAGCATCCAGTTGCCATCGTTGGTGATATGGAAATTGCGGGGCGTTTTGCCATGCGTATCCACGTGGCCGATGCTTTCCAGGGCACCAGTATTGTCAATTTTAAATACCGCAATAGAGTTATGCCCCCGGTTGGAGGCATACAGAAATTTGCCGTCTTTGGACAGATGTACGTCGGCAATAGTACTAGGCTCCTGAAAAGAAGCGGGCAACGTAGAAAGGGATTGCAATTGCTGGAAACTACCATTTTCTGATACTTGCATTACTGCCACAGTATTGTTCAATTCACCAACCACGTAGAGAATTTTTCCGTCGCTCGAAAACGCCATGTGCCGGGGGCCGGTACCGTCGGGCATTTCAAAGAAAGGTACCGCTGCTGGCACCAACTTTCGTTGCGTTTGGTCATATTGATAAATCATCACGCGATCGGTGCCCAAATTGGCCACATATACAAAGCGTTCGTCCGGACTAATGATCGAACTATGCGGGTGCGAGTCATCCTGCCGGGGACTGCTTTTGGTGACTTTTGGCAGTTGAATCAACTGTGGCGTAGTCTGGTCCGTCAAAGGCAGCGGAAATACACTGACCATGCCGCCCGCGTAATTGGCTACCACAGCCAGTTTGCCAGCTTTATCCACGCTAATGTGGCAGGGCGCGATGGCTCCCGTACCGACCGAACCTTGCCGTTGCCCAAAGGATTCTTTGCGCAGGTCGTAAGCCTGAAACAGGCCGGGATCAGTCTCATTGACTGCATAAATAGTGTTGCGATCAGGCGACAAGGCGACATACGAGGGATTCGTCATGCCCGTGATCGTATCCGAAACACGGAGTTCCAGCGTAGCGGGATCGAAGGTCATTTTATAAATCCCGACAGCCTTGCCATCTACGTGCCCTTCTTTTTGGGTATAGGTACCGATGTAAAACGTCATATTATTGGTAGTAGTAGTGGTGGTGGCAGGGGTTTGTTTGGCGTTGTTTTGGCAGTTCCAGCCAAAGAGCAGGCTCAAAAAGAGCAATTTTAAAAAGTGTTGGTTTGACATGAGTAGCGTCGTAAATTTTTATGCCGTATTAAGAAAAAGGGCCGTTGCAGACCTAAATGTCCGTAACGGCAGCGAAATCGCACCAATGTTTGGTGAAATATTATTTAACAAGTATTTTTAAGCATCTTAAATGTACTTTTTATGCCAAACTTAAAACGCACTCCGCTCACCGCTGCATTCGCTGCCGCCACTTTGATGGTTCTTATCACGGTCGTCTTGCCATTGGGCTTCAAAACCTGGTTTGTCCACGAAACTGGCAACATCAAAATCCTGCCTGCCATTGGACCAATATTGGCCATTGCCATCTTACTGCGGTGGCCAGTTCGGAAAATAGCCATTGCTTTTTTCGTGGTTGGATTGGTGTTTTCATTGGTCAGCCTGTTCCGCGCGGGAGCACCTTTTCAAGTGGGCTATACGCTTTTAGTGATTCTACACATTCTTTTATTATGGGTTTTGGCAAATAGCAGTCTGAAACAATATCTGGATAATGCGCAGGATATTGAAACCAGTCGAAGCGCAAAGTGGAATTGACAAATGAAAAAATACCTGTTACTTGCCCTATTATTCTTAGCACTTTATTCACAGGCTCAAAATCTGCCCGATTTTATAAAACAAAATGCTATAAACTTAAAAAGCGATGCCCTTTTTGAGCAAATAAAAGATTATAAATGCCTGATGATCGGAGAGATGCACGGCACCGAAGAAGCCGCCGCATTTTTAACCGACCTGGTAAAAACATCTTCCCAACATGGCAAAAGCATACTATTGGGTATAGAAATCCCGGCAAGCGATATGGCCAGGTTTATTAAAAAACCAACCACCAAAAATTTAAAGAAAACCACTTTTTTCAAACAAGGATATGGAGACGGACGAAGTAGTGAAGCATGGTTTCGACTGATCGAAGATTGTAAAAAACTAAAAAATGTGGAGTTCTGCTTTTTTGACGTGGAGACCAATAGCAATGAACAAAATAGAGACAGTATTATGTTTATTCACTTAATAAATACTTACCAAAAAGATACCACCAAAGTGATCTATACCATCAGCGGTAATATTCACAATAAAATTAAGCCATTTAGAAACAACAAGACCTTGGGCTATTACATGGTCGAGTATTTTTCAAAATATAAACTAATATCCATCAATCATTTATATGGCAGCGGAACAGTGTACAATAATAATGGCGAGGGATTAAAAATTCGGGATATAAAAGGAATGACCGGCATTTTTGCTACTTCTGCTCCCTTTGAAAATTATTTTTTATCAAAACTTCCCGCTGGTATAATGGATGACTATTCAGGTATAATTTATACAAAAAATATAACCGCATCATTACCAATAAAACACTAGATCATACTACTTCATTTCTCTGATCCACGCCTTCACTACTTCCACCCCTTCCTTATGCGCCAGTTGCCGTCCCAGTTCCGGCATCCGAATACCCGGATCATCGCTCTCCATCCGATAGACTAGAATACTCTCATTCGGTTTGCCCGGCACGATGCCATAGCGACGATTGCCACTGCCTCGTCCGGCGGCTACGGGTGTCTTGTTGATGCCCAGTTTTTCCGAGTCTTGTTCATTAATTCCCAGGAACATGCCACTCGTGCTGGCCGGGCCGTGCTCATTGTGGCAGTGGGCACAATTACCATCCAGATAAGAGCGGGCGCGGGCAGTGGCATATTCAGTACTCGTTAATGCCGGATGTTGTTGTTGCAGAGCCGCGTCCGAAAGCCGGTAATCCGTCAGGCGCGGAGTCGTAGTAGGATCGAAACCCACAGGCAACGTCAAATAGCCCAGTTTCTGCCAATCCAGCAATTGATTATCCACATTTTTACCCGCTTTATTTAATTGACGTGCCGTAATCCCAATGGGTACAAAGCGGCCATCATAAGAGTGGCAACCTTTACATTGATTTAGATTGGGCACTATATAATCCAGTTTTTGCAACTTACCTTCTGCAGTCTGCCATTGAATGGGTAAGGTGCTGCCCGCCACTTCCAGCAGCGCATCGGTTTGCTCCGCATTCCAGACATATTCAAGTGCTTTCCAACCATTGGCTTCCCGCAGCAGGAGCCGGGTTTCCAGGATACGCCGACCCATTTCGGGCTTTGCTGCATTAGAAAAATAATAGAAGTTCTTGATAATTACGGCACCCACCGGAAAATCAAAAGCGGCCTCGGGTTGATAGGTCATTGCTGTGCCAGCAGGCAAATAAATAAACCGCGCTTTTTCGGCATAATCACTGAATAGCGGTGCATTTACGTCATAATAAAAAACCTGCGCAGCGGGATTCAAATCGGCTAATGGAGGGATAAAAAAACCATAGTCGGATAGTTTGGCTTTGGGGGCTACTGGCAATAAAGCCGGTGATGGTTTAATGGTAGAAAAGGATAGGATACAACTGCCAATTAAGCCTATAATTATAATAAAAGTGCTACGTTTCTGTAACTGCCATAATTGGCAATAAGAGCAAAAAAGTGTGGTAATTGTACTTATATTTTTCATGCAAACAATAGATGAACTATAGAAAAAAGGGACTGAGTGGTTGATAGTGGTGGCATGGGTTCTGCGAATTTTTTCTTTGAAAAAATTCGCAGAAC
>JANPIV010000128.1:0-5371 GCA_031425155.1 Saprospirales bacterium | reverse complement strand
CATTATTTCGTCCATTTTTCCCCGCATTTCATACGGGGCTATTCATATTCAACCCTTACGGGTTGCACGACACTTGGCTTTTCAGAAACTTGTGTACATACCATAGGTTTTCAAAACCTTATAGGATTTAATTGCCTAAATACAATGCATAATTATTGACGAAAAATGGCGGAGAGACTTATGAAACATTCTCTTTTTAGCGCCCGGAAATGCTAATCTTGACTAAATGCAGAATAGTTACGCCTGTAAACCTACAATGCCGCTACCGCCTTATCTTTGCTCCAAATCACTTTCCATGAAAAAATCAATCCCGCTCCTGTTCTTCGGCTGGTACTGTGGCCTGCTCACTGCCCAAATCCCGGAGCAGTACAGCAAAGTACGAATAGACCTGACCGACAAAACCATGTCCGAACTGGCCCGGCTGGGTATTGAAACCGACCACGGCCAATGGCTGCCCCAAAGCCACACGTTCACCACCATCCTTTCCGCGACTGAACTGCTCGCCGTGCAACAAGCGGGTTTTTCTACCCAAATACAAGTGGCCGATGTACAGCAGGACTATCTCGAACGGCGGCAGCAGCCCAGCCCGGTGCAGGATCGTGATGGCAGTTGCGCGACCACTACGCCTATGTATGCGACGCCCGCCAACTACACCTACGGCAGCATGGGCGGCTACCAGACGTATGCGGAAATACTGGCCGTGCTGGATGATATGCGCGCTAAATATCCCAATCTCATCACCGTTCGTAAAGTGGTGAGCGACACTATTTTAACCCACGAAGGCCGCCCGCTGTTTTATGTCAAAATATCGGATAACGCCGATACCGACGAAACTGAACCGGAGGTGCTGTACACTGCGCTGCACCACGCCCGCGAACCGAACGGTATGTCGCAACTGCTGTTTTTTATGTGGTATTTACTGGAGAATTACCCCACCAATCCGGAGGTGAAATACATTGTGGAGCACGAAGAATTGTACTTCATTCCCTGTGTCAATCCCGATGGCTATATTTATAATGAAACGACGAACCCGGAAGGCGGCGGGCTGTTCCGTAAAAATCGCCGCAACAATGGAGACGGCACTTTCGGCGTGGACCTGAACCGTAATTATGGCTATGAATGGGGCTACGATGACTCCGGCTCTTCCCCGGTGCCCAATGCGCAAACCTATCGCGGCGCCGGCCCGTTTTCGGAGCCCGAGACCCGCATGATCCGGGATTTTGGGGCAGCCCATGAGTTTCTGCTGGCACAGAACTACCACACGTACAGCAATTTACTGATCTATCCCTGGGCTTACAGTGATGCGCCCGCCGATTCGATATTTATAAAACTCGCCCGCCTCTATACCCGCGAAAACAACTACAAGATCGGCACTGCCAGCGAGACAGTGGGCTACCCGGTGAATGGCGATTCCAATGATTGGCTGTACGCGGCCAATGGCACTGTTGCCTTCACCCCGGAGGTTGGCCGAACGGGTTTTTGGCCGCAACCCGGCGAAATAGAGGGCTTGAACCAGGAAAATATTTGGCAAAACCTGGCGACTGCGCTGACCGCCGGACGTTTTGGGGAAGTCACCGACCGCCTGCCCGCCAGCACGGTGAATCAGCCCGGCACCATTTTGCCCTTGGAAATTACCCGTTACGGCCTGGAACCCGGCCCGCTCACGGTGAACATCGTCCCTGTATCGGGGAATATTACCTCGCCGACTTTTACCCAGACTTTTAACCTCGTGCAGTTTGAAAGTGCCAATTTTGACTATGGCCTCGAACTGTCTGCCACGGTGCTGCCCGGGGAGGAAGTGCTGTTGTTACTGCAACTTTCCAATGGTTTTTATACGCATACCGATACATTGCGCCGGACCGTGGGCGGCCAGATAGCGACGGTTTTCACCGATCCGGCCAATGACCTGAATAACTGGACCGGCGAATGGGGCACAAGTGCGGTGTCTTTCGTATCTGCGCCCACCAGCATTACCGATTCGCCCGACGGTAATTATTTGCCCAATACCATTTCTCAACTTATCGGGAACACGTTTATCCCGATTCCAGCCTATGCGCTGCAGCCGCAATTATGCTTTTCGGCGCATTGGGAACTGGAGGACAATTATGACTTTGTGGAGGTGCAGGGCATCGGTTCCGATGATTCGTATGTGGTATTGTGTGGACGCTACACCCGGCCAGGGGTGCCTCCGCAAGACGAGGGTCAGCCGGTTTTCGATGGCAATCAGTACGCATGGGTGGAAGAATGTATGGACCTTTCGCCTTTCATCGGCCTTTCGTTTTACCCGATTTTCCTGCTGTCGTCCGATGGATTCGAAGAATACGACGGCTTTTATTTCGATGATCTGCGTATTACCTATCAGGATTCCCTCGTCGGTACGCAGGTCATACTGCCCGTCGGTGACTTTCGCCTCCGGCAAAACCAGCCCAATCCGGTCAGCAGTCTCACTACTATTCGTTGGGAAAACGAAAAACACATTAGCGGACAGGCTAAGTTGTTGATTTTTAATTTATTGGGAGAAAAAATGCTGGAACGTCCCGTGTCTTTATCTACCGAAAATGAAATGCAGATCAATACCCGGAAATGGCCGAATGGCGTGTACCTGTATTCTCTGCAAACGACGAACGGGCAATCTGTGCCGCGCAAAATGACCGTGTTGCACGATTAACATCTGCGCATAAACGCGGGTAAATGGCTTGCAAATAATCTTCCGAATCTTTCCGGCAGGTTGGGCGGGAAAATTACCTTTGCGCGACTTTGACCGAACATGCCATCTATAATGCGTGTTGTAGTCAGGGCTCCATTGTCACCTCCTTACCTTCAAACACTCGACTATAGCATGAATTTTGATTTAATAGTGATCGGTTCCGGCCCGGGCGGCTACGTAGCGGCCATTCGCGCTTCGCAATTAGGTATGAATGTCGCGATCATTGAGCGGGAAAGCCTCGGCGGTATTTGCCTCAACTGGGGCTGCATACCCACCAAAGCCCTGCTGAAAAGCGCACAAGTGTTTGAATATCTGCATCATGCGGCAGATTACGGCATCCAGACCGGTGAAAGCAGTGCGGACTTCGGGGCAGTGATCAAGCGCAGCCGGGGCGTAGCCGAATCCATGAGTAAGGGGGTGCAATTCCTGATGAAAAAGAACAAGATCACGGTGGTGATGGGCGAGGCTAAACTGGCCACAGGGCCAAAAGTAGTCGTGACCGATGCCGCCGGTAAGGCGACCGAATACACCGCCAAACATATTATTGTCGCCACAGGCGGACGTGCCAAAGAACTGCCCAACCTGAAAATAGACGGCCAGAAAGTGATCGAATACCGCAAGGCCATGAGCCTCGAGAGCCAGCCCAAACGCATGGTGGTGGTGGGTGCCGGGGCCATCGGTGTGGAGTTCGGTTATTTTTACCACACGATGGGCACGGAAGTGAGCATCGTCGAGTTCCTGGAGCAAGGGCTGGTGCCGCGCGAAGACCCCGACATTTCCAAAGAACTGACCAGGTTATACACCAAAAAGGGCATCAAAGTCTATGGTGGCTGGGCCGTCGAAACGGTGGATACTTCGGGCGAAGAGATCAAAGTACACATGAAAAACCGGAAGGATGGCAAGACGGAAACCATCCTTTGCGACATAGTGCTGAGTGCTGCTGGCGTGACGCCCAATACCGAAAACATTGGTTTGGAAGCAGTTGGCGTTACGGTGGAGCGCGGCTTCATCAAAGTGGACGAGTTCTACCGTACCAATGTGCCCGGCATTTATGCCATTGGCGATGTACTAAATACCCAGGCCCTCGCTCACCTGGCCAGTGCCGAAGGCATCACCTGCGTGGAGGCCATCGCTGGTCACCACCCCGAAGCGATTGATTACAATAACGTGCCCGGTTGCACCTACTGCTCCCCGGAAATCGCCTCGGTGGGTTATACCGAACAGGCCGCCAAAGAAGCGGGCTACGAGCTGTTGATCGGTAAATTTCCGTTCACCGCCTCCGGCAAAGCCAAAGCGGCCGGTGCGCCCGAGGGTTTTGTAAAAGTTATTTTTGACAAGAAATACGGTGAGTTTCTGGGTGCCCACATGATCGGTGCCAACGTGACCGAGATCATCGCCGAAATAGTGGTGGCCCGCAAATTAGAGACCACGGGCCACGAGATCATCAAGTCCATCCATCCGCACCCGACCATGAGCGAAGCGGTGATGGAAGCGGCGGCAGCCGCCTATGGAGAGGTGATTCATTTGTAGGGAAGAGCTACTGAAAACAAGTCATGTTTAAATAACAGTGGGACTATGACCTTTAAATACCAGTTTGAAATTAGTCATCTTTCTATAAAGTGCCCGCCACAAAACTATAAAGTAGTAACTATTACCGCTTTTCGATGGATTTTTGATGGGGTTAATAATGAGAATAATTTTCAGCCACTTTATTTTAAGAACCCAAAAAGGGCTAATGCATTCGGAGATGTCGAGAAATGCCAATCGCTTGGGCTTTCGATGTTTGATTCGGCAGAGAATGCAATTGGACAGTTTAATTTCCTAAAGGCGCGATTGGGAGAAATGGCGTATCATGTTTTGGGAAGCAGTCTTGCAGCAGGAAATATAAATGCTGAGGACGGTGTAGCAGATATGCCCAACAACAAAGGACATTTTACGTTTCATCCGTCTGAAACCTGTATATTTGAAGACAGATTTCAACTTATTTCTGCGCTTTGATATGGAACAACTTAATGGCATACAACTTTCCAGTCTTGATTTCAAGCCACTGAAGATGGGTGATCTTTTGTACCACGAAGGGCCGCTGTTATCACATTTTGTAGATGAAGAAAATCCTTCCAACCAATATTTTTATAAATGGAGCGATCAGGACGATACTGCTCACCGATGGATGATTTTTAAAGTTACAGAACGTGATTTGAGTGCGTTTTTTCAGCATAAAAACACCCTGCTCGATATTATCCGGCATAATGCTTTCGTATATTTTATTGATTTAAAGCAGGATATGACCCCACATCAGGTCGTGCTTTTAGCCACTAATAACATTCCATCCAGTTATTTGCCATTTGAAGATTCAGGCTTTGACGAAACTGGTTTTGAGAATTATGCTTTGGAATTAAAAGGTAAAATTAGCAGCTATAGAAGTACTTTAAACAAATTACGGAAAGAGTTAGTGAAGAAGGTAGCATTGTGATGTATCATGAAATAGTGGGAAGTGATCCATTTATGATTACCCCGTCACCATGACCCGTCCTGAAATAGGTTGACAGATTTGTTAGAAATATTGGTTTAAAAATCAAGGAACAAAAAGTTGTTTATTGATATTTTGGATGCCATTTTCAAAGACGGTTTGTGGGTTATTATAATTTAAATTCAGGTGTGGTC
>JANPIV010000127.1:0-7667 GCA_031425155.1 Saprospirales bacterium | reverse complement strand
GCTTGGGCCATGGTGGGCGATGGCATCAACGACTCCCCCGCCCTGGCCCAAGCCGATGTGGGTATTGCCATGGGCCAGGGGACGGATATTGCCATGGAAGTGGCGGCGATTACCCTGATGCGCTCCGATCTGACGGCTTTGCCCCAACTGTTCCGCCTATCGCGCAAGACGGTTGGCACGATTCGCCAGAACCTGTTCTGGGCGTTCATTTACAATCTGATCGGCATTCCCATTGCGGCGGGCATACTGTATCCGGCATTTGGCTTTTTGCTCAACCCGATGCTGGCTGGTGCGGCCATGGCCCTTAGTTCGGTATCCGTAGTGACCAACAGTTTGCGTTTGCGCCAATTAAAACTCTGATTTTCAAACCATCAAACATTTGTCAAACTATCAAACATTCAAGATCATGGAAAAATTGAAGTTCAAAACCAATATCAATTGCATGGGCTGCGTGGCTAAAATCACTCCCCACATCGAAAATGCGGAGGGCGTAAATGCTTGGGAGGTAGATACCACTACGCCCGATAAAGTGTTGACCATTGAAGGAGACCTTACAGAGAAAGAGGCCATCGAATTAGTGACCAAGGCAGGTTTTCAGGTACGCGAGGTTATTAGTGCCGACCCGTCTTGAGAAAGGCGCCCCTCTGATTTTAACCTTAACATGTTACCGAGGGAGCCTTCCGTTTGAATTGATAAAAGTCGCTTCCCTTATTGACCTGCATTAGTACTCGAGTAGCAAGGGCAATCTAACTTTGAACCAACTTATGAATATTTTTAAGAGCCATGAAATACATTTTTTTATATAACCTGCTGCCCTTTGCCGCAGCACTGGTGACGCTACCCATCCAGGCGCAAACCCTCATTTCAATCCCCGACACGCTCTCCGGCGCGTCCATTGACCTGACGTTGGCAACCGGCAGTCGCGCGTTTTTCCCGGGTACCCAAACGGCCACCATTGGCTACAACGGCGCATATCTCGGCCCTACGCTTATCCTGCAAAAAGGCCAGACGGTGACGCTCCACGTCCACAACCAGCTCGGGGATACGACTACGACGCATTGGCACGGTTTGCACGTCGCGCCGAAAAACGACGGCAGCCCGCACACGATGATCATGGACGGCGAAACGTGGTCGCCCAGCTTCCCGGTCATGGACCAGGCGGCCACGTACTGGTACCACCCGCACTTGCACGGCAAAACGATGCAGCAGGTGCTGAAAGGCGCGGCCGGGCTGATCATCGTTCGCGATGCAGCGGAGGCCGCACTGCACCTGCCGCGCACCTACGGCGTGGACGACATTCCGTTGGTGTTCCAGTTTCAAACCTTTAATAATCAAAAGCAAATCGTCGTCAACGATGAATCGGACAACGCGGTTTTGGTGAATGGTACGGTCAACGGCATGGTGAATGCGCCCGCCCAAGTAGTGCGCCTGCGCTTGCTCAATGCCAGCAGTCACCGGGTGTTTCGCTTCGGTTTTGCCGATGGTAAAGCCTTTCAACAGACCGGCGGCGATGGGGGGCTGCTCAACGCGCCGGTGCCGCTGACCCGCCTGACGCTTGGGCCCGGCGAACGGGCGGAAATCCTCGTGGACTTCGCCGGGCTGGAAGGGCAGACGCTTTCGCTCAAAACCTTTGGCAACGAGCTCCAGCAAGGCTTCCCGGGCGGACCAGCCATGATGGGCATGTCGCTCGGCCCCCTCGACAACACGAATTTCCAGGTACTGCAAATCAACGTAACAGCCGCTACGGCTAATCCCGTGACGACGATTCCGACGGCCTTGATCAACAACACGGTATGGCCATCCGCCGGAGCAGGGACGCGCTCCTTCGGCCTGACGGCGCAACCCATGATGAGTATGACCAATTTCTTCATCAACGGGCTGAAATTCCAGATGGAAACGGTGAATTTCAGCACCGAATTGGGCAAAACGGAGGTGTGGACCATTACCAACCAAACCATGATGGCCCACCCGTTCCACGTGCATGGCAATTCCTTTTATGTCCTCCAGAAAAACGGCACTTCTCCGCCCGCCAACGAGCGCGGCCGCAAGGATGTGGTGCTGGTACCGCCGATGAACGGCTCGGTGAAAATCGTGATGAAATTCGAGGACTTCGCCGACCCGGATATGCCGTTCATGTACCACTGTCACATCCTCAGCCATGAGGACAATGGGATGATGGGGCAGTTTATCGTGAAAGCTCCGGCGAGCGGGACGGTGGAGGGAGCGGACGGCAAGTTGGTATTTTACCCGAACCCGGCCAGAGAAATCATATACTTTGATCTGGGGGAAACCTCTTCAGCAAGTGTGCATTGCCAGGTAACCGATGCGTTGGGGCGGGTGATTTTAGAGCAGCAAGTACAGATTTTAAATGGCCGGGGGAGCATCGAAACAGGGGGATTGGCCAGCGGATCGTATGCCGTAAGAGTATTGTCCGAGGGCAAAGCCTACACGGGCACCTTAATGAAACAATGACACCGAATGAGCAATTCTTCTTCAAAATCAACTGCACTTATGAGACATCCTCGCAGGAGCCTAATGGTGCGGGGCAAACAATTCCAATAAAATAACACATCATGAAAGCACTAGTTTATCACGGTCCCGGCAAAAAAGCCTGGGAAGAAAAACCCAAACCGATCATCCAGGAACCTACGGATGCCGTAGTTAAAATCCTGAAAACCACGATCTGCGGAACGGACCTGCACATCATGAAAGGGGATGTGCCCACGGTTACGGAAGGAAGAATCATTGGCCACGAGGGCGTCGGCATCATCGAGGACATCGGCACTGCCGTCAGCAATTTCAAAAAAGGAGACCATGTTTTGATCTCCTGTATTACCGCCTGCGGCAAATGTGAATACTGTAAGAAAGCCATGTATTCGCACTGCGTGAATGGCGGATGGATACTGGGCAACACCATTGATGGTACCCAGGCAGAATACGTCAGGATTCCTTTTGCCGACACCAGCCTCTACCCTATTCCGGAGGGCGCCGACGAAGAAGCACTGGTGATGTTGAGCGATATTTTGCCCACTGGTTTTGAGTGCGGTGTGCTCAACGGACAAGTAAAGCCCGGTGATACCATTGCGATCGTGGGGGCCGGGCCAATCGGGCTGGCTGCATTGTTGACCGCCCAATTTTATTCTCCGGCCATCATCATCATGATTGACCAGGATGACAACCGGCTGGAGGTGGCCAAGACTTTCGGTGCCACCCATACTATCAATAGCAGCCAGGAAAAGGCCCTGGAAAAGGTAATGCAGCTCACCAACGACCGGGGCGTGGATACCGCCATCGAAGCGGTGGGCATACCGGCCACCTTTGAGTTATGCACCGCCATCATCGGCGCGGGTGGCCACGTGGCCAACGTTGGCGTACACGGAAAAGGCGTCACCCTGCACCTGGAAACCCTGTGGTCGCGGAACATCACGATCACGACCGGCCTGGTGGATACCGTGTCCACCCCCCTGCTTTTAAAAACGGTACAGTCGGGCAAAATTGATCCAAACAGGCTCATCACCCATCATTTCCAACTGGACCAGATCATGGACGCTTATGAAACTTTTGGAAATGCCGCAACCGAGAAAGCATTAAAAGTAATATTGACGAATTAGCAATCAATTTTCCCTGGCTTCGTCTTTTCCCGCCTGGCGGTTATAACATCCAATCAAATATGGAAAATCATTCCAGTCATCAATCAACCCAGCCCGTCCAGGATCACTCCAAGCACGCTACCCATACCATGCCCGACGGTACGGTAATGCAAGGTGCAATGCCCAGCGGCAGTCATGCCGAACACGGCGGTGGCCACGACCACTCGGCCATGATCGCCGATTTCCTGCGGCGGTTCTGGGTGTGTCTGATTCTCACTGTGCCGGTGGTGGCCATATCACCCATGTTCCAAATGGCGGTCGGGTATCGCTTCGACTTTCCAGGACGCGACTGGGTGTCGGTGGTGCTCGGCAGTGTCATTTATTTTTATGGCGGCTGGCCGTTCCTGACCGGGTTGTGGGACGAGGTACGTCGCCGTCAGCCGGGCATGATGACCCTCATCGGCATAGCCATCACGGTGGCCTACCTGTACAGTACAGCAGTCACATTCAAATTGGTGGCGGGCATGGACTTTTATTGGGAACTGGCCACCCTGATCGTCATCATGCTGCTGGGCCATTGGCTCGAAATGAAATCGGTTGCTGGGGCATCAAAGGCGCTGGAATTGATCGTCAAGATGTTGCCCGCTGAGGCGCACATGTACCACGGCGAAATGCTGCACGATATGCGGGTGGACGAGTTGAAAATCGGCGACGTGGTGCTGGTCAAGCCCGGCGAGAAAATCCCGGTAGATGGCACGGTGACGGAGGGCAATAGCACGGTGAACGAGAGTATGCTCACCGGCGAAAGCGTGCCAGTACAGAAAACAGCCGACACAAAAGTCATTGCCGGGGCCATCAATGGCGAAGGCAGCCTGAAAATACGGGTGGATAAATCGGGCAAGGATAGTTACCTGAATAAGGTCATCACCCTCGTGCAGGAAGCACAGGCCGCCAAATCACAGACCCAGCACCTGGCCGATCGGGCTGCTAAATGGCTGACCTTCATCGCGCTGGGCGTTGGCTTCGGAACGCTGGCGGTCTGGCTCGCCAAAGGACAGACGGTGGCTTTCGCACTTGAACGCATGGTAACGGTCATGGTAACGTCCTGTCCACATGCCTTAGGTGTGGCGATACCGCTGGTAGTCGCCATTTCTACAGCGATGACTGCCCGCCGCGGCCTGCTGATCCGTAACCGGACGGCTTTTGAAAATGCCCGCCGCATTACGGCCATGGTATTCGACAAGACTGGAACGCTTACTGAAGGTAAATTTGGCGTGTCCCGTATCCATCCACTTACAGCAGGATTTGACAATGACTCCCTGCTGGCCATCGCAGCAGCGCTGGAACAGGAGAGCCAGCATCCTATTGCGCAGGGCGTAGTTGCGGCTGCCAAAGCCGCCGGGCTGACCCTGCCGGCAGTATCCAATTTTGCCTCCATTACCGGCAAAGGTATTACGGGCGAAGTGGGGGGTAAAAAGATCAGCGTGGTCAGTCCGGGTTACCTGAAAGAAAAAAGCATTGCATTACCCGCCGAAGCAAATGGCTCGGCGGCCGAAACAGTCGTTTTTGTACTGGAAAATGAACAGCTGGCGGGGTTTCTTGCGCTATCCGATCAAATTCGTCCGGATGCCGCCGAGGCGGTGCGACAATTGAAAGGCCAGGGCATAAAGGTTTTCATGGCGACCGGAGACAATGAGCGGGTCGGGAAGGCTGTCGCGGAAACCCTGGGCCTGGACGGCTATTTTGCCGAAGTGTTGCCACACCAAAAAGTCGAAATCGTCAAAGACCTGCAAGCCAAAGGCGAGTATGTGGCCATGACCGGAGACGGTGTCAATGACGCGCCGGCACTGGCCCAGGCCGATGTGGGCATCGCCGTTGGCAGCGGCACGGATGTGGCCGCCGAGACCGCCGACATCATCCTGACCGATAGCAAGCCCTCCGATGTGCTGGGCTTGGTCAATTTTGGCAAGGCGACCTACCGGAAAATGGTACAGAACCTGTGGTGGGCAACGGGCTACAACGTGGTGGCCATCCCCTTGGCGGCCGGGGTACTGTATCCGCAGTTCGTGCTCAGTCCGGCCATGGGCGCAGTGTTGATGTCAGCGAGCACTATTGTAGTGGCTTTAAATGCGCAGTTATTGCGGCGGGATTTGCAAAAATCGCCATAAAGTCCTCAAAATAAGCCATAAATCCTTATCAAACATTTTCCTTTACCTGTCGTTACCTTTGCCTGATTATGATTTTTCGTCCTGCCATCCAGATGCTCTTATTATCCCTGTTCGTCCTGTCGGCGAACAGCAGCTGGGCATGTGGCAGCGACTGTAACGATCGTACTGGAAAATCTCAGCGGGAATCTTCCGAAAAATCATGCTGCTCTAAAGGCAAAACGCAAACTTCTGGTGCTGAAAATTCCAAATCCCAACCTTCCGGCTCCGATTGTCCTTGCGACCACGAGAATGGCGGTTGCCATTGTCCAGGCTGCGGCATAGTATGCAGCTCTGGTGCGGCATTTACATTAGCAGTGTCTCCTGCACTTACCGCACCTCTTTTCCATGTTTCGGTGCAAAAACTGGCCTTTTATTTTGCCGATCACTTGCCCGAAGCGGTCTATCTGCCCATTTGGCAGCCGCCTAAATTAGGCGTTTAGTGCCGCGTCAGCCCGACGTGTGCCTATTTGAATGCGGAGTGCGGAATATTGGAATGCGGAATTGATGCGACGTTCCCGTCGTACTGTTTCGTGATTTCGCATCGGTGACTTTGCATTTCTCCCTTTTTAAATTTTTAAAATCAACTTTTTATGAAAAATATGCTCATCGCGGGCCTTGTGCTCGTTTTGTCGATTGTGGTGTTTTCTGCTTGCAAGAACGACCATAAAACTGCGTCCGCCGTGCAAACCGTCGACGCAAACGCTTCCTATGTGTGTCCTATGCACCCGGACATCACCGGCAAAGCCGGTGACAAATGCTCCAAGTGTGGTATGTATCTGGAACCCGCCAAAGTGGACGCCAACGCCGCTTATGCCTGTCCGATGCACCCTGAGGTAACCGGAAAAATGGGCGACAAATGCTCCAAGTGCGGTATGGACCTGGAGCCGGTAAAAGCCAACGCAGCTACTGCCAACCAGTATAAAATGGCATTCAGCAGTAATCCAGGGACCCTTGAAGTAGGGAAAGCAGCTACACTATCGTTCAAGCCTGAAATCGTGGGTATGGCTAACGCTGCCGTGCCGCTCGATCTGCACCATGAGAAGAAAATACACCTTATAGTAGTGTCCAAAGACCTGGCCTGGTTCGACCACATCCACCCGGACTACCAGGCTGACGGCTCCTATCAGATCAAAATGCTGGGCAAGGGCGACAAGTTTACCAACGGACGTGGCCATAACGAAATGATGTTCGAAGGCGGGGGTGACTATGTGCTGTTTGCGGACTATATGCCCACTGGTGCGTCCGGGCAACTCGAACGTATTCCCCTCGCGGTGAGCGGGACGCCTTACAAACCGGTGACTTTTTCCAAGGAAAAACTGACCTCCACCGTGGACGGCTACACGGTAACGCTCCAGCCGAATGGTGGTAAGTTTTTAACCAACAACCAGATGCACATCGAAGGCACGGTAATGCAGGGCGGCAAGGCCGTCCCCGCCGAATCCTTTGAGAACTACCTCGGCGCAAAAGCGCACGTGGTGGTAATCCACTCGGATACAAAGGAGTACCTGCACGTGCATCCCGATGTAGCGGCGGGCAAACTCGATTTACACGCCACTTTCGAGCAACCGGGGATTTACCGGGGATGGCTGCAATTTCAGACCGGAGGCAAAGTGCATACGGCTGATTTTGTGTTCAACGTCGCCGAGGGCAAACCCGGCGAGGCAGGGCATGACCATGAGCATGGGGCAGGCGATGGGCATTCTCATTAATAAAAAATTTAAGTCGTGGGCGGCCCAGGATAGTGCCGCCCACCGCCAATCTTTCACCCATTCAAAATTAAAAAATAGGAAAAAACTAATAGTGGTCTGCTGCGCAGCCATATTGAGCCAGACAGCAGTTGCCCAACAAACATACACCCCCACCCCCGACC
>JANPIV010000126.1:0-5038 GCA_031425155.1 Saprospirales bacterium | reverse complement strand
GTTCCAGTATTTTTTTCAAAGAAAAAAATACTGGAACCCATGCCACGACTCTCGTTTTACGAAATGATGTTACCTAAAACCACACAATACGTTATGAAATCTGTACGTAATATCAGTTGGTAAAAATGTTTGGAAACATTTACAGGTAAAAAAGGCGTTTGGAAAAAATTCTTCTTCCCCAAAAATAATGTTTGAAAACGAACGCTCTAAACGTCTTTTAAACTCATCCTAAACCTTCCTTCGAGATGTACAAAGTAAAATATGGCGGTAAAAACGGCAAAACCGTCAATCTGGTGGAGAGCAAAGACATGGTCGCCATCCGCACCAAAAACAACGAGGAACTGGCAGACGTGACCATGAGCCGCGAAAGCCGAAAATTGATCCAGGACAGCACGGAGGTGGCCGCTTTTCCCGAAGCCGGCGTCACCGTGCGTAAAGTGACCGACGAGGGCCCGGTATCCAATGTTCGCCGCCGTGACGAAACGCGGGCTGCGCTCAAACACGAGGACAATATTCGCTTCGCCGGGCGGGTCTTGCAGGACGCCAAAACCGGCGAGGTGATGCTCTATACGGAGAACTTTTTTATCAAATTCAAAGACGACATTCCTGAGGCCGAATGCCTGGCCATGATGGAAAAATATAAACTGAAAGTCAAGAGTAAACTGTCTTTCGCCACCAATGCCTGGTTTATTGAAGCCAATGAAGGCACGGGCCTCGAAGTGTTTGAAATAGCCGATAAACTCCTGAAAGAGAAGCCGGTAGAATATTGCCACCCCGAGTTGTTGCAGGAACGCCGCTTCAAATCCATCAATCCCATGCAGTGGCATTTGGCCAAAACCGTCATTGATGACAAGCCGGTAGATGCGCATGTGAACATCGAAAAAGCCTGGCAGATCACCCGTGGGAAGGGCATCTCCATCGCGGTTATTGACGATGGCATTGACCTCGATCATCCTGCCTTCGCCGGGCGTATCCGCGATCCCTTCGATGCCACCGAGAACAACGATAATCCCCGCCCGAAGACCAAAGAGGACAACCACGGCACCGCCTGCGCGGGTATGGCCTGTGCGGGTGGCCTCACCGATGGCACCAGCGGCACGGCCCCCGAATCCACGCTCATTCCAATCCGGTTGCAAAGTGGCCTCGGTAGTATGGCCGAAGCCAACGCTTTCGCCTGGGCCACCGACCACGGGGCGGACGTAATCTCCTGCTCCTGGGGCCCTGCCGATGGCGAATGGTGGAACCCCGGCGACCCCGTACACAACCGCCGCACAGTACTGCCTGATAGTACGCGCCTGGCGATGCAATATGCACTCACTAAAGGCCGCAGTGGCCGGGGCTGTGTCATCCTTTTTGCGGCGGGCAATGGCAATGAAGACACCCAAAATGACGGTTATGTGTCTTATCCCGGCGTGATCACCGTGGCGGCCTGCAACGATACTGGCCGCCGCAGCGTGTATAGCGACTACGGCGATTCGATTTGGGTCGCCTTTCCGAGCGGCGACTATGCCTGGAAACCATTTAATCACGATGCGCCGCTCAGTCAGGGGCTCTACACCACCGACCGCACTGGCCCGGACGGTTACGACAGCGGTGACTACCTGAGCACTTTTGGCGGTACTTCCGGTGCTTGTCCAGGCATGGCGGGCATCGTCGCGCTGATGCTCGCGGCCAATCCAAACCTGCGCCCGGAGGAGGTAAAAGAGGTGATCCGGCGTTCGTGCATACAAATAGATAAAAAAAATGGTCAGTATAATGCGAATGGCCACAGCGTGTGGTACGGTTACGGACGCATAGATGCGGGGCTAGCGGTAAAAAATGCGGAGCAGTCCGCCCTCGTGATTCTGGAAGGCACCGTAAAACTGGCCAATCTCGGTGAGCAACCACTCTATACCGGCGGGCTTACCGGGCCATTTCCGGCCACCTCCAAAGTGCTGGGCATTCGCCTGAAAATAAGCGCGAAGATGAAGGGCCTGAAAATCAAGTACAAGGCCAATGTGCCGGGCCTGGGCATTCTGGAAAGCACCGCCGAGGGCAATTATATCGGTACGGCCAATGGCCGCCAGCGCATGATCGGTTTTGCCGCCGAACTGGAAGGCACTGCCGCCAGCAAATACACCGTAGAATACGCCGCCCAATTGCAGGGCCGGAAAACGATGGACACCGCCAAAGATGGCGGCTGGTGCGGAACAGCCCAGAAAACGGGCAGGACGATTGAAGCGATTGCTATTAAGATTAAGGGTAAATAGTTTTTGGGAGGGGTGGGGAAATTTTCTGAAAGAAAAAATTTCCCCACCCCTCCCAAAAACTATTTACAGAAAAAACGGGAATTTCGCCTACACGTACACAGATTAATGCCTTTTACAGCAAAAAAATCCCCACAAATCCGTCCAATCCCCGTTTCTTTGCGGCCTTTAAGGGTAGTTATTGTTGGGGGAGATGATTTTTTCCTTCAAAAATCATCTCCCCCAACAATAACTACCCAACCGTAAGATGCTCGACCTTTTCGCTCAATTTTTTGACTTTATCCGCCACCTCGACGTCCACCTGGAAACCCTGATGCAGGATTATCAGTGGCAGACGTATTTTATTCTAGCACTCATTATTTTCTGCGAAACGGGTCTGGTGGTCATGCCTTTTTTGCCCGGCGATTCCTTATTGTTTGCTGCCGGTGCCATCATCGCCCGCACCGATATTTTGAATGTGTGGCTGCTGATTCCTTTACTGGTCGTGGCAGCCATTTTGGGCGATAACACCAACTACTTTTTCGGGCGTTATCTGGGCAAATCGGTGTTTACCCGCGACTACTGGTTTATGAAGGAAAAGTATGTGTTCCAGACCCAGGAATTCTACGAAAAACATGGTGCCCGCACGCTGGTGCTGGCCCGTTTCATCCCGATCGTACGCACATTCGCGCCATTTGTAGCCGGCGTGGGCAAAATGGATTACCGCCGTTTTATTACTTATTGCATCATCGGTGGCATCGTTTGGGTAACGCTGTTGACATTGGCGGGTTACTACTTTGGTCAATTATCCTTTGTCAAAAAGAACTTTGAATTGGTGGTGCTGGGCGTGATTGGCCTTTCGGTTATGCCGGTGGTAGTGGAATTTGTGCGCAACAGAATGAACAGGAAAAAAGTAGGTGTTAAGTAGCCCCGACTTCAGTCGGGCCTTAACACAAAACTAAATACCCGACTGAAGTCGGGTTTACTTCAAAACCGATAGCCAGCCTTTATGGAAGGAATACCCATCCAGTCAATATAGTCGCCAGCATTAAATTTTCGTAATAAATTCAGATCAATGCCTATACCTGCTTCGACAATCAGGTGTTTGCCAATCAGACATTTGTACCCACCTAATGCACCAATAGCTGTACGGAGGGTCTGTTTTTTACGTACATCCTCTACATCAGAAATATAACTATAATTGTTAAGATTAAAATAGATATAACGCCTGTCACGGTGCGAAACCAATACATCTTGTCGCAAATAGCTGCCGAGATATAGCCCCGTGCCATTCCTTTTATTAGAAAAGTAGTACTTTCCGGCAATTGTATAAATCAGTACTTGCTGTTTGGTAGGAATATAAGTTCCTTCTGCATCATTAAATATTGACAACGACGCAATTTTGAGATATTACCAAATAGATTTTCTTTGAAGAAAGTTAATATTCATATCCCGTAATTATATCGTTGTCAATAATACCGGAGGCGGAACATAATAACTAGCCTTTTCGGCCCAACTATACCACAAATTCGCTTCCGCGCCCAGGCGGCCTTCGGGGTTAAACTCATAAGAGAGGTGCGCAAACTGAAAAAACGGCAGTACTACATCCGTCTTTAATTCATGTAATTTTTGGCTAAAAGCGAAAGAAGCAGTAAATAAAAAAGGAAAAGAGACAAGCAGGCGCATACTTTGTTTTTCTGTAAGATACTACACAATAAGCCGCCGCTGCTCTTGCGAAAATTTAGTTTTCCTACCAGAAAAGGCCCTCTTTAGGAACGTGCAAATAATAAGTTGTTAATTGTGTCTTCGTGTTGAGTTGTCATGTCGTAGAGAAACGGAGACATCCACACAAGCCAGGTTATTAGAAATACCCCCTGGTCAAGAAATGCTGGGTTACAGGGCTTGTGTGGATGTCTGCACTCCGTTGCGACATGACAACCAAGACGGCAGGAAACCTCACAAATTATTTCTTACACGTTCTTTATCTCGACAGGAAAAAATTCCGAAACGTTTCCATCTCCTCCATTTCCTGACTAACAAAACGCTCAAACAGCCGTTCGCCCACCTGCGTTTGCAGGGCAGAAATGCCCACATCAATCAGCCGAAGATCCTGTGGAGTCAGTAAAATATTATCGAAAGTCAATCCAGGCATGTCGGAAGGTCGCCGCAGATCGCGATGGACGAAACCGGCGTGGTGCAATTGGCGCAGTTCATCCTAAAAAACATCCAGCATCAGTTCCCTTTTTTCAAATTCAAAGGCGCGAAAATCCCAGGGAAACAGCCGCTCCATGACCAGCATTTCGCTCTCCTCGCCATACACGTCGAGGCGGATAAATTTGACCACCAGCTCGTTGACAGTATTGGCAAATTTCATTTTATCCGCCTCCGAACCAATATCAGAGCGGGTATCCCCGGTAAAAATTTTACCGGCTTCGGTTTCCGAAAGGGCAATAACGGTGTTGTTAAAACCCTTGGAAAGCGTACGCGGATACCTTTTAACCATAATTCTGACGGATAATAATATTGTATTGGCACAAGTCCAGCATTAGTCCTGGAATTGGAAAGGAAAGTTAGAAGAGGGTATTTCATAAGTACATTTTAGAGGGGTTTAGGTGGTTTAGAAAAAAGGCATATCATTGATAATCAATGCTATGTACTTGGACTCTAAACCCCATTAAACTTTCTAAACCCCTCTAAACCAGACTTATGAGCCACCCTCTTCCAGCTGGTCCTAGGCATTTTTTCCCACACAATTCAAGTCCTCAAAAGCCTGCTTCAAGCGCGTAACGAAGGTTTTTTCGCCTTCACGCAGC
>JANPIV010000125.1:0-7784 GCA_031425155.1 Saprospirales bacterium | reverse complement strand
CATTATTTCGTCCATTTTTCCCCGCATTTCATACGGGGCTATTCATATTCAACCCTTACGGGTTGCACGACACTTGGCTTTTCAGAAACTTGTGTACATACCATAGGTTTTCAAAACCTTATAGGATTTAATTGCCTAAATGCAATACATAATTACCAGACAGCCATTTTCAAGCGAAGATGTGTACCTAAACCCTTTTTACCCGCCATCGCCTTTTCAGGCAAAAGGAGGTTAAGCGAAGGAGGGTTCTAAACCTTTTTTCTAAATTTTTCTAAACCTCTCTAAACCCTTTCACTTGCCATCCTTCGGAATTATCTCCGTCGTCTCCCCAAAAAACTGCACGAAACGCGCCATTTGTTCCGCCAATTCCTTATTTTGGGTTGCCCGCAGGTACGAATCCGTGAGCGAACGCAGCGTCTGATACACGAAGCGATCCATTTCCAGTACCTGCATCTCCTTCGTCCACAGGTCAATACGCAGCGTTTCGCGGTGTTCTTTGTCATAGAGCGCAACCGCCATCGCCTTACATTCTTCCAATTGGCCGCCATTGCGGTCACTGGCCCCCCATTCTATTTTGACCGGCACATTTTGGTCATTCAGACCTACCCGGATGGTAATATCACTGGACTTGACGATTTCGTTCGATTCCATTTTTAAAAATATTTGTGTCAAAAAGGAGGGCAAAAATACGCAAAAGACCGACTTTTGGGTGCCCACCACTTTCGGAAAGTTTTTTCACTTTGCGAAAGTTAAATCTCCTGAACAACCAAAATATTGACCACCACGACGACACGACGATACACGACGTTATAAAACCTTTTCATCGTGTTCCGTCTGGTAGAAAAACCTCGCTTTTACTATGCTAATTCTACATTTTGGAGTTGATTTTGACGGCCCGGTCTATACCGAAAAACAAACCGTACGAGCCGGCGAACTGTACGTTGGCCCTAACCGGCTGCTGCAATGGCTGGAAGCACAACTGGGCTTGCAAGGCTATCCGCAAAACAGCGAATACCTGCGCATCGAACTGTATCGGCAAGCTTTGGGACAGCATCTGGACATGACGGCTACACCGCCTTTTTACGCCCGCTCCTTCGATGCCGACCGCTTTGCCGTGGCTACTGCTTTGCTGGAATGGCGCGATGAACTGCTGTTGGCTGGTTGGGATTTTGCGACTGCGCCGACTAATTTGCCCCGGTTGCACACGCTGGCGGCCGTAGAAAACCTCTTTGCCAAAAAACTGGCCGATCCCGAAGTCGGGCCATTGGCGATGGGCTTTGCCGACCGTTTTGCACAGGTGCTGGTTTTGTTGAAAGAAAGAAAAATGGCTTTGCCGGAATTGCGGTTGTATGAGCCAGTAGCGTTGCAAAAGCCGGAAATTCAACGTTTTGTGGGCATTTGTCAACAAAAAAATACTTCCGTGCTGGAAGTGGAAATTACCTGCGCTGCGCCGTCGCAGACTAATCTGGGCCAGTTCCAACGCCGACTATTGCCCTCGCCAGCCGGGCCGGAATCAGGGAAGATTAACACTACGGAAGATACCTCGCTCATGGTGTTACGGACGCGCCGCGACAGTGATGCGGCGGTGTATCTGGCCCAAATCCTGCGGCAGAATCCAAATATCCGCCCGGTTTTTCTGGCTCCCGAACTCAGCCTGACGTTGGAAGAAAATCTGGTGCTCGAAGGTTTCCCGGCGATGGGCATTCTCTCGGCTTCCCTCGCCCGGCCTTCCTTGCAGGTGCTGAAACTGGCCCCCGCTTTCTTGTGGGAACCCGTGGATGTGTTCAAGATCATGGAGTTTGTCACGCTGCCGGTGAAACCGCTGGATGCGGATCTGGCACTCGTGATTGCGCGGGTGTTGGCCGAGCGTCCGGGGCTGTTCAGTGATACCTGGTTTGCCGCCGTGTATGGTTATTTGGAGCAAATCGAAGTGGCCGATGCCGTGCGCGAACAGTATGAATTTTGGTTCAGTCGCCGCCGCTACCGGGTGGATGCCACCGCTCCCAAGCGCGATGCCATTGTTATATACAACTATTTACACCAGTGGGCCCGCCAGGCTTTCGAGGATGGCGATGGCAAAAATACCTCGCTGCTGGTGCTGGCCGAGCAGGCGCGCCGTATCCGCGATTTGCTGGAAGCATTGCCCGAACAACGCCTATCTTTTCTGGAACTGGAGCGAATTGTACGCACCATTTATGAGCCTTCGCCCACGCAGATTGTCGCCGCCGAAGCGGGCGGATTCTCTTTTGTGCATCGGGCGGGTGCGCTGGCAGCCTGTGCGGAGACGGTGGTCTGGTGGAATTGTCTGTTTGAAAATGCCGTACCGCCAGCGGAAAAATGGCAGACCGCCGAGCGGCAATGGTTTGAACAGCAAGGCGTTATCCTGCGTACGCCTCGCCAGGAAAGTCAACTGACACTGCATCGCCAACGGCGACTCTTGCAACAAACGGCCAGTCAACTGATTCTCGTCGTGCCCGCCCAGGCCAACGGCGTGGAAGCCGTACCCAGCCTGCTACTCGGCGACATCGAAGCGGCTTTCGACGACTGCAAACGCTTCACTTACTGCCTCGATGACGCAGAGGATCGCCAGCGTTTGGCGAGTGTGCTGCACCAACCCGTCGGTGATCTGTTGCCGATGCAGCCCGTGGGCCGTCCGCGTCCGTATTTGCGCTTTCGCCGCGCCGATTTGCTGCTGGCCAGCGAGTATGAAACGCCGACCAATCTGGAAAACCTGTTTTACTATCCATATAGCTGGTTTTTTAAACAAAAACTCAAACTGTACCCGCTTAACTTGTTGAGTATCACCTCGGATACGCAGTTGTTGGGCAACCTCGCCCACCGGTTTTTTGAAAAACTGATGCAGGAAGATTTTGTGGGTTTGGATAAGCCCGCCCTCTGCGACTGGGTGGATGCCGAAGCCACCATGCTGCTGGAACGCGAAGGGGCTACGCTGCTGCTCTATGGCCGCGAACCGGAGCGCAATGCTTTTCTGAATCAGGTGAAAAATGCCGCCTGGAGTCTGGTTACGCTGGTGCGCAGCAATGGCTGGTCAGTGGTGGATACGGAGCAGTCGCTGGAAGGTTATTTTGGTACCGTTCCCCTGCGCGGTAAGGCCGATCTGGTGCTGCGCCGGGGTGATGAACTGGCCATCGTGGACTTGAAATGGAGTGGGGCTACGCTGCGTAAAGAATTGATTAAGAACGGCGAAGACCTGCAACTCGTGCTGTACGGTCACCTGCTGCCGCCGCCCGATCAGTGGCCACACACGGCTTACTTTATTCTCAAAGAAGGCAAGATGATCGCCCGTAACAAAATGGCTTTCCGGGAGAGCATCGTGGCCGGGCAGGACGATGACCACGCCACTATTTGCGCACTGATCTTTGGCCGCATGGAAAAGACTTTTGCCTGGCGACTGGAACAAGTCAGTCGGGGCTGGCTGGAACTGCGCACCGCCCGCACCGCCGATGAACTGGAAACTTTTTATGCCGAAGAGCCGATGTTTGATCGGTTGGAAATGAAGCGAAGGGATGCAAGTTGGGATGATTATCGGGGGCTGATAGGTTAACTGCAACGTTTATTAAAATCAAATCAAGTCAACCTGTTTCATGTACCTGGATCAGAATTATTCCTCTCTGTCGCAATTTTTTAACTAGCGGGATGGCAACTTGTTGCTTCTTTTGTTGAAGGACATTAAAACTTTCTTGATTTTTCTTGGTAGATTTTAAGAATTTTACATCCGGCGCATATATTTTCTCTGAAACCTTTTCCATTTCATCCATAAAATCATCTAAGGATAGATTTTTATTATAATTTATGGCAAAATAACTGTCAAAATTATAATGGTATATAGAGTCGGGGAATGCTGAAACTTGATTGTATCCAAGGTAGGTATGACTAAGAGCCGAGTTGTTTTGCATCATCAGGCTAGTCTTGCGGTCAATTACTTCAATGTCAACAGACCAATCCCAATCAGCAGGTTTTGCCTCTAAAAATATAGTATATTTGATGCTATCAAGGTTTAATTGAATGACAGAAGAAGAATCCGTAAAAGAACAATTGATTGGATTGGAGTAATTCTGATAATAAGATGCCATTTCATAATTTACTGAATGCAATTCAGTATAAATGTTAAATACTAATGTATGGCGTTCTCGATAAAAAACAGTATTTATTAATTTTTGAAAAGATTTATCATTACAATACTTGTTAGTATTGTTTTCTAAGCGACTATAATCTTCATCGCTAAACAAGGGGAGAAAGCCAGTTACGGTAGTTCCATTGGTAAGGACATATTTTGCTTTATAGACAAGATAATCGCCCATACCTGCGTAGGCATGAATGGAAAAAAATAGTATTAACAGAATACATAATAGTTTCATAGTCTTAGAGTATTAATAACTGATGTTACGCACGATATAAAAACCAAGTGGAGATTTGAACGGGTCTTTCAGCCACTCGATTTCTACTAGCCGTTGTTGTGCGTCCTCGCCAACAACCACAGCAGGGCAGTATGCCGAGTGCTAACTCGTTGTTTTTTAGCCAGTTAAGTGTTCGATTTTTACTGACTGCTCACTCCGCCGCTGTTGTTGGCGAGGACGCACAACAACGGCAGGGGTTGCTTTCTCTGCCAAATCATTGTGGTTGTGCATAACATCAGTTAATAAGTCTCAACAAGCCTTTATCTGGAAAAGGCACGCCTAACAGGCGTGCCTTTTTTGTCTTAAACCCCCACCGCTTCTCCATACATTTCCGCCTTCAACGCAATCACCTTTTCGCTGTGTACGTATTCGCTGTAAGCCATGTTCTGATCAATCAGACCATTCGGGGTGATCTCAATAATACGATTGGCTACCGAATCCAGAATATGGTAATCGTGCGAAGTAAAGATGATGTTACCGCTGAACTCCTGCATACCCGTATTCAAAGCCGTAATAGATTCCAAATCCAGGTGATTGGTCGGTTCGTCCAGAATCAGGAAATTTGGATTGGACAACATGATTTTGGACATCATGCAGCGTACTTTCTCGCCACCGGATAACACGCCGGAGCGTTTGAAGACCTCTTCGCCGCCGAACAGCATCCGGCCCAGAAAACCACGAATAAAATTCTCGTCCTTGTCTTTGGAATACTGGCGCAACCAGTCAATCAGGTTCATATCCTGATCGCCGGAGAAAAACGCGCTGTTGTCGTTGGGCAAGTATTGCGTGGAGATGGTTTGGCCGTACTGGAATTTGCCGGTAAAATCGGTGTCTTCGCCAGCCAGAATTTGGAACAGGGCTGTTATGGCCGAAGCATTGCGGCTGAGTACCGCTATTTTTTCACCTTTATTAAAGCGCAGGTAGAGATTTTTAAACAAATACTCGCCGCTTTCGCTCTTTTTGGACAGGTTTTCTATATCCAGAATCACGTCGCCGGGCTCGCGTTCGGGCCGGAAAGCAATGTAGGGATAGCGACGGCTGCTGACCGGCATCTCGTCCAGATTCAATTTTTCCAGGGCTTTTTTGCGGCTGGTTGCCTGGCGTGACTTGGAGGCATTGGCCGAGAAACGGGCGATAAAGTCCATCATTTCCTGGCGTTTGGTCTCCACTTTTTTGTTCTTATCGGCGGTTTGGCGCGACATCAACTGGCTCATTTCGTACCAGAACGTGTAGTTGCCGGTGAACATCCGAATTTTGCCAAAATCCACATCCACCATGTGCGTACACACCATATCCAGGAAGTGGCGATCGTGCGAGACCACGATCACAATGTTCTGGTAATCAGCGAGAAAATTGCACAGCCAGTCGGTGGTTTCCGCGTCCAGGTCGTTGGTCGGTTCGTCCATCAGCAGAATATCGGGCGTACCAAACAGGGCCTGCGCGAGCAGCACCTTTACGCGCTCCGAGCCATCCAGTTCTTTCACTAATTTGTAGTGTAAGGATTCCTGTACGCCCAGGTTGCTGAGCAATTCCGCTGCGTCGCTTTCCGCCATCCAGCCATTCATTTCGCCAAATTCCCCTTCGAGTTCCGCCGCGCGCATGGAGTCGGCTTCGGTCGCGTTGGGATTGTCATAAATGGCGTTTTTTTCCTGCATGATGTCATACAGATGCTTGTGGCCCATGATGACCGTATCCAGCACCGGGAATTCATCGAAGGCAAAGTGGTTCTGGCTCAACACCGCCATCCGTTCGCCGGGTGTGATTTCCAGGCTGCCGCGGGTGCTTTCTATTTCGCCGGAGAGCACTTTCAGGAAGGTGGATTTGCCGGCTCCGTTCGCGCCGATCACGCCGTAACAGTTGCCTTTGACAAATTTCAGGTTGACATCATCAAAAAGTACGCGCTTGCCAAACTGCACGGACACATTATTTACTGACAGCATTTATGGAAAAAGTTGAATATTGGAAAAAATAGTGGGGTTTGTGGCGAGTATTCCTTAAAAACGGGCGCAAAGGTAAGGGTTTTCTGTGGGTTGCGAAATGGGCGGTGGGTCATGTTTTTGTTAATTATTAGGTAGTTGAGGCTGGTAAATTGGGAGTGATGGATGAATGAAGGGATATTAAAGGGGCCGGAAAGGTTGTACAATAATTGCAGGGCATTAGTTTTGTGCTGGCACAGACTAGATAACATTACACATAAAGACGGCAAACAAATTATGCTGATATTACGCACCACCTCCGAAAATCCCGACTTCATCAAACTCGTCCGCCATCTCGACCAAGACCTGGCGATCCGCGACGGCGAAGAGCACTCCTTTTATGCCCAGTTCAATAAGATTGCTACTATAAAACACGTCATTGTCGCCTATCTGGACGAACGCCCGGTAGGTTGCGGCGCCATCAAGGCCCACGATGAAAACACGATGGAAGTAAAGCGGATGTTCGTTTTCCCGGAACTGCGCGGCCAAGGAATTGCCACTAAAATACTAGAAGAACTGGAAAATTGGGCCAGAGAACTCGGTTATGAACGTTGTGTTTTGGAAACCGGGAAAAAACAGCCGGAAGCCATTCATCTCTATCAGAAGAATGGCTTCCAGATTATTTCAAACTACGGCCAGTATGCGGGCGTAGAGAATAGCGTATGTTTTGAAAAGAGATTGACTAATTAAAAATGGTAGTCTCACTTCAAGTGAGACTACCATCCGTCCAGTTAGTGTATTCTTTTTAACCTACTTCTTCGCCCCCGCTTTCTTCGGTGCAGCCTTTTTCGCCGCCCCGCCCGCCTTCGGTGCCGCTTTCTTGGCCGGTGCTTTTTTCTTCACTTCAAATGCGCCCGGTATTTCTTTCTCAATGACTGCCTTCACCTCGGCCAGCGTCAACGTCTGGGCTTGTTCAGGAGTCATTTTGCCGCCTTCAAAACGGGGCAAATTGATCATCGCTTTACCAAACTTGATGAACGGACCCCAGCGGCCATTTTCCACACTGATCTTTTCTTCGGGCCAGTGGTGGATGTAGCGGCCGGCTTCCTTTTCAATCTTGGCCTCCAGCAGTTCGATGGCCTGCTTTTCGGTGATCTGGTCGAAGTTATAGCGGGTCGGCACGTTCACGTACAGATCGGCCCACTTGATGAACGGTCCGAAACGGCCCTTGCCCTTGGTGATCGGCAGGTCCTGAAAATGCCCCAGCGGACGGTCGGCTTCCTGCTTGGCCTGCACCAGTTCGATGGCCCGCTCGAACGAAATTTCGTAGGGATCTTCGCCCTTGGGCAGAGAGACAAATTGGGCGCCGAACTTGACGTACGGCCCGTAACGGCCGCTGTTCACCTCCAGCGTTTCGCCTTCATAATCGCCCAGCGTGCGCGGCAGGGCG
>JANPIV010000124.1:0-47825 GCA_031425155.1 Saprospirales bacterium | reverse complement strand
CGGATTTTAGCCATGTGCTCGGGGCTCATGCCGCGTTTTTTCGGTGCGCCAGTGTCGCTGGTAGCGGCTGCTTTTTCCTTTTTAGGTTTGGCAGCCTTCGTGGTAGTGGCAGTGGCGGCTCCGGTATCACCGGCGGCGGCGGCACGTTTGGCCATACGGGCCTCGCGGATTTTAGCCATGTGCTCTGCACTCATGCCACGTTTTTTCGGTGCGCCATCGGCTGATGCCGACGCTTTTTTCGGCTTCGGCGTGATTTCTCCGGCGGCAATGGCGGCGGCGCGTTTAGCCATACGGGCGTCGCGGATTTTAGCCATGTGTTCCGGGCTCATACCCCGCTTTTTTGGCTCGCCAGCAGGTTTTGCCGCTTTGGGCTGGGCTGGACGGCCTGGCTTGCGGCGTTCTGCTGGTGGAGCGACTGCAGCAGCGGCACGATCAGCGACCATCTGTTCCTTGGTACGGCGGGTGCGTTTGGTAGCGGCAGGTGCGGCGGAAGTGCTCTCTGCGGCGGCAGCGGCTTTGGGTTTCGGACCGGGTTTCTTACGCTCGGTGGCGGCGGGCAAAGTAGCGCGGTCAGCAGCCATTTGCTCCTTAGTACGGCGTTTGCGTTTGCCTTCGGCGGCAGGAGGTGTGGGTTTGGCTTCTCCGCCTTTGGCAATACGACGTGCTTCATGTGCGGCGCGAATTTTAGCTTTATGCTCTTCGCTCATGCCGCGTTTTTTCGGCTCGGCAGTGGTAGCAGCCAGTTCGGGTTTTGCTTTGGGTTTCGGGCCACGGCGCTTGGGTGCGTGGGAATCGTCCAGTACGGTCATGGCATCGGGCGAAGGCATGGCAGCCTCCTGGCCTTTGGATTTACCATCTGCTAACAGTTGGATGTGGTGCAAATGGTGCTGACTGTGCCAGACATATAGTGCAATAGCTTCCTGCACCAGAACAGTACGTTTTGCATCCGGGTGATAATAGCCCCGCTCCAGGTCTTCTTCGGAAAGTGATTCCAGAAATGCTACCCAGCGCATGTGCAGGGCAGAAATCATTTTAAGCGACATTTTAATCGGAGCATTTTTTCCATCTTCGGTTTCGGCCCAAAGCTGCTCTTCATAAGGCTTAATGATAGGTGTATTTTCCGTTACTGCCAGTTTTAGGCGGATGTAGGCGTTTATATGGCTATCAGCAATATGATGTATTACTTGACGAACGGTCCATCCATCGGTGCGGTAGGGTTTGTCGAGGTCATTTCCGCGCAATTTTTTAATCGTTTTTTTCAATTCTTTTGGAAACCGCTCAAGTGCTTTGATTTGCTTGCGCGTGTCTTCAATAGAATAATTCCGTCCGTATTCAAATGGCCCGATGGGGTATCGGCGATTATCCTGTTCTTTCATTGTTTTAAATTGTTGAATTAAATTATTTTTACTGTTGAAGAAATGATGCTCCGGCCGGGGCCGGTATTATTTTGTATCTTTCCAACGCCATAAATAGCGACTGGCCAAGGTGCGGTGCGGCTGCCAGGGTTCTGCTAATTCTATCATGCGTTTTTTTAATTCTTTTCCGGTTTCCGTCAGACCATACAGACGAACCATTGCTTGTTGAATACCCAGATCATCTATTGGGAAAATATCGGGCCGCTCCAAAGTGAACATCAATAACATTTGGACCGTCCATTTTCCCACGCCTTTTATTTGCGACAGGAAATCAATGATTTCCGCATCGCTCATGGTATCCCAGGGATGGTTTTCTAAATCGTTTTTCAGGAAAAACGCGGCTACGTTCTGTAAATAACCAGCCTTCTGACCAGACAGACCGACGCTGCGCAATTGCTCTGGTTCCAGGGCAATGACTAATTCGGGGTGCGGGTAGTTATCGGGGAATAAGGCGCAAAACCGACTAAAAATAACCGAAGCAACTTTTACACTAAGCTGTTGAGAGACAATGGAATCCAAAAGGTCATAATAGATTCGCCTTGAAGGGACGAATGCCGGTAAAACGGTTTGCTCTATCACACGTCGGAGTAGTGCGTCTTGTTGCAAATGATCTAATGCCACTGCAGAATTCATACGGCAAGATTAAGCCTTTTAATTTTAATTCAACTAATTATTTATTTTTAATTAATGCTAAAAAGGAATAAAAGTGTAATAATTGGCGAATAAAAAAGGCTTGTCGGGTGTATTTTTTAAATAAATATTTGATTATCAATTAGTTATGAAAATACTCTCAAGGCATTAATTTTTTAAATTTTTTTTACTAAAACTGACCATCAGCACTAAAATTTTATCAGTTTGGTCGCTTTCTTTTTGGATAATTGTCCAAACAGTGGTTTTGAATACCGAATAATTCAGCGTAGAAATAAGGGAAAGGCATTAAAAAGGGGCTAAAAAAAGGCTGGAATTCTATGTGCGGCCCTTGTCATGCAGAGGCGGGCGCGATAAATCCAGGTAGCCTCTTAATATTAATTACACAGGGCAGGTAAGCAGGATACGCAGGTGTTTTTTCTTTTTATTCACTTTTAAGTAGGTGCAGATGGTGGTCATTTGGGCAGAAAATATGAAACACTTTCTTATAACCCCCGCGCTTTAGCCGGGGGTGAAAACAGAATACACATGTCGGGTTTTAACCCGCAAGCACTCATTTTGGGGTTAAAACCCCGCTTAATGTAATGTATCTACTATCCCCCGGCTAAAGCGCGGGGGTTATAGGAACCTGCTAACTTATCTTTACACGTACTTTATTAACTGATGTTAGGCAAGCCAGAGTGATTTTACAGCGAAACCAGTTCTCCTGCCGTTGTTGAGCATCTTCGCCAACAACAGCGGTGGACTGAGTGACCGGTAAAAAAATGAACGCTTAAATTGCTAAAAAAACGAATTATTACTTGGCATCCTGCCCTGCTGTAGTTGTTGGCGAGGACGCACAACAACGGCCAGGGAAATCAAGGGTCTGAGAAACGTATTTAAATTGCCACTTGATTTTTAAATCTTGCCTACCCTTCATTATTAATGCGAATCATGGGTTTAAAAGCCCCGGCAGGGGCAAGATGTTGGTAGAAATATGTTCTTAACGGTTCTTGCATAAGCCCCAGAGGGGCGTAATACGTACGCTATTGCGCCCCTCCGGGGCTTACAAAAGGCTTGCAATCACCTTACTACCAACTTTTCGCCCCTAACGGGGCTTTTAAAGTATTCATAAGGCTAATTCAACCCATGATTCGTATTATTAACGTAATTATGCCGCTGCAGGATTTTTTGCAGCGAAAAATACCCGCAAAAAATAAGAATTATGCTCGGCCAATCTCCAGCAGCGAACAGCACAACTTCCGGGGGCACAGAAAACAACTTTGAATCTTTTAAACAAAATAAATAATATTGCCCTGCCGGATTTTCACTTTCAACCATTTCGGCAGACGATAAACATGGGATTTCAAAAAGTAAACACCGTAGAAAGTAAAACCGAGATGCAGCACTTTGTGCGCAGCTTGCTGGACGATGTACAGGCCTTCGAGTACATGCTCGAAAACAACTGGTTCGAAACAGACATTATCCGTATTGGCGCGGAGCAGGAAATGTGTTTGGTACACAATAAGACGCTCAAACCCGCCACGATCAATATGGAGGTGCTGGCCCAACTGGGCGACGACAAGCCGTGGTGCGTCACTGAATTGGCCAAATTCAATCTGGAAACCAATCTGAGTCCGCGCGAATTCACCGGCACCTGCCTGAGCGATCTGGAAGCCGAAAACCTGCATTATCTGTCCATTATTCAGAAAGTGCTGGATGGTTTTGATGCAAGTATTATCCTCTGCGGCATATTACCTACGCTGCGCAAGCACGACCTGGAAATGCACAATCTCACGCCCAAAGACCGCTATTACGCGCTCATGGCGGCTATTCAGAAGCATTTGCTGGGCACGTCTTTCGAGCTGCGCGTAGAAGGCGTGGATGAATTACTGGTAAAACACGATTCGCCTTTATTGGAAGCCTGCAACACCAGTTTCCAGGTGCACTTGCAGGTGACGCCCAACGATTTTGTGAAACTGTACAATATTTCGCAAGTGCTGGCCGCGCCGGTGATCGCTATTTCGGCCAATTCGCCGCTGGTATTTGGCCGCCGCCTGTGGCACGAGACGCGCATTGCCTTGTTCCAGCAGAGCCTCGATACGCGCACCACGCACGATCACATGCGCGAACGCCTGCCCCGCGTCAATTTTGGTTCCGGCTGGCTGCGTGGCGACATTACCGAAATTTATAAAGAAGACATCAGCCGCTTCCGGGTGCTGCTGGCAGGCGCGATTGACGAGGATTCGCTGCAAATGGTGAAGGACGGCATCACGCCCAAACTCCGTGCCCTGCAAATCCATAACTCGACCGTCTATCGCTGGAACCGGCCCTGCTATGGCATCAGTCCGAACGGAAAGCCCCATCTGCGCATCGAAAATCGGGTGATGCCTGCTGGGCCTACCCCCGTGGACGAAGTGGCCAATGCGGCCCTCTGGCTGGGCTGTATGGAAGCGATGGGTAGTCAATTCGACGACATCACCAAGCACATTGATTTCGTGGACGCCCGCGACAATTTCCTGAAAGCCGCCAAATTTGGCATTGACACCACTTTTTCCTGGTTGAAAGATAAAAAAGTGCCGGTCACGGAACTGATTATCAAGGAGTTGGTGCCGATGGCCAAAGAAGGCTTGAAACAACGCAAGGTGAAACCTGCCGACATCACCAAATACATGGACATCATCGAGGCCCGCGCCCGCGAACACAAGACCGGCGCGCGCTGGGCTTTGCGCGCCTTCACGTCGCTTAAAAAAGAAGTCACCAACGATGAAGCCGTCACCGCTGTAACTGCCGCTATTTTGAAAAATCAAAAAGAAAATAAGCCCGTGCATACCTGGAAAGAACCCAGCCTGGCCGACCTGGAAAACTGGCAGCCCTCCAAAATTAAAGTCGAGGAATTCATGTCCACCGACCTCTTTACGGTACAGAAAGAAGACCTCATCGAACTGGTGGCCGAGATCATGGACTGGCGTAAAATCCGCTACATGCCCGTCGAAGACAGCAAGGGCGAACTGATCGGCCTGATCTCTTCGCGGATGCTGCTCCGCCATTTTGTGCATCAGAACGAGTTGCAGGAAGACACCAAAATAGCGGTCAAAGATATTATGATCGAAAAGCCGGTGACCGTAACGCCGGAAACGAGCATTCTGGAAGCCATGCACAAGATGCAGAAACATCGCATTGGCTGTCTGCCGGTGGTGAAAGGCAAGGAACTGGTTGGCGTAATTACCGAAATGGATTTTCTGCGCATTACGGCGCGGTTGCTGGAGCGGTTGGAGAAGTAGGATTGCCGGGAATGTAGTAGGCTCGTTACCACATTGACCACTAATGCCAAGTGTTGTTGTCATTCAGAGTGTTAGCGATGAATCTGAGGCTTGTAAAGCCTCTTTTACAGAATTTTAAAAATATTCAGATTCATCGGCTTCGCCTCTGAATGACACAACATTAGTACGTTTTACATAAAATCATTGCAACAAGTCTGGCATTTATCCAGAACTTTTAAGGTTATCGGGAACTATTCGTTCACGTTTTTCACTTGAATGACATACACGGACGGCGCATGGCATTTTTTTGCTGCGGGCCGCCCGGCTGTATCGCCCATTCACCCTTTTGAAAAACGAACTTCTTGCCCGATGAACTGCTTCCGTATTTGGGCCGCATTGGCCTTTTGTTGCCTGTTTGAAACGCTGACTGCCCAATCTGCTATTTTTCCCCGCTGGGATGCCCGCAGTGCCACCTGGCTGAGTGGTCGGGTGGGCGTGGGTTTCCAGTTCAGCAACCAGAATCGTCCGCTGTATTTCTTTACCGAAGCGGACTTTTGCTACTCCTGTGCGTATAATCATTTCGCCCGTCCGTCGCGCGATTTGCACGATCAACTTCGCCGCAATCGCTTTCGGGGCAATCTGCATCTGAAATTGCAGACGATGAAGGATTTTAAACTTTACAATACGCTTTTCTATAAACGCAGTCCCGACATTCAATTCAAAAACCTGTCCTGGACTTATTTTACTTCGGTCGGTTTGTCGGCAGATGTGGGTCTGTATCGCCCCGGTCATCTGGCTGATCTGGAAAATGGCGACCTGACCAATGCTTTTCGTCAGCGGGCTCGTTTTCGCCTGCGCTATGATGTAGTGTCGCGTTATCACTCGTATTATTATCGCAAGTTGAGTAATACGGTTGGTTATATTACGCTCAATGTGGCCGCGCTGGACGACCGCTGGGGCGTTAATTTTAATTGGGGAAATGACGTTTTTATTCTCTCTCGCCTCCGCGATTTTTTGACCAACCACGACCACGGAGAAACCAATTCTATCTATTTAACGGCTTATGTGCGCCCGAATGAACGCTCCTTTATGGACGCCAATACGGCTTTCGATTATCGGGCGCGGGATGTAGAAAAAATAGAATTTGGGGCTTCATTACGCATGATAACCGACCGGCGCACGGCCAAACGCACGACGACCAATCAGGCGCGTTCGGGTAATTATGATGTAGTGGGTTTGAAAAATAGTTTTCACGGTTATTATGGTTTTCGTCTGCGGGTAGAAACGGGATTTTATGGCGTGGGTGGTCTTTTTGGTAAAGATGATTTACAGTGGGGACGGAATATGCAGCGTTTTGCCCACCAAGGTTATGCGCATTTGCCCAAAAACTTTGCGCAGCGTATTTTTATTAAAGCCTTCAAAGGGGTGCATTCGCCGCTGTTTCCCTGGGAAAGCCAGCCGCTGTACTATCAGAAACCGCGTTTTTATTATGAATTGAATACGGACGTGTATTATCCCATCAGCCAGGAACCCACCAAACAATAACTACGATGAAAGCCTCTATTCTTCTCCTATTATATATAGGTGTATTCAATTTTACACCGACCGCTTCCGCACAAACCCTTTTTACCTACGATTCCCTGCAACATGGCATGGATCAACTGCGTAAATCCACGATCGAACAAATAGTCATTACGGGCGACCGCTCGCCGGAGGGCGACCAGAAAATAGTGGATACGTTGCGCCTGTTTTTGGCCGACCGGATTTATAATAGTAACCGCCGTAAATCATGGCATAATTTCCAGCGGACGGTGAAACAGATTACGATTCGTAATGCCAACTGGCGCACGTTGCCCGCCGAACTGGGGGAATTCAGCGAGTTATTTGAACTGACTTTTGCTAATTGCCCTTTCTTGCATTTACAGGCGATTAATGACCAATTGCGGCAACTGGACCCGGAAAGTCGGCTCTATAAAAAATGCCACCAGGAGATTATTTCCCTGACTTTTTCAGATACCAGTCTGGATAGTCTGGCGGCATTTCAACTGGAAAAAGAACTGCTGGGCGATCTGCGCGAACTGCGTTTTATCCGGGTGAAAAAAATGAACGATCACTGCGAAAATTTGCTGGATCAATTAAAAAACGCCTATCCGCAACTTGGTTGGCTCACGCTGGCCGCCTGTGGTCTGGAAGACCAATTGAATCTGGATACTTTACGTAGTTTTGAACATTTAGAAATGGTGTCTTTGGCCCACAATTTCCTGACCAGAGCACCATTGGTCCACAAGAATCTGAGTTCGCTGGATTTGAGTTATAATTTGATCCGCGATTTCCGGCCCCGCGATGCAGAGAATAAATTGAAATTCCTGTACCTGGATTGCAATTTGTTCCAATATCCTGGCTTGTATGCCATCGTCGGCGACACACTATATGAACATTTGGACGTACTGACGTATGAATGTAATAATGTGCTTCCCAAGAATTTACAGACGCTTTCCAATGCCTTTGATCGGGATAAGGTGGCCAATTTCCTGTCGTACACGCCGCGTTATGTCAATGACTTTAATCCTGCGCCACCGGATTGCAGTGCCTGCCAGACTTACCGCGATGAATTTGTATCGCAACTGCTTACTTCCATCCAGTTTATGACGGCGGATAGTACACCTTGCCGACTGGACTTTGATCCGCAGCGCCAGCGGATTATCTGGACTTGTTTTGGTAATGGCCAGAATGTATCGCCCACTTCGATCAGCACTTATACTTGCCAGAATATTGCCGAATGCAAGCGTATTTCCGGCATTGCGGCCACCGATCCCTGGATTTGGGAAGTATCATTTCTGGTAGAATCCTGCGACGGGGTGAGCAGCAAACCTGATTATATGGTGGCGCGTTTACAGGGAGGAGACGGCACGGTGACGGTGATGGAAGTGCCGACGTCTAATTAGGAATAAAAATATTTTATTTCCGGGAAACAAGAAGAGCAGACAACGGTGCATACCTGTTTGGTATCAATTAGTGGAACTAAACCAGCTATTCACTATGCTCTACAAAACGATTTTTCTCGCCGTCGGTCTCTTGACCACTATTCATGTTTCTGGCCAACGTTTTTCTTTAGGTGTCAGGGCTGGCTATTCGCTCAGTGATGTAACCTATCGCAGCGAATATGCTGCTGATTTTGCAAAAGCGCAACAAGCCTTATCTGGCTTTCACGCTGGTCTGGAAAGCCGGGTGGAACTGAGCAAACGTTTCGCCCTGTTAAGTGGCTTACAGTATGCCCGAAAAGGGTACGCAACCACGCTGGCCCGTCCAAGTGGACTATTTGATGATGTTGACTATGTGCTGCACTATATAAATGTGCCAATAGCTGGTAATTTCAGGATTTGGAAGGGTTTATCGCTGCAAATGGGCCTGGAAGCGGAGTATTTATTAGATAGTCGGGGCAAAACAGCGACAGAGACTTTTGACGCGGAAGGTTTTGTGGATCAATATAATGACTTTGACCTGGGAGTATTAGGCGGCCTGGAATATCAATTTGGAAAAAACTTCTTTGTCGGAGTACGGCATACTATTGGCATTACGCCACTATCTAATTGGGAACTTACAGATAATGATGGCCAAAACTTAGGCACTGCTAAGGTTTACAATACTTCTACCCAGTTCTCCGCTGGCTATCGGTATTTTTTTGGGGAATAAAGGTTTCTCATTTCAACTACATAAAAAAGACAGGCGACACTCCGAATCTTCGGGCTGCCGCCTGTCTCCTAATTACTATTTCCTAACCACTGAATTAAAAACACCAGCCATTCGCCTTACGCAAGGCCTCGGCGATCAAACGGCGTTTTACTTTCACGTTCACCGGCGGGTATTTCACGAAACGTTTCACGCCCAACAGGAAGGTTTTTAGCAGATCGCCTTCGGCAAATGAAGCGAGGGCATCGGTAGCGTTTTTGCCCATGCGCGCACTCGCGTCGTGGAAAAACACCTGCAACATGGCATCATAGACTTCCTGCGGCTGTTCTTTCGGCAGGTCGGCCAGTTTCTGAATGCGCAGCAACATGGATTCGGCGGCGTACAGATCAATTAACATATCCGCGACATTCATTAGCACTTCCTGTTCGTCTTTCAGATTCAGTTTGCCGTCCATCTGCATTTTCGCGGCACCACCGGCCACCATCAGGATAATCTTGCGGAAATCGGCCAGGGCTTTTTGTTCCTCGGCGTAGTCGCCCTCCGTTTTTTCAAAAGACGGCATAGAGGTCAGTTCTTTTTGCACCGCCCAGGCTGGACTGACGATGTCCAGTTGGCCTTTCAGCGCACGTTTGAACAACTGATCGACCATCAGCATCCGGTTGATCTCGTTGGTGCCTTCGTAGATGCGGTTGATGCGGCTATCGCGGTAGGCGCGGGCGGCACTATACTCCTCGCTGAAACCAATGCCTCCGTGGATTTGCACATTTTCGTCCACGCAATAATCGGTGATTTCCGAACCTAGAATTTTCAGAATGGAGCATTCGATGGCGTACTCTTCGGCGGCTTCCAGCGTGGCCTGGCCAAAGGTTTTGCCCTCGGCTTCTTCCTGCGCCTTTTTATCCTGCATCAGTTGCGAGGTGCGGTAAGCCGCGCTTTCGCCCGCAAAAGTGCGGATGGCCATTTCCGCCAATTTGTACTGAATAGCCCCAAAACTGCCGATGGGCTGACCAAATTGGTGGCGTTCGTTGGCGTATTGCGTAGAAGAATCCACCACGGCTTTGCTGCCGCCGATGCACATTACGCCGAGTTTGTAGCGGCCAATATTCAGCGCGTTAAAAGCGATCAGGTGACCTTTGCCAATCTCGCCCAGCACGTTTTCGGCGGGCACTTGGGCATTCTCGAAATAGACCTGCCGCGTGGACGAGCCTTTGATGCCAAGTTTGTCTTCCTCATTGCCGAGCGTGATGCCGGGCGTATGCGCATCCACGATAAAGCCGGTAAATTTCTCGCCGTTGATCTTGGCAAAAACGATGAAAACGTCGGCAAAACCGGCGTTGGAAATCCACATTTTCTGACCGTTCAGCACATAGTGCGTACCGTCAGCACTCAGGTCGGCGCGGGTTTTGGCAGCCAAAGCATCCGAACCGCTACCTGGCTCGGTAAGGCAGTAAGCCGCTTTTAAATCGCCAGCGACGAGGCCCGGCAGGTATTTTTGTTTTTGCTCTTCCGTCCCGAAATACAGGATCGGCAGCATCCCGATGCCCGTATGCGCCGCGAACGAAACGATGAACGAACCCGCCGGCCCAAACGACTCCGAAATGACCGTGTTGGTGTTGGTATCCATTTCGATGCCGCCATATTCGGCAGGGATGTGGGCACCCAGCAGACCGAGATCGCCCATTTTTTTCAGCAATTCCGGTATCAAGCCGGGTTCCTGTTTTTCAATTTTAGCACGCACCGGGTCCACTTCGTTTTTGATGAAATCAAGCGACATCTGCCTGACCATCTGTTGTTCTTCATTGAGTTCTTCGGGAATAAAGGTCTCTTCCGGGCGGCTGGGGCGGATAAGAAATTCTCCTCCTTTGAGGACTTCCTGGTGATTAATTACGGTACTTCCCATGGTAAAATATAGATGGTCGGGTGAAAGAAAAAAGTGAAATAGCGAATTTTCGCTGCAAATATAAAGGCGGGCGAGCAGACTTAAAAATGGTTTTTGTGTAATTCGCAAAATTTTTTCATCCTTTGGGCGATTTTCTTACAAACAAACTGCGGCGGCATCCGGGAACACCTGCTCTAAAAAGCGACGAGCAGTAGTGTTTTTTCAACGCCTTCACCTTTTCAACGCCTCGCTATAATTTATAAATGCTTCATCTTCAAACTGCTATGTTTTCTTCCTTTAGAAATACCGGATTTTTTGCTGCCGTTTTGTTCTCCCTCCTGGCATTATCCTGTCAGCAACGCGAGGGTGCTCCCCGCGCCCAAATGGCCACTGAATCGGCGGCTTCCGAAGCACCGCCCGCTCCGCCTCGCGCGGCAGCACCCGCCCAAACGGTGGAAATGGATGCCCTCAATCCGTTTGGAACGTCGGTCACCGTGGTCAGTTCGCTCGATTCTACCCGGAAGTTTGTGCGCACGGCAGAAGTGAAATTTCGGGTGCATCATGTGTTATCGGCCACGCTGCAATTGGAAGATGTGGCCCTGCGCAATCGCGGTTTTGTCACCGTCAGCAACCTGCGCACCGAAGTAGAATACCGGAACGAGCAGCCCATCAGCCGGGATTCGGCGGTGGAAACGACGCGCTTTTCGGTGCATAGCCACCTCGTATTGCGCGTGCCTTACCGCCAACTGGATACCACCCTGCGGGCCATGAACCGGCTGGCCGAATTTCTGGATTATCGCCACGTCCGCGCCGAAGATGTGGCCCTGAAAATGCTGGAAGATCAACTGCTGCAACTCCGGCAAAGTGCCTATCAACAAAGTGTAAACGCCGCTGCCCAGGCCGGAAAACCGGCTACCCAGCTGGAAGCCGCCGACCGTGGCCTGAGCAGTCGTGCCGCTGCCGATCAAAGCCGTATCGAACGCCTGAAACTGGATGATGCAGTTCAATACAGTACGGTAGAAGTAGAAATTTATCAGCCTGCGCAACTTCAGCAACGCATGGTGGCCAACACAGAAATTCGGCCCGTAGAGCGCGGCTTTTGGGCCAGCATCGGCGATGGTTTGGTGAGTGGTGCCGTGCTGCTACGCATGTTGGTGATTGCGTTGGCGCATAGTTGGAGTATTATTTTGTTGGTCGGGTTGGCCGTTTGGGGCATTAGAAGGTGGCGAAAAAGGGGCAAATAATTGAAAAAAATCCCTTAAATTTGCCGAAAAGATAGACTATGACTGCGCTCAAACAAGCAGCAATAAATTTATGAATAGCGAATACATCATACAATTTTTACGCGAACACAAACCCGCCTTGCAGGAAATGGGGGTACAACGTATTGGACTGTTCGGATCATTTGCCAAAGGCACCCAACGACCCGACAGCGATATTGATATTTTGGTAGAAATGGAGCCGAGTTTTATTAAAATGGCCAACGTTGCCATTTTCTTGGAGGAACATTTCCAACGCAAGGTAGATATATTGAGAAAGGGTCCGCATGTGCGCGCAAAGTTTTTGCAATCTATTGAACCCTATATTGTTTATGCTTGAAACGGATGTACGTGACGCGGCAGAAATTTTGTCTAATGCTGCAGAAATTGCCTTATCCCGATATCATAAAATGAAGTCATTTATTGGCACCTCTGCCTTTTCCGATGATGACTTTATTTTATTGGATGCCACTGCAATGCAGTTGCAGGTAGTGGGTGAAAAAGTAAAGAAAATTGAGCAGTTATCTCCCGGCTTGTTGCAACAGTATGGTGTGATTGCCAAGCCTATTATTCGGATGCGAGATTTTCTATCTCATCATTATGAAAACGTTGATTATAATGCAATTGTAGAGACGTGTCGGGACCATTTGCCTGATTTATTGCAGAAAATTAATATCCTACTCGCCGATCATTAATTCCTCCACTTCCACTTCCGTAAACCCGAACTTCTCCACATCAAACAGCCCCAAATCCGTCATTTTCAAAGCCGGAATAACCGGCAAGGCCAGAAAGGACAAGGCCATAAACGGCGCGCGTAAAGTGCAGCCCAGCGTATTTTTCGTCCAGGCATCTACTTGCGCATACGTTTGCGCCAATGTGTAACCATCCAGTTGACTCATTAGCCCGGCAATGGGTAGAGCCAGTGTTTGCGTATTCCCCCGACCATCCGTAGCACTGATGCCGCCCTGCATCGCAATCACGGCATTGACCGCGTCGCAGAGGGCCGCATCGTCGGTGCCCACGGCGACAATATTATGTGAATCGTGGGCCACGCTGGAAGCCAGCGCGCCGTATTTTAAGCCGATGCCACGTACAAACCCGACCGCCGGTTTGGCATTGGGTGTGTAGCGATTGACCACGGCTATTTTCAATAAATCACGGCTTGGATCGGTACAAAGCAGGCCCGCACGAATAGGCGCCGTTTCCCATTCCGCCTGGGTGACAATCTCACCATCCAGCACCCGAATCACCCGCACACGGCCTGCATGTTGGGCAGCAAGTTGAAAGTCCGCCGGGGATTTTGGTGTCGCCAGAAACTGGTTGGGGGCCGCCGATGGTTGGTACGGGAGAAGGGTCTGGCCATTTTCGGCTACTTTTTCGCCATCCAGCCAGGTGGCAAGTACTTTAAAATCAACCAGTTCTGCTATTTGTATAAAATCGGCGGCATCGCCCACGCGCAGCGTACCGACTGGCAAGTGATAGTGCTCCACCGGATGAAGGCAAGCAGCACGGAGCGTGTCGAACAAGTCGCAGCCTTTGGCCAGAGCCCGCGCCACGAGTTGATTGATGTGGCCATGCACCAGTTCATCGGGGTGTTTATCGTCGCTGCAAAACATTATTTGGGAGGGGAATTCGCGCAACAGCGGCCAAAGGGCCTCGAAATTGCGGGCCGCGCTACCCTCCCGAATGAGAATATGCACACCTAGTTGGGCCTTTTCCAAACCTTCTGCGTAGGTAAAACACTCGTGGTCGGTGGTAATGCCCGCCGCAAAATAGTGCCGGGCATCATCGCCACGCAGACCGGGCGCATGGCCATCTATGGGTTTGCCAATTTCTTTGGCTGCCGCGATTTTGGCCAGCATTTCCGGATCGGCGTAGAGTACGCCGGGAAAATTCATCACTTCGGAAAGATAACCGATGTCGGGCTGTTGCAGCAGTTGATCCACGGCGGCAGCATCAAGCGTGGCTCCGGCGGTCTCGAAAGTGGTGGCGGGTACGCAGGAGGGTGCCCCGAAACAGAATTTGAAAGGGCTGCGTTTCGCCTCGTCGAGCATATATTGTACGCCCGCCACGCCGAGCACGTTGGCTATTTCGTGCGGGTCGGAGACCGTGGCAACGGTGCCGTGGACGACGGCCATACGCGCAAATTCCGTCGGCGGCAGCATACTGCTTTCGATGTGGACGTGCGCATCCACGAAGCCGGGCAGAATATAACCGGCATCTTCTGGCAAAAAATCTATTTCCTGGATGGCGGCTATTTTTCCGGCTTCGATGCGGATTTCGGCGGGAAAAATGCGGCGTGTATGAAGGTCAATGAGGTGGGCGCGGAGTGTGAACATGGTACTCGTTATTTTGATAGATCTTCTATTTGTTTAGTGATATTATTCAACGCAGTATTCAAAGAATCAATGGCGGTTTGCTTTTCCACCGAATCGTCGGTCGCGGCTTGTTCCAGCAGCGTAAACAGCTGGCCGCGTTTTTCGCAGTAATCCACTAAATGTACAGTAAAAGCGTGCATATTACCGGGTAAGTCGTAACCATATATTTCATGGGCAATGGCCGTTGCTTTGGCCCATTCGGCCCCCATTTCTTTATAGGCTTGCGCCGAAGAAGGTTTATCTTCTATTAATTGCGCCGCCGCTAATTGCTGATTTACCGACTCCTCGATAGTGGATAATTCTTTTATTTTATCCTGAAAAGCCTTCACGTCGCTTTTGGAATTGGCCACTAATACGGCAGCCAGTATGGAGGAAATAATACAGCCGACTAATAAGGGCCGCCACTTGCCCACGCCATGCCATTTACTGACCAATAATCCGATGATAATACCCGCTACCAGACCGCCCAAGTGCGCGGCATTGTCTATGTTGCCACTCAGACCCATGAACAGGTTTAAGCCGATAAAGGTGGCCGCGCTGGCTAATTGTGCTTTTTTTTCGGCACTGGAAAGCAAATGCGAAGTGGTCACCCAGGCATAAAAAAGACCGAACATCCCGAAAACAGCGCCCGAAGCCCCCGCGCTCACCGTGGCTTCGTGCCACCACAAACTGGCCGCGCTGCCCGCCAGTCCGCAGACGAGATAGGCCATAATATACTGCGTCCGGCCCAGCATATTTTCCAGCAAAACGCCGACATTGAACAGGGAATACATATTGATAGCGAGGTGCAAAATGCCGATGTGCAGAAAACAGGAGGTGAGCAACCGCCACCATTCGCCGTCGAGGGTGAGCGGCTTGAAATTCGCGCCCCAGGCCAGCAGGTCCTGGGTTTGGGGCTGCATGATATTCACGCCATTGATGGCCATGAGGGCAAACACCGCGACGTTGATGCCGATAATGATTAGGGTGGCCCAGCCATTCTGCCAGATGGACGGTTGGGCTTGATTATCAGCATATTGGCTGGCTTGGTTATACTCTTCGGCTGGATGTTCGCGGGCATCTTCTGGTGTTAGCATAATGCGTATTTTGTCTCAAAATGAAGGTTTGACTTGTGCAAAGATGAAGAAATGTAGCCAAGTGAGCCCGAACGTTTTATACTCAAATTTGCAGCGTGGATAAACCGCAAATAAGTAGATTTGCGGACACGAATCACCAATTATTATTTTTTTACTACTCACTCTGTAACCCTGCGCCGGAAAACCGTGTCTATCCCATCGCCAACTTGCTTTCCGATAAAAATCGGGATGTTGCTTTGCTTCAATTGCATTTTGCTCATATACTTACATGGCCGCCATTCTTTCTGACGAGTCTCTGATCCAGCAAGCCATCGCCGGGCGTCAAAGTGCCTACGCGATGCTGGTGAAACGCTACGAACAGTACGTTTTCACGCTGGCCCTGCGTTTTGTCAAAAACCGGGAAGATGCCCATGAAGTGGCGCAGGATTGCTTTTTGCGGGCTTTTCGGTACTTGCCTGATTTTCGTGGGGAAGCAAAATTCACCACTTGGCTGTATAAAATCGTGTATTCCACGTCGCTCAATCACCTGCGTAAGGTGCGTCCCGACCTGGTCACGCTCGACGATGACAGCCGCCCGGTGCGCTTGCCCAACGATACTACGCCGAATGCCGCCCACACGCTGGAACGCGACGACCGCAATGCGGCTCTGCAACAGGGCATCGCGCTGTTGTCGCCCGATGATGCGACTATTATTACTTTGTTTTACCTTTACGAGCATAGTCTGGACGAAATCTGCCAAATGATGGACCTGACGATGACCAATGCCAAAACTAAACTTTGTCGCGCCCGCCAACGTTTGAAAACGGTGTTAATAAGTATGAACTATGAACTATGAAGTATGAACGATGAAATACCCAAAGACCAACACCCAAAGACCAAAGACTCATTGCCAAAGACTTTTATTATGAAAAATAACTCGCTGTTTTCTGATGATCTGCTGTGGGACTATGCCGATGGCTTCCTCGATGCTGCCGAACACCAACGGGTGACGGAGGGGTTGCGCGATCAACCCGAAGCGCAGTCGCGTCTGGCGGATATTCTGGCGGAAAAGAAATCTTTTGCTGCCCTGCCGCTCGAAATACCCAAACCGGACTTTGCAGATCGGGTGATGGTGGCCTGGGCGATGGAGCAAATGCACGCACAGTCGGCACTTTCACCCGAAAAGGGCCGCGACTGGATGGTGCTGATTATCAGCGGTGTATTCGGCTTGTCGCTGCTGTTACCACTCGTCATGTTGTTGGTGGCCCTCTCAAATGGTGTAGCACCAACGCTGCTTGCCGATTACACGCTGCCCAATGTGCCAAGTGTGGATTGGGCCGGGATTTTGGGTCATCCGGCAGTGTATTATTCTGTGGGATTGGCCCTGACGTTTTTTTCTTTGCGGCTATTGGACAAATATTTGCAGCAGAAAAAAACCTTGCAGTTGGCGTAATTGCTGGCCAGCGAAGGTTCGATCTGAAACGATATGGAAAAAGATAAAAAAAAGCAGCGTTTTATTCATCAGCCGGAGTATCCCGGCGGGCCAAAAGCCATTACTAAATTTATCTACGAAAATTTACGCTATCCTGCCCCTGCCCTGGAGACGGGTACGGAAGGCATCGTGCTGGTGGACTATGACATTGATTATAAAGGTAATGTAATTGCCACGCGTGTCCTGCAAGGCATTGGCCACGGCTGCGACGAAGAGGCTTGTCGCCTGACGCGTTTGCTGAAATTTGATGTGCCGACCAATCGCAATATGAAGGTGACCTTCCACCAGAAATTACGGGTGCAATTCAAGAAACCTGTGCCCGTGCCGGTCGCCGCGCCGACGATGCAGGTGAGTTACACCGTGACGCCCACAGTGCCCGCCGAGACTGTGGTGGAAAAGCCGGTGGAGCAGGTGTATTTTTATACAGTACAATTTTAACAGGGCCGCTTACACGCCGCTTTTGCTTAAAATTCAATTTCAAACGCCCCCGCATCCGGTTTCACGGCATCGCGGGTTTTTCCATCCAAATCTTGGGTAATGCCCGGCAAAGGCACGGCATAGCCATTGGCCACTGAGCCTAATGAATCTAGCCGGTAATTGTCCTGATTGGGGTCCAAAAAGAGCGTGTCCTGCGGCGTAGCATTCAGGCAAGGCTGACAATGATCGAGGAAAGTGGGGTAGGCGTTGGGTTTTAAGAGGTCTTTTACCCGCACAATGCAGTTTTGCAATTGATAATCAAACAAAGCCGGGTTATTCTCGGAGTAATCGCCCAGCGCGATCTGGTCGGCTTTGGTGCCATAGAAAATGCAATTGCGGAAGCGGGCTTTCAGGGCTTTCAGGTCGTAGTCGTTACAATTGGCATCGAGGCAAAGAAAATTCGTCATCAGCAATGACTCGCCATCCACGCCATAACTGGCGGCGGTGCAATATTTGAAATTATAATCGCCGCCCCAGCCGAGTTGGATGCAGTAGCCGGTGTTATTATAAAAAAGGCAATTTTCCGCGTCTATTTTGGCCCGAAAAGCGATCAGCCCGCTATTGGAAGTGTTGTAAATCTGCACGTTACGCATAGTGACATCCACTTCCGGGTCTACGCGCAGCCCGATGATAGAGTTGCGAATAATGCAGTGTTCGAGGCGGTGACCGGCAGTGCTGTCCTGTAGCCACAGGCCCACCCATTGTCCCGGATCGGTATTAAATTCCGATTCCAGCCGATCCCCTTCAAAAATAACCGGGTTTTCCTGGGTGCCTTCGACGATCAATCTTCCGCCATTGGTGAAAGTTATATAGCCATCGTTGTAACGGAACAAAGTATCGCCTTCATAGTATTTTCCTAAACCTCCATGCACATATATATGTGTACCAGCGGGAATGCGCAGCGTACAACCATCTATCACCAGAATACCGTAAATCACGTAAGGCTTGGCGTCATTCCAGACAATATCCTCGCCGTTGGTGCATTGGTAGCCCGATACGCCGCCCGCTCCGAACCGCGAAGGCAGGTAATTGGCATTCTGGCCAAAGGCCTCGAGGGTCACCTGCTGTACGTTGCCGTTGGTTTCAAAAACCAGTTGCTCATCCAGCACAAACGGGCTGGCACTGACCGGCTGATTTGGGTTAATAACAACTTCGGCAAAAACGTACAAACTATCATTGGGTGCAATTTCAATATCACGCTGACTGTCGCCGGGCAGTCCGTCTATGTTCAGATTGAAACGCGAACTGGCATCATTGGCCAGATAAATCCGGGAAATGCGAATGCTTTCCGAGTGCCGGTTATAGACTTTCAGAATGCGCGTAGCCGAGCCGAGTTGGGTAAAGACCGTATCGAAACGCAGGGTATCGGTGCTGAATTCGAGTTTGTCGGCACTATTCGTGGTAAAGCGTTCTTTCTGGCAAAGCGTGAGCAGCAGGCAAAGCAGCGGGAATATCAGCAGGGCGGGTGTGAACCGTCGTATCATGGGTCGTTTTTTTGAAAAGCGGGCAAAGGTAAGAAGGGAAGGGTAAGGAAGGGCAAAAGTCAAAAAAGCAATAAGCAAATATGCAAACAGAAAAGGAATGCAATGCAATGAGCATTAAGGGCAACGTTGTTCCAAAGTTCTATCCATTCCCTGTTGCTGATTTACCCCTTGCAGGTTGCCTGTTGCCAATTTTCCCCCTCCTTTTTTGTTAAGGAAATTAACGCTTTTCGTTAAAATCCATTTTTGGTAAATTTGCGAAAAAGGCCTATTTTTGGGCAAGTATAGTTTGGTTAGGGTTTTGACAGGCAGTGGTTTTCCGAATCATATTTGGAATGACGTGTTTTGAGGGGGCTAATTCCACCTGCTTCTGCGATTGTTTGCAAAACTTTAACATCGCATTTTGTACCATTTTTAACTTTTTCTTAACTGTATAACTTAGTTTTGCATCGCCTTACATCAATGGGCGATGAATGATTTCGCCAGGGCGGGCCTGCGCACAATATGGAGCAATTACCAAACATAAATGTGCTGATTCCGGCCTGGAACGAAGAAAAATCGCTGCCGTTGGTGTTGGCCGATCTCCCAAAAAGTTGGGTGCGCCGAGTAGTGGTTTGTGACAATGGTTCTACCGACCATACCAGAGCAGTAGCCGAAGCCGGAGGGGCCATAGTAGTGAGTCAACCGGAGCGTGGTTATGGCAATGCCTGTCTCGCCGGAATGCGTTACCTGCAAAGTCTGCCCACGTCTGAACAGCCGGACATTGTGGTGTTTTTGGACGGTGACTATGCTGACTACCCGGACCAACTGCCATTACTGGTGGCCCCGATTATTGCCGGGACGCAGGATATGGTGATCGGTTCGCGGCAATTGAGCGGGATGGAACCCGGAGCGATGACTTTTCCGCAGCGGTTTGGCAATTGGCTGGCACCGCTGCTGATTCGCTGGTTTTACGGTTATCGGTTTAGCGATCTGGGGCCGTTTCGGGCCATTCGCTGGGATAAATTGCTGGCTTTGGATATGCAGGATCGGAACTTTGGCTGGACGGTGGAGATGCAGGTGAAAGCCGCCAAACAAAAACTACGCTGTACCGAAGTGCCGGTGCGCTACCGCAAACGAGCGGGAGGGAAAAGTAAAGTCTCCGGGACCATAAAAGGCGCGGTGCTGGCCGGGGTGAAAATTATCACGACCATTTTTAAATACCTGTAAAGGGTTGATAAGGGTTTATTATCAACCTTTTCTATAAACCTTCATCAACTTTTATCAACCCTATCGAAAACACAACAAAAAAAAACTCAATATCACAATATGTTCGGTCTCCATTCCCTGTTTCAAGCCTTTGAGTATCAAGCCTTTGTTGATTTTGGCTACCTGATGCTGCTGGTTTATTTTACCTCCATGAGCGCAGTGACCATCTACTGTTTGCTGCAGTTCCACCTTTTGTACCTCTACAAACGCCACCACCGGGAAAATCCGAATATCGAATACACGCAATACGCCGCCAATGACGAGCAGGTGCCGTTTGTGACCGTGCAACTGCCGATGTACAACGAAATGTACGTGGCCGAGCGCATTATTGACTGCATTGCAAAGCAGGAATATCCGAAAGATCGTTTTGAAATACACGTGCTGGACGACTCTACCGACGAAACGGTCGGCATTGTCGCCGCCAAGGTGGCCCACTATAAAGCACTGGGTTTCAACATCGAACACATCCACCGCGTGAATCGTCAGGGCTATAAAGCCGGTGCTTTGCAGGAGGCTATGCCGCGCGTGAATGGTGATTTTATCGCGATTTTCGATGCTGATTTCACGCCGCGCTTCGACTTCCTGCGTACGACCATGCCTTATTTTGAAAATCCAAAAGTGGGCATCGTCCAGACGCGCTGGGAGCACATCAATGCGGATTACAGTTTCCTGACGCGCCTCCAGGCGTTGCAATTGAACGTCCACTTCACTGTGGAGCAGGCCGGTCGCTCGTATGGCAATCTGTTGCTGCAATTCAATGGCACCGCCGGTGTATGGCGCAAAAACGTCATCAACGAAGCCGGTGGCTGGCAGAGTGATACGCTGACCGAAGACCTGGATTTGAGCTTCCGTGCCCAGATCATGGGTTACAAAATTCAATACCTGGAAAAACTGGGCAGCCCGGCTGAACTTCCCGTAGAAATGAACGGTCTGAAAGGACAACAATTCCGCTGGAACAAAGGCGGCGCACAAAACGCCCGCAAGCTGCTGCACCTGATCTGGAAAGAAAGCGGCAACAAACTGAATTTGATCCAGAAACTGCACGCTACCAGCCAATTACTGGCTTACGGCGTGTTCCTGTGGGTATTTATCGCGGCGGTGAGCAGCATTCCGTTGGCTTTCGCTTTTAGCGAACTGGGCATTTCGACGCACTTCCTGTCGTTCTCGGTGCTGGGTCTTTTCTCGGTAGTCGGCATTTCTTATACGGCCAATATTACGGCTGCGTTGCACCGTACCGCTCCACCGACGTTCCGCGAAAAACTGCGCTTCTTCGGTCTGTTCATCTCCTTCATGCCTATTTCGATGGGGCTGTCGCTGTACAATGCGATTGCGGTGATCGAAGGCTACCGCGGTAAGGCTTCGGCTTTCGTACGGACCCCAAAATTCGGGATTGACGGCGAGCAAAAGACCTTCAAAAAAGCGAGTTATGTGGCCAAGAAAATCTCCTGGGTGACCATCGCCGAAGGTTTTATGGCCCTCGTTTTTGCTTCCGCCGTGATAGTGGGCGTGGCTACACATAACACGGCCTTCGTGCTGTTCCACTCCATGCTCTCGATGGGTTTTGGTACCATTTGTTACTTCTCTATCAAGCACTTGCGCTTTCGGTAAACGTAACACGGACTTTAGTCCGTCCTATTAAAGACAGACTAAAGTCTGTGGTACAGCAAGACGAAAAATAAGACGAACGTCATCCCGATCTATTCGGGGTGGCGTTTGTTATGTAACACCGACTTTAGTCGGTTCTTATACGCACTGGTCAGGTCGCTGGAATAGGAGGCCAAGAGTTGTAACACCGACTTCAGTCGGTTCTTATACCGACTGAAGTCGGTGTTACGGGAATAGCGTTAAAGTCTTTCCAGCAATTTTAACATATTGCTTTCGCTTAAGCCGATGTTGGTTAAACCGTCGTTAAACCCGGTGCTAGGGCTTTTAATTTTGCAATTCAGGCAAGCATCTTTGGGCTACCGAATATTACAGTTTCCTGACTTTACTCTACACACTGACTATGAAACCAATTTTCTTTTTCTTCACTTTTGCTTTGTTGGGCGTATCCTGTTCGCAGTCCTTTTATTACCGCCCCACCGCCGATCAGCCTGACCAAACGACAGTAGTTTATAATCAGGGCGTACCGGCCCTGCGCTCGCTGGTGCCCAATGCGGAAGTAGCCGCCGATCTCACTTCGCAAGGTCAGAGCATGTTGAATCTGGGTGTTTTCGTGCGCAATGAAGGCGATTCGCTGGTTACTTTTCTGCCCGAGGGAGTGCGGGTGTATGGCTTTAATGCCAATGGGCAGCGCAAAGAATACCGGGTATTTACGGCGGAGCAATTTATTCGTCGCCGCAAGCGGCAAAATGCGATTATTGCCGGAGCAGTGGTAGTGGCTACTGTTGCTACCGTAGTTGCCATTAATAATGATAATAATAATCGCCACTCCAATGTGGATTCTGGCAACGACCACCATTATTACAATGATAATAACAACTGGTGGTGGTGGGCTTGGTCGGCTCCAAGCATATGGATTGGCAATGACGGTCCGCCACCACCTTATGCTTCTACGGACGGGCTACTGCGCCCGCAAACGCTGTATAGCGGCGAGTCCGTGCAGGGACTGATCAAAGTGAAAAGCGACCCGGAATTCCGGGATAAAATCCTGGTAGAAGTGCCGGTGAATGGTGCGTATGCACAGTTTGTTTTTGGCAGAATGGAGCGGCGGTACTGAGAGGCTGGTTCTCCTTAATCAAACAGATGCGGTTGGCCATCTTTAATTGGTTTTTCCGTTTGCCCGCTTTGGGAGATCATTTTTCCCAGCGACCACGGTCCGCGCCCGGTCTCTGCGCCCAATTGTTCAATAATGGTCTTTTTGGACAGCCCGGACTTTTTTAAATCATCGTAGCGAAGTAAAATATCCTGTATTTCGCTCGCCTCGAGGGGTTTGCCCTGGTTAAAATACTTGTTAGCGGGCGGGACGCGCAGGCTATCCAATAGGGAGCCTGCGCTGACTTTTTCTATTTCATTGATCTGATACGCAAAAGCAATTTCGCTTTTTTCAAAACCACAGGCTGCCCTGTTCAGCCCTCGGGCCACCTTCGCCGTAGAGAAACTGCCCAGAAAAAAATCGCAGACCAGATCGCCTTCGTTGCTGGAATACTGGATCATTTTGGAGAGTAACTGTGTGGGCAGTTCATTTTTGTTTTTTACCTGTCCGGGTTTGTATTCTTTATTAATGATCCAGACATCTTCTCTATCCTGATAATTGAGCGAACCATTGGATTCCTCACTTTTTTCTGCATCCGAATAGCGGCTGAAAGTATTAAAAGTGGGCTTAGCACCCGGTTTTACGTAGTATAGAATGTGGTAGTGAGAAGAGATGTACTTGTTTTTGGTATAAACGCCGAAATTGTACTTCCAGATAATGTGATTTACCTCTTGTAACTGCGTCTGCGCCAAGGCATTCAGTATATGAATTAAATTGGTATAACCCGAAACAATGTACATGGAACCACCGGGCTTGAGCACCCTTTCGGCTTCTTTTACCCAGTGATAAGTAAAGTCATAGTAGCCGTCTTTGGGTACTTCAATATAGCCATCCAGTACAAACTCCTCCTTTCGGTTATAATGTTTGTGCAAGGTATCCCCGGCAATGCCATAAGGGGGATCCGTGATAATCAAATCTACAGAGGCATCGCGTAAATGCTTTTTTGCGCCTTCCACGCAGTCAATATTGTAAAACATGGTGATGCTGGCTGTTTATCGCTTATTTCGCCGCCAAACGTACAAACCAATCGCCATACCCTGCTCTTTTCTTGATGTTGCTGCACGCTGCTGCCGGTAGCTAGTAAGGCCGATTGTTTTGATTGACAGCAAGTTGTATGTTTCTTTTTGGTTAAAAATCCTTTCCCGGACAACCCGGCGGCTGAACCCGCCGGTACTTGTCCTACCTTCGCCCCATGCCCGCCGACACCCGCATCATCCTCCGCTACGCCGTCAGTGCCGCTTGCTGCGCACTGACGATTTTTTTGGGATATTACGTCCAGCGGGCGGCGTTCGGGATGTTGCTGCTGGCTTACGGGTTGTTTTTTGGATTGTATTTGAGCATAGTCTGGGGACAAAAAAACCGGACGGCTACCGAAGCCAACTGGTACACCGGGCTGGGTATTCTGCTGCGTGTACTGCTGGTATTCAGCCTGCCCAATCTCTCCGACGATTTCTACCGATTCCTCTGGGACGGGCATCTGGCCGTGGCGGGTCTGCATCCTTTTGCGCACCCGCCGACCTGGTTTATGGAGCATCCAACGGGCGTTCCGGGTATTACGCCGGAACTGTTTGCACAGCTCAATTCACCCAATTATTTCACCGTCTATCCGCCGGTTTGCCAGGCTATATTCGCGCTGGCCGTTTGGCTGGCTCCGCAGAGTGTATGGGGTGGGGTGGTCGTCATAAAGTTGTTTTTATTGGCCGGAGAAATAGGCACTTTGTATCTGTTCCGGGCTGCCAATGGCTTGCTGCCCGCTGAAAAAAGGCAAAATGTCCCCCTCCTTTATGCCCTGAATCCGCTGCTGATCCTGGAAATCGTGGGGAATTGTCATTTTGAAGGATTGATGATCTTCTTCCTGCTGGCGGGTTGGCGAATGCTCCAACGGCAGCGTTTGGCTGCGGCTGCCGGATGGTGGGCTTTGGCGACGGCCACCAAACTTCTGCCCCCGCTGTTTCTGCCGCTGGTGTGGCGTTGGCTGGGCTGGCGACGGGGTTGGCGGTTCCATCTGTTTTTTGCGGGAGCCTGTGCGCTGTTGTTTTTGCCTTTGCTGAATATTCCGCTGCTGCTGAATATGTCGAAAAGCATCGGGCTGTATTTTCAGAAATTTGAATTTAATGCCAGCCTCTATTATTTGGCGCAACAAATATATGCCTGGTGGAAGGGCTTCCAATACGTGACCATTGTTGGGCCTGCCCTGGCTTTACTCACTTTGACGGGAGTGCTCTGGATGACAAAACGTGTCGCTCCAAAAGAGGAAGAACAGTTAGGACAATGGACTTTGCCAGAGGGTATGCTCTGGGCCGTTTTTTTGTATTTATCCTGCGCGACCACGGTGCATGCCTGGTACGCGACCGTGCCATTGGCTCTTTGCTTGCTGACTACCTGGCGGTTTCCCATCGTCTGGTCGGGTCTGATTATTCTATCTTACAGCCACTATGCAGGGGACCGTTCCGAAGAAAATTTTTGGCTGATTGGCGTGGAATACAGCGTTTTATGGGCATTTATCCTCGGAGAAATAATCATCAGAAAGCAAATTAGAAACGCTGCGCACCCAAACCGTGGCATTCTCTGAAAAAAATCTACTTTTGCCGTCTCGAAAATCAAAAGGACCGAAAAATCGGTAAGTCACTGGTGCTTTTTTTCCATCGTTCTTGCTTCCTGCGGGAATCTCCTGTAAATCGCTATGCTGCACCTTACGCCTACGCTTGTGCTCGTCGTCCTGCTGCTCTACTTCGCTATGCTGATCGGCGTGGCGTGGCTGACCAGTCGCAACGTGAACAATGCCGGTTTTTTCCTGGCTAACCGACAGGTACCGTGGTGGGTGATTGCCTACGCGATGATCGGTACCAGCATCAGCGGCGTCACGTTCATTTCCATTCCCGGCGCGGTGGGCGGCAGCGGCTTGAATATGGCCTTTTCTTACATGCAGGTGGTACTCGGCTATTTGTTGGGTTATCTTTTTATCGCCACCGTGCTGATGCCGATGTATTACCGCCTGGAACTCACGTCTATTTACGGCTATCTGGAGCAGCGGTTCGGCTATTGGGCCTATAAGACGGGCGCAGGTTTCTTTTTGCTGTCACGTACTTTAGGTTCGGCGGCGCGTATGTTCCTGGCCGCCAGTGTGTTACAATTATTCGTCTTTGCGCCGCTGGGCGTACCGTTTCTGCTCACCGCAGTGCTGATGATGGGTCTGATCTATGCCTACACGTTCCGGGGCGGCCTGAAAACCATCATCTGGACGGATACGATCATGACGACTTTCTTTCTGGCGGCCCTGGTCTTTACCGTTATTTCGGTAGGGAAATCGCTCAATCTGAGTGGTGGCGGTCTGTTTTCCTCGATCATGAATGGCCGTTACGGGCAGGTTTTTTTCTTCGATAATTTTCTGACTAATCCCAATCATTTCGTCAAACAATTCGTGAGCGGCGCGCTGATCGCGGTAGCCATGACGGGCCTGGATCAGGATTTAATGCAGAAAAACCTGGCTTGTAAAGACTTGCGCGGGGCCCAGAAAAACATGTTTGTGTTCTGCATTTACCTGGTGATCGTCAACTTTCTGTTTCTCACGCTGGGCGCATTGCTGTACTTGTATGCGGGCTCGCTGGGGCTGGAAATTCCGGCGCGCACCGACCATTTATATCCCAAACTCGCTTTTGAACACCTCGACGCGGCGGCGGGTATTTTCTTTATTCTGGGTTTGATTGGCAGCACTTACGCCAGTTCCGATTCCGCACTGACGGCCCTGACCACCAGTTTTTGTGTGGACTTTTTGAATTTTGAAAAAATACCGCAGCACCGCGTGTATAACGATGCCGGGCAGGAAGTGCTGGTGCCGGATGCGGCTATCGAAGCCCAACAACGGCGAATGCGTCCGTTGGTGCATTTAGGTTTTGCCGCGCTGTTTGTGGTTATTATTCTGGCTCTGAATGCGATCAGCAATACCGCCGTTATTACCCTGCTTTTCAAAATTGCCGGTTATACTTATGGGCCGCTGCTCGGCCTGTTTTTGTTCGGGTTATTTACCGAATTAAAAATCCGTGACCGACTGGTGCTGCCCGTTTGCCTGGCCGCCCCGATTGTTACGTATATTATTGAAATGTCGTGCAAGCAGTGGTTTGATGTCGGTTTCCTCACCATTTTGCTGAATGGTGCGCTGACGTTCTTTGGGCTGTGGGCGATTTCGTACCGGGAACCTAATCCTGAAATATAACCAGCACTGAAAATACCAGCAGAATTGATAGCGCAGGAAGGGCCATTAATCTGCTGTATTCCTTTCCTACTATGCTCGATCTGCCCCTCTACATTCCAATTGTTTTCACGCTGAATATGGCGGCGGCGGTGTATTTTTTTTACCGTGCCAGCAACAGCCGTATTTTCCTGGTGATTGCCGTGGTGTGGCTCGGCATTCAGGCCGCACTGGCGTGGAGTGGTTTTTACATAAATGAAAAGATGGTGCCGCCGCGTTTCTTGCTGGCTATTGCGCCGGTCATCCTGCCCATGCTGGCTATTTTCCGCTTTGAAAAAGGGCGACGTTTTCTGGATGCACTCGATTTGCGCTGGTTGACGCTACTGCACGTAGTACGTCTGCCGATGGATGTGGTGCTCTACTGGCTATTTTTATGGGGGGATGTGCCGCGAAAGGTGACGTTTGAAGGGCGAAGTCTGGATATTCTGATCGGGCTGACAGCGCCGCTCATTGCGTGGTGGGCCTTTGGTCCAAAGGGAGCCGTACGTCGCCCCAAATTGCTGCTGGGCTGGAATCTGGTCGGGCTGGGCCTGCTTCTGATCCTGGCCACAATGACCCTCGCCTCGTTGCCGACGGCGGTGCAGAGTTTCTCTTTCCAGCATCCAATGATTGCTATTCTATATTTCCCGTATATCTGGATGCCCAGCGGAATATTTCCACTGATATTCCTGGCGCAGCTGGTGGCACTGCGGCGATTGAGTAAAGCAGGCGCGTTGATCTAATGCTGCTCTACTGCGTCACATCCAGTTCAAGGACTTCGTAACCGGCGGCGCGTTTTTGTACCAGTTCCGTCTGCCGGAATTTTTCGGCATCGCCTCTGGTGAATTCAAAACGAAACTCCAGTCCATCGCGCAGGGCGGGGGAATTTGGATATTTTGCGGCCAGGTTGGCTCGGAATTTTTCCAGCAACTGATAATGGTCAGTATATTCTGCCCTTTCAATCCCGGGCGTGACGATAACATACTTGCCCGCCGTCCGGCCTTCGCCGGGAGCGCAATCCGAGCATTGAGCCACCAGGAAATAGTACACCGTTTCGGCATTCAGTGTTCCCTCACTCCACACAGTAGAGGGGGGCACCGGAGCCGATGAATGCAGGGGCAATAGTGGCTTGGCAGCAAGAAACATCAAAAATACAAGACTAAAAAAGGAGGTCGTTTTCATAGCGAAACGGTATATATGTGTGCATTGATGGGTGCCGTTCAGGCGGTCACATATAAGGCTACTGCAATTTGACTGCCAATTTTATAAATAACTAACTATCAGTACGTTGTGCACTATTTGCAAAATTAAAACTGTCCGAAAACGGACGAAATGTGTGCGTTAGTGAACGGGGATGTGTTAATTAGGAAGCTCGCCTGCTTCGGTAAGAATCAGGTGAAACAGTGATTCACTGATGCGAAATCTTGCTACTGTGCGTAGTGGTAATGCAGAAGTATCACTGACAACGACCATGCTAGGCGGGGAGAATATGTAGATTTTTCAAGTCGGTCAAATACTCATCCACATCATAATGCAATGGAATATTACGGTCATCAAGCAACTCTTGAAATTGCCAGGTGTCCAACTCTGCCAAACGACGGGCGGCTCCAAACGATATTTTTCTATTGGCAAAGAGCCACAACGCCATTTCCCGCCGAAATTCGGTTTCAGAAAGTTGAAATTGGGTCAGCATTTCATTGGTGATATTTACCATGCTTTTCGCATTTTATATGTCAAAAGGGTTTTAAGGTATATCTGCACTTCTCAAAGCAATTTAATGCTGTATGCTACGCGTATAGATGGATTATTGAGCGTCTCACCTGATATGAGACGCCCAATATGTTTAACCCTACATCGCCCCCAACTGCTTCAAATACTTCTCCGAATTGGCTTTCACGCCCGCTGCCGGATTCAACGTCAGCGACTTCTTAAAACTTTTGATTGCATTGACTTTATCGCCTTTCAGGGCGTAGGCTTCGCCGAGACTGTCCCAGGCATTGGCACTTTCCGGGTGGCGTTCGGTGTTGAGTATCATCGTTTTAATGGCTTCGTCCTGTTTGCCTTCATTGATCAACTGGTAGCCATATTGGTTGAGTTCGGCTTCCGTAGCCAGGCCCAGGGATTCAGCGATGAGTTTGTCTGCTTCAACCGTTTTGCCGGTTTGTTTGAGTAAAGCCGCTTTGGTATTCAACGTAGTGAAACTGCGGTTTTGGGCGATGGCCTGGTCAATCCAGACTAGTGCTTTGTCGGGGTTGAGCTTGTTTTGCAACGCATAGTTGGCGGCAGTGGAGTAGCCCTGCCAGTTGAAACCAAGCGGACCTTTCAGTTCGTCTGCGGCATTGGCCATGACAATATCATCCACCGCAAATTCGATTTTCACCGGGAACTGTTTCTTTTCCCAATTTAAGACCAGTTCCGCCGTCGTTTTAGTAAGATTGATAAAATCGTAAGTCAGCAATTCCGTGGCTGAAATGGTGCGTAGCCGAATGTTGGCCCGCAACTGATTCTGGGCGGGATCGTAAAAGAAACTGCCCCAGGAATGGCTGTCTTTCGACAAAATGACCTCGCCCGTATCGTCTTTATTGACCACAAAAAACAAACCGTAACGACCAGCGGGTACGTCCTTGCCTTCCACTTTGGCCGGGTGCGACAAGGTAATTATCGTGTTTTCATTGGCACCGGCCCGCCAGGGAGCCGAGTTTTGCGCCCCAAAAGCCTGCACATTCCAGCCATAAGGCACCAACTCACCCCACACGTTGCGGCCCTTAACCGCAGGACGCGAGTAATTGACACTAATGGTCGAAATGCCGACGGTCTGCGACACCGTAGCGGCAGGGCTGGGTGTACGAGGAGTCGTGATGCCCTGGCTCCAGGCAGAAGCAGAAAAGAGGGCAGCGAACAATAGAGGAACAAGTCGGATGGCTGGCAATTTTTTCATTTTGTTTAAATTTGAATGAACTGATGCAGTTTGAGTGGCCCAAGACCTTTTAGAAAAAGATACTTTGTTATGCCGCCAGGAGGTGTCCAACCTACGGCGTGTTCCGCGAAGTGGACGGTTCCCGACAGGATGACAAATGTGGTGTGGACTCTTTCCCTCAATTTCCGCCGCCATTGCCACCGCCGCCATTTACGCGTTTGCTCTCTTCATCTGCGGCTGTGGCGCGCCGACGGGCATTTTGCAGGTTTTTATTGCCAAAACGATAGGTCATATTGAGTTTGAATTGCTGCCCTTCCCAGGTGCCCCGCGCATCCACGTACAGGTCGCCGATTTCCGTATAAGAACTCCAGCGGGCCGTGTGGAAAATGTCCGTAAAACTCAGCCGCAGTGTCCCGTTGCCGTCCCAGAGCCGTTTGGTGAGGCCCACGTCCATCACGCCTTGCGGACGATTCACATAAGCGCCCCATAGCCCGCCCCAATTGAACCAGCCGGAGGCTTCGGCACTGATGGTTTTGGTGAGCGTGAAAGTCTGCTGCGTCCAGAAACCTCCGCCGCCGACCCGCAGATCGAGGGTGCGCCCGTTGCCGTAATTGGCTTTGATCGTGGAAGAATTATAGAACAAATTGAGATTGCCATTCCACCATTTGGCAATCGGAATGGGCGTATTGAGGCTGAAACCCACATTGTCCTGAGTGGCCAGATTGCGGACCTGGATAAAAAAACGCTGCTTGCCGGTCATCGGGTCTATTTCCTGGTCGGTGATATTGGCGAAAGCATTGAGCGTCCGGGCATAGCTGGTGCTCAAGTTGACGCGCTCGAAAAGCGTCCAGCCCAACTCCACGGTATGCGTGAATTGCGGGCGCATGAACGGATTGCCCTTGCGGTAAGTCAGTTCATCAATGCGGAACTCGAAGGGATTCAAATCCTGGTAACGCGGACGATCAATCGAGCGGCGGTAAGTAAGATTTAGTTGGTGATTTTTGCTCAATTGATAACCCAGCGCGGCACTGGGAAACAGGCTAATGTAGGCCGTATCCACGGTTTGGTTGTTCACGGGTTTGTAGGCGATCAGGTCGCCGCGCGTGTCGGTATGTTCGGCGCGAAGGCCGACCTGTACGCTGAGTTTTCCCAGTTGGGTGTTGCCGTTGACATAGCCTGCTGCGGTGCGTTCGCGATACCGGAATGTGTTGCTCCGGTCCACATCAAAATTGTCCGCGTCATTGACGACGTTGAAAAAATTGAAGGTGTTGTCCGTCAGCACATCCGCGTATTTGAGGCCTGCGCCCAGTTTGCTGTCTTTTTTTAGGCCAAACAACCGTAGTGTACGTTCGTAATCCGTTTTGATGGAACGAATATCAATATCGCGGGGCATATCCATGCGGAAAGCACTGGCAGCCAGCGTATTCACATTTTCGGGATCACGATAAAAGTTCTGGTTCAAGACCGTCTGGCTGTCGCGGAAAATGCCGTAATCGAAGTCAATGTTCAGCTCGTTTCCACTGGTATCAGCGAATTTGTAATTGAGATTGTAAGTATTATTCCAGTTAAACAAGTGGCCTTCATTGTGCGCAATCAGCAGGGAATCTATGCGCCCTTCGGAAAACTGGCCGATGTTGGTGCGGGCATCCGACCAGTTATTGGGCACAAAAAGGCCGCCTGTCACCAGCATCCCAAAAGTGTGGCGACTATTGGGGGAATAGTCCAGGCCAAAGCGGGCATTATTGGGCCGGGCATACCAGTAGGATTTGTTGGATTGATCAAATCGACGGTCACCGACCCGATTGTCTAATTGCATGGTATTATCCCAGCGGCCCCGGAACATGCTGGCCGAACCGAACAAATTAACCTTTTTGTTGCGGTGATTGAGACTCAAAGAAGCATCGCCTTTGGCGGTAATACCCTGATAGTAGCCGAGGCTGACCGAACCATTGGTGCCCAGTTTTTTGTCTTTTTTCAAACGCAGGTTGATAATGCCTGCGTTGCCTGCGGCGTCGTACTTCGCGCCGGGGGTGGAAATGATCTCGATGGCTTCCAGATCGCTGGAATTCAATCCTTTAAGATATTGCGCCAAATCCTGGCCGGTCATGGGCGTGAGTTTGCCATTGACCTGTACCAGCACGTTTTGGCGGCCTTTCAGGCTAATATTTTCATTCTGGTCGAGGCTGACGCCGGGGCTTTTGCGCAGCAGTTCCAGCGCATTCAGGCCGGTATTGGTGGGGCTGGCATCCACATTGAAAACCACTTTATCGGCCTGTATTTCAATAAGCGGTTTTTGGGCCACGATGGAGACCTCTTTTAATTGCTGGCTGGCAGTGGAAAGTACCAGCATTGGCAGGACCACGTCGGTTTTATCAAAATCAAAAATATCCGAATCCGTCGAGCGAAAGCCGAGCATTTGGGTACGTACGAAATAACGTCCAGCAGGCACATTCTCTATTTCAAAATGCCCCTGCTCATCGCTTATGGCACCTTTTACAAGCGCAGAATCTTTTTCCAACAATAGGGTAACGGTGGCAAAACCCTGCGGCTCGCGGTTGGCATCGGTGATGCTGCCGGTGATTTTTTGACCGAAAATGGAAATGGACAGAGATAACAGCAGCGCGATGATGGGCGCGGAACGCAGCGGAATAAAATACGGCATAAGCGGAGAAGATTTGGTGAAAACTACCATGGCATAGACCGTGTTGGCAGCAAAGGATTGCTCCTGTGGCCTGGCAATGGTTTGTTTCTCGACCAACGGCCTCGCGGGCATACCCAACTGCCGGGATGACCGCCTGATGGCAATGGGCAATAAGCAAAAAAGCAAAGGGCAAAAAGGCAAATGAAGCAACGCGACATCCCGATTTTTCATCGGGAAGCCCCAAAAAAGTAACCTACAAGGTACATGTCGCTTGGCTTGCCTTTTTGCCTTTTGCTACTTGCCCTTTTAAAAAAAAACCCCGTGGACCGAAGTACACGGGGCCGGAGGCTCGCGAATGTTTTCCCAATTTACATTACAACCTTTATTGAATCACCAATTTTTGTACTTGCGTATCGTCGTTGGTGGCCATTTCAACCAGATAAGTGCCTTTGGACAGAGCGGAGCAGTCGAGTGATAATTGATTCTCGCCTTCGCTTACTTCGCGGCTTTGTTGCATGACCGTACGGCCGGATAGGTCGCGCACAGTAAGGTTAAGCGTACTTTCCGTTCCGGCGATGTACGTTAAACGGGTCAGGCCGGTCAGGGAAGGATTGGGTGCGAAGACGGCGACACGGGTGGATTGGCCAAACAGTACCGAAATCACTTTCGAGTATGCTTCTTTCTTATCATAGTCCACTTGGCGCAAGCGGTAATAATTGAGACCATTTTTCGGGTGGAGGTCGCTGTGACGGTAAGACTGCAGGGTGGTGGAAGAACCATTTCCTTTTACTTGTCCTATTGCTTCAAAGAGGTGACCATCACTACTCCGCTCTACGGAGAAATAGTCATTATTACGTTCGCTCTGGGTGTTCCATTGGAGCAGCACCTGACCGCCTTTCGGGGTAGCAGTGAAGGTATTCAGTTCCACCGGCAGGGCATTTGGATTGATAGCGAAATCTGCGGCATTGTTGTTTGTGTCCTGGAACCTGCGCAAAGACTGATTGCCCGCAGTGGTTAGCGTAGTGATCGCGGTACCTTCAAAGCAGCCAACATTGGCCCCATACCCTACGAAGTCCACAATATTAGGATCTACTCCCTGTGGGCAGGATACGGTACTGAGTAAAACCTGGTCGTTCACTAAAGCTATTCTGCCTCCGGTGTTGGAGAGTTGGTTGCCACTGACGACATCAGGTGTCCATGGGAAAGTTGCCCCACTGGTGCCATTACCCGCAAATTCAATGTTAAAAAAACCCTGTGCGTCGAAAGCAGCACCAGCACCAAAATCCAGTTTGGTTGACCAGCTCGTTACACCCATATTGCCTGACCCGATCTGGAGGCTCCATCCATTTAAGGATTGATTAGGCGGCCCTTGCAATATGATAGCATCCTCCATCCAGGTAGCGCCAACGGGACCTCCCTGGCTATATATTTCGTAGATTACCTGGCTATTGCCGATGGTAGCACCGGAAAGGAGCAGCAGTAGTGTAAGTAGAAAATTGTTTTTCATAATTGTGCAGTTTAGTGACTGGTTGGAAGTGAGCGATGGAAGAAAAATGGAAAGACCAAAGGCTGACGAATTTTTATCTTCATCAACCTTCAGTCAGTATTTTAACTACGGGAAGGGAGAATGCCTCCCAGTGCCTGAAATGGCGGGAAGAGCGGAGTTTTGAGCAATAGAGCGGATTTAGGCCTTGATAGAAAGCCCAGCCATGAGGAGAGAAATTACCAGCAAAAATTACGGTTGAGCCGATGAATGGTTCGGTCATGAAGACTGTTTTAATACTGAAAGAAGATTGGAAAAAAATGCAGGCAGCCCAATTTGCATCGAACTGCCTACGGTTCATTAATGTCATCTTCCTGTAATTATTATTTATTTGGGGTAAATGATTTACTAAAAAATTTGCCAAAACTGGCAAATGCTAAAAATTTGGTAATAGTGTACTTTTCAGGTAACGTTGTTTACAATTCGGTTACAGATTTTTGGCAATAATGGATGGAGAAAATTAGTCGCCACGTTTTCATTTATCGTTTGAGGCAACATCCTGTTCTGTTCGTCCAGGAATTTCATTTTGCTCCGGCGGCTATGTAAAGCAGTCAATAACTGTCTGTGCTTCTGTAATTTTGTAAGGGCAAAGGTGGGGAGCAAAAGCCGGGTATGAAAGCGTAGAAATCCGGGTTTTCCAAAATGCGTATTTCTACCGGAGCCAACAGGTATTTCTACCTGTTTTTGTCGAATTTAACCTACCTGCTGCAAAAGATGCGCTATGCCGCACTACTTTTGAAGCTGAAAAGATTTTACCAATTTGCACAGTACCTATATATTTGTGGGCCAACTTGAAATCGAAGCAAATCATCGCTGTTTTTAGCAGGTATTTTGTTATAAATGGTTGTTTTTGTAATGCTGTTGGTCATCATTGTTCGGATGGTCCGACTTTCCCTGTACATTCTTCCCACTCCTTAATTTTTTGCATAACATGAAAAAAATCAAAAAACATCTTCATCAATCTGGCCATGAGTCGTTCCTCCAAAAACTGGAGGCGTATCACTGCCAGGCGCATCTCTCCAAACTGAACCCACAGGGTTTTGCTGCCAAAGAACATACGCCGCTCTCGGTGATTGTGCCCCTGGCCGCTGCTGCGCTCACCCCTTTTGCTGCGCTGGCGCAGACACCTTGCCCGGGTGCGGGAGGAAATAGTGTTGTGAATGGAGGAGGGGGTATTTTTAATGTCTACCTAGATCTGGATAATGACGCGGCGAACGATATTCGCCTGTTTGACGACCCGAACGACTTATTTGCATTTCCTCTGAATACTACGCAGATATCGGTAGTGCAGACCGGTAGTTATTGGTATGCTGTCCGGCATACCGCTGCCATTACCACAGGGGCGAATTTCAGAGGGATGGGCCAATTAACCCTGGGTGGTACCGGAAATTATGCCACCATGGAATACGGCGGTGGAATCAATGACCAATGGGGGGGGACGGGCATTATCACCGGCTGCCTGGGCGTAAAAAAAGGCACTCGCCTCGGATTTGTAGAAGTTAGTTATGACAATAGCAATAGTAATGTGGGTGGATCGGGCATCAACGCTATTACGGTGGGCAGCTATGGCCTTTCCACTGGTGCTCCCACCACCGTCACCTGCGCCTCTTGTACCACCCTGCCCGTCGAAATGCGTTTTTTCAAAGGCGAAGTGCGCCAGAAAAAGGCACTGTTACAGTGGGAGACTGCCACGGAAAGCAATAACCGGGGTTTTGAAATAGAAAAAAGCACGAACGGCAATGATTTCTTCAAAATTGGCTGGGTAGATGGTCAGGGTAATTCGACCCGTGCAGTAGGCTACTCCTTTGAAGATAAAAGCCTGCAAGCCAATCAAATATGCTACTATCGGCTCAAACAGGTGGATTTCGACGGGCGTTTTGAATACACCAAAATCGTTTCGCTGGTGCTGGACAATGGCGGGCTGGTCCTCCACGACTTTGCGCCCAACCCGGTCGCCAGTGGTTTTACCTACCTGAAATTTGACGCACTGACTGAAGGCGATGTGCAAGTCACCCTGTTTGATGCTACGGGTAAAGTCGCCAAAGAGCTTAACACTTCCTACATAGCGGGCAGCAACGGTATTCGTTTGGATCTGGCCGGTTTGGCCGGAGGTGTCTATTATGCCAAAGTGCAGGCGGGCGCGTTTGTCGGCTACAAGTCGCTGGCGATTAATTAAGATAATTTGAATATTTGAAGATTCGAGTATTTGACCAAGTGCCTGATTATCAAGTGCTTTGATCAAATACTCAAATCTTCGCATCCTCAAGAAATTTACATTACAGTGTAGTAAATATATCTGATCCAAAATCCCAGGCTCTTCTAAACCGGCCAAACTTATTCAATCTTCACTTTTTCAAAACAATCTTTCCCATGGATGCTTTTTTAGGCATGATTATCGCATTTGGAGGTAACTTCCAAATCAACGGCTGGGCATTTTGCAACGGCCAAACGCTTGCTATTCAACAGAATACTGCATTATTCTCGTTGTTGGGTACCACTTACGGCGGTAATGGCACCACGACTTTTGGTCTGCCCAACCTGCAAGGCCGGGTACCGATCGGCTTTGGTAACGGAGCGGGATTAAGCCCACGCGTTCTGGGCCAGGTCGGTGGTTCTGAAACTGCCACGCTGACCCTCAATAACCTGCCCGCGCATACCCACACCGCACAATTGGTAGCGACCAGCACTGCTGCCGCTACCGGCGATCCGACTGGTGCCTTGCTGGCCAAGCAACCTCGTACCGGTGGTGTTAACCTGTTTGCGACCGGTGCAGCCGATACCAACATGGCCGCTACAGCCATACAGGTAGGTAATACAGGCAATTCCCAGCCGTTTGGCACCATGCCGCCTTACCTGGCTATCAATTATTTGATCGCCTTGCAGGGTATTTATCCATCGCGGAACTAATACGCAGATCAGAATAATATTGGCTCGTATGACGGTGTACGCGACCGTTCATATCTTCTTTCAATTTTTTCAAAACAATCTTTTCCATGGATGCTTATATAGGCATGATCATTATATTTGGCGGTAACTTCCAAATCCGCGACTGGGCATTTTGTAATGGTCAATTGCTGCCCATTTCCCAATATACCGCGCTGTTTTCTATATTAGGGACTACCTATGGCGGCAACGGAGTTAATAATTTTGCCCTGCCGAATCTGCAAGGCCGTATGCCCATCGGGTTTGGTAATGGCGCAGGATTAACGCCTCGTTCTTTAGGAGAAATGGCTGGCACGGAAAGCACCACGCTGTTGCTCACTAACCTGCCCGCACATACCCATGCTGCACAATTGAAAGCGACCAGTACAGCCTCCGCTACCGGCGATCCGACCGGCGCACTGCTGTCGAAGCAACCCCGTACCGGCGGTGTCAATGTGTTTGCTACCGGTGCTGCCGATACTAACATGGCTCCTACCTCGATCCAGGTCGGCGTTACGGGCAGTTCGCAGCCAGTCGGCATCATGCCGCCTTTCCTGGCCGTCAATTATCTGATCGCCCTGAATGGTATTTTCCCATCGCGGAACTAATGAGCGAAGACGAATTAAAAAATTTCCTGGCCGGCTTCACTGATGCAAACGGGGAGCCTTTTGAGGTGACCCCCGATGGTTCGCTTGGCCTTTTCGCGATTGGTGACCTTGGCCTCGCTGCCTGGCGTATGGTCCGGGTCCGTGCTGCGGAAGAAAATAAAGAGCAGACCGAAGAGCAGTCACCGCGTTGAGTATTTGAAGATATGAGGATTCGATCAATTGCCTGATTGTCAAGTAATTCGGTCGAATCCTCAAATCCTCGAATCCTCAAATCTTCAAATCCTCCAATAAATTTATGCCCAAAGTACTATTGATTGGCTGGGATGCCGCCGACTGGAAAATTATCAATCCATTGCTGGATCAAGGGCTGATGCCCAATCTGGCCAGCATGGTCAATAACGGGGTGATGGGCAATCTGGCGACCCTCGATCCCATGTTTTCGCCGATGCTGTGGACCTCCATTGCCACCGGCAAAAGGCCCTATCAGCACGGCATATTGAGCTTTGCCGAACCAGAACCGGATGGCTTAGGGGTACGGCCTATTCTGGGGGCCTCCCGGAAAGTAAAAGCCATCTGGAACATCCTCACCCAACAACACTATAAAACCCACGTGGCCGGCTGGTGGCCCAGTCACCCGGCCGAACCGATCAATGGCATTTGCCTGTCCGATTTTTACCGGCAACACAAAGGCACCGATCTGAACAACTGGGAATTGCCGCCCGATTGTGTGTGGCCCGAAGATCAGCGCGAACTCTTTTCCCGCCTCCGTATTCACCCCGATGAACTGACCGCCGCGCATCTCCTGCCGTTTGTTCCCCGTTTGGAAAAAGCCGACTGGCAACACGAAAAAGACATTCAGAATCTCAAAAATATTACGGCTCAAGCGGCTACCACGCAGGCCGCCTTTACGCGAATATTACGCACGGAGGAATGGGATTTTGCCGCCGTATATTTCATTGCCCTCGACCATTATTGTCATGGCTTTATGAAATATCACCCGCCGCGCCGACCGCATATTGAGCAGCATAAATTTGATCTGTTCAAAGGCGTGGTGCAAGGCGGATACCGCTATTTGGATATGATGCTGGGCCGTCTGCTGGAACTGGCGGGCGAGGATACGGTAGTGATGCTGGTCTCCGACCACGGCTTTCAGCCCGATGCGCTGCGGCCCAAAGAAATACCGCAGGAACCCGCCGGCATGGCTTACGAACACAGTTATTACGGCGTTATTTGCGCCAAAGGCCCCGGCATAAAGAAGGATGGACTGGTCTATGGCGCGTCGCTGCTGGACATCACGCCGACCCTGCTGACCATCATGGGGCTTCCCGTGGGCAGCGATATGGATGGCAAAGTGCTGTCCGGTATTTTTGAAGAGCCCCCTGCGCCCGCTTACATACCCAGTTGGGAGGCCGTACTGGGCGAAGCGGGGATGCCGCCCCGCGACTACACGCTGCCCCCGTCCGTGAACGAGGAAATGGTGGATCAACTGGCTGATCTGGGCTATGTGGAGAATCAGGGGCCTGATGCCGCCAAGAACAACCGCGACATGGCCGAATTTTGCAAGTTCAACCTGGCTCGGGCTTATCTGGATGGTAATAAACTGCTCGAAGCCACGCAGGTCTATGAGGAATTGCACCGCGAACACCCGGAAGCACCGTGGTATATGGTGCGTTTGGCTACCTGCTATCAAATCGCCGGACGGCTAAAAGATTGTCGGACATTGGTGGATTTGCTGAAAACCAAGGATTTCTATGATCCGGCGGTGCTCCACGTGATGGAAGGCAGCCTGTTGCTAGGCGAAGGGCAGTATAAGGAGGCACTGAAGGCACTCAAAATCGCGGAGAAACAGGTGGATGCCGCCCAATCGCGTATTTGGCTGCAAATCGGCCAGTGTTACCTGATGCTCGGCAAAACCCGCGAAGCCGAAGCGGCGTGTAAAAAGCATCTCGCCCTGGATCATGATACGGCCCTGGCCCATCAAATGCTGGGTATCCTGTATTACAACGAAAAACGCTATGAAGAGGCCGCCGATAGCCTGCTGACCGCCGTGGGGCTGGATTACAACCTTGGCACCGCCCATTTTTACCTGGGTCTGGCCCTCATGGATTCTGGTGCCTATCGGGAAAGCGCGAGTGCTTTTGAGGTGTGCCTGCTCGTGATGCCCCGCAACAATCTGGCGCGTACCCATTTGGCGTATTTATACCAGAAATTTCTGGACAATCCCCAGAAAGCGGCCCAGCATCGCACGGACATTACTCAATATACCGACGGGGTGATCACGGTAGTTTCGGGTTTGCCGCGTTCAGGAACTTCGATGATGATGCAGATGCTCCGGGCCGCAGAGGTACCTATATTTACCGATGAAGAACGGGAAGCCGACGAAAGCAATCCCAAGGGCTATTATGAACACAAGGCCGTGAAGTCATTGATGCGCAACAAAGCGTGGCTTTCGTTGGCGACCGATAAGGTGGTCAAGATCGTGTGCCCGCTGATCACCCAACTGCCCGGCAATTACCACTACCGCGTGATTTTTATGGAACGCGATCTCCATGAAATACTGCATTCGCAGAGCAAAATGCTGTCGCGTTTGGGTAAAAAGAACGGAGAGGATACCTACCCTTTGAAATTGATGAATAATTACGAAAAAGCCATACGCGATTCCAAGGAATGGTTGCTCCGCAGCCCCAATGTGGAAGTGCTTTTTGTGTCGTATGCAGAAGCCGTACAAAACCCCTTTATGACTGCCCTGCGCGTGAACGATTTCCTGGGTGGCGCATTGGCACCCGAACGTATGGCCGCCGTAGCCGACCAGCAGTTGTACCGCGAAAAAAATCCGGTCAGCAGTGTATAAGAATTAATAATTTTTTGCTTTCTACCTTTTCAACATGGACGCATCAACCAACACACCTGTCTCCACCGAACAATTATCTGCCGCCACCCGGTGGTGGTCGCAATGCTCTGATCTCTGGAAAAGAGCCTTCAACGAAGTGGCTCTTAAACGCGACAGCACCGAGGCATTGCCCGATGAGATGCTGCTAATAATTTACCATTCTCCTGCGCACCGTTTTGCCGGGCCCAAGGCACCCTACCCGAATATGAGTTTTGAAGTGGATGACTTGTCAGGACTGGTGGGATTGCCCAATATAGAAGTATTGGTGGTGACTTTTCAGCAGTTGACACATATACAGGAAATAAAGCACATGCCCTCCGTGCGTTCGCTTTTTGTCCATGACAACCATATTACGTCCCTCGAAGGCATAGAAGCACTGCCTGATTTGCAGGAATTATACATTCAGGGCAACGAAATCACTTCCCTCTTGCCATTAGCCGGTTTGACCCAACTGAAAACACTGTATTGTACCGACAATCTTTTCAGCAGCCTGGAAGGTGTGGGCCCGGAACATGCCGATAATCTGGAAAATTTCTTTTGCCTGCCCAACCCCAATCTGAAAGACAAGACGGTATTTGCTTTTGAGCAAAAGGTTGGCATTCGTTGTCGTAAGGGTTGAATAAGCGGGATAATTCAACGGGATAATTTGTCTTTCATCATCTTCATCTTTTCATTCTCTGTTATGAGCAAAACAACCTACCTGATTCCGCTCCAAACCGCCGTTGATTGGACGACCGCCTGGCGCGGTGCGGATCCCAGTGCTATCAAGGCCTTCCGCGTGGATGTGAAAGAAATTAATGAAATATTGGCCGAATTAAACACCAGTTATATTCGTATTTACTTCGGCTTAGATAATGGTACAGAGAAACTTGTACTGGTCGGAGTGGACGAGAATGGCGACGATATTATCAATCCAATGGGTGGTAAAATCAGCGGAACCTACGATTTTAACCAACCTTGCCCATCGGTCTGCGATACTGCGAGTCCGCTCTATACAGGTCGGATGCCGGGGGAAGACGTCTGAACGAGTAGCAGTTAAGGCTCCATCCACCATGGCTTTCTGGGCAAAACAATTCATTTTATATTCCTCCTTCGTTGTACTGCTGCCGCTGTTGGTCGCCGTGCTCAGGTATCGTTGCCTGACCCCAGCCCTGAGAATGATCGGCGTTTACGTGCTGCTGGGCACTTTTGTCCAGGGAATTGCCGCCATGATGAGTGCCAATAAACAGAACAACCTTCCGCTGTTGCACCTGTACACCATTCTGGAATTCACCTGTTTTGTATGGTTCTATCGCCTGCTGGAGAAGAATTTTATAAAAAACAGCATATTCGTGGGGCTGGTCATTGGTTTCCCGATTCTGGCCATCCTGAACGCGCTGTTTCTCCAAAGTATCTATGAATTCAACACTTACGCACGCAGCCTCGAGAGCATTTTGCTCATTATGCTGGCCCTGGTTTGGTACTATCGTGCGCTGGAGGAGTTAAAAATCCAACGATTGCAGGACGACGCGGTGTTCTGGATAAACACTGCCATACTCCTTTACTTTTCGGGCAGTGCGCTGCTGTTCGGATTTAGTAATTATACCTTATCTTTCCAAAAGCCTCTGAAAGTGTACATTTGGGCTTTCCACGCGCTTTTCAGCACGTTGCTCTATTTGTTCATCACGGCCGGTTTATGGAAACAGCGCACGAGGTAGAAGTCTTTCTTTTTCTTGTTGTTGGTATGCTCGCCCTGTTTCTGCTGGCAGGCGGGGTGGTGCTTTTTTTCTTCGTTTATCAAAAAAAAATGCTCAGTCAGCAGCTGCGGTTGAGCGAAATGGGGGCCGCCCACCGTGAAGAACTCCTGCACAGTAATATTGAGCAAGTAGAGGTGGAGCGCAAGCGTATTGCCGCTGATCTGCACGACGAAGTAGGCAGTATTTTCTCGACTTTGAAACTGAAAATGAATCAGTTGGAGCGCGGCGAAGATGCCGAAAAACTGCTCGCCGACAGCCGGGATATCATTGATGCCGGCATTTCCAGTGTCCGCCGTATTTCGCACACCATCACCCCGCCCGGGCTGGATATGTTCGGCCTGGCTGATGCCCTGGAAGCCCTTTGCGATAAGGTGCGCGGGCCACAGTTGCACGTCGAATTTTCCTGCCCCGACGATTTCCCACGCCTGGATAGCAAGGTGGAACTGGGGCTGTACCGCATCATGCAGGAACTTTTCAACAATACCCTGCGCCACGCCGCCGCTACCGAAATAACTGTACATTTGCGTCACTCTCCCGAAGCGGTGACCCTTATCTACGCCGATAATGGTCGCGGTTTCGATCCTGCCCTGCTGCAAGGTCGGGCCGGATTGGGCTGGATGAATATCGAAGCACGAATCAGCCAACTGAAAGCAACATTAGAATGGATTACGGCCCCCGGTGAGGGGTTGAAAACAATCATTGTCATCTCCGGTTGATTGCAGTGCATGAACGAAAACATGATTCGCGTCGCCATCGCTGAAGATCAGCGACTGTTCAGGGAGTGCCTGGTCTCCATCCTGAACGCCACAGAGCACCTGCAGGTGGTCGTAGAAGCCGCCAATGGCAAAGAATTGCTGGCACAACTTAGTACGCAGTCTTCCCTGCCCGATGTGGTACTTTTGGATCTGACCATGCCGGAAATGAACGGCCTGGAAACCACCCAGCACCTCAAAAAGGATTATCCCAGCATCAAGATCGTCATCCTGTCGGTCCATAGCGAGGAGCGGCATATCGTGCGTATGGTCGGCATGGGCGTGAGTGGGTATTTGCTCAAAAATTCCGAACTTTCCGAAGTGACCCGCGCCGTGGCAGCCGTACACGAAAAAGGATATTATTTCAATGATTCCGTGCTGCGCGCCATGCAAAACGGTATGAGTCAGCAGCAGCAAAAACAGTATGATCCACAGACGCCCCTCACGGCCCGCGAAAAGGAAGTACTCGAACTCATCTGCCGCGAACACACCACGCCGGAAATCGCCGAACAGCTGTTCCTCAGCGTTCGTACGGTGGATGGCCATCGGAATAATTTACTGGAAAAAACCGGAGCGCGGAATACGGCGGGGCTGGTGCTCTATGCTATCCGGCATGGTCTGGTGGCGTTTCATGTGTAGCACAGACTTTAGTCTGTAATTCGACGTAGCACAGACTTCAGTCTGTAATTTAATGTAACACAGACTTCAGACTATAATTTTCTCAACAAATACGAACTAAAGTTCGTGTTACATTTACTGGAAATAATGTCCACCGCATCTGACAAATCCGTTGCTAAAAAAGTAAAGGAAACCGAGCAAGTGACCGAATACATGAATCAGCTCGAACATCCATTAAAAGAGGAAATAAACGCCGTCCGGGCCATTATAAAAAACGCAAATGCCAACATCTCCGAAAGGATAAAATGGAATGCGCCCAGTTATTATTCTACGGTGGATTTATTGACCTTTCATGTGCGGCCCTTACATAAGGTGCATCTAATATTTCATCATGAAGCCATTGTAAAAATACCTTCCCCGCTATTGGAAGGCGATTATAAAGACCGGCGAATGATGTACTTCAATAATATGGCGGACATAGAGGGGAATAAAGAAGAGTTGGAAAGAATTCTGAATGCGTACGTGGATTTGGCAGGAGCGTGATTATTAATGGAATAAATCTTTTAGATTAGCATAAACTATTGAGGTAAGGAACTTTCTCTCTATGTCTGACGCTGAAATACTCTATCACACGATTGCCGAGGCATTACCCGCTGCCAAACAGGGCAAACTATTCGGCTGTCCCTGTGTCAAGGCACCCAACGGCAAAGCAGTCCTTTTTTATTGGCCAAAAGCAGAATGTGTGGTCTTCAAACTCACCGGCGAGGCTGAACAGGAAGCCCTCAGCCTGGATGGTGCGCATTACTTCAATCCCATGCAGGACCGCCCGATGAACGGCTGGGTACAACTCTCGTTTCATTATGCTGGCCGCTGGCCGGAGTTTGCGGCGCAGGCGATGGAGTATGTTAAGGGTTTGCAGTGAAGGTTTAAAAAGCAACTACTATTGGCTTTGGAGGGCGTAGTAAAGATGCTTGTTTTACAGGAGAAAGAATTCGTTAAGCCGGTGGGTGCTTGTCAAAAGCAACTAAGACTGTGCGCAGGTTAATTGATTCCAGCCGATTCATTTTCAGGCACTTAACTGTGGCACGACCTGTCGGGGTGATGCCAAGAATTTGTGTGAAATTTTCATCCCAGACAAAATGTTCTTCCCAAATTTGCGTACGAGGATGGAAAAGAGGTACCATTTTCCTGGTCAAAGTATCTAAGGCCGCCTGTTTGTTGTATTTATGGCCATTACAGGCGGGGCACGATAGTGCAAGATTTTCAGAATTGTTGTCGCCCTGCTTGCTAACTGGCCAAATATGTTCTACGGAAAAGGGAGCGGTAGAGTAGGCTTGCTGATTTTTGCAGTATTCACAGCAGCCACTCGCACGTTCGTAAACTTGGTGACGAATGGCTGGAGAAATAGAAGGATTAGCCATGCTGTACCTGATAAAGACCGAGTTGCTTCAATAAAGAATCCAGAGAAACTTTTCGCAGTAAGGCCAACTCCCCGATCCATTTCATTTTTTGGGCATCGTACTTTTCTAGCTGGCGTACCAGGTTCAAAAATTCCTTATGCTCTTCTGGAGTGAAAATTCCTTGCCGACGATTTTCGTCCAGCGAAAGAAAACGTGCCATCTTTTTAGCAGAAAACTCTTTGTTGATTTTTTTTAACAACAATGCTTCCTCTGCTGGTAGGCCGTTAAATTTTCGACGAGCATTCAGGGCAAGTACGCTGGCCAAAAACTGCTCAAATTCACTGGGCCGAAGTTGCTCCGCTTGTTGAAGCAATTGTCCAACAATGGGAGGAGTGAGGGTTTGTGCTACCATGAACCTTAATTTTTGACAAAAATAAGCGTTTTTTCAGATTGCTGACTACTTTAACTAGTGAAGAGGCAGACTCAAAATTTCCCGCCCTCCATTGTTGCTTTTTCAACGCAAATTGTTTTATCTTCGCCCACGTTTTGTTTTAAAAATAGTGCAATCCATGGGTGAACTAAAAAATACCGTAAAAAAGGGGAACTTAGCGGCTGAAAAAAACGGTGCTAAGGCTGACCAACCGACCCTCCTGCGCCCGAAAGGGCCTTCGGCGGGTAAAATGGTGAACTTAGCGGCGGTGAAAAACGATAAGAAATCCAGCCAGCCTGCGCTCCTTCGCCAGAAAGTGACTTCGGCGAGTAAAAAACAGGTTTTGGAGGATGAACAAGCCCTCCTTCGCCTAAAAAAGGCTTCGGCGGGTGAAGCGGTTAAAAAAGACACATCCCCTATGGCAGAGGTAAGATACACGGAAGACGAAATCAGGTCGCTTGACTGGCGCGAACACATTCGCCTGCGCCCAGGCATGTACATCGGTAAACTTGGCGACGGCAGCAGCCCCGACGACGGCATTTATGTGCTGCTCAAAGAGGTCGTGGACAATTGTATTGACGAGTTCGCGATGGGCCACGGTAAATCGGTGGACATTACGCTGAACGAGCAGGGCGTGACGGTGCGCGACTTTGGACGCGGCATTCCACTCGGTAAAGTGGTGGATGTGGTGTCGAAAATCAACACCGGCGCGAAGTACGATTCCAAAGCATTCAAAAAAACCGTCGGTCTCAATGGCGTGGGTACCAAAGCAGTAAACGCGCTTTCGGAGTACTTCAAAGTGACCGCCGTACGCGAAGGTCAGGCAAAATGGGCCGAATTCCAGTTTGGTATTTTAAAGAAAGAGAGCAAAATAGAGCCCACCAAAGAGGAAAATGGCACCATCATCCACTTCAAGCCCGACAACGGCATGTTCCGCAATTTTCGCTGGGTATTCGAGTATGTGGAGCAGCAAATGTGGAACTACGCCTACCTCAACGCGGGCCTGAAAATCAATTTCAACGGTAAAACTTTTCATTCCAAAAACGGCCTGCTCGACCTGCTGGAAAAGAAAACCGGCGCGGAGCACGTCCGTTACCCGATTATCCACCTGCGTGGCGAGGATATTGAGATTGCCATGACCCACGGCGACCACTATGGCGAGCAGTACTACTCGTTCGTGAACGGCCAGAACACCACGCAGGGCGGCACCCACCTCAATGCCTTCCGCGAGGCACTGGTGAAGGTGGCGCGGGAGCACTTCAAAAAACAGTTCGACGCCAAGGACATCCGCGAGAGCATCATCGCCGCTGTGGCGGTGCGGGTGGAGGAGCCGGTGTTCGAGAGTCAGACCAAGACCCGCCTCGGCTCGGAGCGCATGGCCCCCGACGGCCCGGCCGTGCGCACCTTCATGAACGATTTCCTGGCGAAGGCCCTCGACGATTTTCTGCACAAGAACCCGGACGTGGCCAAGGAAATGCTCAAGCGCATTCAGCAGTCGGAACGCGAGCGCAAAGAGATCGCCGACGTCAAAAAAATCGCCAACCAGCGCGCCAAGGCGGCCAATATCCACAACAAGAAACTGCGCGACTGCCGCTACCACCTCAATGAAAAAGGGGAGGAAGAGAAAAAACTCGCCAGCACCGTGTTTATCACGGAGGGCGACTCAGCCAGCGGATCCATCACCAAAGCCCGGAACGTGGACAGTCAGGCGGTGTTCAGCCTGCGCGGTAAACCCCTGAACTGTTACGGATTAACGAAAAAGATCGTCTATCAGAACGAGGAATTCAACCTGCTGCAACACGCGCTGAACATCGAAGACTCCATGGACGACCTGCGGTACAACCGCGTGGTGATCGCAACCGATGCCGACGTGGATGGGATGCACATTCGTCTGTTGATGCTAACGTTTTTCCTGCAATTCTTTCCCGACCTCGTTCGAAACGGTCACTTGTATATTCTGGATACGCCGTTATTCCGGGTGCGCGACAAGCAGCAGACTTTCTATTGCTATTCTGAAACGGAAAAAAAGCAAGCCATTCAGAAACTGCGCGGTAAACCTGAAATCACCCGATTCAAAGGGTTGGGTGAAATCTCGCCCAATGAATTTGCGGACTTTATCGG
>JANPIV010000123.1:0-9616 GCA_031425155.1 Saprospirales bacterium | reverse complement strand
CATTTTTAGCACCATTGCCATCAACATACACCGCCTGAAAGGGCATCCGTCCATCTCCGAAGGCCAAATAAAATTTGCCAGCAATGTCAAAGAACTTGTCAATCTAATCAGAACTTAACAACCCTGCCCATAAAGGGGGAGGGTACATCGAGCGGAGTTTAGGGTTTGGGATTTTCTTGTGACCAGAATCTGGTGTTGCTTTGCCTTTTTGCTTATTGCCCTTTGCTTTTTTGCCTTTTGCTCATTTGCCCCTTGGCCAATAACCAATAACTACTTACCAATGAAAGTTGTCATCCCCGTAGCCGGTGCCGGCACCCGCCTTCGTCCCCATACGTACACCCAGCCCAAGCCGCTGATGCCCGTGGCGGGCAAGCCGATTATCAGTTTTATTATTGATAAACTCGTCGAGGCGGGTCTCCACGATTTCGTTTTTGTCATTGGCTATTTAGGCGACAAAATCCGCGATTTCATTCAGGAAACCTACCCCATGCTGCGCACCGAATTTGTGTATCAGGAGCAGCGCGAAGGGTCGGCCCACGCCATCATCACCGCCCGCGAAGCCATAGAAGACGAGGATGAGGTGTTCATTGCTTTCGGCGATACGATTTTCGAGGTGGATTTGCGGCAAATGCTCGACCTGCCGGGCTCCTGTGTGGCTTTGAAAAAAGTGACCGATCCACGGGAATTTGGCGTAGCCGAATTTGATGAAAAAGGCATAGTGACCCGCATGGTGGAAAAGCCGCGTATTCCAAAGTCAAATATGGCGATGGTCGGTTTGTACAAAGTGAGCGACGTTCCCGCTTTACTGCGGGCTATAGACTACTTGATTGCCAACGATGTACGCACCGTGGGCGAGTTTCAGTTGACCGATGCGCTGCAACGCATGGTGGCAGAGGGGCATCAGTTTCACACCCTGGTCGTCCAGAATTGGTTCGACTGTGGCCGCAAGGAAGTGCTGCTCGAAACCAATGCCATGCTGCTCTCCCAACGCGGTTATGCTGCCGACGAATTCAGCCTGCCGGAATTTGACAACACCATTTTTATCCATCCCGTCGCCATCGGCACCGATTGCCAGATTGCCAACAGCATCATCGGCCCCAACGTGAGCATCGGCGACAATGCCAGCATCCAGTATTCGATCGTTCGCGACAGCATTATTGGCAATTTCGCGGCCCTCAAAGACGTGGTGCTGAATCGCTCGGTGATTGGCAGCGACACCACTATTCACGGCATGAATCTGAGCCTGAATATTGGTGATAATACGGAGATTGACTTTGATTGAATAGATTTGGAAAACAAAAGACATCCAGCGACAGAAAGCAAAATTTGATTGCTGCCTTTGTCCGCGTTGGACAACCGAGTGCGCAACAAAATCACCATATTTGGCAGTTAAACACGTAAATGTGTCAGCGGCTGAACCCGCCGCTACCGGCCAAAATCACCTCCCGATGAATAAATTATTCGCAGTACTACTTACCCTCCTCTTTTGTGGCGCTTGCTCCTACACCCTGAAAATAAAAGACGGACGCACGGCGTACGAGCGGAAACAATTCGCCGTAGCCGCGCCGATGCTGGAAAAAGAAGTCGCCAAAGCCAAAACCCGTACCGAACGCGGCCAATTGGCCTACCTGCTCGGCGATTCCTACCGCCGCACCGGCCAGGACGAACGCGCCCTGACCTGGTTCAAAATGGCCTACGACAACAGCTACGGCGCAGATGCCCTAAAAGCCTACGCTTTTGGATTAAAAAAACTCGAACGCTACGCCGAAGCCCGCGAGGCCTTCAAAAATCTGGGCATCGAGATCGGTTCGCCCTACGAATATCGCAAGGAAATCACCGCTTCTACGATTGCCGAAGACTGGCTAAAACAAGCCCCCGCTAACGGCTGGAAACTGGAAGATGCGCCTTTCAACAGTGCCCAAAATGACTTCGCGCCCACCTATTTCGCCGATGGTCGTCTGGTTTTTACCAGCGACCGGGCGATGGCCAAAAGTGAAGGCAACTACAACTGGACTGGCCAGAAATTCATGGATTTGTTCATCGTCGAGCCGGAGGCAGCCAGCCCGCAAGTATTTGATGGTCAATTGAATACCGGCGGCAACGAAGGCACAGCCTGTTTTAATGCGGCGGGCACCACGGTCTATTTTGTGCGTGCCGTGGGGGCCTACAAAGGCGACGATGCTTTCTGCAAAATTTACGTAGCCCAAAAATCTTCCGCCGAAAGCGAGTGGAACGACCCAACGCCCTTGCCTTTCCAAAAAGAGAAAATAAACTACCTGCACCCGGCCCTCAGTGCCGATGGGAACACCCTGTATTTTGCCAGCAACGACCCCGAAGGCTGGGGCGGCTACGACCTTTATTCGGCGCAACGCAACACCAAAAGTGAATCCGGCTGGGACGAGCCCAAAGTGCTCAGTCGCAACCTGAACACGCCCGGCAACGAACTTTTCCCCACTTTGGATGCCGATACGCTCTATTTTGCTTCCGATGGGCTGCCCGGTATGGGCGGTCTGGATGTGTTCCGCACCTACAAATCCGAGCGTAACGCCTGGGCACCGCCGATCAACCTGAAATCGCCGGTCAACTCCGGTTCCGACGATTTCGGTTTCCTGCCAACCAGGGGCACAAAACTCCCGGCAGCCACCAAACCCGGCGACCTGATGCGCAGCGGATTCCTGACTTCCAACCGTACGGGCACCCGGGGCGGCGACGATATTTGGCGTTTTGAACAACGCGTACCGCCGCCTAAACCGCCCCAGCGCGATACCGCACCCGCCAAAACTTTGGCCTACAAACTCCTGCTGGAAGGGTATGTACTGGAAAAAATCCTCACCGTGCCGGATGACCCGAACAGTAAAGTGCTGGGCCGAAAACCCCTCGCTGGTGCCACCGTAGTGGCCGAAGCAGCGGGCGGCAAAAAGCAGACGTTTACGGTGAAAGAGGACGGCTTCTTTAAAATGGAGATGGCCGAGAATACTGATTACACATTTACGGCGGCCCTGGATGGGTACTTATCCAACAACGCCAAATTCTCGACCAAAGGCATTGCCAAAGACCCGACCAACCCGACGCAAACTTTTGAAATAGAAATAGTGCTGGATAAAATCTTCCGCAATCGCGAGATCGTGCTGGAGAACATTTATTACGACTACGACAAATGGGATATTCGCCCCGATGCCGAGCCGACGCTGAACCGGCTGGCGGACGTACTGCGCCAAAATCCGGGTATTCGCATCCAATTGGGGAGCCATACCGACTGCCGGGGCAATGACGGATACAACCAAACGCTCTCGCAACGCCGGGCCGAAAGTGCAGTCAATTATTTGATTTCCAAAGGAATAGAAGGTGGCCGCCTGGCTGCCATCGGGTACGGCGAAACCCAACCTGCTGATGACTGTGCCTGCGCCCGCTGTACCGAAACCGAACATCAGACCAACCGGCGCACGACTTTTAAGGTGCTGGAATAAAAAGGGCAAAAAGCAAGGGGCAAATGGAACAAATCCTGACATACGCTCGATGTACCCTCCCCCTTTACGGCAATGTCGTCGACTTAACATATCTATCATGTTGTAACCCCTCGTTTTAACGGGGGGACAGGAATGACTACCAATCTCATCTATCTTCTTTACAGAACATCAACATTTATAATTCACTGAATATGTGATGTTTTTGCAAAGAAGATAGATGTGATCTGCTGAGTTTCGAAGTCCCCCGACTGAAGTTCGGGGGTTACAATATGAGAGATGTGATCCTTAATTTTCCTTAAATCAACGACATTGCCCTTTACGGGGGGATGACCCGTCTGTGCCGTTAAGATTTGTGCTGCCTTCATTCTTTAATTTGGGGACATACCCTATTGCCAATCTGTACCTTTATTTTAACAGCGTTCCTTAAAGACAGGCTCACCAAAGACAATTTTTTAAATATCTGTGTACTCACCCAACCGAGGGCCAGCTCGGTGCGTCCTTATGTTAAATGTTTCGTAAAGCATAATGTGACGCAATTGTGACTCATAATAATTAGCTTATCTTTCGGAACATCTGGGAAGCTTTTCTGCCCAATAAAGCGATATTAAATAAAATAAAATTTGTTAGTGGCGTAATACGCGAAAAAAAGCGGTGACGGGCAGCGGACTTTTGTATGGCCGAAGAAGAATCGTTTTTGAAAATAATAGAAATTTAAAGACTTGGTAATGAGCATTTTATCTAAATACTCCCATCCTCGTCGCTTTAAAATATTCAATATCTACACCAATTTATTTCTCACCAAAAACAAACTTGGGCAATGAAGAAGATATACTTCCTACCCGTTTTCGGTATCCTCTTTTTGCTGGGTGCCTGCAATAAAAAAACCGATGTCATCTATTATTACTACGAGCCGGATGAATTTGCGCTCCTTTCTCAGTATTTGGATCTGCCGAGCCTGCCAGACGACTACGCCGTCACGCTACCCCAACACCTGAGCAACGCCGGTCTTTTTGCCCGTCCCGTGGAACGCGAAAAAGCCGTACTGGGCCGCGTCCTGTTTTATGACAAAAATCTCTCGAAAGACGGTAAAATCTCCTGCGCCAGCTGCCACGAACAGGCCATTGGATTCAGCGATGATGTCGTTCATAGTGCTGGCGTATCGGGCAATGTGACCGACCGCAACTCCATCGCGCTGGCTTCGGTCGCCAACTTTTCGGCCTACTATGGCACCGACCTGAATGGCCCGGCCGGTATTCGTTTCTTCTGGGACAACCGCGCGGCGACCATTGCCGAACAGAGCAAGGGCTCGCTGACCAACCCGAAAGAGATGGGTATGCACATGAATGAAGTAATAAGTGCCGTCGAAAACCAGCCTTACTACTCGGTGCTTTTCAAAAAAGCCTACGGCGATAAGCAGGTAACGGAAGACCGCGTGACGGAAGCCATCGCCAATTTTATCAACGCGCTGGGGTCGTATCAGAGCAAGTTTGACCAGGAAGCCTCGAAAGTGGCCGTCTATTATAACGCGGATTTTACCAATTTTGCCGGTTTTACTGCTACCGAAAATCGGGGTCTGCAACTGTACCAAACCAACTGCTCTTCCTGCCACAGCCCCATCATGGGTCGCCCGATGCTTTTCAATGCCAGCAATGGCCTGGATGCTGTGAATACTTCCGACCGTGGCGTGGGTGGCGTTTCCGGGAACACCATCGAACAGGGAACTTTCAAAGTGCCTACGCTTCGCAACATCGCGCTGACGGGTCCTTTTATGCACGATGGCCGCTTCGCTACGTTGCAGGAAGTGATAGAGCACTACAGCTCGGGCGTTCAGTCGCACCCGAATCTGCATCCGAACCTGAAAGACAGTAATGGTCAGCCCAAACGTATGAATTTCTCGCCTGGCGATAAAGACGCTCTGCTGGCGTTCCTGAATACGATGACGGACGATAAAATTCGGACAGACAAGCGATTCGCTGATCCGTTCAAGTAGTTTAAGTTATAGGGGAATAAAAACAATTCGGGGGATGCAGAAATTTTTGAAGGAAAATTTCTGCATCCCCCGAATTGTTTTTATTTACAAGGTTAGTTGGCCGTGTATACTCGGCCTTCGTTCAAGATTGCTGCATTTGTTCTTTTTGTTTATATGTGTGAATCATAGGTTAAGTGCTTATTTTCAAATATTTACACCATTTAATTTGACAACTTTCAAAAAGTTGTCAAATTTTGCACCTGATTATCAGCATTTTGCGCACTTAAAAAACGTGTAAAAAATAAATTATTAATTGTGTCTTCGTGTTGAGTTGTCAGGTCGTAGAGAAACGGAGACATCCACACAAGCCAGGTTATTAGAAATGCCTTCATTAGGAAATTCCGGATGACCTGGCTTGTGTGGATGTCTGCACTCCGTTACGACATGACAACTAAGAAAAACGAAACTTCACAAATTATTTTTTACACGTTCTTAACCAATTATTCGCATTATTTACCCTTCTGCTAATTTGCTTATGATATGCTTCCTCAAATTCGCTAATTTTCCAATCCGCCAATCCGTCATCCTGTTAGTACTTCTGCTGACCCTGGCGACTAATATCTTGGCGCAGCATTATAATTATGCGCCAAATTCGATCCATTTCTGCCAATTACAAAAAAAATATGCGGCGACCCTAAGCGGGAGCCTGAGTCGGGGCAATGCTTTCTCCGGCAGGGAGTTGCAGGCCGCTTTTAGTCCGATCAAACACGGGGCGATTCTGATCAATTACCTGGACGCGCAGCGCAATGCCGTGCGGCGGCAGGAAGATGAGGGTACTTCGAGCCGGTTTGCCGAGATCGGGATTGGGGCTTATGAAACGACCGATCTGGGCACCGTCAGTATCTTTGCAGGCTTTGGAAAAGGCTCCATATTCAGCAATTATATCTACAATCATGCGGCGTCCTTTGATATGGAACGCTGGTTCGTCCAGCCGACTATTCTTCGCCGCAACAAGGGTTTTGAATGGGGCATAGCCTTACGGTTCAATCGTTTGATTTATTCCAGGGGAAGAGTGGATTACAGCATTGAGGAAGATGACCTGCGGGCAGTGCGGGCACTCGCAGAGCGGTCCCCGTTTTTTATTCCCGAACTCGGCCTGCACGCTGGCCTGAGTTTTTCCCTATTTACCTTCAGTGTGAACCTGACTAATGTTTTTTATGCTGCCCGCACCTACAATTTTGAACGGGTCAACAGCAGTTTAATGCTCACTTTTGACGTGGGGAATATTGGCCAAAAGAAGAAAAACAGCGGGAAGAAGTAGCGGGTAATCTACTGGTTCTTTTTTGCTCACATCTTGCCTGGCGCGTCCCTCCCCCGGCCTAAAGGCCACCCCCTCCAAAGGGGGATACCCAGCGTACTGTCGCCGCTTTCTGCGTAGCCAAGTGGTTATAATATCCCCCTTTGGAGGGGGTGGCCGCAGGCCGGGGGAGGTAGCCACGCTCAATTTTCTACTGAAATCCACTTTACAATTTATTGATTATCAGCACTTTCAATTACATCTATTTTTTCAAAATAAGTCCGCACTTTTCCGGCGGCGGCTTTACCAATTAATTCTTCCAGCAGGGTCGGCTCCGCCTCGCGCACCCGCGCCAGAGAGCCAAAATGCTGGAGCAGTTTTTCGGAGGTTTTGGTGCCAATGCCGGGTATTTCGGTCAGTTCAGTTTTGATAAAATTCTTGCTGCGCTGGTTGCGGTGAAAGGTAATGGCAAAGCGGTGGGCCTCGTCGCGGGCCTGCTGGATCAGTTTCAGGGATTCTGATTTTTTATTGACCAGTGCTGGCACCGGATCGTCGGGGAAAAATATTTCTTCCAGCCGTTTGGCAATCCCGATCACGGTCATTTTTCCTTCCAGATTCAGGGCGCGAATGCTCTTCATGGCCGCGCTCAACTGGCCCTTGCCGCCGTCAATAATGACGAGTTGCGGCAAATCGGAACCCTCGGCCAACAGGCGTTTGTAGCGCCGATAAACCACCTCTTCCATCGAAGCAAAATCGTTGGGGCCTTCCACACTTTTCACGTTGTAATGGCGGTAGTCGCGCTTGGCGGGTTTGGCATTGCGAAACACCACGCAACTCGATACGGGATTGGTTCCCTGGATGTTAGAGTTGTCGAAGCACTCGATATGCAGTGGCACCTCGGTCATGTGCAGATCGGCTTGCAGCGTCCGCAGAATGCGCTCGGCGTGGGTCTGTTTGCCGGTCTGATTCATCTCCTGTTTGCGTTTTTGCAACAGGTGGTACTGCACGTTTTTCTCCGAAAGTTCGAGCAGTTTCTTCTTGTCGCCAATCTTCGGCACCGTTACCGTCACGGTCGGGTCGGGCAGCACAAGCGGAAAAGGCACGATCACCTCGGCAGTGATGCTGTTGAAACGTTCGCGCAGCGTCTGGATGGCCAGCAGCAGCATGACTTCCTGGTCTTCTTCGAGGTTTTTGGTCAGCGTGAGTGTGTAGGTGTGGATAATTGCGCCGTTCACCACTTTCAGGTAATTCACGAACGCCTCTTTCTCATCGTCGGCAATAGAAAACACGTCCACATCGTGGATACTGGCACTCACGACTGTGCTTTTGCCCTGATAGTCCTCAAAAAGCAGCAGTTTTTCTTTCAATTGCTGGGCCTGCTCGAATTGCAGATTACCCGCCGCCCGCTGCATTTCTTCGCGCAGGTGGGTTTTTACGGCCCCGAAATTGCCTTTCAGCACATTTTTGATCTGCTCGATTTTGCGGTTGTACGACTCTTCATCTTCAAACGCCACACAGGGTGCAGCGCAGTTTTTAATATGGTACTCCAGGCAGGGCCGGAATTTTTTATTGTCAATATTTTCCTGCGACAGATTCAGGGTGCAAGTGCGCAGCTGAAAGAGTTTACGGATCAATTCCGTGATCTGGTCAATACGGAACTTGCCGAGGTAAGGACCAAAATATACGGACCCGTCTTTGATGGTTTTGCGGGTCAAAAACACGCGGGGAAAACGCTCGTTTTTAATGCAAATATAGATGAGCGGCGATTTCTCATCCTTCAGCGCCACATTGTAGCGCGGCTGGTGCTTTTTGATCAGCGAGTTCTCCAACAGCAGCGCGTCCTGCTCCGTTTCCACGATCATGAACTCGATGTGGTGCGCATTGCGTACCAGCACCTTGGTCTTGGCGAGCTGGTGTTTCTTATCACCGAAATAGGAGGCCAGGCGATTACGCAGGCTCTTGGCCTTGCCCACGTACAGGATAGTGCCCTGTGCATCAATATATTTATAGATACCGGGTTGGGTCGGGATCGTCGGCGCAAACGCTTTGAACTGTTCGGTGGTCATACTGTCCGCTATAACGCCGGCGCCGGGCGGTGGTTTTGTGCAGTTATCTGATTTTGCAAGGCCTGAAAATAGGCGCGGCGGTTCTGCTCGCCATCCTCGCTGATGTGCATGCATTTCGCTTTGAGCTTGGCCATCCAGGCCAGGCTGTAGGCATACATCCGTTCGTCGGTGGTAAACATAAAATTCGGATCGTCGAAAACGGTGAATACGCCGTGCACACTGGGGCTCTCCGCCACCAAAGTGATGTTCAGCGGCGCTATTTCATTGTAATACAGGTCGAATTTACCGCTATTTTTAGCTACGTCGCTCCGTTTCGTGCCGAATGCCCATTTCGTGCCCTGTTTAGCCATTTCGTATTGATGGGTGCAGAGCTGCTGCAATTGCTCGTACAACAATTGAACAAGGCCGGCATCCTGCAACTGACCGGACCTGGAAAAATAACTGATCTGCTGCATGGTAGAATGATACAGGTCGTCCGACCAGAACTCGACCGTGGGCAGGCGCACATAACTGTCCAGCATGGGTTGCATCAGGCTGTCGTAAGTATCCCGTTCCGGGAAAGTATAGGGGTCGAAAACCAGCGATTCGGAATAAGGCAGCTGCCAGTTAATACGCGCATAGGCGAACATCTTGAACAGCGCCAGTTCGCGAAAATGCAGGTGCTGGAAAAGCGAAAGCGAATGGGTCGAAAACCAGACCCGCAGGTCCGGCGTCCGCTCGAAAGCATCAAAATGTGCTTTGGTCTGCTGCAAATATTCCCGGCAACTGCGTGCGGACCGCTTCAGGGCCGGAAACTGCAGCTCCAGGCGCTGCTGGT
>JANPIV010000122.1:0-13622 GCA_031425155.1 Saprospirales bacterium | reverse complement strand
AAATCAAACTATATAAGATTGATTTACAGACGTTTTTTTAAAATCATGTAATTTTTTTTAAATTAATAAACCGGAGTGCCGGTCTTTCCGCTTTGATTGACCGGCTCTCCGGTTGGCAAGATGACGGCACTGGATCAGGGGAGTTTTTTAGCGTCGGCAATGAATAATTGTACGGATTCCCAGTACTTCCGAAACAAAGCCCGTTCCTCCTTTTTGGTAAACTCCAGTACTGGGCAATTGGCCCGCCGGATGCCGTATAAATAGTGGGAAAGCATCATTTTGCCGTCTTCCATACCACCATCTACTACCAGAAACATGCTGTATGGAATGTGTTTGTACAGATAGATTTCAAATTTGCCGGGCAGATCCATAGTTTTGAATTCCGCACAAATTGCCTGGAGTCGCTCTATTACTTTTTTGATTTCGCCGATCGAATCCTTTTCAAAGGACTGCACCCGCATCCGATCCTCGAAATATATACGCGCTTCATTGGAATCCGGGTCGAGCAAATAGCTTTTTACATGTACCCCTTTTTTCAGCAATGCCAGGATGTGCATTTTGTAGGCGTCCTCATTCTGGGAGGTGAAGTAATTGGCAAAAGAATTGAGCCGGACGCCCACTTCGAGCACCTCCTGCCTGGCATGGCGGATGAAATTGGCCTTTTCCTGTACGGACACCCTACCGGCATCATGCACAGTAAGGGCTCCACCTGCCGGAGCGCGTGCCGGTTCTTCCGGTACCACGGCGGCCACCCATCCCGGCGTGTGCTGGAGCAGGAAATCCTGGGTGTGGGGATCAAAACCCATATCCATTTCCCGCTGCAACAGCAGCAACATGCCCCTTGCCGCCACCCCCAAAATGGAGGAACCCACGTGTCCGCCATTTTTAATGTTGGACAACGTCGCCGCAGAAACGACATGATCCAGCATTTTGAGTTTCTTGACCACATTACTCTGCCCATAGCCTAAGTGCTCGTGCAAGTGCTCCAAACCCTTGCAGACGATGGTGGTATGTTGTTTTGCTTTGGGTATTGCTTGCATGGTGGTCAGCATATTATTACCGCTGCGCGGTTTTAGTGAAGCAGGTAAAAATCAGATGGGTTAATTTATTGTGCAACAACCTTTTATCCAAATTTCCTAACGCCTGTCGGATGAGCGGCGAGCAAATATAGGCGGTCTGGTAAAATTCACCGCATTACATTCCATCCGCTTTTTTGACAAAAAAAGGCAGGCGCGGCTTGTTCACGGGCAAATACACTTTATTCATCGTTTTTTTACGATAAATTTTACGCCCCCGCTTGCATACGTTAAACCGTTCATCGTATATTTGCGATGAAATAAAACACAGACTTATGGCATCGCCCAAACGTGACTCATTCAGTGCAGCAGAAAATGAACTGGCAGAATTGGCCAAAGCCCTGGGCCATCCGGCGCGGATCGCTATCCTGCGCGAACTGGCCCGTCGCCAGAGCTGCGTATGCGGCGAAATCGTCGAAGTACTGCCCCTGGCGCAGAGCACCGTCTCCCAACATTTGAAAGAATTGAAAGCCGCCGGACTGATTCAGGGTACGGTGGAAGGTGTCAAATCCTGCTACTGTATCAACTGGGAAAAGGTGCGCCACTTGCAGGATCTGTTCGCCTCTTTTCAGCCGGTCAGCGACGGAGGCTCTTGTTGTTAAAATGCCAATAATTCACTGATTATCAACCATTAAAACTATAAAAAATGACTAGCGAAAATATTAAATCCACCGTCCGCGATATGTATTCTGCCATCGCTTTGCAGGATAAAGACACTAATGCCGCTTCCTGTTGCGGGGTCGGCGCACCGGGCACCTGCTCCATCATGGCCGATTCTTACGCCCACTTGGAAGGCTACAATCCCGACGCCGATCTGGGGCTGGGCTGCGGCCTACCGACCGAATTTGCCCGCATCGAAACCGGCGACGTAGTCCTCGATCTGGGCTCCGGTGCCGGCAATGACTGCTTCGTGGCCCGTGCTGAAACGGGTGCTACCGGCAAAGTGATCGGCGTGGATTTTACGCCAGTGATGATCCAGCGGGCCCGCCGGAATGCCGAAAAACTGGGCTACCACAATGTCAAGTTTCGCGAAGGCGACATTGAAAACCTGCCCGTCAGTGATGCGGCGGTGGATGTGGTGGTCAGCAATTGTGTGCTGAATCTGGTGCCGGACAAACGCCGGGTGTTCGCCGAAATCCTGCGCACTTTACGTCCGGGCGGCCACTTCAGCATTTCGGATGTCGTACTGGTGGGGGCCTTGCCAGCGCAAATATTGCAAAGTGCCGAAATGTATGCCGGTTGCGTGTCTGGGGCCATCCAACTATCTGAATATCTGGATATTATCAATGATGCTGGCTTCCAGAATGTCACCATCCAAAAGCAGAAACCCATCCTGTTGCCCGATGAAATTCTGCTGCCCTACCTTTCCGAAACCGAAATACGGGACTTCACGGCCACCGGCACCGGCATATTCAGCGTGACCGTCTATGCCGAAAAACCGGGCGGTGACCCCTTGCAACAAGGTCAGGCGACCGAGAAAAGAAAGTTGCAAATGCGCAATCTGGCCGCCGAGGCTGGCAAGGCCTGCTGTACGCCGGGCAGTGGTTGCTGTTAAATTCTGAAATTTTTACCCTATGGTTATCATACGAGAATTATTGGCTGCCGACTGGCCCGCCGTACGCAGTATTTACATGGAAGGCATTGGCACCGGTAACGCCACTTTTGAAACGTCTCCTCCCGAATGGCCGGTCTGGGATGCCAACCATCGGCCTGACTGCCGCTTTGTTGCCGAAGATGCTGATGCGGTATGCGGCTGGACAGCACTCACGCCCGTATCGGGCCGCTGCGTGTACGCCGGGGTAGCCGAAGTGAGCGTTTATGTGGCCGAAGCCAGCCGGGGCCAGGGCATCGGTATCCGCTTGCTGGAAAGTTTGGTGCAGGCCAGCGAAACAGCCGGTCTGTGGACCCTGCAAGCCGGTATTTTTCCAGAAAATGAAGCAAGTGTGCGCATACATGAAAGGGCTGGCTTTCGGCTGGTAGGACGGCGCGAGCGCATTGGACAGATGCAGGGGGCCTGGCGCGATACGCTGGTGCTGGAAAGACGGAGCAATATTGTAGGCATTCCATCTGCCGCCGTATGAAGCGATATTTATTAGCCCTGTCGCTTTTATTCGGTTTATGCCAGTATCTCCCGGCGCAGATGTTTTTTGGTCAGGTGACCGATGCCAAAAATGTGCCGCTGCCGGGTGCCATCGTCATCTGGGCGGGCACCAGCATCGGTGCGCGGACCAACGATAAAGGGGAGTTTGCCCTGCCCTTGCCGCTCGATACTTTGCAGAAGCCTTTACGCATGGCTGCCACCTTCGGTGCGGTGCGCGATACGTTTTTGATAGATGATTGGGTGAGTTACTGGACGCTGGCCATGTCCGCCAATGTCACCTTGCAGGAAGTCACCGTGCGCGATGAAGTGAGCGGTGCCTACATTTCGGTGCTGCAACCGATCAAGACCGAAGTTATTAACCGTGCTGAACTGCGCAAGGCGGCTTGTTGTGATCTGGCAGGCTGTTTTGAAACCCAAAGCACCGTACAACCGACCACTACCAATATCCTCACCAACGCCAAAGAACTGCGCATCCTTGGGCTGAGTGGCGTATATAATCAAGTGCTGGTGGACGGATTGCCGACGATTCAGGGACTCACCTACACCTATGGAACGGGTACCATTCCGGGCAGTATGCTGGAAAATATCTGGGTGGTGAAAGGAGCAAACAGCGTGTTGCAAGGTTATGAAGGGATGGTCGGACAGATCACCGTGTTTCCACGCGAAGGTGGTACAGCCGAACCATTTACCGCTGATGTGCTGGTGAATAGTTTTGGGGAGAAACACCTGAACGCCGCTTTCGCTACCAGCAAAACACGCTGGACGAATTACCTGGCTTTACATACTTCGCAGCCGGGCGGCAAATGGGACAGAGACGACGATACGTTTTTGGATTTGCCACGCCTTACCCGCTATTCGGTTTATAATAAATGGCGTTACCGTAAGGAAAATGAAAACGGGCTGAGTGCCTTCATCGGTGCGCGTTACGTGGATGAACAGCGCATTGGCGGGCAGAAAAATTTTGACCCAAAAACCGGCGAGGGATTTACTGTTGCTTATGGTCAAACCGTGCGTTTCAGGCAGCCCGAACTATTTACCAAAACCGGATACCGCTTTGACGCTAACCGCAAAATATCCCTGCTTGCTTCATTTGTCGCCCAGGATCAAAATTCATGGTTTGGCCTCACGCAATACGACGCCCAACAACGCCACGCCTACGCTAACCTGCAATATGAACTTTTTTGGGGCAAAAACCGGGTCCACGAACTGAAAACCGGCCTTAGTTTCCGGCACTTTGTATTGCAGGAAAATATTGCTTTTGCGGTCGCCGATACGCTTGGACGCACCTTCTCCGGGGCGTACCGACGGGAGGAAAATATCCCTGGCCTGTTTGCGGAAAACACTTTTCATTTTCAAAATGACCGTTGGGTGTGGGTAACCGGCATACGGGCCGACCGGCACAATGCTTTTGGCTGGTATGCTACGCCGCGCACCATGCTCCGCTTTAATCCTTCGCCCGATCTGGACCTGCGGGCCAGCATTGGCACCGGCTGGCGCACAGTGAATCTGTTCCCCGAAAACATTGCCCTGCTGGTGGGTAGTCGCAATATTGTCTTTGCCGAAAATCTGTTGCCCGAACGCGCCTGGAATGCGGGCCTCAATGCCACCCGCCGATTTTCGGTGGGCAAAATGCGCCTGACGGCTACGGCAGACCTCTACCATACCCGGTTTCAAAATCAATTTTTCCCGGACTATGATAGCGACCCAAACAAGGCGATTATTGCCAATTTCAGGGGTAAATCGGTGAGCAACGGCCTGCAATTAGAACTTGGCGCGGCCTGGAATCGTCGCCTGGAATTACGCACTGCCTATAATTTCCTCGACGTGTTCCGACATCAGCAGGGCAAAAAATTACTGTTGCCTTTCAATCCACGCCACAAAATATTGGCCGTTGCCACCTTCCGCACCCCCGGCGAACGCTGGCAATTCGATGCCAGTCTGCACTGGTATGGGCAGCAGCGATTACCGAATACGCAACTCAACCCCGAAAACCTGCGCCGACCGGATCACTCCAAACCCTATTCCGTAACCAACACGCAGGTACGGTATGCCTTGCCGCGTATAGAGTTTTTTGCCGGTTGCGAAAACGTGTTTGACTTCCGGCAATTACGTCCGATTTTAGGTTGGGAACAACCGTTTGCGCGCGGTTTTGACCCCTCCTTCGCCTGGGGGCCAACGCGGGGCCGGGAGTTTTATATTGGTTTTCATGTCAAACTACCCAGGAAAAATGACCAAAACTGAACTGATGCTCGCGCTCTGGGAAGAAGGCCGCACCCGACTGACCAATTTATTGCCCGGCATTACCCCGGCTGACCTGCTTCGGCGGTTGCATCCACAGTCCAATTCGTTGGGCTGGCTACTTCGGCATATTGGAGAGGTAGAACACCTGTTTGCCAAAAATGTATTTGGTGAACCTATCGAGGTGCGGGCTACCACCATTGGCCCGATGGCCAAAGACCACGGGCAATTCACGGACCTGAATGCTTTGCTGGCGCATTTGGAGGATGCCCACCGGGTATTGCGCACAGCACTTGAAAAACAAAGTGATGCAGATTGGGAAACGCACATCGAAACCCGCGAATTCGGGCGTAAAACCAAGGCAGAAGCATTGGGGCGTATTTCTACCCATACTGCCTGGCACGCCGGACAGATAGTGCTGATTTTGAAATATGGAACGATGGTGTCATAGGCTTTGCCTGCCTGGTCATTTTCAATCTATCAATTTTTCATAAAAAACTGAAAATCATGGAATTACCGCAAGATTTAAAATACTCCAAAGAGCACACCTGGCTAAAAGTGGAGGGTGAAAACGGCATTGTTGGCATTACCGAATTTGCCCAGGGCGAATTGGGCGAGATCGTTTACGTTGATTTTCCTTCCGTTGGAGCCTTTTTCGGTCAAGACCGCGTGTTCGGCTCCATTGAGGCATTGAAAACTACCAGCGATCTGTTTATGCCCGTATCGGGCGACATAGTCGAGATCAATGCGAAACTCAAAGACGAACCTACCTTGGTGAACAGCAACCCGTATGGAGCAGGCTGGATTATCAAGATAAAAATGAGTAAACCAAATGAAGTAGAAAGTTTGTTATCCTCCACTGCTTACCAGGCAATAACCGCTTAACGTAAAACGATGACTACCACTAAATTAAACGCTCCCAAACGGCTTGGGTTTCTGGACCGTTATCTAACCCTGTGGATATTTGCCGCCATGTTTCTTGGAGTGGGATTGGGCTATTTTTTACCCGGTACCGCTGGCTTTATTAATCAATTTCAAAGCGGCACTACCAATATCCCTATTGCTATTGGACTTATTCTGATGATGTACCCGCCTCTGGCAAAAGTGAAATATGAAGAGTTGCCGAAAGTATTTAAAAACGTGCGCATTCTTGGACTTTCACTAGTACAGAACTGGATAATTGGTCCGGCATTAATGTTCTTATTAGCCATTCTCTTTTTGCAGGATAAACCCGAATATATGGTTGGGCTGATTATGATTGGTATTGCCCGTTGCATTGCTATGGTCATTGTCTGGAATGATTTGGCAAAAGGCGATAATGAGTATGTCGCCGGTCTGGTGGCCATTAACAGCGTTTTTCAGGTACTCTTTTATTCTGTTTATGCCTGGTTTTTTGTGACCATTCTGCCGCCGTTATTTGGTATTAAGGGAATGAATGTTGATGTCAGTATTGCACAGATTGCCGAAAGTGTATTTATATACCTGGGCATACCTTTTCTGGCGGGTATTATAACGCGTTACACACTAATAAAAGCCAAAGGAAAAGACTGGTATCAGCAGGTTTTTATTCCAAAAATCAGCCCGATTACCCTGGTTTCCCTGCTGTTTACTATTGTAGTAATGTTCAGTTATAAAGGCAATTTGATCGTGCAAATACCCCTGGATGTAGTGCGGATTGCTATTCCCCTGATTTTCTACTTTGTCATCATGTTTTTTAGTGCTTTTTTCCTGGCTAAACGCGCCGGGGTGGACTATGCTAAAAGCACTTCACTGGCCTTTACGGCGGCTGGTAACAATTTTGAATTGGGTATTGCCGTAGCGATTGCTGTTTTTGGTATTAATTCCGGTGTAGCCTTCGCCGCGGTAATAGGTCCGCTCATCGAAGTGCCGGTATTAATTCTACTAGTAAATGTAGCCTTAAAGCAACAAAACAAATTCTCCGTTACCAACGATTCTGCACTATGACCATCGCCCTCTTTTCCGACATTCACGCCAATCTGCCCGCCCTCGAAGCCTGCCTGGCTGATCTGGAAAAACGCCAGCCCGACCAGATTTTCTGCTTAGGCGATTTAGTCGGTTATAATATTTGGCCCAACGAGGTGGTGCAGGAAATTCGCCGCAGAGGTATTCCAACCATTGCCGGGAACTACGACTACGGTATTGGCCGCAGCAGCGATGACTGTGGCTGCGCTTACAAGACCGACGACGAAAAAGCCAACGGCGCGGTGTCCATTTCTTTTACCAATCAAATTATACAACCCGCAGAACGTCAATACCTTAGGGAACTGCCCAAACATATTCGGTTAGAAATTGAAATGAACGAAGGTGATCCGCTGTCAATCTTGATGGTCCACGGCAGCCCGCGCAAAATCAACGAATACCTGTTTGAAGACCGCGACGAAAAAAGCCTGCTGCGTATTTTGGAAGGTGCCAATGCCGACATTTTGTGTTTCGGGCATACCCATAAGCCTTACCACCGGGTGCTGCCATCCGGCAATCAGGACGCGCCACATTTTCGCCACGCCATCAATATTGGTTCCGTTGGCAAGCCCAAAGACGGCGACCCGCGCGGCGGTTACGTGCTTTTGCATTTCGACGAAAAGACCAGCCGCCAACGCCCGGATAGCCTGCGCGTAGAGTTTGTCCGCTTCGATTATGACGTGGAAAAAGCGGCCCGTGCCGTAGAAGAAAGTCCTTTGCCGGATGCTTATGCGCAGGCCTTGCGCGTGGCAAAGTGAAGTCTATCTGGCCATGCTCAATAGCCAATCTTTCTCAATCACCGCCTTATTGCCTTCCACTTCTGCCCGAAAAGCGGCGATGGCGGTTTTGTCATTCAGGTTGACCCGGCTGAGTTTCTGGATGTAGCGCAGGGTATTCAGGTAGTGAGATTGGTGGTAGCCGATCACTTTTTTTTTGCGCAGCAGCAGCACCCGAAAACTCGCCAGCAGAGCATCCAGCGCGTCCCATTCGCCGGTTTCGTAGTACATTTTCAGCAGCATCACGCGGCTGTCGAGGTTGAGCAGCAGGTCGCTCTCGCCCACCTGGGCCAGCAGCGGCATGGCGCGGCGGTAGTCTTTTTTGGTAAAATACAATTTGGCGAGGTTGTAATCACGGTTGGCGGCGCGGTGTTTTTCTTCCAAAAAAGGCTCATACCGCCCGATAAAATCTTCCACCCAAGGGAATTCCTGCACTTTCAGGCCCGCCGCCACAATGTTTTTGTAGGCAAACCGGCCCAGTTTTCCGTTTTCCAGCAGCACACCCGTTTCCAGGCCTACCCGATACAGATCGAACACCTCGCGGATGTAGCGGGCGTCGCCGGTGTTGAGTTGGCGAATGCAGTAATTCACCGCCAGCAGCAAAAAAGTGCGCCGTTCTTCGGTGGGCAGCGTAGCATTCTGGCTTTCCAGTTCGCGGCGAAAAGCGCGAAACTCCTCCTCCGTTCCGCCCGTCAGGGCCTGGTAACAATGGTAATATAGAGCGATAATCGGCACCGTAACCAGTTCACTATGAGGCAGAAAGGTCAATAATCCTGGCAAAAAACTGGTATCATACTCGGCGTTGAATACTGCCCGGTGCGACTCCATCAGGCAGGCCAGGCGCAGTTTGCTGCCAATCAAATACACATCCAGGGCATGGTGTACGGCGGCGAGGTTGTTGCCCCGGCTGCGGGTCTGCGATTCGGTAGCGGCATATTTTTCCCATTCCAGCTGGTATTGCAAATGATAGTACGTCGTATCGCGGGGCAGAGTAGTCAGTCGCTCTTCGGCCCGGCGGATGACGTGATCGAGGTGTTTGTGCAGCCCTTTTTGCCGATAAATGGGGGCAAGATGGAGGTCGCTCAGCAGCGGAATTTGTTCGTAGGCGCGTTGCGCAAGGAAGTTTTCAATTTGCAGCAGCAGGAAGGATTGGACGTGCCGTTGCTGGGCCGTGTTTTCTGGAAGTGTCTTATCTGATGGTGAAGTAGATTGCTGGCGGATTTTGCTGGCGACGGAGCATTCTTTCCAGAGTTGCAGCACATCTTCGCGGCGATTGTGATATGGACTTTTTAAGAAGGCTGCACATTCCCGTTTTTCGACAGCAGACAGGGTATTTACTAATTCAAATAATTTATTATCAGTCATTTATAAAAATATTTACCCGATTTACTTTTTGACAAATGTATAAACTTGTTGTTGTTGCCCGAAATATTTTGCAGGACTTTTGTATCATCAAAAAAGGCGCGGGGTAATCAGGCTGGTCATAGTTGCAACGATCACCGACCGAAATCCTGCCCGGCGTCTTTCCTCCCACCGGCCTGCTTAAATTTTACATCACTAAACAAACAGCATCCAATGAATAATCAAAGACTTTTCCTGCTGCTTCTGCTCTTCCTGTGCGGCTTAGCCAGCACCCCGATGTTCGCCCAAGCCCCCAATTCCGGTGTTTCCGGTATTGTACAGTTTGATGGCAACAACGACTGCATTCCCGAAAACGACTCTTTTTTCTACTTTAACAGTGTAGTGGCCTTTCAAAATGGTGACCTGATCGCTGGGGGTACGGTGGGTATTCAGGGTCAGTATTTCATTCCGTTGGCACCCGGTACTTATCATGTTACTTACAGGCCGACCACTTCCGCTTTTGAGGCTTGTGGAGGCGATACACTCACGGTAACAGTAGCGGCAGCGGATACTACCGAAAATGTTGATTTTATTATACAATACAATCCTTTGCCGGTCACTTCCATTTCCGGTTATGTCTATAACGATATTGATGGCGACTGTGTACACGATGCTTTTGAAACGGGCGTGGCTGGCTGGCCAGTGCTGATTAGGGTGCAAAGTCTCGGACTCGTCCAAAATTACTATGATACTACCGACGTAAATGGTTACTACGAATTGCTCAACCCTCCCAGTGTAACGACCGCTGGCGGTGGCTATGTGATCGTTAACGAACCACCCAACAATGGCCTTAGCTGCTTTTTCCCCTGCAACCAGGAAGTAGTTCTTAATTATCCAAATGGCCCTGCATTCGAGGGAAACTTTGCCGTACACTGCGATACTCTGTTGCCTTGCCCGCGCATGGACGTTTCTATTGGAACCAACCAGTTACGCCCTTGTCTGCCAGCGTATTATAACGTAAACTACTGTAATATCGGTGGTGCCACAGCCAAAGATGCCTACATTGTAGTAACCCTGGATTCTGCGCTGGTCTTCACCAGTTCCAGTATTCCCGGAACGGCCCTTGGCGGCAACGTTTACTCTTTCCCACTCGGCGACCTGGGTGTGGAACAGTGCGGTGGCTTCAATATCATAGCCACTGTCCCCTGCAATGAGCCACTTGGCACCACCTACTGCGTCGAAGCCCACGCCTATCCCGATAGCAGTTGCGCTCCCAGTAATGCACAGTGGGATGGCTCGGAAGTACAAGTCACCGCCGATTGCGATGGCGAAAATGTGGTGTTTACGATCACCAACGTTGGTCTCGGTGACATGCAGCACCAGTTGAACTACATCGTCATTGAAGATAATATTCTGATGATGTCCACCCCGCCCGGCGGATTTCAATTGGCCGCTGGGGAATCTACGACCGTTACGGTGCCGACCACGGGCTCCTTCCTGCGCCTCCAGGCCGACCAATCGCCCGGTTTTATCGGACAAAACACACCAGTAGCCTGGGCCGAAGGTTGCAACGGAGCGGGCACGGTGAGTCTCGGTTATGTAAATCAATATCCGCTTGGCGATGAAGAACCTTTCCTGGATGTGTTCTGCTTGGAAAGCGTCAATTCTTTCGACCCGAACGATAAAAACGGGTTCCCGCGCGGCGTAAAAGAAGAACATTTTATTGACCAGAATGTGGAAATGGAATACATCATCCGCTTCCAGAATACGGGTACCGCTCCGGCTTTGGACATCGAAATTCGCGATACACTGTCCGCTTCTTTTGACCCAACCACCGTACGGCCCGGCGCGAGCAGCCACTCTTACCAATGGGATATGCAGGGCGATGGCGTAGTAGTGTTCAAATTCGCCGACATCAATTTACCGGATAGTGCTGCCAGCCAAATCAATTCCCAGGGTTTTGTGCAATTCCGGGTCCAGCAGCGCAAGGACGTTGCTATCGGCACCCGAATCGAAAATACCGCAGCGATTTACTTCGATAATAATGCTCCGGTCATCACGAACCAGACCTTCCATACCATTGGCAAAGAGTTCGTGGTGTCCGCTACTTCGACCGTGCTGGTGCCCAATGTGTACATCCAGATCGCTCCGAATCCGTTGACCAACCAGGCCCGGGTCAGTGTAGAAGGCTTGGATAACACGGACAAAATGAATTTCAGGTTGTATTCTACAGTTGGGAAATCTGTGTTGAATAGCCAATTCAGCGGCTCGAGTTTCGAGTTCCAGGCCGCACAACTGCCCGCAGGCGTTTATTTCTACGAAATCCGTAGTGCTGGGAAAGCAGTAGGTCAGGGTAAATTGGTAAAAATGTAAAGCGGATGTAACGCGGATAGGACGGATAACACGGATTTTTTACATGTTTTCCAAAATATAGCGCATTCATCCGTGTTTTAAATGCTACATGGGCCATCCCGATTCGTCGGCGATGGCTCATGTTGTTTCTGTAATGCTGGGTGGACAGACGATTATGAGGCTACGCAGATTATTTATTGACAGTCAGCGTCTTGGGAATGTATGGCGGGTATAATTTTTATAAAAATCCGCGAAAATCCGTGGCAGTCCGTACTATCCGCGTGTAGAATTGCCTTACCATTGCACATTAAACAACAACCGGCTATGGTTTTGCGCAGCAACTGCTTTTTCCTGTTTTTTCTCCTCCTCGCCGCCGCTCCTTTGGCTGCGCAATCGCCCACTCCCGCGCCCGCCCAAAAGGCGGCCATTCTCATCATGGGCGCAACGGCCCACCTGGGCAATGGCACCGTGATCGCCAACAGCGCCATCGCTTTTGAGAACGGCAAACTCACGCTGGTCACCGATGCGTCCACGGCTCGCATTGACCGTACTAAATACAGCAAAATCTTCGACGCTGTCGGCAAACAGGTGTATCCGGGTTTTATAGCCCCCAATTCCCAGTTGGGACTGGTCGAAATAGATGCCGCCCGCTCCACGGTGGACTATGCGGAAACCGGCAGTTTGAACCCGAACGCTCGCACGATCATCGCTTACAATACTGACTCGGAAGTACCACCCACCGTGCGTACGAGTGGAGTTTTGCTGGCGCAAATCGTGCCTTCCGGGGGCATTCTGTCGGGCACTTCCTCGGTGGTGCAACTCGATGCCTGGAACTGGGAAGACGCCGCCTACCGCACCGATGATGGGGTACATCTGAACTGGCCAATACCACGTACTCCGCCCGGCGCGGAACCCGGCCCGACCCTCGAAGCCAAGCGCATGGAACAGTACGAGAAAGATGTGCTGGCACTGCGCCGTTTTTTGGAAGAAGCCCGTGGTTATACGCAGCAAGCCGCTGTGGACGTCAAAAACCCGAAATTCGAGGCCATGCGCGGCGTTTTTGCCCAAAAACAAAACCTCTATATCCATGTCAATACTGCCAAAGGCATTCAGGAATCAATAATTTTTGCCGAGCAATTTGGATTGCGCCCGGTATTGGTAGAAGCCAGCGAAGCCTGGTTGGTCGCTGATTTCCTGAAAGCGCACAACGTTTCCGTCATCCTCGCCAAAACCCAGCGGCTGCCCACCCGCGACGATGAAGACGTGGATCAACCTTACAAAACGGCGACGGTACTACAGGAAAAAGGCGTGCTGTTTGCTTTCAGCGAAGAAGGCAGTTGGCGGCAGCGCAATCTGGCTTTTCAGGCCGGTCAGGCAGTCGGTTATGGCTTGTCTTATGAAGCCGCGTTGAGTGCCCTGACTTTTAATACTGCCAAAATACTCGGCATTGACGCGACGGTCGGTTCGCTCGAAATCGGCAAAGATGCCACGCTTTTCATCAGCGAAGGCGACGCGCTGGATATGCGCACGGCGCAGGTGACCGCTGCTTTTATTCAGGGTCGGGAGATTAATCTGGACAATAAACAGAAGGAACTTTATCGGAAATATGAGGGGAAGTATAAGCAATGAGTCTTTGGTAGTTGGTCTTTAAAAGCGGGAATGAAAGTCAATACATCTGCACAATTGGTCTGAATGAAAATACGAATTTGAGTGGTGGCATGGGTTCCATCCCTTTTTTTCTTTGAAAAAAAGGGATGG
>JANPIV010000121.1:0-31926 GCA_031425155.1 Saprospirales bacterium | reverse complement strand
GATAGTGGTGGCATGGGTTCCGCGATTTTTTTCAAAGAAAAAATTGCAGAACCCATGCCACCACTCAGATCGGGATACTCACTTGGACAAATTGTGCAGAGATGTTGTCTGGTTCTTTCAAGTTATTACAATTATCCCTCCGCATCATCGTCCGGCTCCACCTTACTGATCAACACCTTGTCAATCTTACTCTTATCCATATCCATGATCTCGAAGCGGTAGCCTTCGCTGACAAAATGGTCGCTGACTTTCGGGATTTCGCTTAGTTTGTACAGAATAAAACCCGCCAGCGTGGAGTAGTCGGCATCCTCGAAACTGAACTCCTTGATATTGACCGTTTCCTGCAATTCGTCAATCGGGATCATGCCATCTACCAGCAGGCTACCATCTTCCCGTTCGGTAATGGCGGGGCCTTCCACATCGTCCACGTCGGGCAGGGCACCAAAAATATTCTCTGTAAGGTCATGCAGCGTGATAATGCCCTGGGTAGAACCATATTCATCCACCACAACGGCGAAATAGTTGCGGGCTTTGCGGAAATTTTCCAGCACCTTGATCGCGTTCATGGATTCCGGCACATAGAGCGGCTGCGAGAGAATGCTGCGCAGGTTGAAATTCGGTTTGTTGCGAAGTCCGATGTAGTCGCGGAGTTTCACCACACCCAGAATATTCTCCATATCGTCGTCGCAGACCAGGAATTTGGTATAGCCACTTTCATTGATAATACGGTCGTTTTCCTCCGCCGGAGCGTTGATGTCGAGCCACTCCACATTGTTGCGGTGCGTCATCACCGTATCGGCGTCGCGGTCGGCAAAGCGCAGGATATTTTGTATAAATTCGCTTTCCTTTTCTTCCAGCACGCCCTGCTGGTTAGCCAGACGCACCATCAGTTTGATTTCTTCCTCCGATACATTCTGCTGGTCGCTCGGCTTGATGAACAGCAAACGCATAAACATTTTGGTGGACCAACTGAGGAAAGTGGCGATCGGCCCCGTCAGGCGCATGATGAAATTCATGATTGGCGCGAACGTGAGGGCCAGCGTATTGGCGTATTGAATGCCAATATATTTAGGGGCCAACTCACCCACTACCAGAGACAAATAAGTAATGACGGCAACCACTACCGAGATCGAAATTTGCTCGGCATAAGGGGCAAGCATGGGAACGCTTTCCACCAGAGGCTGCAAATAAGACCCGATTGCCACCCCACCGTACGCCCCTTCCACTATACTGATCAAGGTGATACCGACCTGCATGGCCGACAGGTAGTTATTGAGATTATCCAGCAAATAGAGGGCAGTGGCGGCATTGCGGCTGCCCTTCTGTTTTTCTCCTTCCAGCGTGGAGCGTTTGGCGGTGATGAGGGCCATTTCGCCGAGCACCAAAAAGCCGTGGATAACAATAAGGACAAGAATTATGGCTATTTCCATGAGGAGGGGACGACTGCTGAGGCGAAAGTGAAGGCTATTTTGCGCATTGCCCGACAGCAGCGTCTTTATGTATTGATGAAAAATAAAAAATTTAGCGCAAAACAATGTTTGGAAAAACACACAAAAATAGGGGAAATACCAAATTTTTTAAAGCATTTTCGGGAAAACTTTAAAAATGGTCGTAATTTTTTGTTAAAATTAAAAAAAAAAGAAGTTGGTTACACAATATAGTTATACATTTGACAAGTCAATTCTGACAACGTTCATCAGTTCACGCTTCGCAACTACATTTCGCTTATCGAGTAAAACTTGTACACCGTTTAAATTCTGAACAATTTAACTGGTAAAACAGCAAACCGTTTTGCTCATGCAAGTTATGCCGATGCTTAATGATCAGGAACTGATCGCCCGCTATGTAAATGGCGATGAACAAGCCTTCGAAACACTTTTGAAGCGCTACAAATCTAAAATCTACACGTCCATTTACCTTTTCGTGAAAGATCAGGCTTTAGCCGAAGATATCTTTCAAGAGGTGTTCATCAAAATTATTGATACGCTGCGGCGTGGCAAGTACAACCACGAGGGCAAATTTGTCCAGTGGGCCATGCGCATCTCGTACAATATGTGTGTGGACTATCACCGCCGCAACAAGCGTCGCTCGCACCTGAACCCTACGGAAGACTTCGATATTTTCGACGTGTTGCGCGTGGGCGATGATGCTGCCGATACGCTGCTCATGCGTAGCGAAACCCACAACCGGATTCGCCGCTTAGTGGATGCCCTGCCCGAAGAGCAACGTGAAGTCGTAATCCTGCGCCATTATGCGGATATGAGTTTCAAGGAGATCGCCTCCCTGACCCGCGTGAGCATCAACACCGCTTTAGGTCGTATGCGTTATGCGCTAATCAACATCCGCAAGATGATGGCCGAGCGTGAAGTCGTGCTACAGTAGCGGATTACTTACCTCCCGCCGATAAAAAACAGAAGCCGTCCCGATACATTCAGGTTGGTATTCATGCAGAAAAAGTTCAACTGTTACGCAGTTGGGCTTTTTTTGTGCCTTGAGTAGATGGGCAGTTCCTTGGCAAAGGCCAGTGCATAGCAATGGCAGAAAGCACTATTTTCAAAATTTTTCTCTTCTCTACTTGCAGGAAGCGGATAGTTTGAAAACTTTTAACGTTTTTTGCCCAAACATAGGTCATCACGTACCCTGGTCCTGTGAATGAAACAATCCACCTGTCTATTAATCAACCATTCCGCGATGTCAAGACCTGTATCTTTTGTTTGTATTGCCAGTTATTTCAAAGGCAATGAATTTCTGCGTGGCATGAAAGCCGCTGGTGCCACTGTTTACTTAGTCACTTCCAAAAAACTCGAACACAAAGCCTGGGCACGGGAAGCGATTGACGATATTTTCTATGTGGAACAAGGGCCAGACAACGAGTGGAAAATGGAAGATGTGGCCGCGGGTTTGGCCTGGCTGATGCGCAGCCGCAAATTCGACCGCATTGTGTCGCTGGATGACTTCGATGTAGAGAAAGGGGCGTATTTGCGCGAGCATTTTCGTATTCCCGGCATGGGACAGACCACCGCCCGCCATTTTCGCGACAAACTGGCGATGCGCTTCAAGGCCGCCGCAGAGGGCATCCGCGTACCTTCTTTCTCCGCGTTGTTCAATGATGAGCAGATCAACGAATTTGCGCAGCAGGTACCTGCTCCCTGGATCGTGAAACCACGTGGTCAGGCTTCGGCGACGGGTATGAAAAAAATATATTCCATCGAAGAGCTATGGGCCCATCTGGATACGCTCGGTGGTGATCGCCATGAGTATTTGGTGGAGCAGTTTCGGCCCGGCGATGTATTTCACGTGGATTCCCTTTCGCAGGATGGCAAGGTTATTTTTTCGCGGGTGTCGCAGTACCTGTCCACGCCGTTTGAGGTAGCGCACGGGGGCGGCATTTTTCGCAGCGTCGTGGTGCCTTTCGGTTCGGAGGATGAGAAAAAACTGCTCGCGATGGATGCTGCCGTCATGAAAGCCTTCGGCATGCAGTATAGTGCCAGTCATACGGAATTTATTAAAAACCATGAAACCGGCGAGTTTTACTTCCTGGAAACTGCCTCCCGCGTCGGTGGGGCACACCTTGCTGATATGGTGGAGGCTTCTTCCGGCATCAATCTCTGGTATGAATGGGCCAAACTGGAAGCCGCCGTAGCGGGGGGAGAAAAGTACAAATTGCCCAAAGTTCGGAATGACTATGCGGGCATCGTGGTCTCCCTCACCCGCCAGGAATGGCCCGATACCGGCCAATTCAACGACCCGGAAATCGTGTGGCGAATGAACGAAATGCCCAACCATGTTGGGATGGTCGTGCAACATAAAAAGCGCGAACGGGTATTGGAACTATTGAACGACTATGCTTTACGCATTCAAAACGACTATCATGCTAGCGCACCGGCATTGAGCAAGCCGAAGAATTGAATAGCAGAAGGAATAATGCTTTTAATCTAACTTAAAAGCAGGCACAGAAGTCACTCTATTTTTCCATCATTTCCAGAAACTCCTGGCTGCCAATGACTTTTACTTTAGGAGAGGGAATATCTTTTAAAACTCATTTGGGGCATTCTACAAACGATATGGCGTACGGTCATGCCCTTTACGCCAAGTTTCTATTTGTGACGGCGAAAGGTTCATTTTGTCAAGTGCCTGTTGCAGACGGCGATAGCGAAATTCAATAAGTACCCGGCGCAGGTCGTCCAGTTCTTCTTCGGAGAGGTTACTGGCAAAGAGTTGGAGAATTTCCAGTTGAGCATTGTTCAGCGCGGCAGTCATGGTGGTAAGTTTTGTACGAAGTTAAGCAATTGATGGGGTTTAGAAAAGGGATGCTTTTATAGGAGCATTCCGCTTTTGAAGCGTTTGGCCAGCAGTAAGTATTCCTTCCTACTTTTGCGCCTTGATTCTGCTTTCCCGGACAATTCATTTTTAACGCCTGCCCATCCACATGAACACCCTCGCCTGGGATACCTACCGCCAAAATGCCACCGCTTTCGTCCACGAATGGGCCGCCGAACGCGACGAAAAAGGCGAAGCGCATTCTTATTGGGATGCCTTTTTGAAAATATTCAACCTGGAACGACGCCGATTTGCCCGTCACGAAGGCCGGGTGAAACGCGAGGGCAACCGCCAGGGTTTTATTGACTTGATCTGGAAAGGTAAAATGCTCGTGGAGCATAAATCGGCCCACCTGGATAAGCCCGAGGATTTTGAAAAAACCTTTCGGCAAGCAATGGAATATGTAGCAGGTTTGCCGCCCGCCGAGCGTCCGCTGCGCGTGGTGCTGTGCAATTTCAAACGATTTCGGATTTACGATTTAGCGTCCGCTTTCCCAGACTTTCCAAGTTTCAAAAACTTGGAAAGTCTCCGTGCCGCACCCTTTGTCGAAATCGCCATTGCCGAACTGCCACAACGCCTCGCGGAATTTGCGTTCATCCCTGAATTCGCCGGTGAACTCATCGTGGCCGAAGAAAAAGCGAATTTTGATGCCGTAGCGCGTATTGCGTCTATTCATACCGTGCTGACGAGTGCGCATTACACGGGCCACGACCTCGAATTGCTGCTGGTACGCATGTTGTTTTGCATGTTCGCCGAGGATACGGGCATTTTTGAGCCCAAGCAATTTTCCAAATACATTCTTAAAAGTACCCTCGAAAATGGCAGCGATATTGGCGAAGCACTGCTGGAATTGTTCGATGTGCTGAATACGCCGGTGCGCCGACGCGGGGATGTGGGTGCCGCGCTCATGCAGTTTCCTTACGTCAATGGCGGCTTATTTGCGGAAAAATTGACCAAAACGCCGCCCGGCTCGATGGGCCTGCGCAATGCCCTCGAAACCTGTGCGATGTTCGATTGGGCGGGTATCAGCCCGGAAATATTCGGCTCCTTGTTCCAGGCCGTGCTCAACGATACCGAACGCCGTGCCCTCGGTGCCCACTACACCAGCGATACGAATATTCGGCGGCTGATTGATCCGCTTTTTCTCGATGATTTGTGGGCGGAGTTCCAGGCGGTGCGTACTGACAAAAAGAAACTCGAAATTTTTCGCCGCAAACTCGGCAGCCTCCGTTTCCTCGATCCGGCCTGCGGCTGTGGCAATTTTCTCGTGGTTACTTACCGCGAACTACGCCTACTCGATATGGAAGTGGTGAAGGCGGCGCAAGGCATTCAATACGTGACCGATGCCAGTCTGCTGGCCAATGTCCGGCTCGAACAATTCCACGGTTTGGAAATAAAACCCGTGTCGGCCCTCATCGCGCAGGTCGCGCTTTATCTGGCGGAACATCAGGCGAATCGGGCTTTGCTGCACACTTTCGGCGTGACGATTCCGAGTATTCCGCTCCGCGAATCGCCGCATATTCTGACGGGTAATGCCCTGCAAACCGATTGGAGCAGCCTTTCTCCCCTCCCTTTCGGGGGAGGGGCCGGGGGTGGGGTTAAGGGTGAGACTTTTTCCTACATCATTGGTAATCCGCCGTTTATCGGCTCCAAAGTGATGGATGATGGGCAGCGCGGGGAGATCAAAACCCTTTTTGGTAACGCCTCCGGCAGCGGTACACTCGACTATGTGAGTGGCTGGTACGTCAAGGCCGCCGCTTATCTGGATAGCAGCGCGGAGACCAAAGTGGCGTTCGTAAGTACCAATAGCATTACACAGGGCGAGCAGGTCGGGATGCTCTGGGGCACATTGCTGGAAAAACACGGCATCACGATTTATTTTGCCCACCAGACTTTCAAATGGACGAATGAGGCTCCCGGCGTAGCGGCAGTGTATTGCATTATTGTTGGTTTTGGCAAGACCAAACCCGCGCGGCGATGGCTGTTTGAGTATGCCGATATTAAAGGCGAGCCAGTGGTTTCGGAAGTGAAAAATATTAATCCGTACTTGGTGGAAGCGGGGGACGTGGTCGTGCGTTCGCGGCAGAAACCAATTTGTCAGGTGCCAGAAATTGGGATTGGCAATAAACCAATTGATGGCGGACACTATCTTTTTACTACCGAAGAGCGTGACGATTTCTTGAAAAAAGAGCCTTTGGCAAAAAAGTATTTCCGTCGCTGGATTGGCTCCGACGAATTTATTAATGGCTGGGAACGCTGGTGCTTGTGGCTCGGCGAGGAGGATTTGGAGGTATTGAAAGGAATCCCGCTTATTTGGGAGCGCGTAGAAGCCGTGAAACGAACCCGGTTGGAAAGCAAAAGTGCGCCTACGCAGAAATTGGCCGAAAAACCGACACGCTTTCATGTGGAAAATATGCCCAAGGGAAATTATTTAGTCGTTCCCAAAGTCTCTTCCGAACGTCGTCCCTATATTCCAATTGGTTTTGAAGAGCCGACCACGCTTTCCAGTGATTTGGTTTTCATCATTCCAAATGCGACCCTTTTTCTATTTGGTATGTTGCATTCCGAGATGCACATGGCTTGGGTGCGCTATGTGTGTGGCCGTCTTGAAAGTCGTTATCGTTATTCCAAAGACATCGTTTACAACAACTTCCCTTTCCCGATGCAAGCCACGCCCGCGCAAAAATCTGCGGTAGAAGCGGCTGCGCAACAGATGCTGGATGTGCGGGCCGTGCATCAGGCTGCCGGAAAGAATCTGGCTCAACTTTACGATCCGACTAAAATGCCCACTGACCTGCTGGCAGCGCATGTGGCTTTGGACCGGGCAGTGGATGCGTGTTATGGGATTAAAAAGGCTTTTGCGAGTGAGGCGAAGCGGGTGGCGTGGTTATTTGGGTTGTATGGGGAGTTGGTGGGGAATGAAAGAAAATAAAAAATTTGTTTTATATTCTTAATTTAAAGAAACAAAAAATGTTATATTTTTGCATGGCCTTTTTAAACTTCAAGCGATTGAATGATCTGATAGCCGATAATAAAATCGAGGAGGTTTTGATTTTTTTGAAAAAAAAAGATATTGAGAATGACGTAGTTATTTCGCTTTTGGCGCAAATTAACAACCTCAATAACGAATCGGCGCAAGGAATTCTATCGACAGAAGACAGGATGATAGGCAGAAATAGGGTTCGGATTAATATTCAAACCCTGCTACAGAAACTCAAAGAGGAACAACCACCGGAGACAATTTCAGATGAAAACGGAAATCTGGAACCACAGAATAAGAATACCAAAACATCTATGGAGGATGCTCTCCATTCATCAGATCAAGTATTGACTCCTGCAAATGTGGTCAGGCAGTTAGTCGTTAACGAAATTAAGGGCTTTACCAATCAACTTTCTGCCAATACGGACGCGCAAGAGTTGGGTAAATTTTTGTATAATTTAGCCCAAACACTCAAATTATCCAATCGCAGAAATATCCAGCCTGAATTTTTACCTGCTACAGAGGGTTTTCTTTTAAAGCTTCAATCCATCGCTTTCAACCCTCGGGCAAAGTTTAGTAATCGTTTTATTAAACTTCTAATAGATATACTGAGTAATGTTCAAGAACTTTCAATTTATATTGAGTCGGAAGAGAAACTAAAGGGAAGTTTTTTCTCCGGGATGATCCGCCTTGGACTAAGCATAGAAAAGTTATCTGGTTATATTAAAGTAATTACTCCGTTGGTTATGGCTTCAAAACTTCATCTGCTGAATTGAGCAAGACTTATTTTTTAAAATAAAAAGTACTTTTCACAATAGTGATCGGCGTTTGCCATTCTCGTTCATTTCCCGACCTTCGCCAACCTAATCCACCCGTACCATGCCCGTACCCGACTTTTCCGCCCAACCCTTCGATCCCTCGCTCCGCCCTGCGAATGCCGAACCATTCCGCATTCCGCATTCCAGCATTCCGCATTCCGTGGCTGGTTTGCCTCCTTTCCTCGGTGGCCCCTACTCCACCATGTACCTTACCCAGCCGTGGACCATCCGGCAGTACGCGGGCTTTTCCACCGCCGAGGCGAGCAACGCTTTCTACCGGCGCAACCTGGCGGGCGGACAAAAAGGACTGAGCGTAGCCTTCGATCTGGCCACGCACCGGGGCTATGATTCCGACCATCCGCGCGTGGTGGGCGATGTGGGCAAAGCGGGCGTAGCCATTGATACCGTGGAAGATATGAAAATCCTGTTCGACCAGATTCCGCTCGATCAGATGTCGGTCTCCATGACCATGAATGGCGCGGTCATCCCGATCCTGGCTTTCTTTATCGTGGCCGCAGAGGAGCAGGGTGTGCCGCCCGAAAAACTGGCGGGTACTATCCAGAACGACATCCTCAAAGAATTCATGGTGCGCAACACCTACATTTATCCGCCAGGGCCAAGTATGCGTTTGGTGGGCGATATTTTCGCGTACTGCGCTCAAAAAATGCCAAAATTCAACCCGATTTCCATCAGCGGCTACCACATGCACGAGGCGGGTGCACCAGCGGAAATCGAACTGGCTTACACCCTCGCCGATGGCCTCGAATATATCCGCACAGGTTTGGCGGCTGGATTAAGTATTGACGAATTTGCGCCGCGCCTGTCCTTCTTTTGGGGTATTGGGATGAATCATTTTACGGAGATCGCCAAGTTGCGCGCCGGGCGATTATTGTGGGCAAAATTGGTGCAGCAATTTGCGCCCAAAAGTGCCAAATCCCTAATGCTGCGTACGCATTGCCAGACTTCCGGCTGGTCGCTCACCGAACAGGACCCGTTCAACAATGTGGCCCGTACCTGCATCGAAGGGCTGGCGGCGGTGTTGGGCGGTACCCAGAGTTTGCACACTAATTCCTTCGACGAGGCCATTGCCCTGCCCACGGATTTTTCGGCAAAAATTGCCCGCGATACCCAGTTGTTTATTCAGAAAGAAACCGACGTCACGCGGGCCATAGACCCCTGGGCTGGTTCTTATTTCCTGGAAAACAGGACTGCGGAACTCGTGGAAAAAGCCTGGGCCCTCATCGAGGAAGTGGAAGCCCTGGGCGGCATGTCGAAAGCCATCGAGGCGGGCGTACCCAAACTGCGCATCGAAGAAACCGCCGCCCGGAAGCAGGCGCGCATTGACAGTGGCGAAGAAAAAATCGTAGGGGTAAATATTTTCCAGGGATCGGATCGGGTCGCTTTTGATATTCTGGAAGTGGATAATGGTGTCGTGCGCGAATCACAAGTGGCGGGTATTCAAGCAGTTAAATTAAAAAGAAATGAAGATGCTGTAGGGATAGCCCTTGCGGCTATCCAACGCACGGCGGCGGAAAAAGACGGGGAAAATATCCTGGCCCTGGCCATTGCTGCTGCCCGCGTCCGCGCTACTTTGGGAGAAATATCGCAGGCACTGGAAAATGCTTTTGGACGCTATACCGCCACCACGCGCACCATTGCTGGTGTCTATGCCGCTACCATGACCAACAATGCTGATTTTGAACTGGCCCGCCAACTGGCCGACGAATTTGCGGAACTGGAAGGCCGTCGCCCGCGTATTCTGGTCGCTAAACTCGGTCAGGATGGCCATGATCGCGGCGCGAAAGTCATCGCCACCGCCTTTGCCGATCTGGGTTTTGATGTGGATATTGGCCCACTTTTCCAAACACCCGCTGAAGCAGCCCGGCAAGCCGCTGAAAACGATGTGCACATTCTGGGCATTTCCAGTTTGGCAGCAGGCCACAAAACGCTGGTGCCGCAGACCATCGCGGAACTGGAAAAACTGGGTCGCGGCGACATTCTGGTCGTCGTCGGTGGCGTGATTCCGCAACAGGACTATGATTTTCTGAAAGCGGCGGGCGCAGCGGCTATTTTCGGGCCGGGTACGGTGGTGGCCAAGGCGGCGCAGGAGCTGTTGAAAATATTGATATAGACCAGGGCTAAAATAAATTTCCGCTCTTAACCCATGATTCGCATATCCAATGAAAAGTGGCTGGTTCATCATTGGAATAAATAGGGTTGCCAATGGCCTGCGGCGGAGAAGTATCAAACCAGGTGGAGTTCAGGTGTAACAAGCAGCCTGATAACCAAGAGCTTACTGAAAAATAGAAAATTGCACTGGTTGCCGTACTTTTCCCCAAAATTCACGCACTATGTCTCTATTCCGGCTGGGCTGTTTCGCCATGCTGTTTGCCTGCCCGCTGTGGGTGGTTGCCCAGGAAAAACCAACTTTATCCTACTATTTGCCGGAAGTAGCCTATGACCCGGCCATTCCCACGCCCGCCAGTTATCTGGGGTACGAAGTCGGTACCTGGAATGTGACGCACGATCAACTGGTGGGCTATCTGCGCGAACTGGACCGTGTGAGCGACCGCATCAGTATGCGCGAATACGGGCGCACATACGAGCAGCGGCCCATGCTTTGTCTGACGATTACGGCCAAAGAAAACCAGGGGCGGCTGGAGCAGATCAAGGCCATACGCAGTCGTTTGGTCAATCCTGACAGCAGCGGAGCATTGGACTTAAAAAATCTGCCTGCGGTGAATTATATGGGTTATTCCATCCACGGCAACGAAACCAGCGGCAGCAATGCGGCTCTGCTGGTAGCCTACTATTTGGCGGCGGCGCAAGCGACGGAGGTACAACAACTACTGCAAAACACGGTCATTCTCTTCGATCCCTGCTTTAATCCCGATGGGATGCAACGTTTTGCGACCTGGGTGAATAGCCGCCGCAGCCAGCATCCTTCCCCCGATCCGGTGGCCGATGAATTCAATGAACCCTGGCCACGGGGCCGCTACAACCATTATTTCTTCGATCTGAACCGCGACTGGCTGGTGGCGCAGCAGCCGGAAACACCGGGCCGCATCGCCATTTTTCAGGACTGGCACCCAAATGTGCTGACCGATCACCATGAGATGGGCAGCAACTCGACCTTCTTTTTTCAGCCGGGCGTGCCCAGTCGCGTGAATCCCATTACGCCGATTCGTAATCAGGAATTGACGGCCAAAATCGGCCAGTACCACGCCCGCATTTTGTCGGCGCATAACGTGTCTTTTTTTACGGGAGAAAACTACGACGACTTCTACTACGGCAAAGGCTCTACTTATCCCGATGCGCAGGGATGTATGGGTATTCTGTTTGAACAGGCCAGTAGCCGGGGCAGTATGCAAAATACCGACAATGGCCTGTTGACTTTCCCCTATACCATTCGCAATCAGGTGTTTACCTCGCTTTCTACCCTGCAGGCGGTGGGTGAAATGCGAGTGGAAATGAACGAATATCTCCGCGATTTTTATAAATCTGCCCTGGAAGATGCCCGGAAAGATGCCGTGAAGGGCTATCTATTTGCCGATAATCGCGATCTGCCGGGCCGGGAATTACTAAATGTTTTGCTGCGCAACAATATTAAGGTCAAGAATTTGCAGGAAAATGCGACCATAAACGGGCAAACTTTCACGGCCAACAATGCCTTCTGGGTGCCCTGCGAACAAGCACAATATCGCCTGGTGCGGGCCATTTTTGAACGCCCAACGACTTTCCGCGACAGCATTTTTTATGATATATCGGCCTGGACGCTGCCCGATGCTTTCGGCGTAGCCTGGACACCTGTTTCAGGCAAAGATTTCAACACGCGGTGGGCGAGCGCAGGGGATGGCGTCGGCCTGACGAGCCGCTATGCTCCGGCCATTTTTAATCGGCCTGCTTACGCCTATGTGCTGAATGCCGTGGGCTATGAATTGCCCAAAGTGCTCTTTGAACTGGAACGCGCCGGACTGCGTGTGAAGGTGGCCACCAAACCTTTTGAAGTACAGCACCAGCATTTCACGGCGGGCAGTTTGATTGTGCTGGCGGAAGGTCAACCCATGAATGATACCGTGCTGATGACGACGATGAATAACTGGGTCACGGAACTGCCGGTCCACCCCATTTATAATGGCCACAGCAGCAATGGCCCCGATTTTGGCAGCGAATCTTTTCAGTTGCTTCGCCTGCCTAAAGTGCTGTTAATCACGGGTTCGGGCGTGAATCCTGAATCGGCGGGCGAAGTCTGGCACCTGCTGGATACGCGTTACGAAATGCCGGTGACGATGGTGGAAAGCAGTCGTTTTGCCAGCGTGAATCTGTCCCAATACAACACCCTGATTTTGCCGGAAGGCAAATATTCCAGCCTGTCTGCCGAACGGCTGCGGCAGTTTGTGACCGATGGCGGTACCATCGTCGCCATCGGCAATGCTTTGCGCTGGCTGAAAAATTCCGATCTGCTGCCGGTGGAATTCCGCAAGGCTCCGGCCACTTCTCCTTCCACGCGACTCTCTTATGATGGCCTCGATGAGAATCGGAGTGCGCTGCGGATGCCGGGCAGCATTTTTTCGGCGGACCTGGACCTGACGCATCCGCTTTGTTATGGCTATGAACATGCGCAATTGCCGGTGTTTTTGGGCGATACGCTGTTCATATCTGCTCCTAAAAATCCCTACGCGGCCCCCGTGACTTTTGCGGAGCAGCCTTTACTGGCCGGATATATTCATCCCAAACAAAAGCCGCTGGTGGCGAAGTCGGCAGCCATCATCGTGGGCGGCATCGGTAAAGGCCGAATCATCGGTTTCGCGGGCGACCCCAATTTCCGGGCCTTCTGGTACGGCACCAACCGCCTGTTCGCTAACGCTATTTTCTTCGGCAATGTGATTGACGAAGAAGCGGTGGAGAAGGAGGAGTAAACGAATGCGGAATGCAGAATACGGAATGCGGAATGCCGGGCGAGATGTGGACGAATCGGAGTAAGATGCGAGTATTCGATTAAATGCCTGATTATCACGTGCTTTAATCGAATACTCAAATCCTCGTATCCTCAATAAATCAACTCTTTTAAAATTCCGCACTCCCCGGATACCTTGGAAAAGCGATCACGTCACGGATATTGGTCATACCGGTCACGAACAGTACCAGCCGCTCAAAACCCAGCCCGAAACCGGCGTGGGGACAGGTGCCGAACCGCCGGGTGTCCAAATACCAGGATAGTTCCTCGGTGGGAATGTGCATTTCTTCCATGCGGCGCACCAGCCGGTCGTAGCGTTCTTCGCGCTGCGAACCACCCACGATCTCCCCGATGCCGGGAAAAAGAATGTCCATCGCCGAGACGGTTGGGCCGGGTACGCCTTCGGCGGGTTCGTCCTGCCGCATATAAAAGGCCTTGATCTCCGCCGGATAATTGGTCAGGATGACCGGCTTTTTAAAGTGTTTTTCCACCAAATACCGCTCGTGTTCGCTTTGCAGGTCGGTGCCCCAGCCTTCTACAGGGTATTGGAATTTCCCTTTTTTGTTGGGATTGGAATTTTTCAAAATGCTGATGGCCTCTGTGTAGGTGAGTCGCTCAAACTCGTTTTCAGTGACGAAACGCAGTTTTTCCAGCAGCGACAATTCCGAGCGCTGATCCTGCGGTTTGCTTTTTTCTTCTTCTAATAGACGCTCTTCCAGGATTTTCAGGTCGTCGGCGCAATGCTCCAGCGCATAGCGGATCACGTACTGCAACATCTCCTCGGCGAGGTTCATGTTATCCTGCAAATCGGCGAAAGCCACCTCTGGTTCGATCATCCAGAACTCGGCCAGGTGGCGCGTGGTGTTGGAGTTTTCTGCCCGGAAAGTCGGCCCAAAAGTATAGACATCGCCGAGGGCAGTGGCTCCCAATTCGCCTTCCAACTGGCCGGATACGGTGAGGTTGGTGGGGCGTTTGAAAAAGTCCTGGGTAAAGTCCACGGCACCGTTTTCCTGGCGGGCGGGTTTGTCCAGATTAAGGGTCGTTACCTGGAACATTTCACCCGCTCCTTCGGCATCGCTGGCCGTGATAATGGGTGTATGCAGGTAATAGAATCCCTTGTCGTTGAAGAACTTATGAATAGCATAAGCCAGGGCATGACGTGTCCGAAACACCGCCGCAAAGGTGTTGGTACGAAAACGCAGGTGCGCGTTTTCCCGCAGAAATTCGAGCGATTGCTTTTTGGGTTGCAGCGGAAATTCTTCCGGGTTGCAGTCGCCAAATATTTCGAGGCTGCTGGCTTTCAGCTCTATTTTCTGGCCCTTACCCTGCGATTCGATCAGCGTACCCTGCGCCCCGATGGCCGCGCCATATTTGAGGCGGTTGATGAGGGCGGGATCAGTATTTTCAAAATCCACGACCACTTGCAGGTTGTTGGAAGTAGAGCCATCGTTGAGGGCAATAAACTGGTTGTTGCGAAAGGCTTTTACCCAGCCTTTGACCAGTACTTCGGTGTCCGTCGGTTCGGTGCGGAGGAGTTCGGCAATTTTCGTGCGCTTCATTTTCAAAGTCCGTTTTAAAGGGTGTTTTAATTATTTAACCCCCTTTTTCAAAAAGAGCCGCAAAAGTAGGGGAAGCAGGGCAATTCCACCGCGTTGTTGTTAAGTAATACTGAAAAACATACCTAACCTCGGTGTCATTCAGAACGAAGTGAAGAATCTGGCCGAGTAGAAAGCAAGCATTCAACTTCGCTCCTGGGCAGATTCTTCACTTCGTTCAGAATGACAACATACTGGTGGATATAAGATCACAACTATTTATTTATCAGGCAATTACTCCACTTTTAGAGTCTTCACTTCGCCGTTAGGCGTGACCAGCACAAACTCTCTTTTCACTTCGGTTTTGGTGTATGGCTTCCTTTCCGGAAGCGTAAAGCGCAAAATGAGGTTGTAGGAAAATTGCACCGCCGGTTCCAGGATTTCAGGATTGATGACGATGTCGTAATCATTGGCTGGCACGGCGTTGTAGAAGCGCGAAATGGGCTTGTCCGCGCTATTGACTATGGAACCTCCCTTCTCATCATTGTCCAGACGCTGGCCGCTAAATGCCTGATAGGTCTCGTAGCGATTGATCGGATAGGCCACCCAGGCGTTTTCGGCGGTGACCAGATAGGCCGAATCCAGCCGTAAACCGATACTGCGATATTGGGTTTTAATTTGCGTAATATATTGAAAAGCAGCGTCGCGGAGCTGCGCGTACACCACTTGCGGGTCTTTCACGAAGTAGTCCACTTTCACGATGTCATAGATTTCCTGACGCGCAGCGGCGGTCACGATGCGGTCGAGCAAAGCGGGCGCGGTGTAGCGAATGTGGATGTTTTTTTGCAGTTCAAAACCCTTGGGGATTTCGGTGTAGGTCTTTTTGGAAAACAACTTTTTGCTCACATCGTACTCGTATTTGGGCAAAAAATTGACCATATCCACGTAAATATCCACCGCTGGAATGCCGAGCGTCGCCAGATCGGACAGAAAAGCCGAGAGCCGGGAATTCAGCAGCGTGTTGGTTTCATCGGCGGTTTTGCCCACCTGTATCATGCTGAAAATCGCGGTGTAGGAACTGGCTTTCTGGTTGGAAAGGGCATTGATGCTGATCTCCATTTGATTGCCATCCAGCATGACCGCCGATTTGGGCACGGAGCGGAACTGGGCATTGGGGACGACGTTTTGGTAGGTTTGCTGCTGGTTGCCGTAGTTGCCCATGACCTGACCAATGGCGAAAAAAGGAAGCAGGAATAGTGGGAGGAAAAGGAAATGTTTTCTCATAAAATCATTTTGTTTTGCGGCCTAAAACGGCTTTAATTCGGGAAAATTGCCCAACTAAAAGCTCTGTTTTGTTGTTTCAAGCACTCAAAATTTCGCAAAGCAAAATCATGTTTATCCACGTCTTTAAAAGCAAAATACACCGGGTCCGGGTCACGGAGGCCGACCTGAATTATATTGGCAGCATCACTATTGATGAAGATTTGATGGAGGCCGCCAACCTGATCGAAGGAGAGAAAGTGCAGATTGTGAACAATAATAATGGCGAACGGATCGAGACTTACGTCATTCGCGGCGAGCGTGGCAGCGGCATTATTTGCCTGAATGGAGCGGCCGCGCGTCGGGCACAAGTCGGTGATATTGTGATCATTATCGCTTACGCCATGATGACCCCGGAGGAAGCGAAGACCTTTAAGCCGACCACTATTTTTCCAAACGAACAGAATCGGTTGGCGGCCCGCACTACGGATGTGGTGACGGATTGATCGTAGGGGCGACCCTTGCGGTCGCCCGTGTACCCGCGTGTTGGGCAACCGCAAGGGTTGCCCCTACCGGCACTCCGCATTAATTCCCAGCACGTAATTTTTGACGATCCCAATTTCCGCCGCCGTTTCCGCGCCTTCGAAGCCCTGAATATCTTTTTCACTGAGTCGCTGGCGATAGGCGGCGAGCAAATCGCGGGAAAGCGGCAGGTACGACCAATGCCATTTTTCCTCGTGGTAGCCAGTGGGTCGCCCGGCCGTGTAGGGCTGGCCAAAGCCATATTCGTGGGCATGGGCGACCAGCCAGCGATAGACTTTTTCGTGTTTGCCACCTGCCTCGAAAGCGGCATTGTTCAGGTCATTCAGGTCCATATCGGTGCCCCAGTGGTGGCGCGACGAACCGGGCATGGAGGAGTACTCCAGAATTTTCAAGGCCCGGTCTTTGGGCGCGGGCGCATCTTTGGCGAAGCGGGTCCACTTGCCTTCCCATATTGCTTTTTGCTGCGCAAAATTGCGGGTGGAAGAAATAATATTGAGAGTAATGCCTTCTTTTTTAGCGGCAGCAAACATCTTTTTAAACGCCTCAAAGGCCTCTTTACGCAACAACATTCCGGCGCGGTCGGAATAAGGCTTGCCCACTGACACAAAATTTGGTTTTGACTTGGGCTCGAATTTGCCCAGCAAATACTCATCGTCCACGGCGAGTGCGCCGGGGCGCAGGGAGTCAGGGATAGCAGTCAGGGTAGCGGGTGGCTGCGCATTCACGACTTTCCCGGAAGCATCAGATTGGCAAGCCCAGCCGAGCGCGGCCAAAAGCAGTATCGAAACGTATTTCATTGTTTCTCTGCGCTTTCGATCACCTTTTTCAGGGCCTCTTTGGTTTGCATACCCGCCTGTTGCCAGATTTGTTGCCCATTTTTATAGACCATAAATGTGGGTACGCCCATCACTTTCATTTCCACGGCGAGGTCGGTATTTTTATCCACATCTATTTTTACGATGCGTACGCGGTCGCCCAGATCGGCTTTCAGGTCGTCCAGCACAGGTGCCATGGAGCGGCAAGGCCCACACCAGGTTGCCCAAAAGTCTATCAGGACGGGGGTTTCGGAGTTGGTGAGCGATTCAAAAGAAGCAGTCATATTATTGAAGGTTGAGAATTTGAAGATTTGATACTTTAACGGATAAATCAAGTTTTATATGGTGTTAAAATTGAATTACCCCTGCTTTTTAAACAGCAAAGATTCCATCCCGGTTGCACGGAAGTGCTTTTCAGAGAACAATATAACAGTATTCATCGAAAAGCGGCAGGTGATTGCGACGATTCAACCAACTTTGACCAAAACTACATCCATGTGTTATTTCCGTTTCGCATTGCTTTTGCTGGCGATGGCCAGTACCCAAAATGCCTCGGCCCAAAAAGAGGACAAGGCCATCAAAACCGTAATCAACCGTTTTTTTGAGGCCATGCAAAAACGGGACACCGCCATGCTGCGCAGCACTTGTATGCCCATGCCGGTGTTGCAGTCCTACATGAAAAACCGGGAAGGAAAACTGGATATTATTTCCGAGGATTTCGCCGAGTTTGTGGCCTTCGTCGGGTCGCCTTCCAGCGACAAATATGAGGAAAAACTCGAGTTTGAAGCCATTCATGCCGAGCAATCGCTGGCCAGCGTGTGGACGCCGTACAAGTTTTATCTGAACGGAAAACTCTCGCACTCGGGCACCAATTCGTTTCAGTTGGTGAAAACGCCGCAGGGCTGGAAAATTCAGTATATTCTGGACACCCGGCGCAAGTAACCCCTACTTTAGTAGGGAGTTTGACTAATTTTATAAATCCCTACTAAAGTAGGGGTTACAATTTCACAAATGATTTAATCCCGTTTACACACTGTTTAATTTTTTAACAAACTTTCTGAAAGTCCTAACACCTTTTAGCAACTCGGTATGCTGGCACCCGCGCAACTTGCAGGCAGATTTTGAAAACAGTCAAAAACGAAAGCCATGCGTACCATTTCCCGTTTCCTGCTCCCGGTTTTACTCCTGACCAGCCTGCTCACCGCCTGCCACACCGCCAAAAAGTACTACGAATCCGGCGACTACGACAGTGCTATCGAATTTTGCGTCCGCAAACTGGCCGGTAAATCCAAAAAGAAAGTCGAATACGTGCAAGGCCTGGAGGTGGCTTTTCAGAAAGCCCAGGCCCGCGATTTGGCTTTGGTCAGGAACTTAAGCAACCAGAACCGCGATGAAAACTGGGAAAAGATCAACCGCATTTATCGCCAGATCCGCGAACGTCAGCAGAAAGTAAGCCCCTTACTGCCGCTGGTCGCCAGCAATGGCTATCGCGCCCGCATCGAACTGGCGGACATCGCTCAACTGGAAAATGAGAGCTGCGAGAAAGCCGCCGACTATCTGTACACCCAGGCCCAAACCTTGCTGGATAAAGCCGAACGTGGTGACCGCCAGGCCGCCCGTTCTGCCTACGCGATGCTGCTGGATTTGGAACGACGCTACTTCCAAACCTATAAAGAAAAAACCGAACTGAAAGCCCGCGCCCGCAACCTGGGCACCTCTTATGTGCTGTTTGAGGTAAAAAACCAGTCGAATAAAGTGCTGCCCCGCGCCTTTGCCGAGCGCATCCTGAATATTGGCAAAAACGACCTCGACAGCGAGTGGAAGGCTTTCTTTTTTGAAGCCCAATCGGGCGTACAGTACGACTATAATGTGGTGTTCAAAGTGCGCAATATTGACATCAGCCCGGAAAAAATCCACGAACGCGCCTACACCGACGAAAAGGAAATTCAGGACGGATTCGACTATGTGCTCGATAAAAAGGGCAATGTGCGCAAGGACTCTTTAGGTAATGACCTCAAAACCCCGCGCTACGTGCGCCTCCGCGCCGATGTGCTGGAAGTGTTCCAGAGTAAGGCCGCCCGCCTGAGTGGCAACCTCGAAGTCTATGATGCCGACCGCCGTACGCTGCTGAATCAGCGCGATGTGGGCACCGAAGTCGTGTTTGAGAATTACGCCTCTACTTTCAAAGGCGACCGCCGCGCCCTCACCGAAGACAGCCGCCGCCGGATTGGCAATCAGCCTCTGCCTTTTCCCCGCGATGAAGATATGCTGGTGCAAGCCGCCGACCGTTTGCAACCGGAATTGCGCAGCGAACTGCGGAATAATCGCGCGATTTTTTGAAGTGGGAATATCTCATACTTCATCCTTCAAAAATATTTGTTGCAACGCAGCGGGCAGTTTCGGGTATTCAAAAACAAAACCGGCGGCCTGGATTTTGTCGGCCACCACGAGGTTGCTGTTTAAAACGACGGCCGACATTTCACCCAAAGCCAGCCGCAGCGCAAAGGCGGGGACGGGCATCAGCAGCGCATTTTTATGCATGGCGTCTGCGGTTGCTTGCACCAAGGCTTTTAACCGTTCTGGTAAGGGGGCCACGGCATTGAAAACGCCCGCAACAGCCTCGTTTTCAATGGCCCAGACAAAAGCGCGGCACAGATCATTGCGGTGAATCCAGGAATACCAGGCCTGCCCGTCGGCAAAATAAGTCCCCACGCCAAAGCGCAGTGGTTTTATAAATTCCGGTAGTGCGCCGCCTTCTTTGGCCAGCACCACACCGATGCGAAACTTCACCGTACGAATGCCCAGAGCGGCCACTTCATCGGCGGCTTCCTCCCAAGCCTGGCAGCACTGGACCATGAAACTATCGTCCACCGGCGCATCGGCTTCGTTCATGCGCCGCTCGCCGGAATTGCCGTAATAGCCTATGGCTGAGGCAGATAGGTAGGCTTTGGGGCGCAGCCCGGTGCGCATAAAAGTGTCGCGCAGCAGGCGGGCACTCTGCACCCGGCTTTCGATGATCTCACGTTTGCGGGATTCCGTCCAGCGTTGGTCGGCGATGCCTGCACCCGCCAGATTCACTACGTAGTCCACGCCTTGCAGGGCGGCCTCGTCTATGGTGCCTTTTTCGGTGTCCCAGCCGAATTGATCCGGGCCTTTGGGGCTGCGCGTGAGTAGCCGGACGGTGTGGCCTTTGGCGCGAAGTAGTTCGGCGAGGCCGGAGCCAATGAGGCCGGAGCCGCCAGCGAGAAGCGTAGTAGGCATGGTGGTGGTGGTTTGTGGGGATGTAACAGCGGGGATGGGGAAGGGTTGAGAATTACTACTTTTCCTGATACACTTTACTCACCCGAAACCGGCGTATGGAACCATCTACACCATGTTCGACGATTACTACTTTTTTTAGATTGTTAATGTCTTTTTTGGGTAGAGCCAAATTTCCAACGCCACCTTTTTGTGGTATAGGTTTCCCTCCATAATAAAACCTTGTATTCTTGTCCTTAATAAAAATATAGGTTGTATAATTAGTGGAATAAATAGAAGCGTGAATACTATCGCCCTTAATTGAATATTGAATCGCCCCGGTTGGAGTTGGACCACTACATATATCCCAAATAGTTTTGCTCAATATTTTCAAAGAGTCTAAGTCATTTCTATAATAATCCCAACTTGCTAAATGAAACCTATTTCCTTCTCTACCCCAAGTATTGTATATATCTCCATCAACACCAGAATTGAATTCATAAGGCCTACACCAAAAATTTTGCTTATTAAATTCATTTTGCACTTGTTTCCAGACTAATGGGCTTATCGGTTTAATTTGCTCCCAGAAAATTGTTGCATCAAAGCCTTTATCAAATGTTAAATCAGAATATGCTGCTTTATAACCAAAACTATCACTATATATAGAACATATGTAATGAAAATCACCTCCCCAACCCGCCTTTCCGTGGAAACAATACATTGTATCAGAGATGGGAATAAAAGGTTTCAAACCTGTTTGAAACTCTACATGTTGCTCAAAACGTATCCACTGTATACTGTCAGTAGTTTGACTATGCAGATTACAATTAGCCGTCTTCATCTGTGAATCAGATTGCGAACATGCTTGAAACAGCAAAGCCATCAGAAATAAAGCAAGTATTTTCATAGCCTATATAACAAAAAACCGCCGTCGGAATTGTGAGATTCCGACGGCGGTTAGATATATTTTAATCTTAGATGACCAGCTTCAATGACGAAATAAATTTCGCTCTCCCCTATACATCAATCCTTGCATACTTCGCATTGGCCTCAATAAACGCTCTGCGTGGCGGCACTTCATCGCCCATCAGCATGGAGAACATCCGGTCGGCTTCGGCGGCATCATCAATAGTGGCTATTTTCAGGATGCGGGTGTTCGGGTCCATTGTGGTCTCCCAGAGTTGCTCGGCATTCATTTCACCGAGACCTTTATAGCGCTGCACCTTTACCGAATCATCGTCTTCGCGGCCACCGGAGAATTCCAGTTGGGCAGCCTTGCGTTCTTTATCATTCCAGGCATAACGCTGGTTCTTGCCTTTTTTGACCAGATACAGCGGTGGCTGGGCGATATAAATGTGACCATTTTCGATCAGGGTCCGCATATAACGGAAAAAGAAAGTCAGGATCAGTGTCGTAATGTGGCTACCATCTATGTCGGCGTCGCACATGATGACTACCTTATGGTAGCGTAGTTTCTCGACGTTGAGAATGCGATGCCCGTCCTCATTTTCAGCGATGCTCACGCCCAGCGCGGTGAAGATGTTCTTGATTTCCTCGTTCTCGTAAATTTTATGCTCGAGGGCTTTTTCCACGTTCAGGATTTTACCGCGCAGCGGCAGAATGGCCTGTGTATGGCGGTCGCGGCCCTGTTTGGCCGTACCACCAGCAGAATCACCCTCGACGAGGAACACTTCACTGTCCGCTGGATTGCGGCTGGCGCAGTCGGCCAGTTTGCCGGGCAGACCGCTGCCGGTCAGTACACCCTTGCGCTGCACCATTTCGCGGGCCTTGCGGGCAGCATTGCGGGCGGTGGCGGCCAGGATCACTTTTTCGATGATCCGCCGGGCCTGATTGGGATTTTCTTCCAAAAAGGTCTTCAACGCATCACCCACGCTGCGGCTCACAATACCGAGCACTTCGGAGTTGCCTAGTTCGCCTTTGGTCTGGCCTTTGAACTGCGGTTCCTGCACTTTCACCGAAATAACAGCGGTCAGGCCCTCCATAAAGTCCTCGCCAGAGACGGCAAAAGTGAGTTTTTTGAAAAAACCATTGTCGTCGCCGTACTTCTTGAACTCGCGGGTCAGTGCCCGGCGGAAACCACTCACGTGGGTACCACCGTCGCGGGTGCTGATGTTATTCACGAACGACACCACATTCTCGGAGTAGGACGTGTTGTAGATAATGGCCACTTCCACTTCCACATTTTCATCGGTGGTTGTGATATAAATGGGCTGCTCGATGAGGTTGGTTTTGGCCTCGTCAAGATAAATCACAAACTCCTGCAGACCGCCTTCGGAATAGAAAAGTTCGGTCTTAAAACTACCGTCCTCTTCTTTTTCACGTTCGTCCACCAGCGATAAGCGCAGACCTTTGTTCAGGTACGACAGTTCGCGGAGGCGATGTGCCAGCACGTCGAATTTGTATTCGGCGGTCTCAAAAATCTCCGGGTCGGGCAAAAAAGTAATGATGGTACCACGGTCGGTCGTATCGCCGATCATACGCACATCGTACAGGGGTTTGCCCTGACTGTATTCCTGCTCGAATATTTTGCCTTCGCGGTGGACCTCGGCTTTCAGGTGGATGGAAAGCGCGTTCACGCAACTCACGCCCACCCCGTGCAGACCGCCGGAGACTTTATAGGTGTTTTTGTCAAATTTACCGCCCGCGTGCAGCACAGTCATCACGACTTCGAGGGCCGATTTCTTCAATTTCTGGTGCATCCCGGTCGGAATACCCCGGCCATTATCGCGCACCAGAATGCTGTTATCCGGCTGAATGGTCACCCAAATATCCGTACAGTGGCCGGCCAGGTGTTCGTCAATCGAGTTATCCACGACCTCCCAGACCAGGTGGTGCAGACCCTTGGTATCCGTGCTGCCAATGTACATCCCGGGGCGTTTGCGCACCGCTTCCAGGCCTTCCAGCGCGGTAATGCTACTGGCGCCATAGTCGCTGCTGGCACCGTTTTCAGCGGCTAATTTTTCGGCAGCGTCGTTCAGTTCTTTTTCGTCTTTCATACGTATAGTTTATATCGTGGCAGACTCTCCTCCACGACGGGACTTCCCCTTTTTTGTCTTTTTTAAAAGGGGGACAAAATTACGACAAAATTTGCGGGTTTTTTAGCAAAAAAATGGGCATTTTTTGCAGTATTTTTTAGGGAAAAATCACTTATCAAAACGTTGATAATCAGCAAATTGTTGCAGACCAAATGCTTTTATTGCATCATGCTTACAAATTCATCGAACAAATACCGGGCATCGTGCGGGCCAGGGCTGGCCTCCGGGTGGTATTGCACACTGAACGCCGGGTAGTTTTTCAGGCGAATGCCTTCTACGGTCTGGTCGTTCAGGTTGAGGTGGGTGGCTTCCACGAGGCTGGGGCTATCGTACACCGCCTGTTCGAGCACGCCAAAACCATGATTTTGGCTGGTGATCTCGCTGCGACCCGAACGCAGATTTTTGACCGGATGATTGAGCCCGCGATGTCCGTGGTGCAGTTTGTAAGTGGGCAGACCTGCCGCCAGCGCGAGCAACTGCTGACCCAGACAAATGCCAAAAAGGGGCTTCTGATCGTCGAGCATTTGTTTGATCGAATCCACGGCATAGCCCATTGCGGCGGGATCGCCGGGGCCATTGGACAGGAAATAACCGTCTGGATTCCAGGCTTTTACCTCTTCAAAAGACGTGTGGGCCGGAAACACTTTTAAATAACAATGCCGGGTATCGAAGCAGCGCAGAATGTTCTTTTTTACCCCGTAATCCATGACGGCCACGCGCAATGGGGCCTCTTCCTGACCAATAAAATAAGGCGTTTGGGTGGTCACACGACTGGATAATTCCAGGCCTTCCATCGAAGGAATGCGGTCAAGTTGCTGCTGCAACTCCCATACGTCGTCGGTTTCGGAAGAAATAATGCAGTTCATCGCGCCGCGCTCCCGAATGTGTTGCACAATGGCGCGCGTATCCAGATCGTGAATTGCCACCAGTCCTTCCGCCTCGAAATAATCCTGAATGCTGCGGTCGGCCAAGGTCCGGCTAAAAGGCACGTTGAAATTGCGGCACACAAACCCGGCGATTTTGATATTGTCGCTTTCCACCTCCGTGTTTTTGATGCCATAATTGCCGATATGGACGTTGGTGGCCACCAGCACTTGCCCGGCGTAGGACGGATCGGTGAAGATTTCCTGGTAGCCGGTCATGCCGGTATTGAAACAGATTTCGCCGGTGGCGGTCCCGATTTTGCCGCCCGCCAATCCGTGGAACACGGTGCCGTCAGCGAGGAGGAGAATGGCTTTGCTCATAGTGCAAAGGTCGTAAGCCAATAGCGTTTTTCAAGTTTTATTGACCGAAAAAAGGCAAAACGTGTACTTTTCGGAAGTGCAACCCGTAAAAATCCCGCCGTATGCCCGATTCTAACTTACAAGAGCAATTTTTCGATCTTCTGCTGACCCGTTATCCACGCCGCGCCGATGCGGTGGAGGACTTGGGTGAATTGCTGCACCTGGCCAAGGATGCCATTTATCGGCGGATGCGGGGCGACACGGTTCTTTCACCTGCGGAACTGAGCATACTGGCCCGCCACTATCATATTTCGCTGGATGCGCTGATGCTGGGACATACCAATAATGTGTTGTTTGAATTCAACGCTTTTTCCCAAAAACTCCATGATTTTACGGATTATTTGAGCGGTTTCATCGCTGATCTGGAACCCCTGCGCCGCATTCCGAATGTCCACATGCACTATGCTTCAGTGGAAATTCCGGTGTTGACCTACAATTTTTTTCCCGAACTGATCAGTTTCAAACTCTACGCCTGGGGCCGCACGACCTGGAATTTCGAGTATCTCCGCGACCGCCCTTTTGACTTCGATCTGGTGACCGCGCCGGTGATTCGGCTGAGCCAAACCCTACTGGATCAATACATTGCGATAGACAGCACAGAATTATGGAGCGTCCAGATCATGGATAATACGCTGGCGCAGATTGAGTACCACCTGTATTCCGGCGGTTTTCGGCACCCGGAAGATGCCCTCACCCTATGCCGCAAACTGAGTGAATGGGCCGCCCACATGAAGGCGATTGCCGCCGCCGGGAAGAAATTCAAGATCGGCGAGCGACCCGACGCCGGGCTGGGCAAGTTCCACCTGTATCATAATGAAATGGTGTACGCCAATATTACAGGTTTGATTACCAGCGACTATGGGCAAGTGGTGTATTCGGCCTTTTGCAACCCCAATTTTATGAAAAGCAGCGACCCTAAATTGTGCGCCTTCACGGCGGATTGGTTCAAGTCGCTGATCACGAAATCCAACCCGATTAGCACTGCCGCCGAGAAAAACCGGGAGTGGTTTTTCGGGGAACTGAACAAAAAGACCGAACGGGTGGAACAGCGCATACGGCTGCATATTGAACACAGCAGGTAAAAAAGGGCATAAGGAATGAGTAAGACAATGATGAGTAATAATATAATGATAATCAATGTATTGCGTCAAAAATAAATCGAAAATTCGGCTTGTAGAGTCCGTCTCCAATGTTAAGTTTTGGACGGCTACGCAAACTTAATATTAATTCTATGTTAAGTTTTGGAATTTTGCGGTCATTGAGTATTTCAGTGACTTTCACATTATCCAAACATTTATGAAAAAGAAAATAGAGCATTTGCTGGCAGAAGGCAAGTTCGGTGGGAATGCCGAATTCAAAAAACTGCACAAAGCCCACGAATCGGCAAAGGCCGTCGTTGCGCAGGCAAAAATGGCGAAATCAGCCGCAAAAAGTGCCTACCGCACCCTATTGGAAGGGCAGCATAAGGGTCAATCCGATCAATTGGTGGAACTACTCGGAGATTTTCGCAAAGCCAAATATATGCAGCAATACCACCGCGTGGAGGCCGATTTGGCCAAACATCGCTTGCACCTGTGGGTAGAAAACTGGCTGAAAAAGTCCGATGTGCCGCATGAGCCAAAGGCCAAAACAGCGAAAATCAAGGTCGCCGCGGCTCCAAAAGTCAAAAAAACCAAGGTCAAAAAAAGCCAGCCTGCTTCTGCCAAACCGGAAATGACCCCGACCCAGAGTACGGGTGCCGCCAAGGCTAGTGCATCGAAAAAGAGAAAGTCGGTTAAGGAACAAAATTGACCGATATAACTGTCGCACGGTCGCCTGATTGTGCAATTTTCCCCCCAACCGGGCTGTACTGATACAGCCCGGTTTTTTATTGTCCTGTCAGTACAACGTCACAAAAAGCGATTTCAGACTTATTAAGGTATTTTTTATCTTTTAAAAATTCCAAATTTCATTTCCCCAAGTGGCCTGTTTTACGAGTTAATCCAACACTTAGGTGGTAGCAGGGTTCCCAAAAAGAACGAAGTTCTGAAAGGCTAAAAAAAGCGGAAACTGTATTTGGCTTTCTGCCTTACTTTTGCGGTGACGGAACAGTTTTTATCACGTTTACAGAATAAGACTAACCCTCCGATTGGTCTTTAATTACAAACACTACTCCGTCTGCCAACCAAGTTAAGTTATGGTATTTAAAACGATATTGCCTGTCCTGTTCTTGCTCTTGCCCGGCCTGTTGCTCGCCAATGGCCCGGTGGAAGACAACTCTAAAGCCGATTCGGATGGCCCATTGGTGCTGTACCGGGGAAATTATATTCTGGTGAAAGCCCTGGAGTACCGCGATACGGTACTGGTGCCAACCACGGTAAAATATCAAAATCGGGCGGACGTCCGCTTGCAATGTTATGTGCCTAAGAGCCAGGACCGTTTTTCTTTCCGACTGCACGATTCGCTGGCGGTAGAGCCGGAAGTATATGCTGCGCCCGATAAAATACTGGTGCTGTCCGACATCGAAGGAGACTTTGAGGCTTTAAAAATGATGCTGATCGGTGCACGGGTCATTGATAAAAAATTTCGCTGGATTTATGGCAACGGACACCTCGTACTGTTGGGCGATTTCTTCGACCGCGGCCTGCAGGTGACGGAATGCTTCTGGCTGATCTATAAGCTCGAGACCGAAGCAGCAGCAGCCGGTGGAAAAGTCCATTTTATTCTCGGCAACCACGAGGTGCTGAATCTGCAAGGCGATGTACAATACATGCGTCAGAAGTATGTGGAAAATGCTAAACTCATGCAGGAAGACTACATGCGCTGGTATGATAATAACTCCGAACTGGGCCGCTGGTTGCGCACCAAAAATGCAGTGGAAAAGATCGGTGACTACGTTTTTTGCCATGGCGGTATCAGTCCCGCACTAGCTGAATCCGGTCTGAGCCTGCATGATGTGAACCAGATTTCCCGTCGCTACCTGGGCAAGCCTTACCAGCACCTCAATAATTCGGACGCGCAACTGGTGTTCGATATGAAAGAGGGCATTTTCTGGTATCGCGATGCGGCCAAGAATCTACTTTCGGAAAACGATATTGCGATGGTACTGCAATATGCCGGGGCCAAACGCATGGTGGTTGGCCATACATTACAGAACGATATCACCAGTTTTTATGATGGCCGGGTGATCTGCGTGGACCTCTATCATGAGGAAAATGTGCGCCAGGGTTTCGTCAAGACCCTGCTCATTGAAGATGGTGTTTGCTTTACCGTAGATAGCCGAAGCGGCGATAAAAGTTCGCTTTTTGCAATTATAGTCAGCAAAAAGGCGGAAGAGAAATAGAAATAAATGTGGTCAATGTGAATAAAATAAATGTGGTCAATAATTTTAATGTGGTCAATGTGTAAATCACATTGACCACATTTATTTCATTGGCCACATTTGTTACATTTTTTATCACATTGACCACATTCTTTTCAATTGACCACATTTTTCATTATTCAAACCACTCCACCCGAAGATCGTCCAGCCGGGTCGTTTTGTCGCCGTCGGCATTCCAGAAGAGTACGGTGGCGCGGTCGAAGTACTGTTTGGGTAAGCGCGTATCGAAAAAGATCGTTTTTACTTCCTGATTATCCACGTGGCGTTGTAGCCGGATCATGCGCTCTTTCACCTTTTTGTCGCCATCGTAAAAGCGCAGTACGAACTGCGTCATTTTCCAGAACTCCCATTCTTTGGGTTCGCATTGAAAGGTCACCGCAGCGCGGAGCCAGCCGTCGGTATGTTCCAATGGCACTACATATTCTGGCGAATATTGCTTGTTTCTGTCCAAAAGCAGGCTTTTTGCGCCATTTATGGGTTTGTCTGCTGTGGTGGCAATAGAATCTTCGTCAAAGGTTTTGACCAATAATTCCTCTACTTTACGCCGCTCCGTGCCCCGAAATTCTTCCTTCGTATCCAGCAGTTTCAGCCAGTCGCGGTCCAGCTGGGATTGGCCCAGCACCCGCAGCAAGAAAGGTTTGGTCATTTGTTCGGATACAAAAAGTCCGTCGCCGCGATGGGCCTGATTGGTCCACCACAGGTTGTAATAAATGAACAATCCCGCGACCACCGGGAAGGCCCATTGCCGCCACGAGCGCAGCGTCACCCATTGCATGAAGGCCGTGAACGGAAAGACCCATAGGGCGTAACTCTGCACCAGTGCCCGCATACCCAGACTGCCGCCGTACCACCAAATATCCCATGCGGCGGTGATGTAAAGAAAAACGAGGCAAAAAGCGAGAATACCGGGGAACAAATTGGGCTGTTGACGGCGCAGGGCAAAGAAGCCCACCACCGCGAAAATCAGCATCGGCGAGTAAGTCAGCCAACCCGCCCGGGCACTGAACAGCACATCCATCAGGTGCGGGCGCAACCAACTAAAACTCTGATCGCCATAACTATACACCAGCCATTCGCCGGAAGCATAGTGCCAATACAATGGCTGGATGAAGGCGACCATGCCCGCCACGACGACGGCCACCGCTATTTTGGAAAAATGCTGGCGAAAAAAAACGAGCCGTTCGCGCAGAGCCGCCCACGAACCAATGCCCCATAAAACCGGCAAGAGTACCGCCACCATCTCCGTTGGGCGCGTGAGAACGGCCCAGCCGACCCATAAGCCAATGGCCGCTGCCCAGCCCCACGATGGCTTTCGATAAAAATGGATAATGCTGAAAACCAGCAAACTATACACCGTGAAAAGCCAGTTGTGGGTCATGGCACCATCGAAAGCGGTGTAATTCAGGTAGTTGGTGCCAAATGCCAGACACAGCAACGCAATGGCCACGGCCCGGTCGGAAAAATAATTCAGCAGGTTCAGCCGCGTGATCCACAGGCCCAGCAATGCAATGAGCAAACTGCCCCAGGTGATGGCCGCCTGGTAAGGCCGCGAAAAGCCGTCCGCCGGATAGCCGAGCGGCTTGGCCAGCAGATGCGCCGCCGTAAACCAGGGCAAATATTGCAGGGCCTGACCACTGGAATATTTCATCACGTAGTTGCCCGATTTTTCGTGTTTGGAGACCTGGCCCATGCCCGGCCCCATGCGGTATTTCTGCGAAATGGTGTCGAAGAACTGTACCTGCCGCAGATCATGGTAAATAAAAATAGCGGGCAAATACAGGTAATACCCCGACACATCCCAGCTGATGGTGGCCTCCGTATCCGGCTGTTGCCATTTCGGATAGTAGAAAAAAGAAGCACCCACGATGAGGGCGGCACCAAGCCAAAAAGCCAGTCGGGACATTTTATAATGATGAATTGGTAATGATGAATGATGGTATCCTGCAAGGTCAATATTTTTATTTCAACTGCGGAAGCCAATTTTGGCATTTTTCACCCAAGTATCTGTCTTTCAGTTTATTAAATGAAAAATTTGTAGAGCCAGAAAAATTATTAAAAAAAAATGGGTGTCGTCACGCAGCGAATTAGGGGGAGAAGGGCGTTCTCCGAACGTCTTACACACAACACGAACCAATTACTGTAACCATGACTGCAACCCTTTGTTACACCTTGCTGCTGGCCGTTGTTTACCTGGGCCGCAAAGCCTTTTCATTGAGAACGCAGCAAGCCTCTGCCTGAAACCTGCCCGCCACCACTTTCACCCAACGTCCCCGCCGGAGATCATTTCCAGCGGGGACGTTTTTATTGGGCCTCCGAATTTTTATTGATCCATTTCAACGCCTCGCGCCGGGTGAGGGGTGCCAAACGATGCTTGGCGACGAAATTCTGCACCGCCTCCGGGTCGGTTTTAGAGTGCTGTCGCAAAGCCCAGCCCGCGCCTTTTTGAATGAAAAATTCCGCAGAATCCGCCAGTTGGAGAATGTTGTGGAACATCAGCGTTGTGTCGGTCTTGCTGCGATAGGTCAGTTGAAAAATTATACTTACGCGTTGGAGCCACATATTGCCGGAGGCCAGCCAGCGGGCCGTAGCTGGTTGGCGCAGTTCTGGAAAACGCAGCAGGTGCATGCCCACCAACTTGGCCAGCCAGTCCACCGTATCCCACCACGAGCGGGTGACGATGAGTTCTTCCAAAAAATCCAGGAACTCTGCCGGTTGTTTTTTCAAGGTTTTTTGCACCGTTTCCAGGGCGAAATAGTGCATTTCCCGATGATCGTCGGCGAAACACAGCCGGGCCAGCGTTTTCAGATCATCGCCTTCGGGCAGCCCGGCCGTGCCGTGTATTTCTTTGGCCAACGCCAGCCAAACGGGGGCTTTCAGGCCAAAAAACTCGAATTGATGCCGCATATAGGCCATTTGGCCCTGCGCCACGTCGGGCTGGCCGTGTTCCCGAAAAGTAGTGCGGACGAGGTGGAAATACTCGGTGGGGGACATACAATATTGGTTGAGAAGGTGGAGGCAGTTGAGAGGTTGAGCCATGCTGCGTGTTGATATTTCTCAACAACCTCAACATTCTCTACATTCTCAACAACCTTATTATCACACTGCAACGTTATTGCTTTGCACTTTTGAACTGACACTTTATTTATGAAAAATTTTGCCTGGCTACTGATAGCCTTTTTCTGCTGCTGTCTGGCGGCCTGTGGTCCCGATTATGTGTATAAAGGAGAACAGAAAATCCCCAATGAGGGCCAATGGGCTTATCAGGATACGCTGAATTTCAATTTCACGATCACCGATACGGTGGCGCGCTACAATTTTTATCTGGATATAGCACACAGCGACACGTTTGCCTTCCAAAATGCCTATCTGAATCTCTACACCCGCTTCCCGGACGGCCATCGGGTGACGAAGTTGCGCTCGTTTGATTTCTTCGATAGCCAGGGTACGTCAATGGGCAAATGTTCCGGCGAAAGATGCACTATGCAGACGATTTTGCAGGAAAATGCCTTCTTTCGGCAAACCGGCGACTACGTGCTGACAGTGGCACAAAGTACCCGGCGCAATCCGCTGCCCGGCGTATATTCCGTGGGACTGCGACTGGAAAAAATGCCTGGCAAGAAGTAAAAATTTTTACCTGAAAATGCTGGTCGTGGGGGCAGGGTGGGCTTGGTTGCTGGGCGGGCCCCCCGCAAATTTTTGTTTTTGGTGGAAACCCGAGGCAAAAGGTTTTTGAAAAAGTAGTATTCAATAAATTTGATAAT
>JANPIV010000120.1:0-48644 GCA_031425155.1 Saprospirales bacterium | reverse complement strand
TCATTCGATCTCTCCCATCCCTTTCCTTACCAAACTACCAAGTTCCCTCAGTAGCCTTCCTACTTTTTAACCTTTCGCTAACCAAATGTCAATGAACTCTTTATATCAATCACCACCTTCGTGGATATTGTATGCAATTTTGTTTCCGCTTTCTCTTTCTGTGTTTCAAGCCCTCGAAAGCGGGACGCAAAGGTACTAAACTAAGATTCAAACCACCAAGCCAAACTGAAAAAAAATTGAAAAAAACTTTTGAAAAACAAACCTCAAAAACTTGTTCCATTTTAATGCTCTCTTCTCAATTCCTGTTGCTCAATCGTTTCATTCTCCCCTGTTTCCCTAAGCGGACGCAAAGATACATCGTGCCTATTCATTCCACCAAGCGTTCGGCCAAAATTTTTGAAAAGTATTTTCAAGCAAACAGAATTTAACTTTGATAGCGCAGTGAAAAACAGTCCCAAACGGAATATTAAATGGCAAATTGAATATAATAAAAAAGGTCTGATTGTCAAAGCGCGGAGGTAAATATTTTAATTTTTTAATGCCTTTTAAGTAAGATTTGTGTCTGCAGATGAAAGCAGTAAACGATCATAAGTACAGGGCAAAAGGCTCTAAAAAGGGCGGATTTGAGCCGGGATACTGCAAAGCATGGCTATATAATATTATGGTGTCGGATCTGCCAAAACGAGCAGATAAACAGAGCGATTGGCAAGACCCTTTGAGGTATTACCTTTGCCATTGGAAACAGGCCGTACTACCATGCGGCGGGTATTTCCAAATTTCAAACGACACTGCAATGAAATACCTGATTACCGGCCTCGGCAATGTAGGCTACGAATACGAGGGCACACGCCACAACGTGGGTTTTGAGGCCGTGGATTTTCTCTGTAAACATTTGGAAGGCGAATGGCGGGGCGATCATCACGGCGATCTGGCGGAAGTGAAGCACAAAGGCCGTACGCTGATCCTGCTCAAACCCAACACCTATATGAACCTGAGCGGCAAGGCTATTCGCTATTGGTTACAAAAAGAAAAGGTGCTGGTGGAGAATAGCCTGGTGGTGCTCGACGATCTGAATCTTGCTTTTGGCAAGCAACGCCTCCGCGCCAAAGGCTCCGATGGCGGCCATAATGGACTGAAAAGCATTCAGGAAATGCTCGGCACGGATGCCTACCCACGTTTGCGCATTGGCATTGGCAGTGATTTTAGTAAAGGGAAGCAGGTGAACTTCGTGCTGGGCAAATGGAGTCTGGATGAGCAGGCCGAATTGCCGCACATTCTGGAAAAATCGGTGGAAGTAATCAAAACCTTCGTCACTATCGGTCTGGAACGGGCGATGAACGCAACTGGCAAGTGAACCCAACAATGGCCTATCCAGTTGTCTTTCACCTCGGCCCCGCGCAGATTCAGGCGCATATCGTGTTTGAACTCCTGGCCTATACGCTTGGTTATCAATACTATGTGTGGCTGCGGCGACGTAGCGACGATCCCATTGTTGATGAGCACCGCATGTTTATTTTTATCGGCGCGGCTTTTGGGGCATTCTGGGGTAGCCATTTGTTGGGCGTAGTGGAGCGTCCGTTGGAAACACCGCCATCGCTCTTTTTGTATTTTTTGGCCAATAAAACGATTGTCGGCGGTTTGCTGGGCGGTTTGCTGGGCGTAGAAATCACCAAGAAATTGCTGGGAATCACGACTTCTTCGGGCGATCTGATGACTTTCCCGTTGATGCTGGGGCTGGCTATCGGGCGCGTGGGTTGTCACTTGCAAGGATTATCGGATGGGACTTTCGGCTCGGCCTCTCCCCTACCCTGGGCGGTGGATTTTGGCGATGGCATACTACGCCATCCGGTGAACCTTTATGAAATTTTATTTCTCGGTGTCATTGCCTTGCTTATTTTCACGCTGGAAAGGAGCCGGACATTAGCCAACGGCAGCCGATTCAAAATCTTTATGATTGGCTACTTACTCTGGCGTTTTATGCTGGAGTATCTGAAACCGGCTTTTTTCTGGCCGGTGGTGGGGCTTTCTTCGATTCAGATAGCGTGTCTGGCGGGGCTGTGGTATTATTGGCGGGACCTCTTGAAAGCAGTGTAATGATTTGATAATCAATTTTTTAAATATAATATTTCTCAAAACCCACCTATGGATCGCCCGTACATTTACTACGATTTTACCTTATCGCTTTGTTCCAAATGCCTGCGGCGCGTGGATGCGAAGGTGATTTTTGAAGAGGAGAAAGTCTTCATGCTCAAACGCTGCCCGACGCACGGCCCGGAAAAGGTACTGATCGCCACGGATGTGGAATATTACCGCAGCACACGCAACTTCGTGAAGCGCAGCGAAATGCCCAAAAAATTCAATACCCACACCCATTTTGGTTGCCCGTACGATTGTGGACTTTGTCCCGACCATGAGCAACACTCCTGCCTGACCATTGTGGAGGTGACCGACCGCTGCAACCTGGCCTGCCCGACCTGCTATGCCGAAAGCAGCCCGCATCATGGGCGGCACCGGACGTTGGAAGAAATAGAATGGATGTTCGATATTGTGGTGGCCAACGAAGGGCAGCCCGATGTCGTGCAGATCAGCGGGGGCGAACCGACGGTGCATCCGCAGTTTTTTGAAATACTGGATATTGCCAAACGCAAACCAATCCGGCACCTGATGCTGAATACCAATGGCATTCGGATTGCCAAAGACCCGGAATTTGTGCGGCGTTTGGCGACGTATATGCCTGATTTTGAAATATATCTGCAATTTGATTCTTTCAAAAAAGAGGCCCTGGAAACCCTGCGCGGCGAAGACTTGCGGGCGGTGCGGGAGAAAGCCATCGAAAATCTGAACCGCGAAAATCTCTCTACTACGCTGGTGGTGACGCTGCAAAAAGGGCTGAACGACGACGAGATCGGCGAAATCATTCGCTACGGATTGCAACAGCCTTGTGTACGCGGAGTTACGTTTCAGCCGACGCAGGTGGCCGGGCGCGTGGAACATTTCGATCCGGCGGAACACCGCATTACGCTCACCGAGGTGCGCCAGAAAATACTGGATCAATCGGGTATTTTCACGGCGGCCGATATTATTCCGGTGCCCTGCAATCCCGATGCGCTGGCGATGGCGTATGCCCTGAAATTGGATGGCGAAGTGATCCCGCTGACCCGTTACCTGAATCCGCAGGACCTGCTGGACAACTCGCGCAACACTATTATCTATGAACAGGATGAGCGTTTGCATGAGCACATGATCCAGTTGTTCAGCACGGGTAATTCGGTGGAATGCGCCACGGACGAACTGCAATCGGTGATGTGCTGTCTGCCCCAGATCAATGCGCCGAGTCTGGGTTACGACAACCTTTTCCGCATTATTATCATGCGTTTTATTGATGCTTATGACTTTGATGTGCGGGCCATCAAAAAATCCTGCGTCCATATTGTGAGCAAGGAAGGCAAGATTATTCCGTTTGAGACCATGAATTTGTTTTATCGGGACGAGGCGAAACGGGCGCATCTGGAGATGTTGCGGGGAGAACAAGCGGCGGCTTTTTAAAGGTTTAGAAAAGCGTTTAGAAAGGTCTAAAAAAAGGGTTTAGAAAGGTTTAGAAAAAAATATACCCCCTTATCAATCAATCATTTAATTTTCAATATCGACTTTCATGAAATTTCATAAATCCTCTTGAAAAATGCTGGAACCACTCGATAATGCCAACCAACCTGCCCCACGGGACAAGTACGAATTCAAAAAAGTCGGCCTGATCAATTTCGGCCTGGTGCTGCTCTACATACTCATCGGCAGCACCAACAGCGATTTTGGCCTGGTAGGTGCCGGTCTGCTGACTTTCGCGCAGGGCTGTCTCGGCTTTGTAACCGGCGTGATCGTCATCATTGCCGGGAATCGTCCTTGGGGTTTGCCCATTTTGCTGCTGAGTATGGTGACACTGGTGATCGGGTTCGGGGTCTGCGCCGGTGGATTTTCAGGCACGAATTTCCACTGATTGCTGCCGCCACAAAAAAGGACGAACGGTGTGTTTCCGTTCGCCCAAATATGAAGACATCCGCACTATAGTCGGGCGGATGGAAAGGCGGCGAATGCGGACTGAGCCACACGCACCGCAGCGCATAGGTACGGGAAAAAAGGGCCGCTTTCAAAAAATCACATCGTCGGTGGGTTGTAATCGTCTTCGTCAAAAAACACATTCACCTGCTGTACGCCTTTCGACTGGCGTAGCGTACGCACCATTTCTTCAGCCTTCCGCACGTCTTTCAAAGTGATGTGGTAGTTGCTTTCCGTCAGGTCGTCCAGACCGATGTTTTTCAGGCTGACCAATTTCAAACTTCGGCAAAAACGCGCCAGCGGCTGCGAAACATCCTGGTCGCTGCTGGAATGGTGAATAATTTGCAATAAAAAATGTCGCCGCCGGGGCGCCCCAAAGTGGGTGAACGTCAGAATAATCACCACCAGACCGGCCAGCAAAACGCCGGTGAGCGCAATGGCATTCAGGCCAACGCCGCAGGCCATGCCCAAAGCCAGGGACAGGAAAATAAAGACCAGGTCCATCGTGTCACGGATGGCCGTGCGAAAACGAATGATGGACATGGCGCCCACCAGACCGAAGGCCCGCGCGACATTATTGCCAATCACCATGATAATAATCGTGGCAATGAGGTTGAGCAGCACCAGCGAATTGACGAAGGTGACCGAATAGGAAGGCCCCCGATACGTGACGCGGTAAATGACCGACAGCATCACCCCGCAGAGCAGTGAGATCAGCATATTCGTCAGCACATCCGCCGACGAAGTGGGAAAAACGGCCAGATTTTGATATTCTTCAAACATTTCTTTAAATTGATTTGCTGAGGATTTGAGGATGCGAGGATTTGACCGAATACCACATTATCAACAGTTTAGATCAAATAATCTACTCTTCAAATTCTCCAACGCATTCATCTCCTGCCAATTTGCCCCTTGGTGAACGCATCGCCGTAGCGATTTGGCCAGATAAATGGCGAGGCGTCAATGGCACCCACGTATTTGGAGGCGGGTTCTTTGCGGAGTTGAAAATCTTCCAGCAGCGGTTTCATCCAGGCGGGGCAGAAGCGATTGAATTTTATTTCCAAAATAAAAAACCCCGGATAGGCGTACTGTGGCCCCACTTCTTCAAACAGGTTGGTGACCGTAGGATACGCCTGGCCGCGCAATTGCAGATCGAAGGTGACCCGAAAATCGTTTTCCGGGTCGAGGTTTTTGCCCACGTAGGGTTCCCGTTCATACATCACGTTCACCACGGGTTGCAGGTTGCGGCTGAGGATTTGGTAAAAAAAACGGCGGGCATTGTCAGGATTTTGGATTTGACCGGATAATTCCTCAAAAGAGGCCCCGGCAAATAGTTTTTTGACTAAACCGAAGGACGCATCGGAGCGATTTTTCAGGATCGGCCCTTCGTACTTGCGTTTTATTTCCATGAAAACCGTGCTCTGGTCGTTGCCCAGATTGTAACCCCGCAGGCGCACTTTCATACGGTGGGCAATGCCATCAATTTTGGTATGGTACATCTCAAAATCGGGCGTATCGAAATAAATACTCCGCACCGTGTAACGACCATTGGGCTGCTGCATGGCAAATCTATCGGCGGCCAGAAACGGCTGCAAAGCTGTCCGCAAAGCACCATATTGCTCCGCAGGCACGAGATATTTGAATTCGTAGCGCATACGACTTACCACTTGAAATTTAAAAGCCGAAGCAAATATTCCCGTTGGTTGATGGTGTCGAAATCAATGCGGCAACGGGCGGCCAGGCCAGTGCTGAAGCGTTGGTTGCTGCTGTCGGGCTGCACAATCGCGTTGAGAATGACCACCTGCCGGTTGTCCAGCACTTCGACGTGGGTGCCGGTCTGCAAAATCCGCGCCGGGTAGGTCCGCTGGGTCTGGATGTCCGTCACTTGCACCGAAGTGCGGGGGTTAAAATAAGGCAACTGTTCCACTTTGACGGGAATTTGCACCAGATATTCATCCGAACGCTGCAACACGAAGAGTTCTTCCGGCGGCAAAGCGGGGGTCACGAAACCGCCGAAAGGCGCGCGCAGCACGAGCGCCAGGTTTTTTTGCCGAAGAATGACCAGGCGATTTTGCAAACCACACAACTGGGCTTCGGTAATGTCCAGGCTTTCGGTTTTGAGGCCAGTGCGCACCGTTTCCAAATTTTTCCGGACAATGTCCACCTGAATTTTGGCCAGTTCCAGCGCACTTTCGGCGACCTGATACTCGGTGAGTGCCACCAGACCTTGTTCAAACAGTGGTTTTTGAATGAAAAAAGCCTTGTCTTTCCAGGCCAAATCCTGCTCGGCAAAATGCAGTCTGGTTTCCGCTTCCTGCACAATGGGCGGCTTATCGCCCGTGCTTTCGGCGTGGAGTTGCGCATTATACAGGGCCAATTGCGCTTCCATATTTTGAATTTCTTCGCGCTGGCGGGTAGAATACATACGCACGACCGTATCGCCGACTTGCAGAAAACCGCCGGGCGGCAAGTCAAATTGCAGACCGGAGATATCACCCTGTTCAAACTGGAAGGCGTCCATTTGCTGCACCGCGCCACTGCGGTAGTCGCGCACCACGGAACTGATGCGGCCCGCCTGATCCTGCACCAGCCGCCAGTCCTGCGCCGGATATACTTTTCCGATGCTCTCCGCCCCGAAAGGCACGCGCAAGGGTAAATAAAGAGCCACCAGTAAAATTCCGAGGATTATCAGCCCGCCGTACAGCCGTTTCACGTCTTGTCGAAAATAGGTTAATTAAAGAAAAAATGCAGTCAGGCTGAAAGGTCAGGTGCTGTTTTTTGGAAAATGCAAAGAAACAACTTATTCATTGATACGAATCAACTTGATGTTGCGCTGAAAATTTCCGGCATTGAAATGCAGAAAATATACGCCCGCAGGCAGCTTTTGCTCCAACTGATCGAAACGAACCTGATAATTTCCTGCCGCTTGTACCGTCTCCGGTTGCACCAGCGTGGCCATTTCCCGACCCAACAAGGAATAAATTTTTACCGTGACGTTCGTTTTTTCTGGAAGAGAATAATCCAGCGTGAAAGCATTTTGGAAAATCGTCGGATAAGCGGCCACTGTGGGTCGCTCAGAGGCACTGGGCGTATAGGTCGCCACCGTAATGTCCTGAAAATGAGCGACGATGGTATCCGGGCCGATGAGGTCGAGCAGGGCCGTAGCGGCATTGGGCAGGGTAAAAGTGTGGTGGCTGGCCGTCCAGTTTTTAAAGACAAAATCGGAGTTTGGAGTCGGGGTAGCCACTAATTTCAGGCCCACATTCCCATAATAGTCGCTGATGATGGGTGCGGGTGCCGTCGGCAAGGTGTTCACTTGCAACGTACCTGCGCCCGGCGGGTCCACCAACAGCACGGTGGGAAAGGGGCCAGTCAGGTCGTAGCAATCCCGAATGCCGCCTTCCAGATTTTCGCAACGCTCGGTGATGAACGTCCGGAGTCTGGCTACATTTTGCTTCCATTCGCCGTAGGTTCCATACCAGCGGGCGGCGTGTTGCGCCATTTCGGGTGCCAGTATGCCCTCAATGGTGTCGAGGTAATTCAGCATCGTCGTGCAACTGAAGGTCGTATGCAACAAATCGGCCTGACGAGTGATGTAATATTGGTTGAATTCCGGGTTTTCACGCAGTTTATTCAGGAGAATGATGTGCCCCTCCGGGTCGGACCACGGCTGGTTGGCCAGTACTTCCGGGTTGCAGGGAGCGGCATCCGCACTGGTGTCGGGAATGTCAGTGTAATTGATATAAAAACCGAACGTGGCGTCATTGTCCCATAAAATATAGCCCCACTTGCGATGATCGCCTTCGGGATTCAGACCGCGCCACCAGCCGGTATTATAATTCAACCAATCGGAACAGACTGTAAATGAATTGGTTACGACATAGTCCACCAGACTGGGGTAATCGAATTGATCTTTGACATATTGAAAATTGGTAGAGTCCGTGAGGTCGGCATTGGTCATAAAATCATAGAGTTGGTCCCAATCATCCAGCGATTGATCACCGCCATATTCGGCCCAGGTATCGCCCCAGGTGAGAATGTATTGGATGTCGTATTTGCCCTGACCGTAGTAATAGTCCGTGTAGTCGTGGTCGTCGGGCAGTTCACGCAGATCATACACGCCCCAGTACTGCCCGTTGAGATAGACAATGGCTTTTTCTGCCTGCCGTACGTCGAGGTGGAGTCCGCCTTTTTTCGCCAGATTATGCACGTAAGCGTCGCGGATGTGGGCGCTACCGGCGTTTTCCGGGTGGTGCGCCGCAGGATAGTTGTCGTCGCCGGCGGCCCGCAGGATGATCCGTTGGTATTCGTCGCGGTCCGACAGCGGGAAGATTTGTTCTTTCAAAGCGGCACTGTAGCCCATCTCGTCGCGGGTCACCCAGTCGAGGCTGCGCTGGTCGTTGGCCCAGGAATCCTGCCCGTGGCTGTTCAGTTCGCCGTAGGCCCGGGTCTTGCGCAGGCCATCCTTGCCGAAATATTCAATGCTGCCATGCGGGCGTAATTCCTGGTCGCCATTGGCCAGGTCAAGTACGCCATCTGAACCGACCGACACCACAGGTAGGGTATGGCTGACACCGATAAAATAAGTATTATACTGCACAAAACCCGGCAGCACATCCGGGTTAGTGCTGAATGCTGCGGCTTTCAGTACGGTCGTTGTGGTAATGGCCACGGGGGCGAAATATTGCGCCGAAAGGGAGGTTGGTTCGGTACCATCGGTCGTGTAACGGATCACGGCGTTGGGTTCCTCGGTGGTCATTGTAACGCTGATCGGTCCGGCGTAGAAACCGGCAGACTGGTTAAAATCCGTTTTTTTAGCAAAACCTGTGGCCGAGGCTCCGCCGTCGTTGTCGGCGGCGGGGGTTGGTGCGGTGAATACCCGCCATTGGGCGGCACCGTTGGTAAGCCGCCCCCAGGATTGGCCCAATTTGGTGCGTTCCACTTTTATGTCATTGATAATCAAACCAGAAGGTGTGCTAAAAACAATGTGTTCGGCAGTGTTTTTGGTTTGGGTCATCTTGAAATTGGTATGCACACTGTTGCCTTCTACCAGACTGCGACCCGAAGCATAGACCAGTAGGAAGCCGCCCGCTGGCACCAATACCGAACCGGGGATTTTCCATTTTTTCGGCTCGCTTGCATCGTCGCTCAGGTAGTACCCGACCAGATCTATCGCCGCCGCAGAGGGGTTGTAGAGTTCGATCCAGTCTTCATATTTGCTATAATTGTCCTGCACCTGCGACAGGTTGGCGCAGGAATATTCATTCACAACGACCTGACTGTGGCTGATATAGGTGGTCAGTCCAAGGAGGCAGGCGAGGCAAAAGCGGCGAAGTAGCGTTGTTTTCATGCTTATTTTATTAAAATTTTACCCGACAACGTAAGGCAACTTTCGGACGTGGCAGCGAAAATATCAGGGAAGGGCTAATATTTGCCGGAATATTCCATTTATGCCAATCATCAATGCCAGTTTAAGTCATGCTTTTTTACGATCAATTGCAACGTTCCGTCTATTTGCCGCAGTGGCCACCGCGCCGCATTGTGTCGCTGGTGCCTTCCCAAACGGAGCTGCTGTACGATCTGGGGCTGGAACAGGAAGTAGTGGGCATCACCAAATTTTGTGTGCATCCGCCGGCATGGTTTCAGCAAAAAACGCGGATTGGTGGCACCAAAACCCTTGATATACAAAAGATTGCGGCTTTACAGCCCGATTTGATACTGGGCAATAAAGAGGAAAACGATCAGGCGCAGATCGAAGCGTTGGCCAGTCACCATCCCGTTTGGCTGAGCGATATTGTGACGCTGGAAGATGCGCTGGATATGATTTTGCGCCTGGGCAGCATCACGGATCGGGCGGTGATGGCCCGTCAGGTGAGTACCGACATTCGGGAGGCGTTCCAAGCCATAGGGGTTAGTCGCCCCTACCCGCGGGCGGCGTATTTTATTTGGCGAAAGCCGTATATGGTGGCCGCTGGCAATACTTTTATTCATAATATGCTGGTTCGGGCGGGTTTTGAAAATGTTTTTGCCCACCGTAGCCGCTACCCGGAAATTACCCTCCCGGAACTGGCGGAGGCCCAACTGGAGGTGATTTTCCTGTCGTCGGAACCTTATCCTTTTGCCGAAAAACACTTTGCTGCCTTGCGCGAAGTATGCCCCGCCGCCCGTATTCAACTGGTGGACGGCGAGCTGTTTTCCTGGTACGGCAGCCGATTGTTGCAGGCACCCGCTTATTTTCAGGCATTAAAAGTCGCCGATTAGCCATACAACCTTTTCTGCGCTTTGGGCTTCTTTGACGAAAAATGGTAGCTTGCATACGCTTACCTTTGTATCCTGACTTCCAAAAATCGGCTTTCCCAAACTTAAACACTACCCGGAACATGAAAAGTACGCTACTTCTACTCGGTTGGCTCAGTTTTATCTGTACCGCCTGGACCCAATCTCTGGATCGAATACCTACCAACCGCCAACCGGGCGAACTGTTAGTGCAATTGGCCGATGATGCTGATATTCAGGAGATCATATATTTAATAAATCAGCAGAATGGACGCACCAGTTCGGTTTTTTTGAAAAAAGACGTGGCCGTCAGCTGGCATATTTACCTGCTTGGCTTCGATGAGTCCCAGGCGGATGCCGATGCAATGTGGTCGCTCGCCTTGCATACGCCTGGCATTCGCACGGCCCAATGGAACTATCAGGTGCAGGAACGCAACACGCCCAACGACCAGAAATGGTCGCAGCAATTGGATATGAACCTCATTCAGGCCGCCGAAGCCTGGGAAGTTTCCACCGGCGGTGTGACGCCCAACGGCGATACCATCGTGGTGGCCGTGCTGGAAAAAGGGGCACTGCTGGATCATCCCGATCTGGTGAATAATGTCTGGTACAATTGGCAGGAAGTACCGGACAATAATATTGATGACGATAATAATGGTTACACCGACGATTATCGCGGTTTTGATGTGCGTCTTGGCGGCGATGGCCCCGGCAACCTCGGCTACCACGGCACGGCGGTCAATGGCATCATCGGCGCACAGGGGAACAATGATATTGGCGTGGCGGGCGTGAACTGGAACGTGAAACTGATGAATTTTTCCAATGTCGGTACCGATGCCGAAATCGTGAGTGCTTATGAATATGCGACCAAAATGCGCCGCCGTTACAACCAAAGCAACGGCCAACAGGGTGCTTTTGTGGTGGCGGCGAATGCCTCGTTTGGGTTGGATTTTGCCAAAGCGGTGGATCATCCGCTGTGGTGTGCAGCTTATGATTCGTTGGGTGCGGTCGGTGTGCTCAGTGCCGGTGCCACTTCCAATGGCAATGTGGACGTGGATGCCCAGGGCGATATGCCCAGTACCTGCCCCAGCGAATACCTGATGGTCGTCAATAATGTCAGTGCCACCACGGGTGCTAAGGCTCCGGCGACCGGCTATGGAAAAACTTTGGTGGACCTGGGCGCGCCCGGCGACCGTACTTATACCACGCTGAATACCAATGAGAGTCCTTCTTATGGCAATTTTGACGGCACTTCGGCGGCCACGCCGCACGTGAGCGGAGCCATCGCCTTGCTGTACAGCCTCGACTGCGACCAATTTACGATTGATGCCATTTCGCAACCGGTGGCCTGTGCCCGTCGGGTGCGTGATATGATTTTTAGCAATGTGGAGCCCGTGCCCTCGCTCGCCAATATCACCACCACTGGCGGACGGCTGGATTTATTCAAAGCCGTGGGCGGCGTACGCCAACTTTGTGAAGCGTCTATCGGGCCGATTGACATCTTGTCGGTCAAGCATTTTCCGGATAATACGCTGGATGTTTATTTCCAGACCCCGACTCTAAACCCTTATGATTTCCGCATATTCAACATGCTTGGCCAATTGATGTACGAGACAAAAATCCAGCCCCAGTCGTTTGCCGCCAGCCACTTCATTTTTGATGCAAATTACTTGCCATCGGGGGTGTATGTGATGGATTTGGGACGTGGGAAAGTCCACATCGCCAGAAAATTTCCAAAATTTTAATTTAGCTGTTTGGTTTTTCGGTCATTGCGGTTTTATCTTTGCAGCCCGAAACCAAAAAGTGATTGGCTCCGTAGCTTAATGGATAGAGTCCCTGACTACGGATCAGGAGGTTAGAGGTTCGAGTCCTCTCGGAGTCACCACAATGGAAGTGTTTGAGTGTGTGGGTTTTATCTCACACACTCATTTTTTGAAACCACATTTCAATCAGAACACTCAAACTAAACATTATGTCTAAAGTATGTGACCTGACGGGGAAGCGCCCAATTAGCGGCAACCACGTTTCGCACTCCAACGCTAAAACAAAGCGTCGTTTTTACCCAAACCTGCAAACGAAAAAGTTTTTCATGCCGGAAACGGGTGAGTGGGTGACGTTGAAAGTGAGCACCTCCGCCATGCGCACGATCTCCAAACTGGGCTTGTACCAGTACATCAAAAAATTGGAGAAAAAAGGCGAAATCGTCTATCACGGAGATAGCATCTAAGCGACCTTCCCACTGCAAAATTTTTATTACCAATGGCAAAGAAAAGCAAAGGCAACCGTATTCCAATTATACTTGAGTGTACGGAACACAAAACCAGCGGCCTGCCCGGTACTTCCCGGCACGTAACGCAAAAAAATCGCAAGAACACCCCAGAACGCATGGAGTTGAAGAAATACAACCCCATCATGCGTAAATACACGGTACACCGCGAAATCAAGTAATACTCTTGTCCGCCATAGCCGCAGGCGAAGGCAGATCTTACTGAATACTAATTCCGCCCCGGTCTATGACTATGGCGGGTAAATGCAAAGGTTATGGCTAAGAAAGTTTCCAAAAACGCCCGGGTTGCGCAGCGTGCCGCCAACGCGGGTTCCGGTAAAGACCACGTAAAAGTGGTGAAGTCCGTGAAAGACCCGGTGACGGGAAAATATAGCTACAAGCAAATGATCCTGCACAAAGACAAAGTGAAGGACTTCTTTGCTGACGCGAAGTAAGACCCGGTACTTAGTTTTATTCACCAGGGCATTCGATGACCGGCTGCTTCGCTCACCTGCGAAGTAGCCGGTTTTTTGCGTTGTCCATTATTTTTCCCCTATTTTTGTCCAAAACATTTTACTCATGGGCAACCTCCGACACTCCGACGATACTGCGGCTACGGCCATCGTCATGCGGCATAGATTTCACGCTGGCAGTGTGGAACTTAAGTATCCGCGCCGACTGACCGAGGAGGAGTTCTATGAATTTTGTGCCGACAACCGCGACTTGCGTATCGAACAAGACAAAAATGGAAACATCTTAATTATGCCCCCAGTAGATCATGATAGCGGTGTCGCCGAAAGTAATGTACATGGCTACCTTTTTTCTTGGTGGCTCACTTATCAGCAGGGTTTGACGTATAGCCCAACTACCGGCTTTAAACTTCCCGACGGTGCTACCCGCTCCGCTGACAGTGCCTGGGCCAGCGACGAAAAAGTGGCCAATCTCACTCCGCAGCAGCGCAAGCAATTTGCTCCCCTCGTTCCTGATTTTGTGGTTGAAGTCCGCTCCACCAGCGACCAGATTGGCAAATTGAAAAAAAAGATGACCGATACGTGGATGGCCAATGGGGTCCGCCTGGCCTGGTTGATTGACCCGAAAATGCAACGCGCCTACATTTATCGCCCCGACCAACCTGTGGAAGAATGCTTGGGTTTTGACCGGAAACTGTCGGGTGAGGAGGTTTGTCCGGGATTTGAGTTGGATTTGCGGAAACTAAGGTAATGAATTTTATCTGATACTAATCCCGCCGCCCAAAGAACATAGAAGCGATATAAAGCAATTGCACCAACGCTGCCAAAGCAGCAGCCACATAAGTCATGGCCGCCCAGGTCAGGGCATCTTTGGCACCGGCATATTCCTGGCCGCGAGCAAATCCGCTCTCGTCCAGCCAGGCCAATGCGCGACGACTGGCGTCGAACTCTACCGGCAGGGTGATGAGGCTGAATAACGCGGTGATGGCAAACACTACGAGCACGATCAGCATGATCCAGATATTATTCAGCAGGTAAGCACCCGCCAAACCAAACATAAAAACAAACTGCTGAATGCCAGCGGCAAAGTTCACCACCGGCACAATGGCGGAGCGCAATTGCAGGAAGGAATAAGCCGTGGCATGTTGCACCGCGTGTCCGCACTCGTGGGCAGCCACCGCCGCAGCGGCCACCGAACTGCTTTCGAACACCTCATCACTGAGATTGACGGTTTTATTCGCAGGATTGTAGTGATCCGTCAATTGGCCAGGCACATGAATGACTTCCACATCATGGATGCCATAGTGCTTGAGCATAGTGCGCGCCACTTCGGCACCACTCATGTGATTGCCTAACGGTATTTGCGCGTATTTATGAAATTTAGAACGCAGACGACTGTTCAGGATCATACCGATGACCGTGAAAATGCCGCTGATAACCAAGAGTCCAAGGCCCATTTCTGAAATGTTTTTGATGAAAAGGAATGTGGAGTTTAAAGATTGGCAGAATGAAGTTCGATAATTTACCTCTCTGCCAAATATCTGTATTCACCTATAAAAAACCCGCCAGCCAACAAAAAGTTGACCAGCGGGCTCTAAATTTTTATACGCATTTACTAGTCAACACGTTGAATATTATTGATTATTTATCAAATCGCTTATTGTAGTCGGAAGGTGAAAGTAACCGGGCCACATTCGGAGCCACCGCCAGCGGAAGCGGCAAACTTATACTGTTTGGCCGCGGCCAAAGCCTTGTTGCGCAATTCGGTATCGGTAGTGGTAGAGCCGCGCTGGGTATAGTTGGCCTGCGTCACGTTGCCATTGGCATCCACACAAATATCAATCACCACCTTGCCCACTTTTTGCGAAGTATCCACGATGCGTGGACGACTGACCACTTTGCGGCCACTCAGGCCACCGCCAATGGATACGCCGGTGCCCGTGCCGCTACCGCCGCCGGTGCCGCCACCATCGCCATTGCTTTTACCAAAAGGATTGTCGCCAGTGCCGCCGGGCGTACCCTGATTACCGGGTTTGCCCGTATTGCCCTGACCAGTGCCGGTCGAGCCGGGTTTGCCGAATGTGCCGCCAAACTGACCTTTTTTCTTGTCCCGTTCTTCCTGTTCACGGCGTTTCTGATCCGCAGCCGCTTGGGCCTGACGCTGGCGTTCGGTGTCGGCAATGCGATTGGCTTCTTCCTGAGCCTGACGCTGACGAGTTGCCTCATCCTGCTTCCGGCGGGTTTCTTCCTGGGCTTTTTTGATCGCCGCAGCGTTGGGATCGGTGGTAGTCGGCGTATTGCTAGGTGCTTCTGCCTGGCTGGGTTTGCTGGCCGCGGGCGGCGGCGTGCTTGGTTTGGAAGGCGCAGGCGTGGGGTCTTCTACCGGCTCGGTCACGCTGGGGTCTTCCATTTGCTGGCCCTGTGGTGCCGGGTCGTCACCCTGACCTTCGTCGGGCATACCGGCAGCGGCATTGTCGCCGCCACCACCCCAATCCAACTGAATGGCCTGCACTGCGGGGGCTTCCGGTTTTTTATCGAAAGTATATAACAGCATCATCAGGACGAGTGCCGCATGGAAAATGAGGCTGACAACTAGTCCTTTGCTGCGGTTTTGTTCTTCTTTGATAGTAGCGGTCATGTGGATAATATGCTAATGTGGACAATGTGCTAATGTGGCCAATTCCCGACCCAATCGCATGAAATAGCCTAAATGAAAACTCACCAGGCTTCGGGAAATGGATGCCAAAAGCGAAGGTATTACACAAAACAAGGAAAAAATTTGTACCATCACCAATCCACCTATGATAAAGTATAAACGATGAACTATACAGAGCGCAGCTTATAGTGCATACATCATCGTTTATAGTTCATAGTTCCCTGACTACTTATTTTCCGTCCTGATTCGGATTGGTAGCCAGAATAGTCTTCACTTTCAGGCGATTAGCAATATCGAGGATGAAAACGACATCTTCCACGGTCGCTGCTTTATCGGCTGCTACGGTGATGGTCGTCTCGCTGGCTGGCTTACCGGAAGCCGTGACCCGCGAACGCAGGGCTGCCTCCAGACGATCCTTGGCGATGCCTTTGGTATCTATATAAAATGTACCGTCCGCTTTGACAGACACGGAAAGGGCGGACGAGGCCATTGATTTGGAGGTGCTCGATGGCAACTGCAGGTTCAGGGCATTAGGGGTGACGAAGTTGGAGGTGAGCATGAAAAACATCAGCAACAGGAAGATGACGTCAATCATGGCCGCCAGACTGAACTCCGGCTTTACGCGAATTCTTCGTTTGAGACCCATTTTTTATAGTTATGAGTTATGAGTTATGAGTTATGAGTTATGAGTCCCGTTATGACATAACTCATAACTTATAACTCATAACTCCTTTTTCTTTTACCTTGACGGTTCCTGGAGCAAATCCATGAATTGCACGGCAGTATTTTCCATTTTGAAGATTACCTTGTCGAGGTTTGTGACCAGCAGGTTGAAACCGGCCATCGCGATGATGGACACGAACAAACCGGAAGCCGTAGCCGTGAGGGCGTGATAAATACCGCTGGACAGCGTGGAAGGTTTGATCACATCGGCAGAAGCCATATCCTGGAAAGCGATAATCAGACCGATGACCGTACCCAACAGCCCGATCATCGGGGCAATACCGGAGATAGAAGCCAGGGTGGAAAGGTTCTTTTCGAGTTTCAGCAGCTCGAGGTTGCCCACGTTTTCGATGGACTTGTTGATGTCATCCAGTGGTTTACCGATGCGGTCGAGTCCTTTTTCCACCATGCGGGCCATAGGTGCATCCACGCTTTGGCAGAGGGCTTTGGCGGCTTGCAGGTTACCATTTTCGACGCTGGCGCGAATGCTGTTCATGAAGTTGTGATCCACCTGACCAGCGCGTTTCAGCGTCAGATAACGTTCGATGATAATATAAACCGCAACAATGGAAAGCAGCAGCAAAATGATGATCACAATAAGGCCGGATGTGCTGCTCCCCAGGATGATGTCCAGGAGGCTTTGCGACTCTTCAGGCTTAGCTGCCGTGGCAGGCACGGTGCCTACTGCTTGCAGGAAAAAGAACGAAGTCAGCAAGGTGGTAAAAGTCATAAAAAATAGAGGCTGTTAGTGGATGAAACCGAATGTTTTCGTATTGTGCCGTAGCGAACGCCAAAAGTAGCGCATTTTGTATGGGTGCCAATTTTTTCCTTAACATTTTCCCCTTTTTCCTGCTTTTTTGGCCCTCGACAGACCTGGCGCAACACTTGACAATGAAAGATTTATAAATATACACCATGAAAAAGCACCTTCTTCCCCTGGCGTTGCTCCTGCCCTTCGCCGCCTGCAAAAACGATGCCCCGGCCACAACCGCTGTGCCGCCCTCACCAACGGTGGTCACGCAACCTGCCCCCAATCCGCCCGATGCCTACCTCGAAGGGCTGTACGCCACCTCCAGCGCACCCGGCAGCGATGTGTATAATCTGTTCGATGAAGACTCCACCAACCAGTGGCGCACCCAGCCCGGCGCCGGGCCGGACGAAGGCATTATGCTATATTTTTCCGATCAGCAGCCGATAGAAATCAGCGCAGTAGAGATTACGCCCGTCGCAGGCGTGTTCGCCGATACGGCACAAATACAATTGTATATTAACGGGCTTTTGGCAGAAAGTGGGCAACCAGGTCGGCCCATTCAGATCTCAGTAGTGCAACCGGACGGAATTCTGAAATCTATGTTCATCCGCTTTGAAAAAACGGGCCGGGAAGCGAATGAACAACGTAAAGACCTGACCGTCAGCACCTTCCCGGCGGCAGCGGCGGTCGCCTTGAAAGCAATTACTTTATACGATACCAAAGGGAAGCCCCTGCGCTTAACGCCTCCCAAGCGCATACATGGCCAACTGACGGCCAGCAGCAGCCTCGCCCCGGAGTCGGCTTATGGGCCTGCCAATTTGTTCGATGCACGGAAGGAATTTGGTTGGGTAGAGGGCAATCCGGCCAGTGCGGGCGAAGGCGAAACGCTGCATTTCCAGTTCGATCAGCCGGTGAATATTACTGCCGTGCAGGTGAGGAACGGGTATCAGCGTTCGGACGATCACTTTGGCGCGAATGCCCGTGTGCGTGATTTTGAGTTTGGAGCCGATCAGGGGCCGAAGAATACTTATACTTTGCGCTCGACCAGGGCGGGACAGAAAATTGCGCTTTCCGCAGCGGCAACTGGCCAGAATTTTACTTTCAAAATCAATAGTATTTATCCGGGAAAAACCTATAAAGACCTGGCGATCAGCGAAATACTGTTTTACGATGGTGCGCAGCCCTTCATCATCGTCTCGGATGCTCCGGCGCAACAGCAAAAAACCTTACGCAGTAAAGTCGCCAAATCGCCCCTGGCCTCGGTGCTTGACCGACGCATCGGCAATGTGCTGGAGGAAGATGTGAGCGTCACCAAACAGTCGTTTATTCTGCGGTCGGATGGCACTTTTGTGCTATACAGCATGGATTTGCTGCCCGACGATACCGAATCCGAGACGCTGGCCGATGGGAACTGGGAATTGCTGAAATCGGACGCGGCCACCGCAACGGTGAAGATATTTGGCAAATGGAATAATATTTCGGAAGTCCAGGACTATTATCAGGGCAGCAGCTCGCAGCAGGCGACGCGTATTTTCAGCGATGTACTGACGATAGACCACAAGACGCTGCAAGGCACTAAAATGGTCGGGATATTTTATTTGCCATGAAAGGACATAAACAAATATGGCTGTCTGTTGCCGGTTTAGTGCTGGGGTTGGTATCAGCCGGATTGCGTTTTCAGGCACTTTCGCAGACGCAGTACGCGAATGGCTGGGACGGCTATTTTTATTTGGTACAGATGAAAAGTTGGGTGGAGACGGGCCGGATGCACTCTCCGGAAGCATCGCTGATCTATCCGCTGTTGCGCTTTTTTTATTGGTTGACCAATGACTATGTCCTGATGTACCAATGCTGTGCGGCGGCACTCGCGGGTGCATTTGCGGCAGTGGTGGTCTGGACGACGCGTGCCCAACCACAGGCTTGGTTGCTCGGTGGCTGGGTCCTGTTCAGTCCGCATTTGACCTATTTTGCCGGTCAGTATCCCAAAAATTTACTGGGTTTGGTGCTGTTGCTGGCGTTCATCGGCAGCCTGCCGCAGATGGCGACCAATCAAAAGCCTGTCAGGTTTATTTTGCCCGCTATCTTGTTGATTGTCAATTATTTTGGACATCGTATGACCTTTGGACTGGCAGTCGTTTATTTGGTGGCCTGGTGGTTATTTTCTACTAAAACCGACTTTTGGCGACGTGTTTTTAGCCGTAAAAATATAGTGATTGGCGGGCTGGCGATTGCGTTGTTTGCAGTGGCAGGCGGTCTGTTTCCGGGGCTGCTGCACGTATCCGATTTGGGTCGTTTGGCGGGTGGAGGACAGTGGTGGCCACAGTTCGCGCCGTGGTCTTTTATCAGCCAATTTGGTCGGGAACGGCTTTCGTGGTGGTGGCTAATGGAGATTGTCGTGGTCACCGGGCTTTTTCTTTTGGCCTTGGCAGAAGTACTACTGCAACCTCGCCTGGCAACTCAGACCGCCCAATATTATGCCTTGCTTTCGTTGTGCGCGCTGCTGTTATTTCCGTTTCTGGAATGGTCATTTACGGCGGCGGCCTATCGTTTTTTCCTGGTTTTCGGGTTGCTGGTGCCGGTTTTGGTGGGCTTGCGCCGACCTGGGGAGGAACTGCCTTTGCGCCGATCAGGGGCTCGGCGGTACGGGGCATACGTGGCTGGCGCGTTATTGATTGTGGCGGCTTTATTTTCCTGGAAAAGTTACGCACCGGCCAAACAGGACCCCAACTACGCGCTTTTTGCGCGGGTGACGGGCCGCGCTGCCGAGCGTCTGGGCCTGCCTGCCTGCGGTAATACGCCGGAATTGGTGATTGCACACAATGGTCTGGCCGAGTTTTTTACTTTCACGACGGGCGTGGACGCGATGCCCTGGCTACCGGAATACGCGATTGATTCGGCCCGGCTGTGGCGTATTGCCGCCGGGATGCACTTGCCGACGGTGCGTTATTTCGCGGGTGCTGACCAGGCCACACGGGTACAACCATTGAGTAGCAATTATTGCTTGCTGCCCGAATCGGTGTGGCAACATGCTCTGTTTCAGGCGCGTATAGAAGACGATTCCATGTATGTGGCTGCGGCGACGAGTTGGCTGAATCCGAGTCGGCAACGGCCTGGGTGGTTGTTGCGCAAGAAAAGTTGAGGTCTATTGCCCCATCAGCTGCGCATCCTGCGCCTCCATGCCTAAGCCCAGTTGTTGCGCACGCTGATAATCTTGTTGTGCCGCCGCTTTATTGCCCAACTGGGCCTGCGCACGGGCACGTTCGCGATAGGCCAGCGCAAAAGTGGAATTGAAACGAATGGCCTGGTCAAGCGTATTCAGGGCTTCCTGGCTTCGACCCAGGCTACGCTGGATCATGCCACTTTCGTACCATATATTGGCATTGCGGGGATCGAATTGCAGGTAGGTTTTGTAGTCAGCCAGTGTGCGTTCCATATAGGTTTTTTGTTGGGCCACATCAATTTGCGACAGGCTGTACAAAGCAATGGCCCGGTTGTAATAGCCATTTTTATTGGTCGGATCCATAGCAATACCTTCGTCCAGGCTTTGGAGTGCTTCCCTGAACTGGTTGCGAAAGCCCAGTGCCGCGCCACGATTGACCAGTACTTCGGATTTTGTTTTGGCTTTTATTTTCGGCTTTGAGAGCGCGGCGTTATAGTCTTCAATCGCTTTTTGGACCAACGTTGCTTCCTGACCTTTATATTTACCAGACATAGCCATATCAAAATAGGTTTTGCCCCGGCTGTTATATACCTCTGGATTGTCCTGTTCAATACTAACGGCCTTGGCATAGTCAGTAAGCGCAGCATTGTAGTCGCCCAGCTGGTTGCGGTTGTACTGGCCACGGTTCCAATAGGGCAAGGCGTTCTGGTCGCCCTGGATTTTTATAACGTGGCTCCAAAGTGTCGCACCGTTTTTCCATATACGAATTTGATTGACTGTCCAGAATCCATAGATCAGGGTCAGCACACCCAATCCAACCCGGAGTACGGTTTGGTTTTTTTCCTGCCGGGAATATTGATCAAAATAATAGGCAGCAATGGCAAAAAAGCCAAAATAAGGCACATAAGTAAAGCGATCTGCCAAAAAACCTTGTCCCGCACCCACCACCTGTAGCAGGAACATGACGTTGAAAAAGAAAAATGCGGCCCCGAAAACCCACATACGCAGCCCTCTCCGCCAGGCCCACCAAATGGCGGCCCAAAACACGAGAAAACCAATGGGAGCAACATACACCAGTAACGGTAAGGGCTTCGTATAAGGATAGAGCGGCGACATAGGATAGGGCAAAATCAACTTGCCCAGATACACGCAAAAAGAATAGGCACCGATGCACAGGCGATCCACAAAAGTGAAATTCTCCGTATCATCGTTGATCGAACCCTGGCTCCGCAGCGTAATGATATTTATATAACCAAAAATCAGGGACAGCAGCCAAAACGGGGTTTTTTCCACCAGCAATTTGATAGACAATGGTCGGCGAAACCAAAAATCCAGGGCCAGCATCGAAAGCGGCAACGTCACCGCCTGCACTTTGGAAAACAGCGATAAAACCGCCAGCCCCACCATACTGACGTACAGCCAGATACGGCGCGATTTGTCTTCCGATTTCAGCCAGCGCACGTAACAGATCAGGGCCGCAAAAAAGAACACGGCGAACAGCACGTCTTTGCGTTCGGTCGCCCAGGCCACCGATTCTACCCGCATCGGATGCAGCCCGAATAGCAGCCCACCGGCCAACGCGCCCCAATTGCCCAATCCCATCCGCAGCAACAAAAGCATGACGCATAGTGTGGTGAGCAGATGCAGCACCAGGTTGTCGAAGTGAATCAGTTTTGCACTGAATTCGCCTTTGGTAATGGCTTTTTCAATGGCGAAAGTCAGAATCGGCAACGGATTATAATTACCGATGACCGCACCTTTTTCCAGATCAAAAATATTGCTAATGGTTTCGCCCCAGGCCGCGCCTTTGCCGACCGGCAGCAGATTGGCATTTTCGGTGATATTGGGATCGTCGTCCCAATTGACAAAACCATTGGAAATAGAAGGAAAATAAAAAATCGCCGTGAGGGCCAGGGCGACGATCACAAAGACGTGCCAGCCATTGGGTGCCCAACCGGACGCGGTCGGTTTTATCTCCCGGTTGCGGGCAACCGGAGCCGTTTTCGCTGTTGGTTTCGATGGATTGCCTGGGGAGGTACGGGCCGGTGCGGTTCTCTTCGCCATGTATAAATAATGTGGTCAATTCACGAATGTGGCCAATTATGCCAATCTGCCTGGTCCCGTTCAAAAGTATGGGCTGGGCCAGAATAATTTTTTCGGGCAAAAGTAGCAATTCCCTGGCCGAAAGAAAACCTTCTCGCTCAGCTCTTACAAGTTCAGTACCGCCTGCGCTAAAGCCGCTTCCGTGGGTTCGGCAGCAACAACAACCGATTCAACGCCCAAACCGCGCAAAGCCGCTGCCGTTGTCTCCCCGATCGCTACCACGCACTGCTGTAGCTGCAACTGGTGGCAGCCTAGGTAGGCTTCGGCATTCAGCGGACTGGTAAAAACCAGCACCCCTTCGGAACGGAGCACGGGATCGGCCACCGGGCAATTATCATACACTTCCAGATGAATACCCTGCACCACATCGGCCAGCAAGCGTTGTACACTATGCTGCGAATGCCGGGCGCCGGGAAAAAACACCGTAATCTCTGTACTTGCTGCCGTCGCCATCATCTGGAAAGCAATAGCCGTGCTGATCGGTTCGCCGGAACCGATAAAATCCACTGCTCCGACATAGTCCTGCAATTCCCTGGCCGTAGCCGCCCCCAGCGCGGCCCATTGTACGATTGGCACACTAATACCTTGTTCATTCACTTGTTGGAAGAAAAAACGGACGGCATTCTGGCTGGAAAAAAATATCCAGTCGGCATCCGGCAAAGCTGGGATTGGTAGTGCAGACAGGGTTACCAGCGAATGGCCGGTCACCTGCCAGCCTTGCGCAGTCAGCAAATGACGAAATTCGGAAGTAGCAGATAACGAACGGCTGATAAAAACAGTCATGCAGGTGAAAAAAATAAGCGTGAGGAGATTTAGGAACGTGTAAGAAATAATTTGTAAGATTTTCTGCCGTCTTGGTTGTCATGTCGCAACGAAGTGCAGACATCCACACAAGCCAGGTCATCCAGCATTTCCTGATGAAGGCATTTCTAATTACCTGGCTTGTGTGGATGTCTCCGTTTCTCTCCGACATGACAACTCAACGCGAAAAAGCAGGTAATAACTAATTTTTCACACGTTCCTAAATACATTGTAAATTAAGTTTTGACAGGTTTCGCTCACCCTCTGCTTAGCTTACACCTCCCCCGGCCTAAAGGCCACCCCCTCCAAAGGGCAGGGCTGTTCAGTTCTCCTGAATTTTGGAAGGTCAATGATCATGAGGCAAATTTTATTTTGTTCTAGATTTTTTTGAAATTTTTTGACAACGTTACGAGGTTATTTTCTTTAAAAAGCCAAATAAAATTTGAGAGTGATTTGAAAAAGGTGTTGATCCACTTAGAACTGAACAGCCCTGCCTCCAAAGGGGGATACCGAGCGTACTGTCGCCGCGTTCTTCCTTGGCCAGGCACGGAGCGTATCCCCCTTTGGAGGGGGTGGCCTTTAGGCCGGGGGAGGTGCATGTTACATAGGGTGAGCAAAATTTGTCAAAACTTAATTTACAGTGTATTTAGCCACCGATATTATGTTTGTTCTGGATTTCGGCGGCTGAACCCGCCGGTACATCTACTTGATCAGCACCAGTTTATGTACACTGCGCTGCCCACCCGACTGGAGTTCAAAAAAGAACAAACCATTGGGCCACGCGGCACACTCGACCGGAATATTAGCCGTGCCAGTATTTAGGATTTGGCTATAAATCAAACGGCCACCGGCATCCCATACTTGCAGCAAACCCTTGTCCGTCAGGGCATTAGCCAAACGGATCAGTACATTATCCGTTGCCGGGTTGGGCATGATGGCAAATGGTAGTTGTGCTACATCATTCGTCCCGGTGGTGCAATCAAAAGCGGGGTCAGCGACAATTCGGCTGTCGTAAAAATTGGTACAACCCGTGGCCAGATCAGTGATCAACAGCCCGTACGAGCCTTCCACCTCCGCGCAATATGTGAAGCCGGTTTCACCCGGAATGGGATCGGGGCCATTATACCATTGCAGACTATACTGTGCTGGCAAGTTCAACGTGTCAATCAGCCGCAGCCGGTTATTATACACCTCATACACCGGCAAAATCGGCTGTGGATACACCCTCACCGTGTCCGTGGAAGTCAGCGTATCTATCACGTGGGTAATGCGCAGCACCACCGTCAGGCCACCGGCAATGATGGTATCATTACTTAAAATATTGAACGACAGCGTACCGCAATCGTCATCGCCGCCCTTCACACCAGAGTCTTCGTCTATTACTTTTAAAGTGTAATTACCTGCGCCGAGTGGCAGTCCCACCGGGAAATTGAATGGTAGCGGCGTGTTATTTACATCGGGAGAAGAGTCGAATATTTCGGTGCCGTTTGGATCGTCCACCAACAAATACAGATCAGGCGCACCAACGCCCAGTTGGTCCACGCAGTCCACATTGAGAACTGTGATGCCTTCCAGTACATAGCCCGCTGTATCAATAATGACTTGATAATGAACCGGATACACGCCTGGCTCGGTGTAGGTATGCGGTTCTGGGTTCTCACCATCGAAAGTCTGACCATCGCCAAAATCCCAGTAATATTGAAAACCGGGCTGGCCGCCCGAAGGAATATTATTGGTAAAAGTGACCGTGGTGGAATCGCAACCCGTAAAGTTCGTCATCGAGAAACCGTCGGTCGTACTGACTTTCGGCGCGATATACATCCGCATCAGAAAAGTCGCTTCTTTCGTCAGGACAAACACCGTGGCTTTTACGCGCACCGTCAATAGGAAAGAATCGGCTACGAGCGGCGTACCGCAAATCTTGATGCAGCCATCGGTTTCGGTGTCCACATTGAATGTAAATTGATTGGGCTGCCAATACAAACCGGCGGGTAACCCTTCCAACGACAAAATCTCGATTTTTGAGATCGTCAGACCCGGCGGCGTGGTGCTATCCACCGCCGCCACGGGCGTGGTCGTCTTCGGCATACGAAAGGAAACATCCTGGCTATAGGCCGAGCCTTGCAGCCCGTCCGGAATATCACCCAGATAAATCGTATCGGCGGGTAAACCGGCGGGTACACTCACCGCGCAACCCGGACAGCCCGATTGGGCTGATAAAGAGCAAGTTATGAATAGGGAAAGGCAAAGAAGCAGAAAACGCATAGTTTTAAGTTATGAGTTATGAGTTATGAATTGTCCTCTGGCAGAGTAGCCTTTTGCAAGGCTTGTTTGATTATAGAAAAATGTTGGCGAATCAAATATTCATTAATCTTTCGTTACAATCAATCTGGAGACAGATGCAAATAACTCATAACTCATAACTTATAACTCCCTTATCGTGCAATCGCCATCAAACGCGACACTTTGCCCTCGGCATTGCTGATTGAGTAGATGTAACTGCCATTGGCTAAGTAACCAGCATCGAACGAAAATTTGTTGATGCCTTCTTCCAAACGGATTGGTTCGACATACACGCGTTGGCCCAGCATATCGAATACTTCAAAGCGGAAATCACCGGCCAAATAGGAACCGACCTCGATTTGCGTCATGCTCGAGAACGGATTGGGCACGTTGCGCACCGAAGCGATGTGGCCGTTCAGATCGTTGGTGCCCACTATGCAGGCAGCTGTTTGCAGAATCAGGTAGTAGTGTTGATCGCCAATCGGGAATTCGAGTGGAAAAGTGCCAAGTGCTGTACCAACATTGACCGCAATACCTAAGTCCAGGGTATCGGGTGCCGGGTTAGCAGCAGTTGGAGTACCAGAAATCAGGATACACCCCAGGGTGTTAGCCGGAAATACGCAGTTAGGCGGATCACAAACATAACTAACTCCGGTCGGTAAGTTCGTGACGGCACCAGTTGTAGCGATACTCACATTGGTCAATGGAAAGCCTGAATATTCGGTGGGCACATTGAAGGTCACTGACTGGCTGTAAGGCTTCCCGATGCAGGCTAACGCCAGATTGTAGTTGGGAGCATCCGGGGTCCAGGTAAAAGGCGACAGCAGCGTATCAGTCTGATAAATAGACGAATCGCGCATACACTGGGCATTCACGTAAGCCATTCCAGTCAACAGGCACAGCAGGAGGAGTAGCGTTTTTTTCATAGTGTAGGTTGTGTTGTGTGGGTGGGTAAAATGATCGGTTTATGAAAGGATGAACAAAACATGCGTCGAAACGCCGGGGAAAGTTCCGGCTATTTCGGAGATTTTGGAAAAATTGCTGGAAATTAAAATGTCTGATTCCGTCGCGAGCTACCAAAAGGCAAGGTTGGCGGCTATTATGGATGATGAATCTGTAAGAATGGACGAAGGTAAAACATCGGGTTGATTCTGCCAACTTCCATTAGGTCCTGAAACAAGAAAATCCGCCCGGTTGCCCAGGCGGATTTTCGTAACGCCGACTTTTAGTCGGCAATACTTGGAGACCGACGGAAGTCGGTGTTACGCGATCGGAATTTCCTGTGCCCCGGTGCCCGGCAATTTGGGCAACGTCACTTCCAGTACGCCATCGGTGTAGCGGGCAGTGATGCCGTCCGTATCCACCTTGCCATTCAGTTGGAACTGGCGTTCAAAACCGCCGCTCTGGTATTCCTGGTGCAGCCATGTCGACTGGTTGCTGGCCTCGTCGTGGCCTTGTACGCTGCTGATGGTCAGCACATCATCGCTGATGCTGAGCGTAAAGGCGTCTTTGGTCAGGCCGGGTGCGAACACGAAAAGTTCGTAATAATCCGCCGTTTCGCGCACGTTGACCGCTACTCTGGAAGCACCCCAGCGACCTGGACCGCCATGACGACTTTGTGCAAATTGTTGGGCTGCTTGTTTCCAGGCGCCGCAGCCGCCGCGCCATTGACCGCGCTCTGCGCGGGCTTGATGTCCGTGATACATATTGTTGGTGATGATTTGTGAGTGAATGAAAAAGGTTGATGAGGGTTTATAAAGGTTGATAAGGGTTGATATAAAAGATTGAAAATGAATTTTTTATCAACCTTCATCAACTCTATCAATCCTTATAAACTACGAATTTAAAGTACTTCAATCCGGCGACCCATGGGCGCGGCTTGTTGGCGCGGCTGCCAGTTAGGATCGAGAGGCTGGGCAAACGGCGACTGTTGCTGGCCCAGGAAAGGCGGTTGCCCCTGGAAATTTTGGTAAGCAAAGTGACTCGAAGGCCCATAACCCCGACGAAGACCACCGAAGCGGCGCAAAGCACGGCTCAGGAAGAAAACACTGCCGAATATGGCCGTAACCGCGAGGCCGAAAAAGAGAACCTTCATTAAGGTAACCAGAAATACACCGGCAAAAAGCACGGCAAAAAAGAATTTAGCGGGACGCATGAGTGAGAATCGTGAGAGTGTGAGAAATGAGTGAGAAAATACAGCATGTTGTTTTTTCAAATGCCGTATATACAGGAAGACGGACAGGCAGAAAAATTACTCTAAGGAGAAATGAAATATTTGCAAGTATTTTTTAAATGTCCTGTAAATCAACGATTTATACAAAAATAATTATTGGAGCCATTTTTCGCGCTGGCGAAAGGGCTGCTGGAAACGCATAAAATAAGCTGGTGGGAATGCGGCGAAATACCACCGCGAAGGGTGATTTAAATGCTATGAGGTTATGACTATGGGAAAGTATAACCTTTCCGCTTATGTTTGTCCTGCTATCCCATCGCACTTAGGGTAAGCTGTATCTATGTCACTTCTTAAAATTTTACAATATTATGCGATCACTAAAAACTTTCTTGTTGTTGCTGGCCCTGTTTAGTGCCAGTTCTGTTTACTCTCAGGAGAAAATAAACATTTTAAAAGTTGGGGGCAACTTATTAGGGCTTTTTTCTGAAGGAGATGACGAAAGTTACGGCGGTGCCGGGCTTTCTATCGAACATCAGTTAGGGTCAAAAACGACTTTGGGCTTTAATGTAGGCCTCAACACGAAAAAGTCAGAGGCTTCGGACGGTAATTTTAATTTGAAAGCCCGCGTTACGCTTATTACCATCGAGCCGGAGTTTCGTTTTTACCCCAAATCTGCTACCAATGGTTTTTACATCGGGATTGCACCAGCGTTGACTATTATCAGCAGCAAAATTTCCGGTGATATCACGGCAAGTGATTCCGAATCCTTTTTTGGCGGCGGTCTGAAAACTGGCTACCAATTTCCGCTCACTTCCCGACTTCATTTGCAAATAGGTGGGGGTTTTGCCGTCTTATTGCCCAAGGAAGACACGGACGGATTTGGCCGCTATGATGTAAATCTGATGCTGGGTTTTCAACTTTAATTAGGGAATATAGGTCAACGAAAAACGGGGAACCAGCCAGTGGCCGGTTCCCCGTAATATTGATGTCTTGAACAAAGTCGCCCGAAAGCGCGGATTAACCCTGCGCAAAAGCGGCATCCAGCACAGCCTTAAAAGCCGTTGGATGATGGAGGGCCAGATCGGCCAACACTTTGCGGTTCAGGCCAATTCCTTTTTGGCCCAGGGCATGAATAAAGCGGCTGTAATTGACCCCTTCTGCGCGGGTGGCAGCATTAATACGGGCAATCCACAGACGGCGATAAGTGCGTTTTTTGAACTTACGGTCGCGATAAGCGTACTGCCAGCCTTTCTCGAGCGTGTTTTTCGCTACGGTATAGACCTTGGAACGCGCGCCGAAGAAGCCGCGGGCGGCTAACATGATTTTTTTCCGGCGGGCACGGCTGGCCGGGTTGTTGGTTGCTCTTGGCATGTAATGGATCTTTTAGTGCAACATTGGGACGGACACCGGTGTGTTTCCGTACTTAAGCCAATGTCCTCGTTAAAAAAAATAAGCAAATCAGCAAATGGAGCGCAGCGACATTTGCTGATTACTCATATTACCAACAGGCGCTCAATGCGAGCGTGTTCGGTTTGGCGTACGATGACCGAGCCGCGCAAATGGCGTTTGGCCTTGGTCGATTTCTTACGCATCAAGTGGCGCATTCTGGCCCGATTGCGCTTCACTTTGCCTGTACCAGTCACCGAGAAACGCTTCTTGGCGCTGGAATGGGTCTTCATCTTAGGCATGATACACGTATTTTTAAAAATGGAGCGCAAAGGTAGGCCTCTTCGCCGGAAAACAAAGCAAAGAGGAAATAAAAAAAGGCAATAAGGCAAATTGGCAATCAGCAAGAGACAAATAAGCAAGGCTCAAATTAAAAGCAAAGGGCAAAAAAGCAAAAAGGGCTTGCCTCCGCTCAATTTACTCCCCCTTTATGGCAATATCGTTGACTTAAGGACCGGAGGGCGGAATTTATTCCGCTTCTTATGGTCTTTCCACGCTTAGGCGGAATAAATTCCACCCTCCATTCCAGCGTCTACCCTTAAGTCAACGACATTGCCCTTTATGGGGGTAGGGGGGCCTACGCCAGGGCGTGCAGCAAGGCAACCAGCGGCAGGTACACGTACAAATTGCTTATCTACCCTTTGTAATTTGCCTTTTGCTTGTTGCCCCCTGCTTATTTTGCTTGTTGCTTTTTTGCCTTTTATTTAATTATCGTCTTTTTTCTTGGCCGGACCGCTGCCGCCGCCGACTTTCTTCGGCGAAAGGATGACACCCATCCGTTTGCCTTCCAGTTTCGGCATTTGCTCGGCTACGCCAAATTCTTCCAGCTCTTTCATAAAACGCAGCAGCAAAAGTTCGCCCCGGTCTTTAAAAACAATGGCGCGGCCCCGGAACTGCACGTAGGCTTTCACCTTGTTGCCTTCGGCCAGGAAGCCCTTGGCGTGGCGGAGTTTGAAGTCGAAATCGTGCTCCCCCGTTTCCGGGCCGAAGCGAATTTCTTTCAGTTCCACCTTGGCCGCATTGGCTTTCAGTTCCTTTTCCCGTTTCTTTTTCTGATAGAGGAATTTATTATAGTCGGTAATCCGCACGACCGGCGGATCCGCATTGGGCGATATTTCCACCAAATCAAGGCCCACTTCTTCGGCCCATTTTTGGAGTTTGGAAGTCGGATACACCGCACTTTCGATGGTTACACCGACAGCAGTGCTGATTTCTTCCAGATTATCACCCACCAGACGAACTTCCTGGTTGCGGATAAAATCGTTGATACGGTGTTCGGGTGCTTGTGGGCCGCGATTGAACGGGCGAGGACCGCCGCCAGCGGGACGGGCGCCGGGCGGACGATTGCCCGGAGGTTTAGGTCGGAAAGGTTTGAATGCCAACTACATGAATTGTTTTAGTAAAAAAAAGGAGGACGTGAAAGCGTAAGCAGCGTACCCCGTGAATAAATTTTGCACAAAAATAACCTTGTTTTGGCTCGACTGGTTTCCCTAACGGCTAAATTATTTTCAGATCGAACATCAGGCACGGCATTCTTGCCCAAAGAAACGGAATTTTTCTTATTTTTGCTACTCAAAATTTGTCCTTCTAATATGAGCAACGCAGCAACGAATTTATCCAAACCATTGTTTATCGTTGAAGAAGATCCTGAAGAAGGCTATACCGCAAAATGCCCGCAGCATAGCATTTATACGCAAGGTGATACGTGGGAAGAGTTGATAGCCAATATCAAAGAAGCCATTCTTTGTCATTTTGATGATGGAGAGGCTCCCGCTTCTTTTACCCTTCATATCGTGAAGCGTGAAGAAATGGCGTTATGAGACTTCCCCGCGATATATCGGGTGCTGAATTAGGAAAACTGCTGGCCAAAAACTTTGATTACGAGATTGTCCGACAAAAAGGTAGTCATATTCGCATGACCACCCAAAAGCCCAGCACACATCATGTCACTATTCCCAATCACGTTCCTATAAAAATAGGTACTCTGTCGGCTATTCTTGCTGACGTGGCTGGACATATTGGTCTTAGCCGCGATGAATTGATAGAAATCCTGTTCGGATAATGCCTACCTACGCCGATATTATTCTCCCGCTGGCCCTGCCCAAACGAACCTACACTTATGCCGTCCCGGATGATCTGGTGGCGCAGGTGCAACCCGGTGTGCGCGTGGAAGTGCAGTTCGGGCCGAGCAAACTGTACAGCGGACTGGTAGAGCAAGTTCATAACACGCCACCCGACTACCGCCTGAAAAAGATCATCGGCGTGTTGGATGAAGTGACCGTGGTGTCGCCGCAGCAACTCGCACTGTGGAACTGGCTGGCCGATTATTATTGCTGCACCCTCGGCGAGGTCATGCAGGCCGCTTTGCCCGGCCACCTCAAACTTACCAGCGAAACCAAATTGGTGTTCAGCCCTACTTTCGGTGACGATTTTTCCGAGCTGGATAATGACGAATACCTCATCGCCGAGGCTTTGCATTTGCAACAGGAGGTCACGGTGGAGGATGCCCGCAAAATACTGAACAAAAAAACGGTGTTTCCGGTCATTCAGCGGCTGCTGAATAAAGGCGTACTGTTCCTGCGCGAGGATTTGCAGGAAAAATTCAAACCGCGCAAAGTGACCGCCGTGCGCCTGGCCGAACCGCTGCGCAATGAACCGGAACTGCTGCGCGAAATATTCTCCGAACTCTCCGGCAAGGAGCGCCAAATGGAAATCCTGATGGCCTACATCACCCTCAGTAAGCGGCAGCCGGTGGTACTACGGCAGGAAGTGCTGCAAAAAGCCGACGTCTCCAAATCATCGTTTCAGACGCTGGTCAAAAAAGGCATCCTCGAATTGTATGACCGCGAAGTGAGCCGCATGAGTGGCTACGAGGACGAACTGGCCGAAGCGGGCGATCTTTCCGCGCAACAGCAACGCGCCGTGGACGAAATTCGGGCGCATTTTCAGGAAAAAAACACGGTGCTGCTGCATGGTATTACCGGCAGTGGCAAGACCCGTATCTATCTGGAACTCATTCGTGAAACGATCCGGCAAGGCGGCCAAATACTGTATTTATTGCCCGAAATAGCCCTGACGACCCAACTCACCACGCGCCTCCAACGGGTGCTGGGCAGTGAAGTAGCCGTGTATCACTCCAAAATAAATTATCAGGAGCGGGTCGAAATCTGGCGCAGTGCCGCTGCCGGGCAATCGGTGATTTTGGCGGCGCGGTCGGGTTTGTTCCTGCCTTTTCAGCGGCTGCAACTGATTATTGTGGATGAGGAGCACGACAATTCTTTCAAGCAATATGATCCTGCGCCGCGCTATAATGCCCGCGACACCGCTATTTATCTGGCGCAACTATACGGTGCCAAAGTGCTGCTCGGTACGGCCACGCCTTCACTCGAAAGTTATTATAATACCCAGATTGGCAAGTACGGTCTGGTAGAACTCAACGAGCGTTTCGGTGGTCTGCAACTGCCTGAGATGCAGCCGATTGACCTAAAAGAGCAATATAAGCAAAAGCGGATGCAGGGCATTTTTTCCACCCCTTTGCTCGAAAGTTTGCAGGCGGCAATTGACCAGGGCGAACAGGCTATTTTGTTTCAAAACCGGCGCGGTTATTCGCCCATTCTGGAATGCCAAGTCTGCGGCTGGACCGCCCAGTGCCGCCACTGCGATGTGAGTTTGACTTTTCACAAACATACCAACCGCCTGCGTTGTCACTATTGTGGCTATCAAACCGAACCTGTCACCGTGTGTCCGGCCTGCGGCAGCGGCAAGGTGACGCTGTTGGGTTTTGGTACTGAAAAAATTGAGGATGAACTGCGAATTTATCTGCCGAAGGCCCGCATTGGGCGTATGGATTTGGATACGGCGGGCAGCAAAACCAATCTGGCGGCCCTGCTGCTGGATTTTGAAGAAAAAAGATTAGACATCCTCGTCGGCACCCAAATGGTGACCAAAGGCCTCGACTTTGAGAATGTCGGCGTGGTCGGTGTCATCAGTGCCGATCAGTTGCTGCGTTTCCCGGATTTTCGGTCGGGCGAACGGGCTTATCAGTTGCTCACACAAGTGGCGGGCCGGGCGGGACGGAAACACAAACGTGGGCGGGTGCTCATTCAGGCGTATGCACCGGGGCATCCAGTGTTGCAGGAGGTGCTGCGGGGTGATTTTCTGGCCTTTTTGAAACGCGAATTGCGAGAACGCCAGGAATTTCATTATCCGCCGTATTACCGCTTGATTCACTTGACTTTACGCCATAAAGAAGAGGCAACAGTGCATCAGGCGGCGGTGTTTTTTGGAAAATTATTGAAAGAAAAATTAGGCGACCGGGTGCTGGGGCCGGTGCTGCCGCATATAGCGCGGGTGCGCGGCTATTACACCCAGGAAATCATGCTGAAACTGGAAAAATCCGCGCCGCTGCTGAGCGATGCCAAGGCGATGATCCGGCATTTTACGGAGGTGATGTTGGGCCAATCCGGTTTTGCCAAAGTCCAGGTGGCCGTGGATGTGGACCCGGGTTAACAGGTAAAAGAGTAAATTCAATTTCATTTTAAAAATTAGAAATATGAAAACTCAATCGACACCCAATAATTTTTTGGCATCGAATCTCCGGCCATCCACTTTTTTACTGGCCTTTTGCCCAGCTAGAAAATACCTGCTATCGGTTTTTTCGCTCTTTTTGTGGTCCCTGTCGGCGTTTGCTACCACCTACCCGATCAATATTAGCCTTAACGGAAGCCAGGAAGTGCCCGGAAATGCCTCTGCCGGACTGGGCTCTTTCGTGGGAACTTATGATGATGTTACCAATATTCTGGATTTTGACCTTTCGTTTACTGGATTAGCGAGCGCGACCACCGCTGCGCATCTGCATGCACCGGCGGTGGCAGGGGTGAATGCACCAGTGGTAATCGGTTTTGCGGCATTTCCATCAGGGGTAACCGCTGGTACTTATTCCAATACCTACGTGCTCACCGCCGGCCAGGAAACAGACCTCCTGAACGGTCTGATGTACGTCAATGTACATACCTCCGCCTTCCCCGGGGGAGAAATAAGGGCGCAGCTGACTACCGCAGTCTCCCCGAATATGATTAATATCGTCCTTAACGGAAGCCAAGAGGTGCCCACGAATGCCTCTGCCGGACTAGGGCTGTTCACGGGAACCTATGACGCTGCCACCAATATTCTGGATTTCGACCTTTCGTTTACCGGTTTATCGACTCCGACTAGCGTTGCGCACCTGCATTCACCGGGCACTATAGGAGTGAATGCCCCAGTTCTAATCGGTTTTGCAGGATTTCCATTGGGGGTAACTTCAGGGACTTATTCCAATACCTACGTGCTCACCGCCAGCCAGGAAGCAGACCTCCTGAACGGTCTGATGTACGTTAATATACATACCACCGGCTTCCCCGGGGGAGAAATAAGGGCGCAGTTGAGTGTCGTGGTCCTGCCGATCCAACTATTGTACTTCACCGGCCATACGGAGGCCCATGCCAACGTACTCGAATGGGCCACCGCAACGGAAAAAAGTACCCGCGACCATATTATCGAACGATCTGCCAATGGCATAACGGAATGGCAAGTGATTGGCCGCCGCTCAGGTGCCGGTACGTCCATCGATCGGCTGACCTATGCCATGAAAGATGAAGCGCCGTTGTCCAAAGGTTATTATCGCCTGCGGAGCGTCGATCTCAACGGAAGTGCCGAGACTTTTAATATGATCTGTCTCGACAGGAAGGTGGAAACTTTTGCCATCCTGGAGGCCTTCCCGGTGCCGACCGAAACAGATGTCCATCTGCTGGTGAACATGCCTGCCGATGGCGTTGCCACGATGACGGTGATCGATGCCTCGGGCCACGAAATGAAAAAAACGGTTTTCGATCTTCTGCAGGGCACCCAGCCGGTAAAAGCCGATCTCGGTAGCCTTCCCGCCGGCCCTTATTATATTCGGTTGAATAACGGGAAAGCGACCGTTGTGGCGAGGGTGGTAAAGGCCGGGTTTTAAAATATTCCACTCCTTTGCCTTCGTCGTAGCGGCAAGTACGCACAAAAAAGCCTGCCTTACTATAAAGTAAGACAGGCTAATATGACAAATCAACATACATATAATCCTTAGAGAACCAGGATCAATACGACCAAAAGAACAATGAGCAGACCGGCAGATATATATACGCCCCCGCCGATGGCTTTTTTAATCTCCCGCGTCTCCTTGCGAAGTGCTTTCCGTTCGCGGGCACTTAATTGAGATTTGTCTATTCCTTTAATTTCTTCCAATCGGCGGGTCAACGCCTCGGTACGCGGATCGGCAGCGGTTTTTTCGGTGGATAATGGCGTGGTGGGGACAACGGTGCTGGCGTGCAGGCTGCTTAATCCAAGCGCAGCGAACAGGCAAAAGGCCAGGCAGAAACGAGTCATTTTCTTCATGATACGCAGTTTTTTTAGTAATGTTTAAGATGATGGTGAACTCCCTGTTGCAAAGTGCAAGCGGATTGTCAAAAATCATAATAGCAGCGTGCCACCGCTCTAAACGGTATAAATTGAGCCTCAACAATCTAAATGTGGGAACTTTTTGCGCATTTCTATCACTTTGAGGCTGGAAATCCACGCTATCTGTATCGGTGGGTTTAGCCGCCGATTCTCTACGCTAGTCGGCGGCTAACCCCGCTGGTACACACAAAAAAGCCTGCCTCACTATACAGCAAGGCAGGCTAATATGACAAATCAAAGTACATGCAAATTTTAGAGCACCAGGATCAATACAATCAAGAGGACGATCAGGGCACCAGCGGAAATATATACACCACCACCTACTGCTTTCTTGATCTGGCGAGCCTCTTTGCGCAAAGCCTTGCGTTCGCTATGGCTCATTTGTGATTTGTCCATCGCCCGGATTTGTTCCAAACGCTGGGTCAGTTCTTGCGTGCGTGGATTAGCAGAATTCTGCTCAGTAGTCAGCGGAGTCGTTGGGATGGTGTTGTTGGCTTGCAGGCTGCTCATTCCAAAAGATGCGAACAGGCAAAGTGCCAGACAGAAGCGGATAATTTTCTTCATGATGCGTGGTTCTAATATGTTTTAGATGATGTTGACTCCGATAGAACAGATAAAGTGTGATCGGATTATCAAAAGGTCTAATAGCATTATGCCACGGCTAAAAAGTAAATTATTGTGGATTTAATAAGGAAAATACGGCAATAGTCTGGCGACTAAATCTCATTGTGAGGTCGTAAGTCCACGTTATGGTCAACTTGTACGGGCGGGTTCAGCGGCCGTCCTGGACTCGGCGGCTGAACCCGCCGGTACGTTAGGTTTTATGGCACACCAGCACCTCTTTTTTATTATCCAAAGTCGTCACAGCGAATAGATACAGGTCTCCGCCATCGGCCAGGGCGAGTTTGCGGCGCACCGCCTCTACTGTATCGGGGAAATTGCGGGTAGCGAGATTAGCGCGGCCTTCCGGCACCGCAGCCTGCACCGATTTTCGGTCGTATTTACACACCTGTACTATTTGAAACCGGCGGCCCGGTACGTCGGTGCGGAGTTGATTGGAAGTATATAAATGGGTATTGGAATGCAACTTGGAGAGGCTAAACCGCTGCGCAAAACTGCGAAATGCACCTGCCTTTAGCACCGCCGCATCCGGTTCATACAAGTACTGTTGCGGTGCTGCAATCTGTGCCACGGCCTGTTGTTCTTCCTGCCAGGTAAAAGTAAATATCTGCTCCGTTTCGCCAAGTGCTACCGCCGTTACCAGAATTTCCACAGCGGGTGGTGCCTCGCGTTCGATCAAATACAGCACTTCCTTACACTCGTTATTGACCGAGACCACCCAAATGTGACTGACGGTCAGGAGTTGTTTTGCGGCTAATTTCAAGTCGAGTAGGGGAGCGGTTTTTACCAAAATCCGTGGAGCGTGCGCCAACAATGTTTCCCGCAGGGCCACCACATCCGGCTGACAGTCTTCCAATCGAAATACTTTCCGCTGCTGATTATCACGGCGCGCGGGATCGAGATAAAGCAGTTCATATACGTCGGGCGTGGCCGCCAGAAAGTCTTCGGCTTGGGCAGCAACACATCTTATATTATTGACATTCAACACCTTGAAATTATGCCGGGCACTTTCCACTAGTTCCGGGTTTTGCTCCACATAAGTCACTTCCTCAAAACGAGATGCCCAAGCCCAGGTATCCACGCCCAATCCGCCGGTCAGATCCGCCAGCCGAGCACCGGAAAAAAGGCTGGCTTTGAACCGCGCCGTTCGCTCTGAAGAAGATTGCTCGATGGATAATTGCGGTGGGAAATGCAGGGCTGGATTGTACCAGGCCGGTATTTTGTCGCGCACTTTGCGCAGCGCAAGGAGTTGGCTGGCTACATAAGGCATCGGCACCCCCGGATAGCGATGCGCAGCCAGCAGCAAACGCTGCGGATCAGCGTCGAGATGCTCGCGAATAAACTGTTGAATAATGTCGGTCGGCATCGTCAATTAGCCACCTAAAGCCGCTGATATGAGCGTGAGGACAATCAACCCCAAGAGAATGCCCAGCACAATCAAACAGCCGGAATTTTTATTTTTCTGCTTGACGGTCGTGGTGCGGAACTTGTTGAGCCGCACCGAACGCACCTGGTTATTGAGCACACAATATTCGCGGTCGTCCAGCGGATCGTCGTACATCCGGTAGTAGGTATTCAGGTAGTCCCGCACGAGGATGATGACCCGGTAAGTTTTGCCATCGGTCAGGGTGAGCAGATCGGCGGTATCTCGGGGGATTTTATATTTGCCGGATACATTTGGCGACGCTTTTTTATCGCCCACCGCATTTTTTTGTACTTTCAAATCCCGAATACTATCCCGCTGAATGGAATAGACCCTGCCGCTGGCATCCTCACATAATTGGTACTGAATTTCCTGATTTCCCTGCCAGCCGACCACCACCAAATACGTCTTTCCGCTCATCGTAATTAAAGTGTCACAACCGGGAGGATGGGTGTTCGCGGAAGCAGCGGCCTGCGCCAGATTGGGCAGTAAAACGGAAAGGAGCCAAAGAAAGTAGAGTCGGGTCATGGCAGAATGGGTTTTTGCTGCGCGTTTTTGGTAGATGGTCTTTGGTAGTTGGACAAAAAAGCAGCGAAGGAAGCACGTGAAAAGGTGGCCAAAACTAAGGGATGCTGCGCAAGTTCGGTAAAAGAGGGAAGATTATTTTTCGAGCAGACGTTCAGAGCGGAGACACATTGGCCACATTAAACCCATTTGCCACATTTTCATGTCGGCCAATTACCTTTGACCTCCAATGCAGATCACATCCGACGTTTCCTTACTGCCCTACAATACTTTCGGCCTCGATGCCCATGCCGCGCATTTTGTGGAAGTGCAGACGGTGGAAGAATTACAGACCGCCCTCCAGACCGCCCTCCATCCCGTGCTGATCCTGGGTGGCGGCAGCAACATTTTATTTGCCCACGATGCACCCGGTTTGGTCATTAAAAACTCCATTTGTGGCATCGAAGCAGTCCATCGCTCCGACCAGGAAGTCCATCTGAAAGTCGGCGGCGGCGAAAACTGGCACCAATTCGTGCTCTACGCCGTAGCGCAGGATTTGGGCGGCGTGGAGAATCTCAGCCTCATTCCCGGCACCGTCGGCGCATCGCCCGTGCAGAATATCGGTGCTTATGGCGTGGAACTCAAAGACGTCTTCGTGGAACTGGAGGCAATAGAATTGACCACCGGGCAGTTGCACATTTTCAGTGCCGCCGATTGCCAGTTTGGCTACCGCGACAGCATTTTCAAGCGTCATGCCAAAGGCCGTTACTGCATTACTTCGGTCACGTTTGCGCTCAGCCGCCGGGTGCATCGCTTGCGTCTTGGCTATGGTGATTTGCAACGGACTTTGGCGGAGCAGGGCATTGCGCAGCCTACTATTGCCGATGTGAGCCGGGCCGTGATTCAGATACGTTCCTCCAAACTGCCCGATCCTGCGGTGATTGGCAATTGCGGCAGTTTTTTCAAAAATCCCGAAACCGGGCGGGAGGTGCTGGAACAAATCCAGGTGACGCATCCCCAAGCACCGCATTTTGATTTGCCGGATGGCCGGGTCAAAATCCCGGCGGGCTGGCTGATCGAGCAGTGCGGCTGGAAAGGCAAACGGGTGGGGAATACCGGATGTTACGAGAAACAGGCGTTGGTGCTGGTCAACTATGGCGGCGCGACGGGAGCGGAGGTGCAGGCTTTGGCGCAGGCCATTATTCAATCAGTGGAAGATAAGTTCGGAGTGCGGCTGGAAGCCGAGGTGAACATCATGTAACATGGACTTCAGTCCGTTCTTTCTGATAAAAAACGGACTAAAGTCCGTGTTACAAAAAAGCCGTCCTGTCTTTTCGACAGGACGGCTACAACATAACCATGAAAACAATTAACCAATCAAATGTTTACCTTTCTCTTACCTCTTTTCGAAAAACCGTGCCAATTGGCGGCCAAAGCCAAAAACTTGTTGATTTGCACACGTTAAAGTTTTTGATTGTCCAAAAATCAACCGGTTTTTAATCGGGTCGCACTGATTCACCTTTCGAGGCGTAAAAAGTTTTTTCATTAAACTTTTGCCCATTTTTCCAAATAGCATTTGTTAACTTTTTCATTTTTTGAAATGAAAAATAAGTGGCCAATTTGGAGAAAATAAAATGCTCCGCTCGCTTCTCCGCATTCCAGCCTTGCTAAAATATTGTTCTGTTTGGGCCCGTTAAAAATCGCTTTTGAAAAACTATCTTTGCCGCGCAAAAAAGTGATTCATCTATTTGCCTAAAAACGCGCTACAACATGGTCAAAATATTAGTCAATGACGGCATCCACCCCGATGGCCTGCTCCTTTTGGAAGAAGCCGATTACGTGGTGGACGATATAAAAATACCGCAGGACGAACTCGTCGCCCGCATTGTTGACTACGACGTGCTGATCGTGCGTAGTGCCACCAAAGTGACCAAAGCGGTGATCGAAGCGGGTAAGAATCTGAAAATCATTGCCCGTGGTGGCGTGGGGCTCGATAATATTGACCTCGAATACGCGCAGAGCAAAGGCATTCAGGTGTATAACACGCCGATGGCTTCGTCGCGGGCGGTGGCCGAACTGGCCATCGGGCACATGTTTTCCCTGTCGCGTATGCTGCACCGCAGCAACCGGGAAATGGCTTCCGGCGGTGATTTCAAGAAACTGAAAAAAGCCTACGAAACCGGTTTCCAGATCAAAGGCAAGACCCTCGGCATCGTCGGTTTTGGGCGTATTGGCCAGGAAGTGGCCAAAATGGCCCTCGGCCTGGGTATGACCGTCCGCGCCCACGATCCATTCGTGCAGGAAGCGGACATTATGATCCAACTGAACGACTTCTCGGACGTGCGTTTTGGCGTGAAAATCCGCACCGAATCGCTCGATAAAATCCTGAAAGATTCGGATTTTATCACTTTCCACATTCCGGGATCGGGCAAACCATCTATTACTGCCGAGGAGATCGCCAAAATGAAAACCGGCGTATTTCTGGTCAACACAGCCCGTGGCGGGGTTATTGAAGAGGAAGCCCTGCTGGCAGCCCTCGATAGCGGCAAAGTGGCGGGCGTTGGTCTCGACGTATTTGAGAACGAACCCACGCCACGCGAAGCCCTGCTGAAAAATCCGAACGTCAGTTGTACCCCGCATATCGGGGCCAGCACGGTGGAGGCGCAGTCCTACATCGGGATGGAACTGGCCGACAAGATCATCTCGTTTTTTGGCGACGATAAATAAAGACTGAGCGCTTGTCCGCATGCACCCTGCCCGGCTTGTCGCACTGTTTGCGGCAAGCCGGGTTTTTTGTGTTCTTACCAGTAAAATCATACAGGGTTCTGAACATTACCCACATTAATCACATTCAATTGTTGAATTATGTCCATCCTACGTATAGCCATTCAAAAATCCGGTCGCCTGTTCGACGATTCCACGGCCCTGCTGCGCGATGCGGGCATTTCGTTCGGGAGCAGCCCCAATCGGATGTTGCGGGCACCCGCCAGTAATTTTCCATTGGAAATCATCTTTTTGCGCGACGACGACATCCCCGACTACGTGGAAGGTGGCGTGGTGGATGCGGGCATTGTGGGCGAAAATGTGCTGCTGGAAAAGGCCAAAACGGTGCAAATCGTGGAGCATCTGGGCTTTGGCAAATGCCGGATGAGTATTGCTTTGCCCAAAAATGACCCTTACAATGGCGTGGAAAGCCTCGCCGGATTGCGCGTAGCGACGAGTTATGTGCGCATTCTGGAAGATTTTCTGGCGCAAAAAAACGTGCAGGCCGATATTCACGAGATCAGTGGCGCGGTAGAAATAACGCCTTCGCTGGGTCTGGCCGACGCCATTTTCGATATTGTGGGCACCGGTAGTACGTTGCTGGCCAATGGGTTACGCGAGGTAGAAACCGTGCTGGAATCGGAGGCCGTGCTGATTGCCCATCCCGGTCTGGTGCCGGAAAAACAGGAAATTCTCGACCGGCTGCTATTCCGCATGACTGCCAACCGCAATGCTAAAAACTATCGTTATATCCTGATGAACGTGCCCAACGACCGCATCGCCGACATCATCCGACTGCTACCCGGTATGAAAAGCCCGACGGTGCTGCCGCTGGCCATGTCCGGCTGGAGCAGCCTGCATAGTGTAGTGCGCGAAGAAGTGTTTTGGGATGTACTGGAGCAACTCAAAGCCGCCGGTGCAGAGGGCATTCTGGTGGTGCCAATTGAACGGATGATCCTGTAGAGACGTTGCATTTTTGTAGAGACGTTGCATGCAACGTCTCTACATGTAATTTTCAAAATTCAATTCCCTGCTATGCAATTCCTCACTTATCCCGATATTTCTAAATCCAGCGAGCTACTGGCCCGGCCCACCGACGGAGATGCTGCCAATCGCCGGGAAAAAGTCGCCACACTGCTCGAATCTATCCGGCTGGATGGCGATGTAGCGGTGCGCCAACTGACCATGCAATTCGACGGCTTTCTGCCGGAACGATTAGAATTGCAACCTGCCGAAATAGACGCCGCTGAAAGCCTGGTGGCCCTGGAACTACAGACGGCCATCCGGCAGGCCTATGCCAATCTCCGGGCTTTCCATGAAGTGCAGCGCGAAGAACTGCCGCCCGTGGAGACCGTGCCCGGCGTCGTCTGCTGGCGTAAAAGCCTGCCTATTGAAAGGGTAGGGTTGTACATTCCGGGTGGCACGGCACCGCTGTTTTCTACGGTGCTGATGTTAGGCGTGCCCGCACAAATCGCCGGTTGTCAGCAAGTTATCCTGTGTACGCCCCCGCAGCGGGATGGCTCTGTTCACCCGGCCGTGTTGTTTGCGGCGCGACTCTGCGGCATTCGGCGCATATTCCGCATCGGTGGCGTGCAGGCCATTGGCGCGATGGCGTACGGGACGGCTTCGGTGCCGAAGGTGTGGAAAATATTCGGTCCTGGCAATGGCTGGGTCACGACCGCCAAACAGCTGGTCAGCCTAGGCGACGTGGCGATAGATATGCCCGCCGGTCCTTCGGAAGTGGCCATACTGGCGGATGCGACCGCCAATCCGCGTTTTGTGGCCGCCGACTTACTGAGCCAGGCGGAGCACGGAGCCGATAGTCAGGTGGTGTTGGTGACCGATCACGCGGAACTAATTCAGGCGGTGGAAGTGGAACTGCAGCGGCAGTTGGCCACGCTGCCACGCCGGGCTTTGGCGGAAGCGGCCTTGCAGCATAGTAAAGCCTTATTGGTCAAAGACTTACCGGAAGGTATTGCCTGGATCAACGCGTACGCGCCGGAACATCTACTGCTTCAGGTGGAGCATCCGGCGTACTGGGCGGCGCAGGTGGTGAACGCGGGTTCGGTATTTCTCGGGGCCTTCACCCCGGAAAGCGCGGGCGACTACGCCTCCGGCACCAACCACACGCTGCCTACTTCGGGCTACGCACGGGCCTACGCCGGGGTGTCGCTGGATAGTTTTGTGCGGAAAGTTACTTTCCAGCAGATTACCCGCGCCGGTCTGGAGCGGCTTGGGCCGACGGTGGTGGCGATGGCGGAAGCGGAGGGCTTAGATGCGCACGCGCGGGCGGTGACGGTGCGGCTGGAATGAAGGGCACATGAAATGCCCCCTGCCGGGGCTTATAAGAGATAAATGTGGACTGGAATGAAAGCAGCATTAATTGCTTTTTTGCCCTTTCTTCTTTCGCCCTTTGCCTTCCCGATGAAAAAAATCGGGATGTCGCGTTGCTCCATTTCCCTACCTTTGCGACCCGATGAAAAAAAGATATTTAGTCACAGCGGCCTTGCCTTATGCCAATGGCCCGCTGCACATAGGCCATTTGGCGGGTGCTTATTTGCCAGCCGATATATACGTCCGCTATTTGCGGCTGATGGGCAAGGACGTGGTTTTTGTCTGTGGTTCCGATGAACACGGGGCCGCTATTACCGTAAAAGCCCGCAAGGAGGACACCACGCCGCAGGCTATCGTGGATAAATACCACGGCATGTTGCGGGATACTTTTCAGCAAATTGGCATTGCCTTCGACATTTACCACCGTACCAGCGAACCGATTCACCACGAGACGTCGCAGGATTTTTTCCGTAAATTGTACGCCAACGGCGAATTTATCGAAGAGACGACCTTGCAGTATTACGACGAGGTAGCGGGCCAATTTCTGGCCGACCGTTACATCATCGGTACCTGCCCGGTTTGCGCCAATCCCGATGCCTACGGCGACCAATGCGAACGCTGCGGTACTGCGCTCAGTCCGACCGATCTGATCGAACCGCGCTCTACGCTCAGCGGTAGCACGCCCGTAAAACGTCCGACCGCGCATTGGTTTTTGAAACTCAACGAACACGAAGCCTGGCTCCGCGAGTGGATCAACACCGGCCAACTCAATGGCGTGACGTTGCACAATCCAGCCGACTGGAAAAACCACGTCATCGGGCAGTGCAACAGCTGGCTCGATCAGGGCTTACAACCCCGCGCCATGACCCGCGACCTCGAATGGGGCGTGGATGTGCCGTCGGAAATACCGCATTCGGCGGGCAAAAAACTCTATGTCTGGCTGGATGCGCCCATCGGCTACATTTCGGCGACCAAACAATGGGCGTTGGATAATGGCCGCGATTGGGAAACCTATTGGCAAGACCCCGACACGGCCCTCATCCATTTCATTGGCAAAGACAATATTGTTTTTCACTGCCTCATTTTTCCGGCCATTCTGAAAGCGCACGGCGATTTCATCCTGCCGGTCAATGTGCCTGCCAACCAGTTCATGAACCTCGAAGGCCGCAAACTTTCGACTTCCAAAAACTGGGCGGTGTGGGTGCATGAGTACTGCGCCGATTTTCCCGGTCAGGAAGATGCACTGCGCTATAATGTGGTGAAAAACATGCCGGAGCAGCGCGACAGCGAGTTTACCTGGAAGGGATTTCAGGAAACGAACAACACGGAACTGGTCAATAATTTAGCCAATTTCGTCCATCGGGTGCTGGTGCTGACGCATAAATACTACAGTGGCATGGTGCCGGTCGTGAACGTGGAACTGCCGTTTAAAAGCGGATGGGCCAACGATACGACGGGCCAATATAATGAGGAACTGGGCCTGCTCCACCGGAAACTGGAGGAGATGAATCGCGAGATCGAGCACTTCAATCTGCGCGAAGCCCTGCGGATTCTGTTGGAAATATCGAGCGCAGGCAATGCGCTGCTGCAATTTAATGAACCGTGGAAAACCATCAAAGACGACCCGGAAACGGTAAAAGTCGTCCTGAATCTCAGTCTGCAAATCGTCGCCGCTCTTTCGGTTGCCATGCGGCCCTTCCTGCCCAATTCGGCGGAAAAACTGCGCAAAATGCTGAATATGAGCCCTTTGAAAGACCAGGGCGATCTATTGGCCATTATGAATGAACTGGTAGAAGGCAACCCGATCCTGGGCAATGACCAGGCTATCGGGCAGGCCGAACATTTGTTCAGTCGCATTACCGACGAGGTGATTCAGCAGCAAATAGAAAAACTCGAAAGTACCAATATTGCCAATCAGCCCGTTATGGTTCCGCCGGTTACGGAAACGAGCGCGGAACCCTCCACCCCTGTTTACCCGCCTTTAAAAGATATGATTCAATTTGATGATTTTGCGAAAATGGACATCCGCACCGGCAAAATCCTGACGGCGGAAAAGATGGAAAAATCCAAAAAACTGCTCAAACTGCGGGTGGACCTCGGGCTGGAAGAACGCACGATTCTATCGGGGATTGCCGAACATTTTCAACCCGAGGAGGTTATTGGACAGCAGGTTATTGTGTTGGCCAATCTCGCGCCACGCATGATGATGGGCATCGAATCGCAAGGCATGATCCTGATGGCCGAAGACGCGGCGGGCAAACTCAGTTTTGTCAGCCCGGCTGCCGGGTGGCCGAGTGGTTTTGGAGTGAAATAATAAGTAGTTATGAGTTATAAGTTATGAGTTATTTCCGCTGGCGATGACTCATAACTTATAACTCATGTGAATCATGAGTTAAATATGCAAAATGCTGATAATCAGTGGCAAAATTTGACAACTTTTAAGAATTTGTCAAATTAGAGGCCGTAAATAGTTGAAAATCAGCATCAACACTTAACCTATGTTTGCATAACTCATAACTTATAACTCATAACTTTATCTGTGCTCAACACACAACGCTCCTCTTTGCAGTTGAAAGGCAAGTTCTGGTTTGGGTTGCTGGGTGCTTTCATTGGGGGAGCGCTCAGGCTCCCTTTTGGCGTTTTCATTGGCTTTTTTATAGGGTCAATGATCGGCCACTATCTGCTGGACGAACCGAAGGAGCAGGAAGCAGAGCAAAGTGACTACAAAGCCTACCAGCGGCGACAGGGCGCGTTTATTTACCACGTTTTTACGCTCTGTGCCAAAATGGCCAAAGCCGATGGCTCCGTGTCGCGCGGGGAGATCAATTTCATGGAACAACTGATGCGGCAGCAATTCCGGCTCAATGACCGGGGCCGCGCCCAGGCCATCAAAACCTGGAAAAATTCCAAGGATTCTTTCGATTCTTTCGACTCACTGGTGCGGGCTTTCTACCAGGATTTTGGCCGGGAACGCCATCACGTGGTGAACATGATGGACCTGCTGTTTGCCGCCGCTGCCGCCGATGGCGGGCTGCATCCCCGCGAAGAAATGTTGCTGAGACAGGCGGCACATATTTTCGGTTTTTCGGGAGCCAAATACAACAGCATCAAGAGCCGCTACTACCACGTGCCGCAGCAGGAAATGCGCTTGAACCCGCTCGATCCGCACTATGCCATTCTGGGTGCCAAGCCCACCGAGCCTTTGGATGTTATCAAAAAGAAATTCCACGTGCTGGCTATGCAATGGCACCCCGATAAAGTGTCGGCGCGTGGCGGTTCGCCCGATGCGCTGCGCCATGCCAAAGAAAAATTCCAGCAGATCAATGCTGCTTACGAGCACATCGTGGAAGCGCGGAAAAAGTGAGGTATGAGTTATGAGTTATGGCCGACTGGGATTTCGCTCTATTTCACTTTATACTTTATTTATTTTATTATAAATATTTATAAGATATGATTACTTGATTAACAAATAGTTTCCATTATATTTCCCCCCAAAAAATAGTACACATGATAAGGAACCCCACTAATCATAACTCATAACTCATAACTCATAACTCATCCCCCATCCCTCCCTTCCACCTCGCGCACAATAAAAAAACCATCCGTTCCCTTCGGCTGATACAGCGGCATCAGGATCAGTCCATCGCTGGGAGATGCAACGGGGCCATTAATATCATCGGCAAGCTCTTCTCCCTGCTGCACCGGCTGAAAGTTGCTGTATCCGGGCCGCATTTTGAAATGATCTTCCGGTTCGATAGGATGGACATACTCTAGGCGCGTCACCTGCGGCAAATGCTCGCCGGACTGACGTAAAATGTCATCGTGGTGGCGACTATCCAGCGTATCTTCCTCTATACAATCCAGCACCCGCAGTGCATGGACGATGGCTGCCACGGAGCGGCTGACCGATAAAGGATCGTCGTGCTGACCAGCCTCAAAAGCGGCCCCAAAAGTGCGTTGTGGAAAGCCGCCCTGCGCAAAACCGCCCTCCTTTGCGAAACGCAGCAGCGTACCATGCAGCCCCTCAAAAAGGCCGAGAATAACAGGTGCGTGCAGATCGCGGTAAAGTGCCACGCCGTCCGTTTCATCGCTGGGAATGCAAAAAATACCGCCATCGGCAGACGTAGTATGCAGATCGAGCAGAACCAGGGTGGTTGGCCGCTCCGTCTGGATGACCTGGCAGATGGCCGTATAGAGTTCCCGGATTTCGACCGCCTCATCGCGCAGGTCTTGCGGATTTTCTGCCAATATTTTTTCCACTTTATCGGTCAGCCAAATGCGGTTCAAATCCTCATTGATAAAACGCAGGCCACGTTGAAAGGCTTGTAAATGACCCACCAGGCCCAGCAATTTACCCCGAAACTCGAAGCCCGGTGTGACCGCCGCCTCTTGTTCCAGCATTTGAAAAATTTCCGTTACAGCGTGTACACCAGCTGGCTCATTGCCATGCAGCCCACCCACCGCAATCACCAAAGGGCCGGGGCGTGTGCCCCCATATTGCCCGATTATCCTGTTCATAAGATTAAGAATAACAAAATTGCAAAAGGCAAATTGGCAACAAAAAGCAACACATTGCGCAAAATTTAGCCTCAACTATTTTCCTTTAAATATTTAATATTAAAAAAAGCCACTCCCTCGCCGGGAGTGGCTCCTATTGTTTTTCCAACCGTTTTGAAACGGCCTGAAATGACCAGTTAAGACTTCTTCTCCGAACGCATGGCGCGAATTTTGGCCATGTGCTCAGCGCTCATACCGCGCTTTTTTGGTGCGCTACCGTCGTCGCTGGCGGCTGCCTTTGCCTTTTTAGGCTTCGGCGTGATGTTCGTCGTAGCATTAGATTCAGCGCGTTTGGCCATACGGGCCTCGCGGATTTTCGCCATGTGCTCCGGGCTCATACCGCGTTTTTTCGGTGCGCCGGAATCATCCGTTGCGGCTGCTTTTTCCTTCTTCGGTTTGGCAGCCTTCTTGGTAGTAGCAGTAGCGGCTCCGGTATCACCGGCAGCAGCGGCGCGTTTGGCCATACGGGCCTCACGGATTTTAGCCATGTGCTCGGGGCTCATGCCGCGTTTTTTCGGTGCGCCAGTGTCGCTGGTAGCGGCGGCTTTTTCCTTTTTAGGTTTGGCAGCGGCCTTCGTGGTAGTAGCAGCAACTTCGCCAGTACCGAGGGCAGCGGCACGTTTGGCCATACGGGCCTCGCGGATTTTAGCCATGTGCTCTGGGCTCATACCGCGTTTTTTCGGTGCGCCAGTGTCGCTGGTAGCGGCTGCTTTTTCCTTTTTAGGTTTGGCAGCCTTCGTGGTAGTGGCAGTGGCGGCTCCGGTATCACCGGCGGCGGCAGCGCGTTTGGCCATACGGGCCTCGCGGATT
>JANPIV010000119.1:0-4112 GCA_031425155.1 Saprospirales bacterium | reverse complement strand
AGTACCATAGTCTTTTTCATAACCTCGGGTGTCAAGATATCCACCATTTCCGCTCCATTGATTCAACAAGTAAATATCATCATTTACCAAGACCGCACTACCCTCAGCTTTGCCCGTAGCTGACATAATTTTCCATGATCCACTTCCGCCATCTCTTTTCTCTCCGGTTGCTGTAGATACGCAAAGGAAATTGCCTGTTTTAGCATAGTCTTTTTGATAACCACGGGTATCCAGGTAGCCTCCCCCATAGTTATTCCATCCGTTTTGAAGATGTATTATGTCGCCATAATATAACGGTTTGTTTTGCGCTTGTGCAGTTGTGGTCAAAAGCATTAACATGACCAAAAAATTCAACATTTTCATAATACAAAATAATTCATGTTATTGCCTACTCTTTTCAGGATTTTCGGCTTCCTCCTATCGCCCGAAGAAAAAACTTCCCCGAACAACGGCACAAAAATGCCCCCACCCCAAGTGACATTTTCCGTCAATCTTGTAGCATTTTCCGTCAAAATGAAGGTAGCAAGGGCAAAAAAGGCCGCAAGCAAGGCAAAATCACTCTCCCAACAGCTCCGAAGGCAACTTTCCGAACCGCGCCCGGAAACTTCGGGAAAAAGAGCGGGCATCCTCGTAGCCCACTTTCGAGGCCACCTCGGCGATGGAATCATAGGCGCGACTTTCCAGCAGGTGCCAAGCTTCGCTTAGGCGCACCTCCTGCAAGTACTGCACCGGCGAAAGTCCGGTCAGGCGCTTTAACTGGCGCAGCAGGGTGGACTCGCTCATGGCGAATGCGCGGGCCAACGCAGAAACGGTGAGGATCTCGCTGGCGAAATGTTGTTGGACATACACCTCGAAGGTTTCCAGCCAGGCCCGGTCGGGCTGCGACAGGAGCGGGGCAGTGGCTTCCGGTTCGGTTTCGGAACTGGCTTCTGCCTGGCGGGCTTTCTGGTTTTTCAGCAGGTTTTCGATGCGCGCGAGCAGTTCTTCCTCGTCGAAGGGTTTGGTCAGGTAATCATCCACGCCGATGCGCAGGGCTTTGAGCTTGTCGCGCGCCTCTGCACGCGCCGTGAGCATGATGACCGGGATGTGCCGGGTAGCATCGCTGGATTTAAGTTTTTCGAGCAATTGGAGACCATCCATGACGGGCATCATGAGGTCGGAGAGAACCAAATCGGGTAATGATGAATGATGAATGATAAATGATGAATTGGCAGCATCTGGTTTGACATTCATCATTCCTAATTCATCATTCATCATTGACAAAGCTGCCTGGCCGTTTTCAGCGGTGACGACCTGATATTTTTCCGATAAAATCAGTCGGATGTAGGCTTGCAGGTCGGAATTGTCTTCTACGACGAGGATAGTTGGCTTTGCCGTATCAGATGTTACTGCTGGCGTGGCGATTGGTGCGGGCTCTGACTTCAGACCGAGATCAAGGATTTTCGGGGCTACATCCGAGATGTGTGCGTTGTCTGCCAGTTTGACGGGGAGCCATACCCGGAACGTCGTCCCATGCCCAAGCGTACTTTCCACCTCAATTTTTCCGCCAAACAACTCTGCGTACTCGTGGCAGAGGGTAAGGCCAATGCCCGTGCCGCCCTCAGCGGGTTTGTCGGGCCGGGTGGTTTGGAAATAACGGTCAAACAAATGGGGCAGGTCGTCGGGGTGGATACCAGGGCCAGTATCGGCGACGCTTAGTTGGAGGACGCCGTCGTTCAGCGAGAGTTTGGCTTCCACACGTCCGCCCGCTGGAGTGAATTTGAAAGCGTTGGTGAGCAGATTGTTCAGGATTTGGCGGTATTTGGCCTGATCTACATGGACCACCACATCATTGTCCACCGCGATGTCAAACGAAAAATCAATTTGCCTGCTTTCGGCCAGCGACTCAAACTGGGCGAAATAACTGCGAAAAAAAGGCGCCAGCTCGGTCGGTTTTTCATCCAATTCCATTTTGCCCATTTCCAGCTTGCCAAGGTCCAGGATGTCGGTGACCAATTGTTCGAGTTGTTTGCTGCTGTGCTGGGCCAGTTGCAACAGCTTGCTTTGCTTCGCAGTCAATTGGTTGTCTTTCAGGAGGGTGCCGATGGGGCCGAGCATCAGCGCGAGTGGGGTGCGCAGTTCGTGAGAGACATTGGCGAAGAAGCGGGACTTGGCGGCGTCGAGGGCTTTGAGTTGTTTGGATTGATCCAGAATGAGGGCATTTTGGGCGACCAGTACGTCCTTTCTTTTTCGGAGTTTGATGAAAGCGAATACAAGCAAGCTGGCCAATAACAAGGCTAAAGCCATGGTAATCAGGGAATTTCGGAGTTGGGCTTTTTTTAAGCTCAACTCCAACTCTTGGGTTTTTTTTTCGGTGGCCAGTTGGTTCTTTTCCAGCTGGAGGTAATAATTTTCTATATCGAATCCGGCGCTTTTGTCTTTAAATTTTTGGTCGTAATAATGCTCTTTTTTATAAAATTCAAGCGCGCCGATGTAGTTGCCTTCTTTTTCGGCAATGAGGACCTTGAGGTTGAATGTGCGGATAAGTAAATCGTTGAGTTCCAGTTTTTCGGCTACTGTCTGGGCCTTATCCAGATATGTTTTTGCCAATGCCGGATTTCCCCGCCTCCATTCCAGATGGGCGAGCGAATTGAGGGCGTGGGTTTCCATCCATCGGTTGGGTTCGGCTAAAGCAAAATGCAGGGTTTTTTGATAGTTAGTTTCCGCCGCATCCCAATCATTATTGGTCATAGCCAAGTCTGCACGCCCAAGGGCGGCTGTTATGATTGTTGGGTATTCGGCAATCTTCACAGGGTCTGATACCGGCATTTTTTCAAGGGCAAGAATGTGTCTTTCTGCTTCATCATATCGGCGGGCTTCGATGGTGAGTCCGACCAGACGGGTGTGTATGTACAAGGTACTTTTGGCATCGCCAGTACCAATGGACCTATCCAGAAGGGCGTTCATTTCCGGCAAGACATCTTCTGTCGGGCGGTGGCTCAGGCTTTGCTCCAATTTACACATTTGTGCATAGGTGATGGCCTGGGAGTCGCCCATTTGCTCGAACAAGACCAATGCTTTGTCAATGTTCACGACCGCCAACCGCGAGTAGCCCAATGCCCCATAATAACTGTTCAGTATCATATTGGCACTGGCTTCGTCCCGCAAATTTTTATGTCGGTGGGCAGTTTTTACCATTTCTTCGCACAAATAGATGGCCCCCGGGAGATGATAACCTTCCCCCAATTTCGACATCAAGGCATGGTAAGTCTGATAGAGGCAGTCATAATCCTCGCCGCAGTGGTCGCGCACCAGCAGGAGGATCACTTGAAGCGAGGAGTCGGAGAATGGTTGGTTCAATTGTGCTTCCAGACGGGGCCAGAGTGGGACGGAGGTGTTTTGTGCCCGCAGACCGGGCAACCCCGAAAGAATCAGCCACGCCGTTGCAAAAAGCATGACGATGCCCTTATGAAAACGTCTGTCTGGTTTTTTGGTGTAAAAACCTAAAATCTGGATAAAACCTTGCATCTCCGTTGGTCTGACGCTGCAAATATAGCCGCCGACCTTCCAAAAAACTTGCCGTTGAAAAGGATTTCAGTAAACTATTTAAATATAAAATAGCATTCGGCTTGGCTTGACATCCCGCATGGGCGCGCCGGGTCAAAGAACACTGGCGCGGCGGGAAGACCAAACGGGGTGGAAAAGAACAGGGTTGAGCGCCCGAAGATGCTCCACCCTGTTTGTTTTTTCCTAAATTTGGTTACTGAAATTATTTTTTGAATAGGCTTATTTTCCACGTACCGCTTTTACCATCTCTTGTTGAGTTTGTAGCAGTAGAAACACAGAGCCAATTACCGGTCTTGGCATAATCTTTTTGATAACCCCTGGTGTCTAAGTAACCGCCGGTAAATTTATTCCAGCCATTCTGTAAATGTATTTCAGAAGATTCCGTGACAGCTGTACCTGCAGCGCTACCGACAGCAGAGAGTATTTTCCATGTGCCGCTTCCGCTGTCTCTATTAGATACGGTTGCTGTGGATACGCACAGATGATTACCTGTAGTACCATAGTCTTTTTCATAACCTCGGGTGTCAAGATATCCACCATTTCCGCTCCATTGATTCAACAAGTAA
>JANPIV010000118.1:0-33178 GCA_031425155.1 Saprospirales bacterium | reverse complement strand
TCAATTCTGCTAAAATGCTGTCATTCAGAGGCGTAGCCGAAGAATCCGAGGCTTGAAAAGCATCATTTTTTGCTTTTTTTGTTCAAAATCAGATTCATCGCTACGCTCTGAATGACACGTTTTTTAGAACTAATCGGCCCTGCCTTTATGGGGGTAGGGGGGCTTTATACCACCACATTCGCGAGGATCATTTCGGAGAGGTCATAGACGGGGATCTGCTCGTTTTTTTCGCGGGCTTTGAGTCCGTCCTGGAGCATGGTGAGGCAGAAGGGGCAGTTGGCGACGATAGCGGTGGGTTCGGTGCCGAGGGCTTCATCAATCCGTTCCATATTAATACGCTTGTTGCCGGGTTCGTCTTCTTTCCACATTTGTGCGCCGCCTGCTCCGCAACACAGGCCGTTTTTGCGCGAGCGTTTCATCTCTACCAGGTCGGTATCCAGTACTTCGAGCAGGGCGCGGGGTACCTCATACACATCATTGGCACGGCCCATATAGCAGGAATCGTGATACGTAATACGCTGACCTTTAAAACTGCCGCCTTCCTTCATTTTCAGTTTTCCGCTCTCGATGAGCTGGTGCAACAGTTGGGTATGATGCACCACTTCATAGTCGCCGCCGAGCACGGGATATTCGTTTTTCAAAATATTGAAACAGTGCGGGCAGGCGGTGACGATCTTTTTTACGCCATACATATTCAGCGTCTCGATGTTCATGGCGGCGGTCATCTGAAAGAGGAATTCGTTGCCGGCCCGCCGCGCCGGATCGCCGGTGCAGCGTTCTTCATTGCCGAGGATGGCAAACTGGACCCCGGCGTGGTGGAGTATTTCGCATAAGGTGCGGGTCACTTTCTGGGCGCGGGCATCGTAACTCCCGGCACAACCCACCCAAAACAGGATTTCGGGGGTGAGACCTTCGGACTGGTATTCAGCTATTGTTTTGGCGAGCATGGGCGGGATGGGCAAGTGGGCAAAAAGGCAAATGAGCAAAAAAGCAATAAGGCAAAAACGTAATCAAAATCCTCAAGTTCTTCTCCATGTACTCTCCCCCATTTACGGTGGGAGTTGGAGGGGGGCTGGCTTCAGGCGTGGGCGGCCGTTCTTTGGGTGAACGCGATGACTTTTTCGTGGAGTTCGTGTACCATTTCTGGCAGGCGCTCAAACGATTTATCCATCTCTTTGCGTAAGGTTTCCAGTTCCTGTTCGCCCAATTGCTTCGCATCAAGCCATAGGCGATCATTTAAGATTTGGCGTTCTTCATCAGAAGAAGCCATTAAATAAAGGGTAAAAAACACACGTAAAGTAGGAGAATCGGTGAATTGGGTAACAATGTCGTACACCGAATTATATTTATTCATTGCTCAAAAATTTTATCAGGTAGTAAAAATATGAAGGGTAGCTGCAAATTCGCTGCAATCATACGGCGAACCCCAATACAAAACAAGGAACCAATCATATTTTAAACCATGATTCATCCCGAATTTTTGCAATTGACGCGTACAGGGGCAGCGCCCCACAATATTGGTAGTAAAAACCCGAATGAATACCCATTGGAGGTGCAGCGCACCGGAATATATTGCGGTGCGCTGCACCTCCCATACTGGTTGACATGCTATTTTCTACCAATATTTCGCCGCGCTGCGGCTAATCCAGCCAATCTATAAAATTCGGGATGACTCATGTTTCGCTACATTAATGTCTAGTAATAGGTGCTGCTACCGCCAGTTTTCCCGCTTTTTCGATCAATCCGACCAACTCCGTGCGGTAGCCGCCGGGGTCATTCTTGGCGGCGGCTTTGGCGCGTTTTAAGGTTTGCTCGTAGTTCGCGCTGCCTTTGTATTTGGAGTTGCGCAGTAGCAGGCCAAATTCCGCCACCGCCGAAGCCAACTGGAGATTTTCGCTTTCGCTGGTTTGCGACAGAGCGCTGGCGGGTAGGCGGTATTCCATCAGTCGGCTGGGCTGCTCGCCTTTGGGCTGTTTGTAGCGGAGTTGCAACACGAGCAAATCCTGCGCCCCCACCTGCACGGCGGTATCGGGCTTGGCCACCACGATCAGCGTAGAATCGAGTTTGTTGCCAGTCGGCAAAGACTGCCCGACCGGGACAATTTCGTACAAGGCCGTCACCCGGTGGCCTGCGCCGAGTTCGCCCGCGTCTTTGGTGTCGTCGTGAAAATCTTCGGTGGCCAGCATCCGGTTTTCGTAACCGATCAGGCGATAACCCGCCACCTGGGCCGGATTGAAATGCAATTGCAGTTTCACATCTTTGGCAATAGCAAACAGCGTACCGCCAAACTCCTGCACCAGCACTTTCCGGGCTTCGGCCAGGCCATCAATATAGGCATGGTTGCCATTGCCTTTATCGGCCAGTTGCTGCATTTTACCATCCTGATAATTGCCCGTACCAAAACCCAACACGGTGAGATAAACACCGCTAGTACGCTCATTTTCGATTAGTTTTACTAGTTCTCCTTCATTGCTCACGCCGACATTGAAATCGCCGTCGGTGCATAGAATCACCCGGTTGTTGCCGCCGCGAATGAAATTTTTACGCGCCACATTATACGCCAGCCGGATGCCTTCCCCACCAGCCGTACTGCCACCCGATTGCAGGTTGTTAATGGCATTTTTAATCTTCAATTTGTCGGTGCCGGGCGTGCTTTCGAGCACTGTACCGGCGGCCCCGGCATACACCACGATGGCCACGCGGTCGTTGGGGCGCAGTTGATCGGTGAGCATATCCAGCGATTGCTGCACCAGCGGCAATTTATCCTCGCTGCTCATGCTGCCCGATACGTCAATCAGGAAAACGAGGTTGGCGGCGGGCAATTGGCCCACATCTATCATTTGGCCCTGCAAGCCCAGGAGCAGTAATTTATGTTCGGGTGCCCAGGGACAGGGTGCCATTTCCGTACTGACCTCAAAAGGATGCGGGCCAGTTGGTTTCTTATAATTATAATCAAAATAATTCACCATTTCTTCGATGCGCACGGCATCGGCAGGCGGCATTTGACCGTAATTAATAAAACGACGCAAATTAGCATAGGAAGCAGCATCCACATCAATAGAAAAAGTGGAAATACTATTAGTAGCGGCGTTCTGAAAAGGATTTTCCAGAATGGCATTATATTGTTCGTCACTAACAGGTTCTATAAGCGAATCTGGTACAGAGGTATCATACGTTAAGGATTCTGCTCTAAATACTTCTTTTTCAGGTGCAGGCGTAGCTGGGGCAATTATACCCATTGCCATAGGTTTTTGTTCTTTGTCCTGTACAGGAGGAGCAGAACCGGCCACCCGAATGCCATCAATATAATAGTTGGTAGTATTACTGCGGGAGCCCTTTGTTTTAACATCAGCACTGGTGGGTCTGGCCGGTGTGGATTGGTACGTGCTGGGTTGGTTATTGGAAGATTTATCAGTCGCCCTGGATTTTTTGGCTTCCCGGCGTTCGCTTTTGGTGAGTGCCTGCCGCGAAGCAGATTTTTGTTGTTTCTGCTGCACGGAATAGCCCATAACGACCACTTCATTCAGATTTTGGGCATCCGCCAATAAAATATCCAGGCGGTTCACCTGATTGGGCAGCACCTGCACATTTTCGGCGCGAAAAGGCGTATAGCCAGTAAAGTTGGCTTCGACAGTGTAAGTGCCCGAATCAACCATTATCCGATAGTTTCCATCTACATCCGTAATGCCGCCCCGTATTGTTTCGGCCCCTTTTGATATTTTGACTGAGGCACCAATTAATGGCTCCTGGGCGTCTCTGACTGTGCCGGTCAGAACGGCTGGGGTCGGGGTAATTTGATGAACTTTCAAGTCCGTTGTAGAAGGAGTGCCGGAGGGCTGCACAAATGCCAGCAGCGTGAGCAAAAAGAAAAATGTTTTCATAATGAAAGTTGAATTTAGGTGAACGAAAATAACCGGATGCTCCCGTCCACACAAAACGCATAAATGGGCAGAATTTTCTTTTTCAACTTCCCTGACATGGACGATAAAACTGACTAACGAACTATCTTTGCGCCTTTTAGCCCCCCTGCAACTCCCCCATGAGGGCAATGTCGTTGACTTAAGGACCGGAGGGCGGAATTTATTCCGCTTCTTATCGTCTTTCCACGCTTAGGCGGAATAAATTCCGCCCTCCATTCCAGCGTCTACCCTTAAGTCAACGACATTGCCCATGAGGGGGAGGGCCAGATTGAGAAGAACATGTGATAGTGTTTTTTCTAACTCATAGTTCATACTTCATAGTTCATACTTCCTTTTATTTTGATCAGCGAAAACAGCATCAAACAAGTCCGTTCCGCGCTCATTTCTGTCTATTCCAAAGACGGCCTCGAACCCATCATCCGTCGTCTGCACGAACTGGGCGTGGTGCTGTACAGCACTGGCGGCACGCAGTCCTATATCCAGAAACTGGGCATTCCCGTCATCGGCGTGGATACGCTGACCGGCTATCCGAGCATTCTCGATGGGCGGGTCAAGACGCTGCATCCGGCCGTGTTCGGCGGTTTGCTGGCCCGGCGCGAACCGGAGCATTTGGCCCAATTGGAACAGTATAATATCCCGGAGATTGACTGTGTGATCGTGGACTTATATCCTTTCGAGGAGACCGTGGCGGCGACCAATGATCCAGCAGAAATCATCGAAAAAATAGACATCGGCGGGGTGTCGCTCATCCGCGCAGCGGCCAAGAACTGGCGCGATGTCGTCGTGGTGGCTTCCAAAGAGGAGTACAAAATGTTCTCCGACCTGCTGAACGATCAGAACGGCGAGTTTTCAGCCTACAACCGCCGCGAATTTGCCCGCCGGGCTTTCAAGGTGACTTCTAATTATGACATTGTAATCTTCAACTGGTTCAATGAAGGCACGACGGATATTGCTTTCAAGCACTCTATTCACCGCTCCGATATTCTGCGTTACGGCGAAAATCCGCATCAGTCGGGCGTGTTTTTCGGCGATTTTGAGCGCGTTTTTGATAAACTGAACGGCAAAGCCATTTCCTACAACAACCTTGTGGACATAGATGCGGCGGTGCAGCTCATGCGCGAATTCCAGGTCGGCAAACCCTGTTTTGCCATTTTGAAACATACCAATGCCTGCGGCGTAGCCCGTCGGCATACCCTGCACGAAGCCTGGGAAGCAGCGCTGGCCTGTGATTCTACTTCGGCTTTCGGCGGCATTTTTATCTGCAATGCCCCGGTGAATTTGGTGACGGCGCAAGCGATCAATAAACTGTTTTACGAAGTGCTCATTGCCCCCGATTTCGAGCCAGATGCCCTGGAATTGCTGCGCAAAAAAGAGCAGCGTATTTTGTTGAAAATCAAGAGTTACGATGTGCAAGCCCGTAGTTTTCGCAGTCTGCTGAATGGCGTAGTGGAACAGGATGCCGACCTGAAAACCGAAACCGAAGCCGACCTGAAAACGGTGACTAAACGTACGCCGACACCCAAGGAAGTAGGAGAAATGATCTTTGCCGTGAAATGCGTGAAACACCTGAAATCCAACGCCATCGCCCTGGTGAAGGAACGCCAGTTGATCGGCATGGGCTGCGGCCAGCCGAGTCGCGTGGATGCGCTGCGCCAGGCCATTGCGAAAGCCCAGGCCTTTGGTTTTGATCTGACCGGGGCGGTCATGGCCTCCGATGCTTTCTTCCCTTTCCCGGACTGTGTACAGATTGCCCACGAGGCGGGCATCACGGCGGTGATCCAACCGGGCGGCTCCATGAAAGACCAGGATTCGATTGATGCCTGTAACGAGCGGGGTATGGCGATGGTGATGACAGGGGTGCGGCATTTCCGGCATTGAAGGGAGGGCTTAGAGGCTGTTTTAAAACCCCTCACCGGGCGCAAAGTCCTGCCTTTCGCCGCTATATTTTGCTTTATTTTTAGCGAATAGACTCGGCTATGCACTAAAAACAAATCTTCATCTATCGCCAAAATTCAGGCCTTTTCGCTCCGTTCAAGGTTTTAAAACAGCCTCTTATCTATTGTTTCTAAAAACGGGCACTCCCTTATTTTTGCGCCCAAAACACGCACTCCGTGAAATACGTACCCAACCCTTCGCCCGAACTTCTCACCAAAGCCGGTGGTATTCAGCACATTCTCAACGACTTATTCCCGAATCCGCCCATCCCTTTACAGCATCACAGCCCCTACACGCTGCTGGTCGCCGTCGTACTGTCGGCGCGCAACACCGATGTATGCGTCAACAAGGTAACGCCCGGCCTTTTTATGCTGGCCGATACGCCACAGGAGATGATGCATGTACCCGTCGAAGCGATTCAGCAAGCCATCAGTGCCTGCGGATTATCGGAGGCTAAAGCGAAGGCTATCAAGGGGTTATCAAAAATATTGGTGGAAGAATACGGGGGAGAAGTGCCGCAAAATTTCGAGGCACTGGAGACGCTGCCGGGAGTGGGGCATAAGACCGCTTCGGTGGTCATGTCGCAGGCGTTCGAGATTCCGGCCTTTGCCGTGGACACCCATATTTTTCGTTTGGCGGCGCGGTGGGGCCTCAGCGATGGCAAAAACGTGGTTAAAACCGAAGCCGATCTAAAGGCCGTTTTCCCGGAAAAAGACTGGAACAAACTGCATCTGCAATTCATCTATTTTGGGCGGCAATACTGTCCTGCGCTCCGGCATAATCCGGCCAAGTGCCCGATTTGCTCTATTTACGGCGTGGCCAACTCATAACTCATAACTAATTCTCGCACCGTCGCCAGGCGGCTCCGGCTATTTTGCGGGTGAATTCTATTTCCGGCTTGATGGGCTGGTTGGCCGGATGTTGCAGGCTGACTTTTAGCATACTATCCACCTGGGCAAATTCTCCCTTACTGATCGCCAGTTCCAGGTTGAATTGGTTCTGTTCCCGAAATTTCAAAAAAGTCTCTTCTCCCGTATCTTTTGGACGGAGAAATAAATAACACGCGGCCAGCCCCACCAGGGTGCCGATCATGCCCACAAAAAGCAGGGATTTGAAGCCAAAACCGCCTTTTTGCAAACGAAGCGAAGCATAATCGCGCTGCAATGCGTGAATTTCTTCCTGCCAGGCTTTACCTTGTGTCAGTGCCATATCCCGTTCCTGCGCATACTTTTGAGCGCGGTGCTCGGCATCCGCAAAAGCCCGTTCCAAGGCGGTCAGGCGTTCCCGGGCATCAGCGGGCCATTGTTCCGGCGTATCAGTTTCCATTTTTAATTGTTTTACGGCCTAAATATAGCCTGATTATACGCAACACCGCGTGGTTTGAACAAAGGCGACCTGTAACTGTCTGATTATCAAATTTCTCAGAGGCTGTTTTAAAACCCTGAACGGAGCGGAAAGGGCTGAATTTTGACAGTAGATGAAGATTTATTTTAAGTGCATAGCATGGACTATTCGCTAAAAATAAAGCAAAATATATTGGCAAAAGGCGGGACTTTACACTCGATGAGGGGTTTTAAAACAGCTTCTAACCATCCAAATATTTCAAAGCGGCTATACATGACCAAAGTTGATATTTTAGCCATCGGTATTCATCCGGACGATGTAGAGTTGAGTGCTTCGGGTACTTTGCTCCGCCATGCCGCGCAAGGTAAGACGTTTGGTCTGCTCGATCTGAGCCAGGGCGAACTGGGTACGCGTGGCACGGCGGCTATCCGGGCGCAGGAAGCGCAGGACTCCGCCCGCCTACTCGGTGCCGCCTTTCGCGAAACGCTCGATGTGCCCGATGGATTGTTCACCCATGTCCCTGAGCAGTGGCTAAAGATCGTTCGGGTGCTGCGCGCCTGCCGCCCGGATGTGGTGCTCTGTAACGCACCCGATGATCGCCACCCGGATCATGGGCGGGCAGCCAAAATGGAGGCCGATGCGTGTTTCTACGCCGGACTGGAGAAAATACAAACCTTTGATAATGAAGGAAACGCGCAGGAAAAATGGCGACCAAAAGCAGTCTATCACTATGTGCAGGACCGCCAGTTGACACCTGATTTTGTGGTGGACATTACGCCGTGGTTTCCCAAAAAAATGGAGGCCATTCTGGCGTTTCGCTCCCAGTTTTTTAGCCCTGACGGCGAGGCACCCAATACGCCTATTTCCGGCCAGGATTTTCTGGATTTTATGGAAGCCAAGGCGCGGGTGTTTGGCCGTCCCATCCTGGCGCAGTATGCCGAAGGCTTCATCGTGGACCGGACACCGGGGGTGAATGATCTGTTTGATCTGGTATAACGGCCATATTCGTCAGAATAAAGGATAAGGCAAGAGAATTGAAAGTAAACGAATTACATCTATCATCTTGTAACCGCCGATCTTTAGTCGGCGGACAGAGCAACACTACAATACTCATCTAACTTCTTTACAAAACATCAGCATGTAATCAACAACCGAAGATGTAGATGTTTTGCAAAGAAGTTAGATGTGAGAGTAGGTATTTTTTGCCCCCTCGTTGAAACGAGGGGTTACAAGATGATAGATGTGTTTTGTTGTTTATAAAGTACTTATTTATGCTTAGTCCGACGGCGTAGCATAGTATTACAATATAGATTTTTTAAAATCTATATTGTAATACTGTGCCACCACTATAAAACGAGACTACTTCTGCACTACTATTTTTACAAATACCGACTGCTTGCCAGAACGGACACGTAAAGTGTAAAGTGCCGCCGGCAAACCACTACAATCCAGCATTTGAGTCAGATTGCCAGTGCCAAAATTGGCCACTTCGCGCTGGACTAATTGCCCAATGACGTTAAACAGGGCAAATTCTACTTCTTGCCGGGCTTCCCCGTGCATTTCTACCATAAACTGGCCGCTGTTCGGGTTAGGATATACCCGGAATTGCGACAGCCAATCAGGTTCGGTGGCACCTACGGTAGTGACCGTAAAGGTTTGCTGCAAAGTTGCGGCCCCACAACTATTACTGGTAGTTAATTCTACGGTATAAGTGCCGGGACTGGTGTAAGTGTGGGTCGGATGCAGTTCATTACTGGTGGCACCATCCCCGAATTTCCATTCATAAGTAGTGCCGTTCGCCGAAGTATTGGTAAAATTGGCGACTAAACCGGTGGCTTGCGTCGTGAAAGCAGCGGCAGGTAAAGCCGCCACGGTAATGATGGTACTAGCAGTATCCGTACCCACGCCATTGGATACAAGCAACAGGACATTATAAGTGCCGGGCTGGTCCCACGTCACCGATGGATCAGCTGCGGAAGAAGTAGCCGGGTTTCCATCCGTAAATATCCAGGCAAACGTCGCGGCATTACTACTGGATTGATTCGTAAAATGCACATTCAAAGGTGCACACCCCTTGTTGATACTGGCAGTAAAAGCCGCAACGGGTGCAGTGGAAATACTAACTTCCTGTACAAAAGAAGTATAACCACAGTTATTAGTAGATATTAACACGACCTGATAGACACTATCACTTTCGTAGGTGTGCGTCGGGTTGCTTTCGGAAGAGGTACTGCCATCGCCAAATCTCCACTGATAACTAGTGGCATTGGTAGAAGTATTGGTAAAAGTAAAGGTGGCACCACTATTAGTACTCGTGAAAGAAGAAGTGGGTGGTGCTAATACTCTAATGAACTCGTCTTGTGTAAAGGTGCTGTTGCCAGCCGCAGTAGATGCTACCAAAGTCACATTGTAAGTACCAGGCGTATTATATACCACGGTTGGATTCTGCAAGGTCGAAGTGCTGGGTGTGCCGCCGGGGAAAGTCCAGTTCCAGGCCGTAGTATTACCGGAAGAAAGATCGGAGAACTGGACAGTCAGTGCAGGACAGCCGGTCGTTGTGCTGGCCGTAAAACCAGCACTCGGCGAAGTAATAACCACTACGGTTTGGGTAAAAGTATTGGTTCCACAGGCATTGGTGGCATCAAGCGTCACTGTATAACTGCCATCCGCAGTGTAGATATGGGTTGGCGTGGCGGCAGTACTATTAGTGTTATCACCGAAATTCCAGGTATAGCTGGTCGCATTAGTAGAAGTATTCGTAAATGAAGCAGTGGAACCAGTCAGGCTACTGCTGAAGGCAGCGTTTGGACCAGCATTTATGACCACTAAATCTGCCAGCGTCATAGAGCTGCTGCCTACTGTATTTGTTACGGTAAGGGTCACGGGGTAAGTGCCCGGTGTATTGTACACCACTATTGGATTGGCCACCGTGGAACTGCTGGGTATTGCACCGGGGAATTGCCAGTTGAAAGTCTGCGCATTGGCCGAAGAAGCACTGGTAAATTGCATTGTAAGTGGCCCGCAAGCACTCGTAGTAGCCGCAGTAAAATTAGCCGTCGGCGCAGTCGCAATAACCACCGTATGCGTGGCGGTACTGGTGCCGCAACTATTGGTAGCCGTCAAAACTACGGTGTAGTTGCTATCCGCCATATAAGTGTGGCTGGGCGTAGCAGTAGTAGCCGTAGTATTATCGCCAAAATTCCAACTATACGTAGTGCTGTTAGTAGAAGTATTAGTAAATGAGGCGGTGGTGCCTACTACAGTACTACTAAAAGCAGCAGCCGGATTGGGATTTACTACTATTAAACTGGTTTGTGTACTAGTGTTACTGCCTGCAACATTACTGGCCGTCAGCGTTGCGGAGTAAGTACCTGTTGTATTATAGATCACCGTTGGATTGGCCACCGTGGAGGTGTTGGGTGTTCCGCCGGGGAATTGCCAGTTGAAAGTCTGTGTATTGGCCGAAGAAGTACTGGTAAATTGTACGGTCAACGGCCCGCAGCCGGTCGTGTTGGCAGCTGTGAAATTAGCCGTCGGTGCAGTGGCAATCACTACTGTATGCGTGGCGGTACTAGTGCCGCAATTATTTGTCGCCGTTAAAACTACGGTGTAGCTGCCATCTACCGTGTAAGTGTGACTCGGTGCAGCAGTAGTAGCCGTGGTATTATCACCAAAATTCCAACTATAGGTAGTGCTGTTAGTAGAAGTATTGGTAAATGAGGCTATTGTGCCTGCTACGGTACTACTAAAAGCAGCAGTTGGACCAGGATTTACGACTACTAAACTGGTTTGTGTACTCGTGTTACTGCCTGCGGCATTACTAGCAGTCAGCGTTGCGGAGTAAGTACCTGCTGTATTATAGACCACCGTTGGATTGGGCAGCGTGGAACTGCCGGGTGTTCCGCCGGGGAATTGCCAGTTGAAGGTCTGCGCATTGGCCGAAGAAGTGCTGGTGAATTGTACGGTCAACGGCCCGCAGCCAGTAGTGTTGGCAGCTGTGAAATTAGCCGTTGGCGTAGTCGCAATAACCACCGTATGCGTGGCGGTACTGGTTCCGCAACTATTGGTCGCTGTCAAAACTACGGTATAGCTGCCATCCGCCGTGTAAGTGTGACTCGGCGTAGCAGTAGTAGCCGTAGTATTATCGCCAAAATTCCAGCTATACGTAGTGCTGTTAGTGGAAGTATTGGTAAATGAAGCGGTGGTGCCTGCGACTGTACTGCTAAAAGCAGCAGCCGGGCTAGGATTTACTATTACTAAACTGGTTTGTGTACTAGTGTTACTGCCTGCGGCATTAGTGGCCGTCAGCGTTGCGGAGTAAGTACCCGGCATATTATAGATCACTGTTGGACTGGCCACTGTGGAACTGCTGGGTGTTCCGCCGGGGAATTGCCAGTTGAAAGTCTGCGCATTGGCCGAAGCAGTACTGGTGAATTGTACGGTCAACGGCCCGCAACCATTCGTGTTGGCAGCTGTGAAATTAGCCGTCGGCGGTGTAGCAATGACTACCGTGCGCGTCGCCGTGCTGGTACTGCAATTGTTGGTAGCGGTTAAAACGACCGTGTAGGTGCCATCTGCGGTGTAGGTGTGGCTGGGGGTAGCGGTGGTGGCCGTCGTGTTGTCGCCAAAATTCCAGATATACGTAGTGGCGTTAGTAGAAGTATTGGTGAAGGAGGCCGTTGCGCCATTCAGATTAGTGCCGAAAGCAGCAGACGCGGCTGGATTTACTATTATTAAAACGGACTGTGTTTTTGTGTTGCTGCCAGTTATATTGCTGGCGGTGAGCGTTGCGGAATAAGTACCCGATGTAATGTAAGTGATGTTCGGGTTCTGGGCAGTGGAACTGCTGGGCGTTCCGCCGGGAAATTGCCAGTTAAAACTCTGGGTATTTTCTGAAGCCGTACTGGTAAACTGTACAGTGAGCGGGCTGCAACCGCTGGTGCTGGCCACCGTAAAATCAGCCACCGGCGAAGCGACAATTACGACCGTTTGCGTGGCAGTGCTGGTACCACAGTTGCTGCTGGCCGTCAAAATGACCGTATAAATCCCGTCAGTCATGTAAGTATGATTCGGATTGGCTGTGGCACTATTGGTATTATCGCCAAAATCCCAGTTATACGTCACCGCATTGGAAGAATTATTAGTAAAGAAAGCAGTTGCGCCATTTATAATACTACTGAAATTCGCTATTGGACGACTGGATATAGTAACATAACTGACCTGAGTAGTATTGGCACTGCCGACAGTATTAGTTGCGGTAAGCGTGACCGGGTAAGTGCCCGGTGTACTGTACCGGATATCAGGCTGGTAGTCAGTGGAAGTAGCGGGTGTTCCACCGGGAAACTCCCAAAACCAGGAGTTAACATTGGCAGAAGAAAGATTAATAAATTGTACATTGAAGGGCGCACAACCGGAGGTTTGCGTACTGGTAAAATCAACTGCTGGTGCTGTGGTGACCGTAATGATCTGAGAAGTATTGCCACAGGCGTTAAATGCGGTAAGCCGGACATTATAAGTCCCGGCAACGTTATACGTGTGACTTGGGCTGCTCTCGGTGCTGATATTGCCATCACCAAAATCCCAGTTATAAGTAGTGGAATTGCTTGAATTATTAGTAAAAAACAGGGTAGTGCCAGACGCGATATAATTAAAAGCAGCGGTAGGCCGTGGTTGTACGGTGATCTGTTTACTGATAGAGACCGGACCGCCATTGCCCGTCAGCGTCAGCGTTACATTAAAAGTGCCGGGCGTATTCCAGGTAGCACTTGGATTCGTCTGGTTGGAGGAAGCTGGTAAGGCGGAAGGGAAAAGCCAGCTTTGTCCGGTAATATTACCAGTGGAAAGATTGCTGAAACTAATGATTTGCCCCATACATACCTCGTTGGGCAACCAGTTAAAATCCGCTACTAGTGGTATTGGATTGCCGCCACACAACGACAGGCAGCCACCACTGATAAGCGGTACTAGAAAACTGTTTACAGCAGCAATAGAACCGGCACTCCATTGATTGGAAGTAGAAACAAAAGGACACATGATAAAATTGGGTGGACAAGTCCCCCCGCCATCATGATCGCAGTCGAAATTATGGCCTATTTCATGCGAAGTCATACAGCGCAACAACTCTCCATTACCCGTAAAATCCTGTAAACAATGGTATTTCACCCCGGTACAAACGGCTCCCACATAGGCAATGCCCACTGTGCCGGCGTCAAAGTCGCGATTCGTCCATAATTCTCCCAAATCATGTGGCACACCAAAACCGTTGGCATTTCCCCAGCCTACAAAACTGTCTAACAGCGTACCGGCATCAGTAGAATTCGTCCACGGTTCATTCGTAGTAGTACTAACAAACTGGGCAACAATGACAAAGAATATATTATGGTTAAAACTATTGGATGTATAGTCCACCTCCGTGTTATTCAGTACACCAATGTTGTGGTTGGCCACTCCGCCTGCGGAACCATATTTCAGGAACATGGATCGGTCCGAGGCAATGGCTATTTCGAGCTGATAACAAGCCTGGAATTCTGCTTCGCTATTTTCGCGGGGCGGTTCGCTATTTTGCAGGTGCTGTAGCCGCTGTTCGGATTCCACCACGGCGCAGGTCGCTTCTATATCCCGGTTCACGTCTTTGGCATTATACAAAACGAACAAGTCCCGGGCGGCTTCCGGCACATAGTACCACAGCGGCTCCACGTAGTAGCGTTCGCCATTTTCTTCCACAAAACCATAAATAAAATCCTGATTCAGGGTGAGCCGTACCTGCCCGCCTCCGGTCAAATTCTGGCCTTTAAAAGCCTGACAAACAGTGGGTTGCATGCTTTCTACTCCGCGATCAGTGAGTACCCGGAGCGCATAGTCGGGACCGAAAAGGCTGGTATTTGGAGCGAGTGCCAGTGCCCAGCGATGCTCGCCAAGTTGAATATGAACAGGAGCAGAATGCGGATTGTCTTTAACGAAATTATGCAGTCTGGCTGCGTCTATGCGATATATATCGCAGCGCTGCAGTTGCTTTTGTAAACTTGGAAACAGCATTTCCTGCCGCTGGCCGTTAAATGTTTGTGCGTAACTTAGTGAAGGCAAAGCAAGGACTATAGCCAGGGCAACTGTCTGGCCAAACAAACGTAAAAAATGGATCATTCTCCGAAAATTAAATGGATGATTCTTTTCGGATAGCCAAAATCAGGGACGGGAGGAAGAAGAGGATCGGGTCTGGGGGCGCAAAAGTAGAATTAAAACCACCAAATTATATAGGTCCACTGTCGGCAAGATTTTATGGCTGTATTGTGACAGTCGTTGCCTTGCTTACTTTTGCTCCGTAAAAATAAAGTACATTTCATTTCAAAAAGATGGTAGTCGGCTGAAAGTAGTGAGCATTTATTAAACAAAACGTTGACTATCAATGTTTTTATAATAAACATATCCACTTTTATGGCGGCTGCCGAAAACAAACTGTACAGCATGAACCAGCAAAAATTGCCCGCGCTCCTTGCGCTTTTCTTCTGCCTGTTTTTTTCTTACACCTCGCTCCTGGGCCAGACGGACCGCCGCGAAGAGCACCCGGAACACCCCGAAAGGTCGGAAAAGAAGCTGTCCCCCTTCTTTTCCCGCTTGTGGTATGGCGGCGGGGTGAGCCTGGGCTTCACCGGCAATAGTGGCGTCAGTCAGTTTGGTTTTGGCATTTCTCCCATGGTGGGCTACAAAATTTATGGGCCATTCTCCGCTGGGCCCCGCGTATCAATTACCTATAGCTCTTTCAAGGTGAGGGGTTACAAAGCACTCAATGTGTTCGACAAAGAAGCCGGCCTCTTTTTGCGGGCCAAGGTATTTCGGGGTTTTTTCCTGCAAGGGGAGCTCTCGCATGAATGGGGGAACGACATTGGTATTACCTTCAATGGAGACCTGGTTAAAATAAAAAATGAATTCGATAACCAATACCTGGGCGCGGGCTACAATTTTGGCGATGGACAAGTCGGTTCTGAGATCGGTATTTTTTATAACCTCAATGCAGCCAATGATATTAATAGCAACCGCGATCCCTGGGAGTATCGGTTTGGCTTTACCTGGAAGTTTTAGGAGCTTGTCTCACAAGTTACTTTACTGTTTTTTGGTAAGAATTTAGGCAATCAAATCCTATAAGGTTTCAAGAACCTATGGCATGTACATAAGTTCCTAGAAAAACCAAATGACGTGCAACCCGGAAGGGTTGAATATGAATAGCCCCGTATGAAATGCGGGGAAAATGGACGAAATGATGGGAACAACCCGGAAAGGGTTGCACCACGCTGCTACGAGCGACCGATTCAACCCTTGTCGGGTTGTTTCAACTTCCGTCTTTTTCCCCCAGTTTCACTGGGGGCTATTCATATTCGACCCCTTTGGGGTCACATTGCGTTGATTATCAATGGTATATTTAATCATCCGCAGCCTACCCAAAGGCTGGCAACTTGTGTACATACCATAGGTTTCAAAAACCTTATAGGATTACCGAAAATATCGACATGATTTTAAATACTGGCTTGTGAGACCGCCTTTCATCATCGCACCAGTGTGGCGTAGCCCTTGAATTCATAAGGCTCGCCACGCGGCCCGGTGAACGACACCTGGTACACATACACCCCGGCGGGCGATACGCCCCCCGTATTTTGGGCCCGGCCATTCCATTGGTCGTTCGGGTTGCTCGTTTCAAACACCTGCTCACCCCAGCGGTTCCAAATACTCATGCGAAATCCGGTCATGCCTTCCAGAAAACCTTTGCCAAAAAAGGTATCATTGTTCCCGTCGCCATTCGGAGTGAACGCATTGGGCATATACCAGCGCACTTCCGGGCGGATATCCAGGATTTTCGTCAGTGAATCCTTGCAGCCTTCCGGGTGCGTTACGATCAGCCGGACAAATACCACGCCCGTATCGGGAAAGGCATAAGTGGGATTTTGCTGGTTGGAAGTGGCGAACTGGTCAAATTGCCAGTTCCAGCGGTAGGCAAAGCTCGAAAGATCAGTGAATTGCACCGTTTTATTGAACGAATTCAAGTCCTCCGTCGGGGCATAAGCGAAGTCGGCAACGGGCGAAGGTTCCACCCGGATCAGGTTGAAAAAAGAATCGGCGGTGAAACAACCAATGGGCGAGGTGATCGAAACTTTCACGTCATACAGTCCGGGCTCCGTATATAGGTGAGTCGGGCTGATCACGCCGCTTTCCGTGCCGCCATCGCCAAAATCCCAATTGATCTGATACGAATCATCAATAGGGCTGGACAGGTTATCGAAGAAAATATTGGCCGGCGAACAGCCCAGAAAACTACTGGGCTTGATAATAATCAGTGGCGGCACCGGGAACCACTGAATCACCTGTACCGTATCGTCCGTGCAGCCATTCCGGTCGGTCACCAGCAGCGTGACCGGATGATTGCCTGGCGCACTGTACAAATATTCCGGGTTTTGCTGGGTAGAAATGCCGTTGGGCACCCCGAAATTCCAGTCCCATTTATTAATGATGCCTTCTCCGGTCGAATGATCGGTGAATACTACCGGGCCAGCCACACAGGTATCGTACACAAAACTAAAACTTGCCTGTACTGCCGGGTAAATATTGACCGTAATGAACGCTGTATCATTGCATTGCAAGCCTGGATTCAAAAATAGAACGCCTTTATAGGTGCCTGTATCCGGGAAAGTGACCGTCGGATCCCAGTTTTGAGTATCCGTAAAAGTAGTGCCTTTCAGGTCGAAACTCCATTCGAAGCTCTGCACAAACTGCTGCAAACCACTTTGGTTATCAAAAGTAATGGTGTTCTCTCCGCAGGAAGTCACCACGTAATTGGTCTGGCTACCCGGAATCAATTCCCCGTCAATTTTGGCAAATACCGTGGGCGTACAATCGGCCACATTAAACTGGAACTCCCGCTTGACCGTAGAAAGCAACTTGCCATTGCGATATTCCTGCACACATACCCCGACCACGTATTGGCCCAGTTTATTCGGCGAGCCGGAAATAAAGCCGGTCACCCCATTGATACTGATCTGCGGACTACCGCCCATCGGATTGCCCGGGCTGTAGGTCGGCACCGTAAAGGGCACATTATCAAACGGTGGTCCGCAGGGTGGGGTAGGCACCGCACCATCGCAACTGAATAGACCGGGCGATTGCAAAATATTGCCCCCGCCGGCAAATGGGCTGCAAAACGAATACACCAGCAGATCACCGTCCGCATCAGTGGCACTGTGATCGAAATCAATCGGAAATTCGTTGCAAATAATGATCGGCGGGAAATTTCTGAACACCGGGCTATTATTGAGGGCCTCCTGGGCGTCATAACTGACTTCCACCATATAAGTCGCCCCGATAGAACCGGGGTCAATAATATTCGTAATAGATTCGTTGCGGCAACAACGCTGATATACCACGAAATAACTTTGGTCGGGGCTGGTCAGTTTAGGCAAATCCTGCGTAAAGGTATAAGTGCCCTGCTCGACGCACACATTGGGTACATTCGATACGCAATCCGGGGGCAGCGGCACAATATTTTGCACATCCGGGTTACTGATGGCAAACTGCCTGAACAGCGAATTGACGTTGTACGTGCCCCGGTAAATGGCGAATTGGGCCGGGTCGTCCAGCGGAGCACCGCCGCCATAGCAGTCGCGGTACACTTTCATGGTAAAACGAAACCGCGTGGTGCCCGATAACACCTCGCCCAGGCACTCATACGTGATCTCTCCACCAATAATATGTCGGGCCAAAAGCGAAATAGGCGATGCGCAGACAAAAAAAAGCAGGAAAATTGGCCAAAAACGCCTCAAAGTCATGAAATATGGTTTTTAAATTGTGTTGGGAGGTAAGGATACCACTTAAAAGCAGACTTTTGTATCCCCAAAAATACGTTCACTAACGATTATCAAACGCCAATTGTTGGTCATGTTCCTGCTACGAGACGACATTTCTGAAATATCCCGCCTTTTGCTCGAAGGCGGCATTATCTGTTACCCCACCGATACGGTCTGGGGGATCGGCTGCGATGCCACGAATCTGGCCGCCATCCAGCGCGTTTCCGATCTCAAAGGGCGGCCACCGGAGAAGGGCTACGTGCTGCTGGTATCCACCATCGAAATGCTGAAACGCTACGTCCCCAAGATGCACCCCCGGCTGGAGACGCTGCTCTCTTTTCACCAACGTCCGCTCACCGTCATTTATGATCGTTCCATCGGCCTGCCCAGTGTGGTAAAAGCACCCGATGGCAGCGTGGCCATTCGCGTAGCCCAGGACGAATTCTGCCGCGAACTGATCGAAAATATTGATCGTCCGCTCATCAGCACATCGGCCAATATAAGTGGAAGCCCGTTTCCGCCCACTTATGGTGCCATCAGCAGCGAAATCCTGGGCGGAGTGGACTATGTGGTGAAATACCGGCAAGATAGCAAAGAACCCCGCGAACCTTCCTCTATCGCCAAACTGGACCGGCACATGGAACTGGAATTCCTGCGCGATTAAGAAAATGGTTGATGATAAAGGTTGATAAAAATTGATAAAGGTTTATAAAAAGATGAAAATCAACATTTAAAGTCTTTTGGCAAATGTGGACAACGTGTGGATAAGCGGGGGATAACTTAACCGTCCCAGGTGCGCTCATATCCGCGCGGCCTCGCTAACTTTGCCCACTTTTTAAGAAAAAATAAGGTTTGCCATCAACCTTCATCAACCCTTATAAACTTTTATCAACCTTCATCAACTGTTACTTAAGCATTATGCTGAAAGACATGGGCAAAGTCATAACGATTGCCAATCAAAAAGGCGGAGTCGGCAAAACCACCACGGCGATCAATCTCGCCGCCTCGCTGGCCATTCTGGAAAAACGCGTCCTGTTAATAGACGCCGATCCACAGGCCAACGCCTCCTCCGGCGTAGGTCAATCCGAAACCGACGAAAAAGTCAGTCTGTACGATTGCCTGGTGCATGGCGTTGATCCGCGTCAGGCGATCATCAAGACCGAGACTCCCAACCTGGATTTGCTGCCTTCCAATATTGATCTCGTGGGCGCAGAACTGGAACTGGTCAATCGCGCCAACCGCGAATACATCCTGCGCGGCATCGTCGGGGAGATCAAACGCGACTATGATTACGTGTTCATAGACTGTCTGCCTTCGCTGGGCCTCATCACCGTGAATGCACTGGTGGCCGCCGATACCGTATTGATTCCGGTCCAATGTGAAATGTTCTCCTTTGAAGGGCTGGCGAAATTAAAAAATACCATTACCCTGATCAAGCAGGGCTTCAACCCGAATTTGCAGGTGGAAGGGCTGTTGATTTCCATGTACGACGGCCGTCTGCGTCTCGCCAATGCTATCGTGGAAGAGGTGCGCAGCAGTGCCAGCGATTACGTGTTCGAGACCATTATTCACCGCAACTCCAAAGTGGCCGAAGCCCCCATGCAGCATACGCCCGTAGCACTGTACGATGTGAGCAGCAAGGGCGCCACCAATTTTTTCAATCTCGCCGAAGAGTTTTTGCGGAGAAATCAGAACTAAAATAATGTGGTCAATAATTTTAATGTGGTCAATGTGAACGTTTCCACATGCCACATTGGCCTCATTTTTCACATTGACCACATTTATCAAATTGACCACATTAATTAATCCATGTCCAAGAAATTCAATACTGGCGGTATAAAGACCCTGCTCGGCAACTCTGCCAAAATGGAGCAGGCCGTACAAGAGAACCCACAGGAAGTGGTGCGCGAGCTGACCAGCCACGTGGCCATGTTGCCCATTGCGCAGATAGAGGCCAATGCCGGTCAGCCCCGCCGCAATTTTGACCAGAATGCCCTCGAGGAACTGGCCAGCAGCATTCGTATTCACGGACTGATCCAGCCCGTGACGGTGCGCCGCCTGCACGATAAAGCCTACCAAATCATTTCCGGCGAACGCCGCTACCGCGCCAGCCAATTGGCCGGTCTGGTGGAAATACCCGCCTACGTACGCCTCGCCGACGACCAGCAAATGCTGGAAATGGCCCTGATCGAGAATATTCAGCGGGAAGACCTGAACGCCATCGAGATCGCGCTGACCTACGCGCGGCTGATGGAAGAAAGCAAACTCACCCACGAGGAAATCTCCGACCGGGTCGGCAAACAGCGCAGCACCATCACCAACCACCTGCGCCTGCTGAAACTGCCCGAAGAAATCCAGATCGCGCTGAAAGACCGCGCTATTTCGATGGGCCACGCCCGTGCTTTGGCGGGCATCAATGGCAATCTGGCTCTGCAAAATTCCCTGTTGCGCCAGATCATCGCCGAAGACCTTTCCGTCCGCGCCGTGGAGGAATTGATCGCTGGTTATCAGGATGGTAAAAAGCCGAAAACTGCCAAACCCAATATTGCCATGCCCGAACATTTGCGCAATATTCAGGACCAGTTCCGCGCCTTTTTTGGTGGAAAAGTGGACCTGAAACGCGACGAAAAAGGCAAGGGCCAGATAGTGGTCAAGTTTGATAATGATGGGGAGTTGAATCGGCTGATTGATTTGATTGAGGGGAAGTAGGGGGAGTCTGGAAGTCCATTTTTCCAGAAATTTTCCTTATATTTGTATAAAATTGAAGGAATATGATGCGATTTGATAGAATTACTTTTAACCCTCATGTAATGGGTGGCAAACCCTGTATTCGGGGCATGCGGGTGACCGTTGGCACCATCGTTGGTTTATTAGCCAGCGGTCACGACATGGAAAAAATACTGGCAGCTTATCCTTATTTGGAACGGGAAGATATTTTAGAGGCATTGTCGTTTTCAAAACGTGCTTCCTGAATCGCTTGCATCCAGATTCATTATGTTATTGAAGCAATACGCCGATGATTTAGCGGCTGGAGCCATTCTGACCATTGACCCGGCCAATGCCAAGGTGCGCCTCTTGCCATTGCGGTGATTTTATTGATATGATCGCGGCCATTCCACCAACCTTTTGGCTTTTTGCCGGCATCAATGAAAAAGTTGGGGCTAACATAAGAAACCCCATGAATAATTTGGTGCTATGACACCAGTGGCTATATTTGCAGCATCAAATTAGCCAATAATGCCTCCAGTTTTCCAAGTGCTTCCTATTCGTTTCGCCGCTGATGCGGATATTTGGTCTGTTGGCCGGGTATCCGCATCGGTGTTTTTAAACGTGCGGTTGCGGCCATGCAGCCAATTTGGTTGCATGGCCGCAACTGGAAGGGGGGACAAAGCAAATTTTCACGCAATTGGCACTATAGGGGGAGGTAACGGGAAACCATAGATGGCGGCAACTAAAAATTATAAATTAATAAATTCACCGAAACATGAATAAAATAGAAATCAAAATACCAATTAATGACTCTGAATTATTGACTTTTCAGAATAAATTTTTTCACTTAATGCTTTTTAAAAACTCAGGTATGAAAAAGAATCAGATTTTACTCATAGTGCTTCTCTCTATCGGATGCGCTTTCAACAGTTTTGCCCAGAATGATCTGAAATTTGAAATAAACAAAGTTCTACCATTCATTTCGATCCAAGAAAATAAATTGGATAAAATAAACACACTTACGGATTTGGACAAACGGTACCCCACATCTTGGGTAAAAGAATATATTTCCGTGGAAATTTCAGCCTATAAAAATGGAACCCAAACAAAGGCTTCGGGTATTAGCGATGTCTTGAATCAAGAGCAAAAAGAACTGATACGATTGGCTGACCGTAGTAGCGATATTGCTGTAAGCGTAATGTATCTACCTGAAAATTCGTTGAAAAATAACACAGTGAAGCAATACGATTTCAAGGTTGCTATCATGCCTGATAAAAATGCTATTTATAGCGACGGCGCAGAGCAATTGATTCAATATCTGCAAAAAAATAGCATTGTAAATATTGAAGCAGGAAGTTTTACGGGTTATGATTTGACTGCCATTAAATTTACCATTACCGAACAGGGGCATATTACGGATATTCAAGTTGCCATGCCATCAAAAGATACAAAAATTGACGAAATGCTGGTTGCGGCTATTTCAAAAATGCCTAGTTGGAAGCCAGCAGAGTTTTCTAACGGTTTAAAAGTCAAACAAAACTTTGTTTTGACCATTGGCAATATGGAGAACTGCATGGTCAATCTTTTGAATATCCGTCCAATTGAATAAATATGTAGGCTGATGCTGTTTTGATTCATATGATGTGAACATTGCATGAGCCGAAACGAAATCTATCCCTCTCATATATGCCCATCATATTCAGCATTATTGATAAATGGTAGAATTTGGATAACCCATTGACACAAATAATACCCGCCATCAACGGCTTTACGAAAATGCCGCCCAAAAGCCAACGCTCAAAGCCAACGCAGGGCGGCACATTCGTAAAGCCAACCGTTAGTTCGCTCTAATCAAAATACCAAAATAATCCCCTCTAAAATGGAACTATGACACATTAATTCATGATGCTACCCAAATATGCCTCTGCGATATTCAAAAGATCAGTGCCGTCGAAATGGAAGACTTTATGCCGAAGGTTTCGGAGGTGATCGAGGAGAAAGTCTTTGCCCAATTAATAGAAAGGAATAAACATACTGTCTTAGCATAGCCCCCCGCACGAACCAAAAAACAGGCAGACCGAGCCAACAAAATTCTGACCCAACCAACCTTTCAAATCTTTCTTTTCGTCTTGAGGATGATTCATGTTTGTAAATCATCCATTTTATGCAAAGAAATATTTTTTTTATCACGATTGTGCTGCTCCTGCTGCCGCTTTCCATCCACGCCCAGACCTGGAAATGGGCAAAAAATCTCGGCACACCCAATAACAGCACCACCGTGAAAAACATCCGTCCCTACACCGGGACGAGCGTACTCGTGAGCGGCTCCTTCGCCGCGCCCACGCTGACCTTCGGCAGCCAAACCCTCCCCAATGCCGGGCAGGACGATGGTTTTGTGGCCATTGCCGACGATGCCGGACAGTATGCCTGGGCGGCGCAATTCGGCGGTTCGGGGCGCGATTTTGTCGTGGACGCTGCCGCCGCACCCAACGGCGATTTCGTGGTGGTGGGCAATTTCTACAGCATTTCCCTGTCCATTGGCGGCATAAACCTGTTCAACAGCGGCGAATCAGATGCCTTCGTGGTGAAGTACAATCAGGACAAAACCCTGGCCTGGGTCAAAAAAATCGGTACTGCCGACCTCGAAGAAGTAAATGCTGTGGCCATGGATGCCGACGGCCACACCTATGTGTCGGGGCAGGTGCTGGAGAAGTTCTCCCTGAAGACCCTGCACGTATTCCTGCGGAAATATGATGCGGCAGGCAGCCTGGTCTGGGAGAAAAAAGGGACGCTTCCGGGAAGCGGCATCCTGCAAACCACGGCCCTGACGCTCGACGACAACCAAAACATTTACCTCGGTGGTACGCTTTCCGGGACCGTGGCATTCGACGGCATCAGCTTTTCGAGTGATGAGGATTATTCCGCCTTCATCGTGAAATACAACGCTGCCGGCTCGCTCCTCGATCATACCGTCGTACACGGACTGGATAAATTCAACGGATTGCAGGCGCATGACCACTATATTTATGCCTGTGCCGAAAAGATGAATTATGGCATTGGCTGGGGTTGGCCCCTGGCCGATTCGAAGATTCACGTACTTAAATTCGATGCTGACCTCCATACTCTGTGGGAAAAATTCGCAGGAGGGGAGTACCTTTCTCAAAGCCTCGATATTGCCAAAAGTATCAGCGTGGACGACGACGGAAACGCCTACGTTACCGGTTACTTTTTCAGTGACACCCTCGATTTTGCGGGGCAGACTCTGCCCAACCTTTTCAATGTAAACTATTACTATCCACAAATTTTCGTGTTCAAATACGGGCCTTCCGGCGAAGAACTGTGGGGCAAATCGCTCGGCGGTATCCACGCGGATGAAGGCACCTGTATCCACGCTTTTGGCGACGACCAATTCTACCTCGGCGGTAATTTCGAGTCCGATCCGGTGGCTTTCGGCGCATTCGACCTGCACAATACTGGCACGCTGGATTCCATGTACGTGCATCTGCGACCTGGCCGTTATGTCCGCAAAACGATGGCTTTCCTCGCCGTTTTCGACAAAAACGTGAGCAGCACCAACCCGGAACCGGTCTTCCAACAGGTCATTCTCTTCCCCAACCCCGCTGCCGACCAACTCACGCTGCGGCTGAAATCGCCGACCCAATCGCCCCTGATCCTGCAAATCAGCACACTGGACGGGCGAATGCTGCGGCAATCCGAACACAGCGGGCAGGCCGTGGAGATTCAGGAAGACGTGAGCGGGCTGGCGCCGGGGCTTTATTTCGTTACCTTAAAAACGGAGCACGGGTTGTTTTTCGGTAAATTTGTAAAAGGATAAACCGACCATACTACTGGACATTTTCGTTTCTGCGCATCCAGACCTTCTAGGTTTTTGAAACCTGGAAGGTCTCGTTCCATGAAAATGTCCAGTAGTAGGTGAACCGACTCCATCTCTTCATTTAATAGTATCAAATAATTAATAATCAATGATTTGCAACGCCATAAAGCGTAAAATTGCCCTCTTGGCAATAGCCTTTTTTGTTGGTCAATCTATCCAGGCCCAAATCCTGATCAACGAACTGCTCGCGGTCAATTCTACCATCGCACACGATCCCGATTTCGGCGAGTTTTCGGACTTCATAGAACTGCGCAATGCCTCTGCCGTGGCGGTCAACCTCTCCGGCTACACCCTTACCGACGACCCCACGGAGAAGGATAAATGGACCTTGCCCACGCTGACCCTTGCGCCTGGCGAACTCCTGCTTGTCTGGACAGACGGGTTGGATAAACGCCCCGGCGATACGGCTTTTGTCGCCTATAAAAACGCCGTGGCGACCATGACCGCCCTGCATGCCAATTTCCGCCTGAGCGGGGATGGGGAATACCTGGGTTTGTTCAATTCGCAGGGAAATCCGGCGGATGAAATCATGTATTGCACGCAAGCCAACGATGTTTCGTATGGGCGCAGCGCGGCGGCTCCTTCGCTCTGGTTATACTTTGGCGAACCGACGCCCGGCGCAGCCAACTCGCCCTACGGCTCTGCAACCATGGAAACGCCTGGCGAACCCGCTTTTTCGCTTTCGGAAGGCTTTTATCCAACGCCGCAGATGTTGCACTTGAGTACGCAGGAGCCGGGCGCGGTCATCCGCTTCACTTTTGACGGCACCACGCCCAACGGTAATTCGCCCGCATTCACGGACAGTTTTCCGTTGAACCTCCACCTTAGCATCAAGGCGAGGCTCTTCGTGCCGGGCAAAATGCCGGGCAGGTTGGTCACCAAGTCCTATTTCATCAATGAAAACACCCAACTGCCGGTGCTCGCCATTACCTCTAATGTGGCCAACCTCTATGGTTTCGATTTCGGCATCCTGCAAAATGCCATTAAAGATCGGGAAGTACCCGCCACAATAGAGTACTTCGAGCCGGGTACGGGCAAACGGGCTTTCCTCGCGGGGGTGGGCTTACGCGTATTCGGCACCTCCATTTACAACCTGCCCCAACGTCCAATTTCGGTGCGTTTTAAGGAAAAATACGGCGACGAAATCCTGAAATATCCGCTGTTCGAGGGCAAGCCCATTTCCCGCTACACGGCTTTTTTGCTGCGCAACGGCGGTAATGACTACAACACCGCTTATTTCCGGGATGGCCTTGGCGTCAACCTTGTGCAAGGTAAAATGGACATTGACTACCAGGACTACAAACCCTGTGTGGTGTTCATCAACGGCGAGTACAATGGCATTTACGAACTCCGGGAACGCCTCGACGAACAGTACATCGGCAGCAACCACGAAATCAATCCCGACCACCTCGACTACCTCGAAGACAGCCTGAACGTGGTGGCGGGCGACCCCTACGATTTTCTGGAATTAATGGATTTTGTCAGGCAAAACGAGCTCTCCGACTCCGTCCGTTTTGCCCGGGTGGCGAAGCAAATTGACCTCAACGAATTCACCAACTACCTGATTCACCGGGCTTTTATCGGTTATCAAATCGCCGACCTCAACAACCGCTACTGGCGCAATCGGGACACCGACGGCAAATGGCGCTGGATGGCTGCCGACCTCGAACACGCCTTCGGGCAACTTGGCGGCGACCCCGTTTCGGAAAACACCATCGCCAAACTCGCCGGGCTTTCCGGCGACCTGCCCGAATGGGCAACCCTGCTTTTCAACCGTCTGCTGCAAAACCCCGGTTTCCGCGACGGCTTTATACAACGCTCGGCAGCGTACCTGAACACCATTTTCCAGCCCGCCGTCACCCTGCCCACGGTGGACAGCCTGAAAAACCTGCTGCAAACCCAGATGCCCAGGCATATTGGTCGCTGGCATTCGCCGCCCTCTATGCAGGTCTGGTTGGGCAATATCAACCTTATCAAAACTTTTTTGGAAAACAGACCGACCCACTACCGTCAGCACCTGACCGAACTTTTCGGAAAACAAGACAGTGCGCTGGTGTCCATGCAAATCGTCGGGCAGGGCAAGGTGCTGCTGAGCGGCGTGGCTTTTTCCGAAAACATGGAAGGGCATTTTTTCAAAAACACCCAGATCGAGTTGCAAGCCGTGCCCGCTCCCGGCTACCGCTTTGTGGCCTGGCAGGGGCTGAACGCCGCCGCCGAAAATGCCAGCCTGATGCCGGTGGGCGACACCACATTCACGGCGATTTTTGTGCCTTTGGCCAATATCAGTATCATCCCTCCCGTAATCTCGACCGACACCACGCTATCGGCCGCCGCCTCGCCGTGGTATGGGTTCGAGGATGTAACCGTGCTGCCCAACGTCCGCCTGAGCGTTGAGGCAGGCGCAACGCTCCTGCTGAGCGATGGCGTTTGTATTAACGTAAAGGGCGGACTTTATCTCGACGGATCACCCGCACAACGCATCACGCTCCGACCCGACCCCTCGCCTTCGGCCAGACGCACTTATTTCGGGCAGTCGGGCTATTGGGGCAGCATCACGGCGGAGGCACCGACCGACAGCCTCATCGTCCGCTATGCCGACCTGCGGGGTGGCAGTTTCGGGCGGGATCGGAACCGCCATTTTTCCACCGTTTCCACTTACGACTGCCCGTTGCAGGTGGAACACTTGACCATTTCCGCAGGCAAAGCGCCCCTCATCGCCAGGGGCGGCAGCACTTATATCGGGCATTCGGAGTTTCACACTTTCGTGCCTTGCAATGGTTTTATCAGTCTTTACGACATGGATGCCCCGCTCATCGAGTATTGCATTTTCCGGGGAAACCGGGCCATCAATACCGATGGTATTGACATAAAGGGCGTTACTAATGGCATTGTGCGGCACAACGAGGTGTATGGCTTTCTCGGGTCCAACTGCGACGGCATTGACCTTGGGATTTATACACGAAACAACTTACTGGAGCATAATATTATACACGACTGTTCAGACAAGGGCATCTCCATTGGCTCGCAGTCCGATGCGCTCATCCGCCGTAATGTAATTTACGACTGCGACCTTGGCGTGGCGGTGAAGGACAGCCTGGCCCTCGCTCATATTGACCAAAACACCTTCTATGGCAACCGACAGGCGGTGGCTTGTTATGAAAAAAGTGCCCTGCGAGGCGGCGGCAAAGCCTTTGTAAAAAATACGATTTTGTCCGCCTCCACCGAATCCAGCCTCTTTTTCGATGCAAAATCCCAAATACAGGTGAGCTACTCGCTCTCCGACCGGGAGCCATTGCCCGGCACGGGCAACCTGCAAGCCGACCCCGCCCTCGTGCATCCTTCGACGGGCAATTTTGAACTCTCACCCAGCTCACCCGGCATAGACGCGGGCGACCCCTTTTCGCCCAACGACCCCGATGGCAGCACGGCCGATATGGGGGCCTACTACACCCACACAGGCGGCTACGGACTGACGCTGCATATCAACGAATTCAATTACCACCCGCCTTTCAACCGTGCCACCGGCGACTGGGTGGAACTTCACAACCGCAGCGACCAGACCATTGACCTCAAGGGCTGGCGAGTGGCGCAGGGGCTACAAGAATTCGTGTTTGGTAAAAATGTGCAAGTGGCACCGGGCGGTTATCTTGTAGTGTGTCAGGACACTACACTGTTCAAGTCCTTGCATCCCGATGTGGTCGCACTCACGGGGAATTTTCATTTCGATTTGAACAACAAATCTGGGAAAATCGCCCTCTACGACCCGGAAGGCAGGCTCGTACACAGTACACGCTATGCCGATAGCCGACCCTGGCCTCCCCTCGCCGACGGGCTGGGCGCTACCGTGGAACTGGAACAGAACCGGGAAGGCAACTTGCCCACCGACTGGCGGGAAAGCCACGTGCTGCTGGGCAGCCCCGGTCAGCCGAACAGCCTGCCGCCCGATGTGTCGGGGCTTTATGTCAATGAAATACTGGCTGCCAACACCCACACCCTGCCCGACGAACAGGGCGAGTACGACGACTGGTTTGAGTTGTACAACGCTTCCGATGACTCGCTGAACATCGGAGGGCTGTGCTTCACCGACGACGCTGACGAACCTTGCCGCTGGCAACTGCCGCTGCATTTTCCCGAAAAAACGACCCTGCCACCGCATGGTTTCCTGCTGCTCTGGGCCGACGGGCAACCGAAGCAGGGGCTGCTCCATGCCGATTTCAAACTGAGTGCCAACGGCGAAACAGTAGTCGTTTTCCAGCGGGAAGGAACGGGCTACGATGAGCGGGAACGCCTGAATTTCGGGTCGCAAAGCCCCGATGTGTCGTGGGGGCGTTACCCGGACGGCAGCGCAGAAACCCGCATGATGTCGCCCACGCCCGGAGCGACCAATGTAACGTCCGATACCGGCGAAGCGGAAGAACTGCCTTTGCATATCTACCCCAACCCCTTTTCCCAACAACTTTACATCCATGCTGAAAACGTAGAAAAACCCTATCGTCTGATAGTAGTGAATGTGCTCGGACAGGCGGTGTTCGAGGCAGACGGCTTGGATGCGGTGCGGACGAGTGTACGCCGGAACACATTGCCGCCAGGGTTTTATTCGGTGATGGTCTGGGATGCAAAGGGCAGGCGGTATGCGGGGAAGGCGGTGGCAGAGTGAGGGGGGACTATCCCCGAAAATGCAGATGATGAAGCACTAAAATGAAGCCTCATTGATATATACAGATTTCAAGCCTGCCATACTATCAATCCCCCTGCAATCCATGTCGCATCGCATAACGGACCAATTCAGCCGTCGTCTGTGCGTGGGTTTTTTCCCTTAAATTTTTAAGGTGAAAATCAACCGTTTTGATGGACAAGAATAGTTGGTCGGCCATCTCCTGGCGGCTGCACTTGCCGATGATGGCCAGAATTTCCTGTTCTCGCTGGGAAAAACTGTTTTCTTTTATTCCCGGCGTGCTGCGTGGCGGTTTTTGGCTTTGCAGTTGCAATTGTTTCAACAGGGCTTTGGAGACGTAGTCCGGGAAATATTGTCCGCTTTCCATGACCTGCAGGATGGCGGCTTTTACGGTAGCCGAGTTTTCGTCTTTGAGCAAATAACCATTCGCCCCTTTTTGCATCATAAACGCCATCAGGGGTTCGTCGTAGTGCATGGTCAGGATAATTACCCGGATACTGGGGTAGGCGGCTTTTACCTTTTGCATGGTTTCCAGTCCATTCATACCGGGCATGGTATAATCCAGTAAAAGCACATCCGGCTGCTGGTCTTTCAACTGTACTAATAAATCCTCCCCGCTGTCTGCTTCCAGCAGGATGTCCAGTTCGGGAAAAGTGTTCAGGATCAATTTCATGCCTTCCCGAAACAGCCTTTGATCGTCTATCAGCCCTATTTTAACTGGCATTTCCATCATTATTAGTAGTTTCGTCTATTAAAGGGAGGGTCAGGTTTACTTCCACGCCTTTTCCGGGCGAGGTGTCATAGTGGAAAGTGCCATTCAAAAAGGCCATGCGGCTTTCCATGTTTTTTAAACCGAAGCTCTTTCTATCTTTCCTTTGCTCGTACGCTGTTCGATCAAAGCCCCGACCATCATCTTTATATTGTACTTCCAGATAGTCGTCGTTAAAATCAAAACTGATCGTCACTTGGCTGGCCTCCGCATGTTTGAGGGCGTTGTGGATCAATTCCTGCAAAACGCGGAACAGGGCTTTTTCCCGGTCACCATCAAATCGCTCTTCCGCATTGGCCTGACAGATGACCTCGATACCTTGCAGTTCCCGTAGTTTTTCGGCCAGTGCCCGCGTAGCGCTCACGATGCCCAGATGCTCCAGGCTCTGGGGCAGCAGGTCGTTGGTGATGGTGCGTACTTCCTGAATGTTTTCCTGCAGGGCTTGCAGGGCTTTTTCCTTGAAAAGGGCAAACTGCGCGACATCCAGTTCCTGACTTATATTGGCTACATAGATTTTGGAAGCGGAAAGCAAGCCGCCAATGCTATCGTGCAACTCTACGGCCATGCGTTGCCGTTCTGCTTCCTGCGCCAAAATACCGGCAGACAATAATTCTTTTTGATAGGCCACCTCCATTTTCTGAGTTTTTATGCCCTGTTGGAGCAGTCGTCGCTGATAGACAATAAAAAATACCACAATAAAAGCGGTCAGCAGAATCATTCCAGTAATACCAAAAGCGAGCTGCAAGGAAAGGTTACTTACTCCGTCGGTCGTATCCATAGCGCAATGGTATAAAAAATGTATAACAACACAGTAAAAATAGCATGAATACCAAAATAGGTGGAACTCAGCGGTTCGTGTGGTGCGATGTCCTTGCTGAACAAGAAAATAAAAAAGCTGGCTGCGTTGTAAAAAAGTGTTCCTACACTAATCCAGAACAATGGCACCATTTCCAGGCGACTTATCTGCATTTCCCGGAGGGATTTGGCAAAAAAGCGCAGTGCAAAAAACATACTAATAAAAGTGCTGATCGAGCGGCTCAATACATTAAAAGTCTGTAAGCCTTCGATAAAAAGACTGTTGACGGCTGCAAAAACGGTAAAAGCAATCCCGATCACCCTGGCCCACCTTGCGCCTACAACGGATTGATAAACCCAGGTGAGGAGAACGAAATTAACGATGGTGTACAGGTGCAACAAAAATAAGTTCGGTATAAAAAACAACCTGCTCACCCAATCGGCGGAAATACCGATTCCCACGCCCACCCACACCAGAATCGCCAACCGGCGTTGTTCCGGGTGGAGAGTTTTGAAGCGAAAAAAAGCCAGCACGACCGGGACTAATCCGATGTAGGTCGACAGGTCGGCCAAGAAAAAAGATAATCGTTCGCTCATAAAGATAAGGGTTTTTCAGCCTGTTAGGACCGGTCTTGCCTACATCTGACCAGAGGGGCATCAGCCCGGGCAGTAGGTCGGACAGGGTTTGGAAAATTCAAAGGTTTCCTCGCGATTCTTAGGGGCAGTAGCATCCCGTGCATCCAAAGGAATATTAGTTATGTGGAGAATAGTACGAAATGGGACATCGTTGCACTGTTGCAATTGGCCTAAATAGAGGTAAAAGTGAAATTTTCCTTGGTGATCTCTGCAAAAACCATAGATGTCCTGCGTATCCTCTCCCTCAAACGTATGGTATTTGACGCGCTGTTCTGTATTAATACAGGTCTTTCCACTAGATTCATAATAGTAAAGTTGTTTGGTAATACTATCAAAAGGTACATTTTCCCAATTCCGCATCAGGCCTTTTGTTAGTGAATCTGAAATAATACGCTGTCCATGATCTGCTTTTAATAACCGCAAAGGATAAAACCTGCTGTTTTTATTGTTTGGTTTACCGCCGACGACTTCTAGTAAAGGCGTAAGATTAGACTGGCCGCTCGATTCAGTACCTTCTAGGCCGCGAAAAGCCATTAGAATGCGAATGGTGACCGAATCGTCAACATTAGTCCGATTATTAATCCGGTAACTAAGGTCTGCAAAAAAAGTATCGGCTTGGGTTTCATTCAGATAGAAAGCAATTGCCAGTTGTTTAATCGACTCAGGAGAATTGGTATAAAAGAAATCGCCATTTAACTCGCCATTTGCACCCTCAAAATTTCTAATCAGTGGGTTTGCGCTGGTAGCATCTAAAAAATTGGCCAGCGTATCCAAACCCTGTGTCAGGGTTTTCGCCTGCTGCGTCCCCGGGCGGTCGCAGCCGCCGCCAAACAGGCCAACGAGGACAATAAATAAAGCACTGCTTACGGCAGCGAAGCACTTTGGAACTAGTGTTGTCATAATGTTATGTTATATTTTGGCTGAAGAAAAAACAAAATTAAGGAACAAGTGCCAAATGAAAAATCCGATTTTGCATTTATAGGGAAAACCCTAGTCCCAGCTAGGGTTTTTCCCAGTCATACTCTGCAGAATAGGTGCCTGGGCCGTAAAATAGTAGATAACATAGCGTAACATCTTACAATTCAAGGAGATAGAAATTTCAGATGACATTCAATATCCTTGAAAACTCCTAGCAATAGCCCCAGACTTTTTTGAACTAGTACCTCTTTTCTTGTCCTTCCTCCGCTAGCCCCCCACTTTTGCCACCGCAAGTATGATACACAGCCTGGTTGAAACAGGTAGCCGCATCATCTGCAGGAGGAAGCCGAAAATCCTGTAAAGAGTAGGTAATAACATGAATTATTTTGTATTATGAAAATGTTGAATTTTTTGGTCATGTTAATACTTTTGACCACAACTGCACAAGCGCAAAACAAACCGTTATATTATGGCGACATAATACATCTTCAAAACGGTTGGAACAACTATGGGGGAGGCTACCTGGATACCCGTGGTTATCAAAAAGACTATGCTAAAACAGGCAATTTCCTTTGCGTATCTACAGCAACCGGAGAGAAAAGAGATGGCGGAAGCGGATCATGGAAAATTATGTCAGCTACGGGCAAAGCTGAGGGTAGTGCGGTCTTGGTAAATGATGATATTTACTTGTTGAATCAATGGAGCGGAAATGGTGGATATCTTGACACCCGAGGTTATGAAAAAGACTATGGTACT
>JANPIV010000117.1:0-11937 GCA_031425155.1 Saprospirales bacterium | reverse complement strand
CACCGGAATCAGTGTGAAAGCGGGCGAACTACCCAGCAAACCGGAGGCATACACCACAAAAGTGCCCCCAGCGGGCAGGTTGACGGGGAAAGTGGCCAGCGCATCCGCCGACGAAGTGCTGTTCTCGCCCGCTACACCGATTGCAATCGGACGATCAGCCAGTACATCCACATACGGCGTAGCCGTGCGGAAGACAAAATTATTGAGCAGACGGGTCGTACCTAAGTACACATCTACCGTCGGGTCAGGCGCATTGTGAATCACCTGGACGCGGGCGGTCGGGGAGGTTGGCAGGGCCAGTACCGTACCGTCTGCAAGGACTGCAAACAAACCGAAACCAGGCGTACCGCCCAGCAGACCGCTGGCAAACACGTAGGCCGCGCCGCCACCCAGGCCGCTCAAATCGGCCCGGAACGTAGCCACCACGTTGGGGTCGCCGCTGGCGCGTACCGCCAGGTCATAAATGGCGGGATCAAGGGAGAGGTAGCCCGTGGCATTGCCGTAGGCGAGGTTACTAACTACATTGTTGGCCAGGTAAACGGCATCTACATCCACCGCGGGCGCATCGGTGGCACCATGCAATACGGCTATATCTACTTTACCCGAAATGGAGGCGGATTCCTGGGCGACATCATTGATATTCAAGGTCAAAGGCGTGGTAGCACTGCCCACAACGCCCAATACAGTAACCACGTAAGTTTTACCATTTTCAAACACATACTGGAAATTCCTGATCGTGTCGTTTACCGAAGTGCTGGTGGATGGCGCGATCCCAATGTTCATCGTCACATCGGCCGGTACGAATTCAAAGGGCCTGGCGGTACGAAAAGCCACATCGTTGGCATACAGGTTGCCATTTTTATATATATCCACCAAAGCGGCATTTGGGTCCGCCGAATTGTGGAGCAACTGGACGCGGGCCACTGGGCTCACGGGCAGCGCGGCGACTGTTCCATCAGCAAAAACCGCATACAGGCCGAATGCTGGCGAACCACCCAGCAGACCGCTGGCCAGTACTTTGATGGCCTGCCCCCCAGCCTCGGTCAGATTGGCGCGGTAGGTGGCTAAAATCGTGGCACTACCGGCCGGTTTTACATCTAAAAAATAATCGCCTGGAGCAACGCTCAGGTAAGAAGTAAACTCGCCGTAGGCCAGGCTATCAACAATATTCCCCACCGTCCGTACAGCCACATCCACCGGAGGAGCACCTGGCGCACCATGCAATACCGAAATATCCACCCTGCTTATGCCCGCCGCTGAAGTTTCACGGGCATCTCCATCCACGATCAACGTGAACGGTGTGTTTACGTCGCCAACAATGCCCGAGGCGGTTACCACATAGGTTTTGCCTTCCTCAAACACGACATCGGTGGTGAAAATCGCGTCGGCCACGGAGGTACTGGTGGATGGCGCAATGCCGATGGAAAGGAACACGCCCGCTGGCAGGTCCAGAAATGGCGTAGCAGTTCGGAACGGCAAATCATCCAGGGTATTTGTGCCGTTTACATACACATCTACCGTAGGATCCGGCGAATTGTGGATGATCTGCACCCGGGCAGTTTGTGCCGTGATGGTTGCTGTAAAAAACAGCAGCAGCAACATTGCATTAAGTAAATTTTTCATGCCTTGAAAAGTTTTGGTTTGCGTAATTGGTTTGCAATATTCCTGCAAGACATAGTTTTGTAGAAACATGTTGATGCGGTCGGGTAAAAACATTAAACAAACATGCATTTTGCTAAAAATGAGCAAAGGCGCACAAGACATTTTGTCCGCTGCGCCTTTCTGTATTATGGGCCCTAAAAATAACGGGTCAAATCATGGCTTCCCGCTTAATTTTGCCGTTTCCGTCGGCTTGTCGGCATCTGTCTGTCTATTGTTTTTCCTGATGGCTTTTCCTGGCTCTTGCCGCGGACAACCTTCTTCCCGTTACTTAAAAGCACCCACTCCGCAGTACCAATAACTCCCAAAACGGGTCACGCACCGTCGAACATGAGTCATCCCGAATTTTTGCAAAAAGGGGAGAGATGTTGTCTCAACCCACGATTAAAATCGTGGGTGAAAAGGTTAAGTGGATGTAGGAACGGTTTTAACCGTTTTTTTGCTCTTGACCAGACCGACATAAACCGTTAAAACGGTTACCAATTTCCTGTTTTGGCGTATTAAAAGCACGTTTTGAAAAAAATACGAACCGCCATAAAGACCTCGAATGGGCCGAAATACAAGCAAAACTGGTAGCGAATCCAGAAAAACTATGGTCGCTGCAGGCAATGGAGGAGACGGGCGGCGAACCAGATGTAGTCGGTCAGGACGAAAAGACGGGCGAATACATTTTTTATAATTGTTCTGCGGAAAGTCCGCAGGGCCGCCGAAGTCTTTGTTACGACCGCCAGGCACTGGATGCCAGAAAAGCCAATAAACCCGCAGATAGTGCCCTTGATATGGCCACTGCTATGGACATTGAACTCTTATCGGAAGAACAATACCGCGAGTTGCAGCAACTTGGCCACTTCGATACAAAAACATCAAACTGGATAAAAACACCGGCCAATATTAGAAAACTTGGCGGGGCACTCTTTTGTGATTTCCGCTACGGCACTATCTTCGTGTATCACAATGGTGCAGACTCTTACTATGCCGCCAGGGGATTTCGGGGCGCGCTAAGGGTCTGAAAGGTTCCTTTAAAGGCCCTGTTCTAGCCAAAAATTTTATAGTCATGTATATACTTCGCTGTCTTACACTGCTTTTCATTTTTTGGGGCTGTAATCAGACAAGTGACCATACAAATCCGAACCCTACCGGCGAATCTACTTGTCTTGCATTGGTAAGCGACGATAGTACTGGTGTAGTCACGTATAAATCAGTGCGCGGAGCCCTACTCGGCAGCAGATTTACTTCTTTGGAAGAACTAAAATCAGTCATCCGCATCGAATATGATAGTACCGGACCAGAAGACTATGCTGTCCGGGTGCATCATTGCAGCAATGGCCAAGAAGTGACTTCAGTATTGGCCACCGGCACCAGTCAGGGAGATTTTGTGAAAGCCAGGTACGGCGGCACGCTGTGGGACCGGGTCAGCGTGCTTTTTCACTGTCCTTTCGCCGTGATGAATAGAAAAGACCTGCAGAAAATTTATGCGCTTTCCCGATTGCGGCCGGAATGGTTCGGACCGGGCGATGTGGCTTTCTTTGAAATCGCGAAGTCTATGGTCGCACATATCAACACGCCTGATCTGGCTTTCAGGCATCCCCGCGACAGTACCGAAAAAGGTTATCTCAATTCTTTTAATCACCTCACCGCACAGGCCGTCATTACTTCCTGTTTTTCGGAGGAACTGGCTGATTTTATTGCCGATGCGCACGAACGGTATCGGCACCCGGAATTGATCACCGGAAGATTTACGGAAGCACAGATCGCCGATCTGGACGAGGGGCCGGTGGATAATTATGTAGATCTGGTCAATAATGAATGGGGGCAGGAACTGGGCAAACAACTCCGAAGAAAGTACAGGATTGACGCCGAAACAAATTGGACGCCCGAATTGCTGGCCAATTATCTGAATGAGGTACAGGGTTATTATGGCTGGGCTTTTCAAATTGGTTTTGTACCCTTCCGACCACAAGACGAAGCAGTGCGCCGGTTTTCCAATAAGATTAATGTAGTCATGAAAGGTGGTTTGAGTTTTAATCAGTGATTTGAAAATTGAGGATTTGAAGATTTGAGGATGCGAGGATTTGATCAATTACCTGACGATCAGTTGCTTTAATCAAATACTCAAATCCTCGCATCCTCAAATTATAATTAATTCTTTTCCATTTTTCTTAACCGGTATATCTGCAATTTAAATTGATCAATACTATCATTTACCACTTCATAGTCTTCCTGTATTTTTTGCGCCCCCGTTGCTTGCCATTGTTGTAATTTTTCCGGCCAATTTTTATCTACTACGGCTTTATTCAATTGTACGCCCACCAGCACCGCTTCGCTGAAATTCGCTTTTCTCAAATCGGTACTATTCAGGTTGGCCTGCGTCAGATTTACTTTGGTAAAGTTGGTCCCTACGAAGTAAACACTGGTCAGATTGGCCTCCTGGAACAACGCCCCGCCCAGTTGTGCCCACTGAAAAGTGGCGTCGTATAAATCTGCCTTTTTTAGTTGCGCGTTACTGAGGATCGCTTCGTCCAGATTGGCCAGGGAGAGGGTGGCTTCATTCAGTTGCGCCCAGCTCAAATCCGCTCTTTTCAAATTCGCCTGGTTCAAAACTGCCTGATTCAAATTGGCACCCCAAAGATTGGCTTCCCGCAGATCGGCCTCTTTCAAGTTGGTGCCGTGCAGGTCAGTGCCTTCCAGATTGGCACCCCGAAGATTGATGCCGCTCAAATTTAATCCTTTCAAATCGGCACCCCGCAAATCAGCCCCGACAAAAAGTGTGTGCCGTTTTATCTGGCCAAATGTACCAGGATCAATATTCATAAGTACCAGTGCCTGTAACAGTTGTCCACGCTCCGGGCTGTAGGCTTGCCTCGACAGGCTATCCCCTTCGATAGATGGGTAAGGCTGAAAAGCAACACTCAAAGCCGCTATTCGGGCGATTGTAGTATCCCGCAGTGTCCGGCGGGGATTGCGCTTCAATTCTTCGCCCACATCTTCCAGCAGGCTGTGCAACAAGGGTTTCAGAGCACTTTCCTGCACTACCGCTGATAAGGCCGCCATTTCCTGTATCTGCTTATCCTGATGTTGAATTTGCAGTTTCAAAGACTCGTATCCACGGTAAATCGTCCACCCGACCGCGATGCCGCCCAATACAACAACGCCAGCCAATATTGCCCAGGTGAATACATGCGTACGGGTATTTTTGGCATCTTCCTTTACCATTCTTTTATTCATCAGCCCGAGCAGGAAACACTTGTTCCAGGCCGTCAAGAGCAGGAGTACGAGCGAAACGACTGCCAGGGCGGTGATAAAACCCAGCAGAAACGAGTAGTTCTTTTCCAGGTATGGCAGGCGAAGAAACCCCAATGCCCAACCAATGATAAGACCGACAACCAGGCCAGTAAAAAGATGCTTTTTCCCTTTCATCAATGCGACAAATTCTTTAGAGGCTGTTTTAAAACCCTGAACGGAGCGGAAAGGTCTGAATTTTGACAGTAGATGAAGATTTATTTTAAGTGCATAGCAGGGACTATTCGCTTAAAATAAAGCGAAATATAGTGTCAAAAGGCGGGCCTTTACGCCCAATGAGGGGGTTTAAAACAGCCTCTCATGCAAAAATAGGTAACCACCTGCTGTTGCAGGGTGAAAAGGTAATTATTCACCAGCCAAAACATTTTTACATCTTCTTTACCTTCTTTTACAATTAATAAAACCCGATAGAAGTAGTTCCTGCGACCTTTGTAAGTAAAAATTCAACACATGAAGAACTTTTATTTATACGCATACTTCTGTCCATTATTTTTGATCGTGGGCTTTATGACTGCTTGCAGTGGTCAATCTAAACCAAATACCTTAGAAAACGGCAGTCCTGCATTAAAAGTAAGCCCCAAAACGGGTGCGCAAATAGATGAATATGTAGTAGAAATATTCGAGGACAAAAAAGGGAATCTGTGGTTTGGAACGCTGTCAAAAGGGGTGGCCCGCTATGATGGAACATCACTTACCTATTTTTCTACCAACGATGGATTATGCGGAAATACGGTGGCGAGTATCACCGAAGACCAGGCGGGGAATATGTGGTTTGGTACGCATTCCGGTCTTTCTAAATATGACGGCAAAACCTTTACGAATTTCACCCGTACCGAGGGCCTGTGCAATGAGCGTGTTTCCCATGTCCTGGTAGATAGAGCCGGTAACGTCTGGGTGGGTACATGGGAGGGCGTTTGTCGGTTCAACGGCATCACTTTCTCCAGTTTTCCCCTGCCAATTCCTGATCTGGAAGTACCCGCCTATCAGGCTACTGAGAATTGGGTGACCGAAATCATCGAAGACCGGCAGGGCAATATCTGGTTTGGCAGAAGTGGCTACGGGGCCTGTAAATACGACGGGCGTTCCTTCACGCAATTCACCAAAAAGGATGGCCTCGCTTCCAATTGTGTGCAGGCGATGGAAGAGGATAAGCAGGACAACCTTTGGTTCGGCTGCAGAGTGGCGGAAAGAGACCACCCTGACGCTGACAAAAGGACTGGTGACGGAGGCCTCAGCCGATATGACGGCCAGATATTTATGCAATATACAAACGTAGAAGGCCTTAGTAAAAATGACATTTACGCCATTTGTACAGATAAAACGGGCAACCTGTGGATCGGGGCAAATGGCTTGGGGGTTTATCAGTACGACGGGCAAACATTCACCATGTACAAAGGCACCGACCGTATGGACCTGACCTATAGTTTTGGGGTGCAAAGTATTCTGGAAGACCGGCATGGAACCATTTGGCTTGGATTTTCCGGCGGGCTTTTTCGTTTGAAGGACGCTTCCATTACGAATGTGACGCAGGACGGCCCCTGGAAATAAAATCTTGTTTTAGAGGCTGTTTCAATCAAAAAGGCTCCTGTTTTCAGTGTTGAAAACAGGAGCCTAAAATTTTTCCAAAAAAATTTGCGTAGCCAAATAACTACACATAAATTTGCAGTCAAATAGCTACGCAATGAATTTAAGACGAGATGTATTTCAGGCCATCGCCGACCCGACCAGAAGGGCTATATTGTTATTGGTAGCCTCACAATCCATGACTGCTGGCGCAATTGCTGCCAACTTCGACACTGCCCGGCCCACCGTGTCAAAACACTTGCAAATACTCACCGAATGCGAATTGCTCCAACAAGAGCAAAACGGGCGGGAGATTTATTATCATATTAATGCCAAACAAATGAAAGAGGTCGCCGACTTCATTGAGCCATTCCGCCAAATGTGGGATGATCGGTTTAATAAACTGGAAACTATCATGAAGAAATACAAACCGGAAAAATAGAATACTATGGAACGAAAAACAAAGATCAATGCCGAAGACGGTAAACAGGAATTAGTAATTACCCGGGAATTTGATTTGCCGCTGGAGTTGCTTTTTCAATCTTATGTAGAACCCGACATTGTGGCACAATGGATGGGTACGAAAGTGCTGAAACTGGAAAATAAAAAGCATGGCAGTTACCTGTTTGAGACCACCGATCCCCGGGGCAACAAACACGGTTTTCATGGGGTCATCCATGAGTTTAGTCCGAACCAGAGAATAACGCGGACATTTGAAATGGAAAATACGCCTTTTGCCCCCCAACTGGAATTCCTGGAATTTGAAAAACTCACGGACGATACTAGTAAACTCACCATGCACATCGTCTATAAATCTATTGCCCTCCGCGACCAAATGTTGCAATTGCCTTTCGCGCAGGGCATCAATATGGCCCATAACCGATTGCAAGACATTGTGAAACAATTAAAAATAACTTCCCTTCATTAATAAAAAGATAACATGAAAAAGCAATTGTCAGCAGCAGAACGCGAAGCACTAATTAGCATATTAAAAGCCCGTTTTGAAAAAAATACGAACCGCCACAAAGGCCTCGAATGGGCCGAAATACAAGCAAAACTGGCAGCGAATCCAGAAAAACTGTGGTCGCTGCAGGCAATGGAAGAGACTGGCGGTGAACCGGATGTAGTTAGTCAGGATAAAAAGACGGGCGAATACATTTTTTATGATTGTTCCGCCGAAAGTCCCCAGGGCCGCCGAAGTCTCTGCTACGACCGCCAGGCACTGGATGCCAGGAAAGCCAATAAACCCGCAGATAGTGCCCTTGACGTGGCCACTGCTATGGGCATTGAACTTTTATCAGAAGAACAATACCGCGAGTTGCAGCAATTTGGTCACTTCGATACAAAAACATCGAGTTGGATAAAAACACCGGCCAATATTAGAAAACTTGGCGGTGCGCTCTTTTGTGATTTGCGGTATGGCACTATCTTCGTGTATCACAACGGCGCAGATTCTTACTATGCCGCCAGGGGTTTCCGGGGCGCGCTCAGGGTCTGATTTTTTGGACAGATCAAATAGATAATATAATGAACGACTATTTAGACAGCGTTAAAAAGCAGTTTGAATACTACAAATTGCTTGGCGAAAAAACCTTCGCGCAGGTGGCCGACGAGAAACTCTTTTGGCAGTACAATGCCGAGAGCAACAGTATTGCTACCATCGTCAAACACCTGTGGGGCAATATGTTATCCCGGTGGACAGATTTTTTAACCACCGATGGAGAAAAAGACTGGCGGGACCGCGAGGCAGAATTTGAGCATGATATTACCACCAGAGAAGAACTAATGGAAAAATGGAATGCAGGCTGGCAATGCCTGTTTGCTGCCCTGGATCAGTTGACCAGCACGGATCTGGATAGAATTATCTATATTAGAAATATGGGGCACAGCATAGTAGAAGCCATCAACCGGCAGTTGGCACATTACCCTTACCATATTGGACAAATCGTATTTATCGGAAAAATGATACAGGACGAGGCCTGGATTTCTCTTTCTATTCCCAAAGGAAATTCACGGGAGTATAATGCAGAGAAATTTTCCCAGCCAAAACATAAAGAACATTTTACGGATGAGGTGCTAAACAAGAAATCATAAAACACGACTTCATAGCCGAACGATTGGACAAATACGATATTGAGATCAACAACTGATGTTATGCATAGAATTATATTTTTTCTCTCCTTTCTAATACTGCTAAACTCCTGCAACAAGAACTTGCAGCCGAAGCAACCAACCTCAGAGCCCGGCTTCGAGATACTCCCAATAGACGAAAAACTGCAACAGGAACTACAAGCCAAAAATGTCTTTGGGCCACTGGCACCCGTGCCGTTGAGCCGCTTGCGACTGGTTCGGGTAAGACATATTGGTTTCGATGAACAGCCGCATCCAGGCGAGATCATCGTGCTGGATGCCTGTGCAGAGCAGGTAAAACAGGTTTTTCAGGAGTTATTTGCCATGAAATTTCCCATTGAAAAGATGGCCCTGATGACTGCCTATAACGGCGACGACGATAAGTCTATGGCCGACAATAACACTTCGGCCCACAACGTCCGTGCAGTGACTGGTGGCACCAAACTATCGCTGCATGCCTACGGGACGGCCATAGACCTGAATCCCAGGACCAATCCTTACCTCGCGATCAATGACTCCACCGGCGTGGCTACTTTCAAGCCCCCGGCAGGCATTCAATACGCCAATCGCAAATTGGATCGTCTGGGAAAAGCGCGGCGCAAGGGTATGGCCGAGGAAGTGCTGGAAGTGTTCGCCCGGCACGGTTTTTATGGCTGGGGCGGCTACTGGGATACCCCGATTGATTACCAGCATTTTCAGGTGAGCCGCCCGGCGACAGAAATATTGGCCGAAATGGACCCAGCGTCCGCCAGCGCATTTTTCCAGCAAATGGTGCAGTATTTCAATCAACACAAGACGCCCATTGAGGACGCCATTGATAAAAAAAAGACCGAACTCGGCTTTCAAAACCAATCCATGCTGGAATTTTATAAAGCCGATCCGCAGCGGTTCTTACATCTGGCGCACGATTAATCATTATTCATTAATCATTACTCCTGTTCCACCCCGATCCCCGTCCGCTCGCACCAGCCCTGATGCCGCTCCTCCGCTTCCCAGAATGTACCGGCAGCGACCACTTGCGTGACTGGCTCTATGCCTTTTTGTTGTAATTCAGCAAGTGCCTGTTCGGCTCTAACCCGTTGTTCTTCTGTATGATAGAAAATGGCCGAGCGATACTGCCCGCCCCGTTCCCGGCGATCAATGCTCGGATCATGCAGCGTAAAAAAGAAGCGCAGTAATTCGGTGAAAGAAACAAGGGCCGGGTTGAAAGTCACTTCCACGGCTTCGGCATGGCCGGTGGTTTTGGAACATACCTGCGTATAAGTGGGATGATCGGTATGGCCGCCCGTGTAGCCCGTGCGGGTCGCTACAACGCCCGGTAAGCGGCTGAATTTGTATTGTTTGGTCCAGAAGCAGCCGCAGGCAAAAGTGGCGAGTTCGGTAGGCCCTTTCATCTGCGAATACGGAGTTTTCCGTTTTGAAACACACAAAAGCAGCCTTCAATTTGGTCAGCGAAAGATAACAAGATTTGCTGCACGATTGTCACCTTTTCTTCGCCAGTTGCTCCTTCTAAACGCAGCAACAGCACTCCTTGATGATTTTTCCCGGAACGATAAACCAACTCCCCAAAATCCTTGTCCATTGTGATGACCATTCGCCCTTCCTGTTCGGCGATGAATAATATGTCAACATCTGGCATGCTAGGATTCAGATTAATGACGGAAATAGCATCATAATCTTGTTCTATTAGAAGTTGTAATACTTTATGACCAACGCCTGCATCCAGAATGAACTTTAGCATAATTCAACTGGCAATTGCATATACTCTTTCTTGCTCCACCAGCTGGGTAGCATAAAGCAAAGAAGCCTGTAAATCAGCGGGTTCTAAAAAAGGGAAGTCATCATGCAATTGCTCATACGTGAGGCCGGATACTAAGGCTTTCAGTATATGTTCCACCGTTAAGCGGGTTCCCCTGATGGTAGGCTTACCTAACATTATCTGCGGGTTAATAGTAATACGGTCTAATAAAGCGGAAATTTCAGAAGACGTTGGCATAAGTCAAATTTTAGCAAAAATACATCTATTTCATGTTACCCCCTTGGTCGGCCACGGGCAAAAAACAATAATTTCCTTTATGTACGCTAATTATCAATAATTACCGGGATGTCGCGTACTAATAAACCAATCAACCAATCAACGAATAACCAACTACCGCTTCGCCTTCCGCACCTCCATCTGCGCCCCAAAACGAAGAGCCCCTTGCTGGGATCGCCAGGCATGCAGACTTTCGCCACAGGCTAGGAGCAGAATACCGGCGATCAGCAGGCCATTGTGCAGCCACTGCGCCCAGACGGTGTATGTTTCAAAAAAGGGATTGATGACAAATATTTCAAAAGCGATGAACAGGGCAGCAAATAACAAAACCCCGACCGAAACAGCCCGGGCGCGAAACAACCAAAGTGGCCGCTGACGCAACAGGCAACGTTGCAGAAAATAAATCGCCACCCGCTCATCGGGGTAGATTTTAATCAGTTCGCGGAGCACATGCTCGGCCTTGGCATATTCCTGCAAGTGGTAGAGCGAAGCGGCCTTTTTGAACAGCGTACGGGCAAACAAATCTTCACCGCCCCAATTCTCAATATTGTGCATGATGAGCGTTTCCAGCAAGTGGTCGCACATCACCAGGTGCTTGCCGTGATTGCCCGTCTCGAACAGCGCATCCGTGTAGGCCAGCGTACAATCCAGCCATTCCTCAAAATCCAAAGCCAGTATGCCATCCTCAAAACGCTCGTAATAGCGCACCAGCCCATGGAAGTCGCTCACTTCGATGGCTTTAAAATTACGGTACAAACGCAGGCGGTTGGCGGGTAGGAAATTCATTGCTGCCCGTGAATTAATTATGGGTTATTAAAGATTTTTGAGTATTTGAAGATGCGAGTATTTGAGTATTCGACCAAAGCAATTGACAATCAGGTAATTGATCGAATACTCAAATACTCGTATCCTCACGAAATTTATCGTTGCAACGGGCCGAAGATAAGGCACCATATTCATTTCGCCAAGCCTCAGAAATACACTTCACAACCAAGCTTTATCACCTTAATCCTACTAATGCGAATCATAAGTTATATTGAATAAAAAAGTTTCAAATCTGCCCAATTTCTTTAAATGAACATCCAGATTTGAGTGGTGGCATGGGTTCTGCGAAGTTTTTTCTTTTAAAAAAAATAGCAGAAACCATGCCACCACACAAAAAAGGATGTTAATTTAAATAAATTTGGCAGAATTGAAAATTTTTTATTAAATAAAAATAATTATTAGAATTATTATGATTAAGGTGATTA
>JANPIV010000116.1:0-109000 GCA_031425155.1 Saprospirales bacterium | reverse complement strand
GCGGGTAGTTGTAAATGCCGATGTCATCGAGTGCGCCGTCGAACCGGTTGTTGTTATCGATCGGATCGTAACCGATACCCAGCGGTTTGGTGGTCGGATCGAGCGCGCCCACCGACGCTTTTTCGTTCACTTTTACCCCGTTGAAGTAAATAATGTCCTTCATACCGTCGTGCACCATGACCACATGGGTCCAGGTACCCACCGTCAGCGGTGTGCCGGAATCCAGATCACTGCAGCAGGTGCCGTTGGAGTGGGTGGTGAAAACAGGCTTGCCGTGGCCGGGCAGCGAGATCTTGAAACGCTCCTGGTAACCGCCGAACGAAAGCAGGTAAGCCTCGCCGGAGACGGGGAAAGCATCGGGTTTCACCCAGAAACTGATGGTCGTGGTAGGCGAATTGAGCTGCGAGCCGTTCGATGCGCGCACCGAAGAGGCGTCGTTCACATCCAGTGCGCTGTTGCCATAGCCGAAGCGGTCGGTGGTCAGGCTGGCCGTCGATACGTCGGCGTGGTTGCTGAAAGTCGATTCGTCCGTACCGTCGCCGCTGAACGTATAGTCCGCGACCTTGCCCTGTGCGACCACCGGCGCCGTATTCTGGTTGGCATACAGCGCGGCAACCTGAGCGGCACTTAACGCCACGTCGAACAATTGTACTTCGTCGAGCGATCCGTCAAATGAATAATCGTTATTGATCGGATCATAGCCGATGCCCAGCGGATAAGTAGTCGCGTCCAGCGCACCGGCCGCGTTTTTCGCATTGACCTGCACGCCATTGAAATAAATAATGTCCTGCGTACCGTCGTGGACCATGACAACATGGGTCCAGGCGTTGAGCGTCAGCGGCGTACCCGAATCCAGATCGCTGCAGCAGGCACCGCCGGAATGGGTAGTGAACACGGGTTTGCCATGGCCGGGCAGGGATATCTTCCAGCGTTCCTGGTAGCCGCCGTGGGACAGTAAATAGACCTCGCCCTGCACCGGGAACGCGTCTGGTTTCACCCAGAAACTGATCGTCGCGTTCGGGGAGTTGAGTTGCGCGGCATTGCCGGCGCGAATGGCGCTTTGCGTCCCATCAAAAGCGAACGCGTTGTTCGGCAAGCCGAAACGATCCTGGGTGAGGGTGGCGCCGTTGACCGAGGCATCGTTGCCAAATGACGACTTGTCTTTGGCGCTGCCCGAGAAGTCGTAGTTCGCCACCGGGGTTTGCGCGAAGGCGCCCACCGCGGCGATCAGCCAGCAGCAGACGAGTAAATGCGTAGTTTGTAAACGCCGTTTCATGATCAGGTTGAATTTAAAATTTGAAAAAATCGAAAGGTTGGGTCTTCTATTGATGGGTGGGGTGGGTATTCCTTGCCGTTTGCCTTGAAAGCCATTGATTGATGCGTACGGGTTACTAAGCTGCGCCCTCCTCCCCCGGCCTAAAGGCCACCCCCTCCAAAGGGGGACAGGCTGCAGGCCTGGCCAAGAAAGACAGCGGCGACAGTACGCTTCGTATCCCCCTTCGGAGGGGGTGGCCGCAGGCCGGGGGAGGTGCATGCTACATAGGGGGTGAGCAAAACCCGCCAAAACTTAATTTACAGCGTACTAACTTTCGGAAAGTCAAAAACTTTCCGAAAGCCTCACCACACCGCCAGCCACACCGCCAGTGCCTGCAGCACCATCATCCCATCCACCATGACTTTTTGCCAGACAATAGCCACCTGACTCTCCAAAATACACCGGAGCATCACGACCGTCAGCCCGTAAGTGGCCCAAATAGCGATGGCCACGGCGAAAGAAATATTTTGCTGAAAAAAACCAACAGCAACGCATAAAGCAGCCACAGTCAAGGCAATATATATGAACCAATAAGCCCGTTCCTGGCCCACCTGCCCGACCAAAGTTTTGAAATTACGCTGCTGATCGTAGGTCAGATCGGCCAGATCGTAAGCCAGGGCCAAAGCAAAGACAAAAAATGCGCGGGCGATAAAAAACGGACATAACAATTGCTCCGTCGGCAGCCACACCGTCACCCAGGCCCAGGTCAAGGCAATTACGATCGGTTTGGCCACCGGGGAGCGACGCAGCCCAAGTCGGCCTGGCCGTTGCAGCCCATAATAGGCGGCCCAGAGCAACGTGGGCCCGAATGCTAATAGTTGCGTGATATGATCCAGCCCCAAAAAACATAATCCGGCCAATCCGCCCAGCATCCAAGCGACCATCCGGTAACCCCGCTGCCGATGCGAAAAGTGATAACCAAACACCGTGCTGCCAAACACAAACCCGTCCAGCCAGTCCGGCGTAGTGGGCAGGTGAAACATTAGTCGGGTTTGCAACAACAATGCCCAGGCACAGACGCTGATCCAAAGCAAATGGAAAATGGCCCTGAAATGGGGGTGAATTGTCATAAACGGGTTATATCTACGAATTTAGACTGTCTTTTAACAAGAACATAACTATGTCAACGAATGATTTTTGCGTCTGGCATTGTTAAATAGTTCTTCCAAAGCGGTTACAAAAGCGGCTCTCCGTAGTAGCAAAAGTGTGGAAGAAATGCCTGCTCCCTACTGATTTTCACTTTCAATCCCTGGTTTTGCCTTTGGTGTTCCCGCTGAAACGGGTTCGTCTAACCAATCAATACCATTTTTAATTTTTTAGTATGAAACGCTCCATTATATGCACGCTGCTTTTGGCAGCCATTTCCATCGGGCAGTTGCAGGCCCAATATTTTGGCCGCAACAAGCCACGCTACCACGAACAAGATTTCAAAGTAGCCGAAACTGAACATTTTTCCTTGTACAATTATCTGGACAATCCGCAACGTTTGCAGGAGCTGGCCACGGCGGCGGAGGCCTGGTACGCCATGCACCAGGCGGTGTTGCAGGATACTTTTAAGGAAAAAAATCCGATGGTCATTTATAACGACCATGCGGGTTTCCAGCAAACCAACACCATTCAAGGGGACATCAGCGCAGGTACGGGCGGCGTTACGGAAGGGCTGCGCAATCGCGTAGTGTTTCCGGTAGCGATGACCAATCAGCAGACGGATCATGTGCTGGGCCACGAGTTGGTCCACGCTTTTCAGTATCACATGATCCTGAATGGCGACTCGACCAACATGCGCAATTTCGCCAATCTGCCCTTGTGGCTGGTGGAAGGCCTGGCCGAATACCTGTCCATTGGCCGCGTGGATACCCATACCGCGCTTTGGATGCGCGACGCTGTTTTGAATGACGACCTGCCAAAAATCAAGGATTTGGATGGTTACAAATATTTTCCTTACCGCTGGGGCCAGTCTTTCTGGGCCTTTGTGGCGGGTAAATATGGCGACGAAGCTATCCGGCCTTTGTTTGTCACCACGGCCAAGTTGGGTTTCAAACAAGCGGTGCCGCTGGTGCTGCATACCACCACCGATTCGTTGTCCGAAAGTTGGCGTTATGCCCTGCGCACCCACTATGGTCAATGGGTCACCAAAGGCCAAAAAGAGGATATGCCGGGCAAAAAACTGCTTTCGGAAGATAATGCCGGCAAGATGAATATTTCGCCAGTGCTCAGCCCCAATGGCAAATACGTGATCTTTTTGTCGGAAAAAGGCATTTTTACTACCGATCTTTTCCTGGCCGATGCCCGGACTGGCAAGGTGCTGCGTAAAGTGGCCAGTACCGCTTCGGATGGCCACATTGACCAATTCGACTTCATCGAAAGCGCAGGCACGTGGAGTCCCGACGACAAACGTTTTGCCTTCGGGGTGTATGAAAAAGGCCAGAGTGTGCTGGTGATCAGAGACGTGTTTGAAGGTCGGAAAGCGGAGAAAATTGCCATTCCCGGCGTACCTGCGTTCGCTAATCCTGCCTGGAGTCCCGATGGCAAAACCATCGTAGTGAGTGGCCTCGTGAATGGCCAGACCGACCTGTATGCCTACAATTTGAAGAGCAAAAAAGTGACCCGGCTGACCAATAGCCGCGCTGCCGAAATCCAGCCGACGTGGAGTGCCGATGGCAAAACGCTGGCTTTTTCAACGGATGAACTCAGCCTGAGCCGGGGCCGCACCAATGGTGCTTGGACGATGAATCTTGCCGTGCTGGACTTCGCCTCCGGCCAGGTGGAACAAATTGATGTATTCGCCGGCGCGGACAATCTGAATCCGCAATTTGATAAAGCGGGCAACCTGTTTTTCCTCAGCGACCGCGACGGTTTTCGCAATTTGTACCGCTACGAAACGGCTTCCAAAAAGGTGTTTCAACTGACTAAACTGATGACCGGCATCACGGGTATTACGCCGTATGCGCCCGCTATCACGCTGGCCGACGACCGCGACCGGATCCTGTACACCTATTATTCCAAGGGCGCGTACACCATTTATCAGGCTAAAAGCGAAGACTTTCTGAACGAAGATGTCACGTCCGCCCCGGTAGATATGGTGCCTGCGACTTTGCCGCCTTTCAGCCCAAAACAGCGCGATGTGGTGAATACCAACCTGCGCCTGCTGGATTTGACCAATAAAAACCTGACGGCGAGTACGCAGGTGAAAGACGTGAAATACAAGCCGAATTTTAAACTCGACTACGCAGGCGGCAGTGCCGGAGCGGGAGTCAATACGGGTAATAGCAGTTTCGGTACTTCCACGGGTTTGGCCGGTGGCATAGACTTGCTGTTTGGCGATATTTTGGGCAATAACCAGTTGTACGCCGGTCTGGCCCTCAACGGAGAGGTCACCGACGCCGCCGGACAGTTTTCGTATATCAACCAAAAGCACCGCATCAATTGGGGTGTCAATCTCTCGCACATTCCTTACCGCTACGGTCAGTACTACCAGGATGCGGATTTTGAACCTGAAATAGAAACCATGCTGGATGGCCAGCAATATGTGGGTTATCAGGATCAGGTGTTGGTACAACGGCAATTTCAAGAGCGGCTGGGCGTGTTTGGGTCTTATCCATTCTCGGTGACCAAGCGTTTTGAGGTAGGCGCCGCTTACGAATTCTATCACCAGCGCGCGGATCGCTACGTGAATTATATTGATCAGAGTGGCTTTTTGATCGGTCAGGACAGGGAGCGCATCCCTGTATCCGGCACCCAAAATCTGGCCAACATCAATGCGGCTTTGGTCGGCGATAACTCTTACTTTGGCCTGACGGCCCCGCTGAAAGGCTGGCGTTATCGCCTCGGTGTGGAGCAGTATGTGGGGGCCTACAAGTTCTCGACGCTGCTGCTCGACGGACGGAAATATTTCTACCTGAAACCGATCACTTTTGCCGTGCGTGGTCTGGGTTATGGTCGTTTTGGCGGTAATGCCAACAATACCAACGAAGTATATCCGCTGTTTGCTGGCCAATCGTACTTCGTGCGGGGTTATACGTCTGCGGTTTTGAGTGAAAAAGTACCGGAACTGTACGAACAAATGGCGGGTAGCAAACTCGGTGTATTCAATGCCGAAATCCGGCTGCCGTTCACCGGCCCACGCCAATTGTCGCTCATCAAATCCGGTTTCCTGATTACCGACCTGAACCTGTTCTTTGATGCGGGTCTGGCCTTTTTCAATACCAGCGATTTGAACCCGAAGGTGGACCCTGATCCGCTGGACGGACGTGACCCGGTGAAGCACAAACCCATCATGTCCACGGGTGTTTCGATGCGCATGAATGTGTTCGGTGCGCTGGTGCTGGAGCCTTATTTCGCGCTCCCGCTTTCAGTGGCTAAGGATAAAAGGAGCTGGACTTTCGGACTGAACTTTGTGCCGGGATGGTAAGGCGAATGCGGAATTTTTGGAGTGCGGAATTTGGGTACGGAAGATTTCTTCTGACAGGTAGTTTGTGTTTGAGTAGCGTAGAAGCCTGAATAACTTACCCATGGTGTGTCATTCAGCACCGAAGGTAAAGAATCCGAGGGCGCAGTCCGAAAAACTCTACTTTGTTGATAATGAATATTTTAGCAGGGCGATGACTTTTGGTCATCGCCCTATTTTTTTATGGTTCATTACTCCTGGCCGCCTTTCCGCCCTGCGCTGAAAGGTAATTCTCTGGAAATTTCCTTCCACCTCTGTCACCTTTTCCTTTGTCACGCGTCTTTCCCAAAAACAATTTTCTTCGATGAAATTCTTTCTCTGTCTGTGGTTATCCATTTTCGGGCTTTTTCATATAGCAACTTTACCCGCTCAAACCTGCAACTGTCCGGAGCAGTTTGCCTTTTTGACCGAAAAAATGGCGACCAATTATGCGGGTTATCGCGACAAAGTGAATGCTACAACCCAGCCGGATTTTGAGCGGCATACGGTGAACTATCGCGTAAAAACGGCTACGGCTACTGCCGACACGACTTGCTTTCGGTTGCTGACCGAATGGGCACTTTTTTTCCGCGATCAGCACGTGCAACTGAGTTATAAAGCACCACCCGATGATCCAACCGCCATTCGGCTGCGCTTTGCCGGGGCGGAAAAAATCCGGCTCGATGAAACTGCTACCAAGGCACAACTCGATCAGCCGGGCCGCGATTCCGTGGAAGGCATTTGGGAAATGCAGGGCGGCAACTACCGCGTGGCATTGCTGCGCCAGCCGACGCCGCTGCGCGATTATGCCGCCGTGATCCTACGGGCAGACAGTATTTGGTGGATGCCCGGCCAGGTGAAATTTGAGTTGAAAAAAGCAGCCCAGAACTATACTGCCCGGTTTTTTATGCGCGACCATACGATCCGGGAGCTGATAGCCCGACAGCAAGGGAATACCCTGGCATTCAGCGGATTCTCCACCTGGCAGCGTGTGTATCCCGGCGACGGCAAGGTGCGTCAGGCAGGGCCGCAGCAAATTTTTACTTTGAAAAAACTGAATGATCGGACCGTGCTGCTCACGGTGCCCACCATGAATGAAAGCGTGCGCCGCGAACTGGACAGTCTGATCACAGCCAATCGTCCGTTGCTCGCTGCCACACCCAATCTCATCATTGATTGCCGGGGTAATGGCGGCGGCAGCGACATCACGTATTATCCGCTCAAACCCTATCTCTACACCCAGCCCGTCACCATAGATGGGATGCAGCTCTGGGCGACTCCCGATAATGCCGATAAATTTGCGCAGATGGGTAAAGACAAGAATTTCCCCTGGACCTGGCGTCTGTATGGTCGCCACACCGCCCGCAAAATGCGCCGCAACGAAGGCAAATTCATTGGCAAAACGGACCAATCCACGGAGAAAATGAAACACGCATTGCCCTATCCGCAGCGGGTGGCGGTACTGATAGACGGTGGCTGCGGGAGCAGTTGCGAGCAGTTTATTTTATTCGCGCAGCAAAGCAAAAAGACCACGTTGATCGGCCAAAACACCGGCGGGGTACTCGACTACGGTAATCTGCACTTTCTAACCTTCCCGGATGGCCGCTTCCAACTTGGCTATCCCACCTCCCGCTCCGGCCGGGTCGCTGCCGGGCGCGGCATTGACAATGTGGGCATTGCCCCAACCGTCCGTTTGACCGAAAAAGTCGGCGACTGGGTGGACTGGGCGCAGCAGTTTTTGGAAGAGAAAGATGATATAAGTAAACCTCAGTAATCTCCTTGGGTGCTGAATTATTGATTCATGCGAATCATGGGTTAAGAATGAGTGCTGATTCTCCTGCTTTTGGTGATCAGACCTTCCAGGTTTCAAAAACCTGGAAGGTCTAAGTGCTTAGCATTCAGTCGCTTATTTAATCGAACCCATGATTAGTTGCTCTGTTTCTTGCTCCCGATAAAAATCGGGACGTCGCGCTGCTCCATTTGCTACTTGCCCGTTGCTCTCTTGGCAACTGCCTTTTTACCTTGTCCCTCTTCTCCCGTGGCCAATTGTGCTTTGCCGGTGGCTTTCTTAATTTTTTTCACGGGTACTTCTCCTTCAAACACGATCACGGCCAGTGGCGCGAGACGGAAATTGATCGAGTATTCCTGGCCGTGCGAAGGTTCTTTTTCTGCTTTTCGGTCGCCGCTGAGCATTCCGCTGCCGCCGTACTCTTTGTTGTCACTATTCAGGGCTTCGCGCCAAATGCCGCCATAGGGCACTCCCAGGCGGTAATCCTCCATCGCATTGGCATTAAAATGGCAAACAACGAGCAGCACCCGGTCCGTGTCGTCGCCTTTGCGGAGGTAGGCCACTACGCTATTGGCGGTGTCGTCGCCGGAAATCCACTCGAAGCCTTCCGTGGAAAAACTCTTGCGCCAGGCGGCGGGCTGACTGACGTAAAATTCGTTGAGCTTGCGCACCCATTTCTGAATACCCTGATGAGATTCATGCTGCAACAGGCTCCAAACCACCCCCGTATCGTGGCTCCATTCGGAGGTCTGGCCGATCTCGCCGCCCATGAACAGCAGGTGCGAACCCGGATGCAGCCATTGTAACCCGAATAAGGCGCGCAGGTTGGCAAATTTCTGCCACTCATCGCCGGGCATTTTATACAGCAAAGACGACTTCATGTGTACCACCTCGTCGTGGCTAAGCGGTAGCATAAATTGTTCGGAAAAAGCATACACCAGCGAAAACGTGATTTCGCTCTGATGAAAACGCCGGAACATGGCTGGCCGTTTGAAATAAGTCAGCGCATCGTTCATCCATCCCATCATCCATTTCTGGTCGAAACCCAATCCGCCGTCCTTGATGCTGTGGGTCACGCCCGGAAAAGCCGTACTTTCTTCGGCAATAGTTTCTATCCCGGGGAAGGTCGTGTGCATCGCCTCATTGAAGTCGCGCAGGAAACCGATGGCTTCCAGGTTTTCGCGGCCACCATAAATATTCGGGATCCACTCGCCCTCTTTTCGCGAAAAATCATGGTACAGTATAGAGGCCACCGCATCCACCCGCATTCCGTCTATATGGTATTTTTCGACCCAAAACAGGGCATTGCTGATCAAAAACGAGCGTACCTCACTGCGGCCATAATCGAACACATAACTGTTCCAATCGGGCTGAAAACCCCGGCGCGGATCGGTGTATTCGTACAAATGCGTCCCGTCGAACAAATACAGACCATGAATATCGCTGGGAAAATGCGAAGGCACCCAGTCGAGCAGCACACCAATGTCGGCCTGGTGAAAAGCGTCAATTAAATACATGAGGTCTTCCGGCGAACCAAACCGGCTCGTGGGTGCAAAATACCCGGTCACCTGATAACCCCAGGATGGGAAAAAGGGGTGCTCCATCACCGGCATGAGTTCCACATGCGTGAAGCCCATGTTTTTTACGTAGGGCACCAGTTCGTCGGCCAGTTCGCGGTAGTTGAGGGAGCGGTTGGCATCTTCGGCCAGTTTTTTCCAGGAACCGATGTGGACCTCATATACCGACCAGGGTTTTGGCTGGCCACTTTGGGCCTCGCGCTTTTTTATCCAGGCCTGATCCTGCCAGTCATGCTGCGTATCCCACACCATGGAGGCCGTACGCGGGGGTGTTTCGCAGCGCAGCGCATACGGATCGCCCTTATCCAGTTGCAGTCCGGCGGCTGTCTCGATGCGATATTTATAGGTCGTGCCTTTGCCCAATCCGGGAATAAAACCTTCCCAAATCCCACTGCTATCCCAACGGGGCAACAGGATATGGGCATTGGGATTCCACTTATTGAAATCGCCGGTGACGGAAACGCGCTTGGCGTTGGGTGCCCATACCGAGAAACAGACGCCGTGCTCGCCGTTCAGTTCCACCAGGTGGCTGCCCATTTTATGATGCAGTTGGTTGTGTTTGCCTATTTTAAATAAGGAAACATCGTAATCAGTGAGCAGCGAGAATGGTTGGACGGTTTTATGCATCGGAATGAATTTGTTGGACACTAATAGGGTGAAAGGTAGCGGAATCCAAAAGAAAGCACGAAGTCTGCCCGATGAAAAATTGCTTGGCACAATTTTGGCTTGCTTCGCTTGCCTCCTTTTCAGTAGTCCAACCAAAAAATAATCCGCATGAATGGTCATGACGTAGCCGCCATCTTCCAGAAATTTCCACTGTTTGCCAATCTTTTGCCGGAGGATGTACAACGCCTGGCCCACATGGCCGAGCCTAAAACTGCTTCCCACCACTCGTTCATTTATTTGGCCGACGAGCCCAGCGACTATGTTTATTTGCAATATAGCGGGGCCGTGAAAATTGGTATTTATTCGGCAGATGGGCGGGAAATAATTAAAAGTATCCAGCATCCCTACACTGTGTTCGGTGAATTGGGCCTTACCGGCGAGCCTTGCCGCACGGAATTTGCCTGCGCGATGAGCCTCGATGTGGACTATTTTGCCATCCGGACCGACGATTTTCGGTATTTGATGCAACAAAACTACCGTCTGGCGCAGTCTATGTTGCTTTACATGGGCGAACGCCTGCGCCGGGCCGAGCGGCATTGGGAGTCGCTTATCCTGAAAGACGTCCGCACCCGCATTGTCGAATTTTTGAAAGAAAGCGCGGGCGCACGGGGCCGACAAGTGGGCTACGAAACCCTGGTCAAACACGGGCTGACCCAACAGGATATTGCCAATCTGGTGGGTGCCAGCCGTCAAACCGTGACTGCCATCCTGAATGAACTGCGCAAATCCAACCTTATTCACTTCAACCGCAACACGATTCTGATCCGCGATCTGGAGAAACTGAATTGAGCGGGACGAAGATTAAAAATTTATTTTTCAGCGATGTTTGCCACTGGCAGACATCGCTTTCTTTTTACCACGTACCGTCGAACCCCGTTCGACGCGGATAAAGCCCAGCATGACCCGAACCGAATATATTTTGCTGGGCACCGATGAACAGGAGTTGCTGGCTTTTTTGAATTCGCCGTAAGTAGCGTGAAAGAGGCTATGGCACTACCTCCCCCGGCCTAAAGGCCACCCCCTCCAAAGAGGGATACGCTCCGCGCTTGGCCAAGGAAGAACTTAATGACAGTACAATTGGTATTCATAACCAGAATGGCCCGATTCGTCATGGTGACGAACCGGGCCATTCCAGTTATGGATATCAGGTTTAGAAAAATCTCGAAAATGCCTTTATTCTAAACCATCAAACCCCTTACCCATTGATTTTCAATATTTTAATTTCTACCCGCTGATTCGCTTTCCGGCCTTCCGGCGTGGTGTTTTGCTGGATCGGGTTCTTCTTACCGTACCCTTTATACGTCAGTCGTTCGGCAGCAATGCCCTGATTGATGAGCCAGTCCGTTACCGCTTTGGCGCGATTCATCGAAAGGTCATTGGCAAACTGCTCGGTCGGGTTGTTGTTGGTGTGGCCACCTACTTCTACATAGACGTCAGGGTTATTTTGCAGGAAAGACAGCAAGTCTCTTAAGGAGGTCACACTCTCTGGATTCAGCTCGTATTTATTAGCAGGGAAGTAAACTTTCTCCAGGCGGATAATATCACCGGCCCGCAATTTGTTGCGCTCAAATTTCTTGGTTTCCAGCGGTACTACTGTGGGAGGAGGCGTAGTAGTCACCACTTTTGCTTTGGTACCGTTGGATGTCACTCTCGTGGATGGGTTGGGCTTAGGTTTCGCAGCTACTATTTCATCCGGCATCTTTTCAGGATTGCACATGATGGGCCTAATAGCGGAAGCATTGTCAATCAGGATGTTACCATTATAAGGAAACAACAGCGGCGTCTTGTAATAAGCCTCCAGCATGATATAATTCCACGACCCTTTTTTGGGGCTGAGCCGACAAACGGTCGTCAGCCAACGCGTGTTTTGGATGATAGAGGTTTCATAGAGCGGTTCCCCTTTTTCGCAAGGGCTGTTGCCACCCCAGATAATCAGTCGGGCGGGCGTAGCGTAGCTGGAATTTTCCTTGGACGTTTTGGTCGGGCTCATATATTCCAACGAACGGCACAGATCAATGCTGAATTCGTAACATTGGTTGACCTCAATGGGGCGGCTGATGCGTTGGCCGACCATTTCCCAGGTCTCATTGTCGCGCACGACGAGGCCGAGATAAGACTGACCATTGCTGGGAGCGAGGGTCACGCCAAACTGGCCAGGTTGTACATCGGGCGGGGTTTCGCTGCCGGGGCCGCAGTTGGTCCAGCCATTCGGCTGCAAGCCCGGACGGGGTAAATCCTCGAAAGACGGGTTGACAAAGAGGATGGGGGCATCTTTTTGCGCTACCGCCAACAAGGGCATAGCCAACAAAAAAACCACGTATTTAATGCTGTTCTCCAAGGACATGATGAGTTGTTTTAATTAACATTGCCAGGGTAGGTTGCAAAGCGTATGCCAGACATAGCGCCACTGTTCCCGGCAAAAGTTTTCTCTGTATAAAATTCGGGCTACTAACGTCCGAATTTCAGGTTTTCATGTTCGCTAACGAAGTTTTGACGATTAATTAAGGCTTTTGGGCCGCCAACAGCAATCATGGGCCTTTTAAGGAAATATGAACTATGAACGATGAAGTATAAACGATGACCTATTACATGAAAACCAATAGATATGTACCAGTGCGGATCATGGGTTTAAAAGCCCCGGCAGGGGCAAAATGTTGGTAGAAATGTCCATATTTATTCTCAGCAAGCCCCGGCAGGGGCTTAAAAGAGCCGTGACAATCATTTTACTACCAACTTTTCGACCCTAACGGATCTTTTGTACGCTTTAAGAAGGAGACTTAACCCATGATTCGCTATTACCATTTCTTTTCAAAAGAAAACGAGTTACCCCAATCGCTGGAGTAACTCGTGTTTGTTTTTCTTACAATAAATTTTGCGACAGCAAATTATTTAAACGCATCCAGCCCCGTCACGTCCATGCCGGTGATGAGCAAATGAATGTCGTGGGTACCCTCGTAGGTGAGCACCGTTTCGAGATTCATCATGTGGCGCATGATCGGATATTCATTGGTGATGCCCATACCGCCATGAATCTGGCGGGCTTCGCGGGCGATGGTCAGGGCCATGTGGACATTGTTCCGTTTGGCCATCGAAACCTGGGCAGCAGTCACTTTGCCTTCGTTGGCCAGCGTACCGAGCCGCCAGGCCAGCAGTTGGGCCTTCGTGATTTCGGTAATCATTTCCGCCAATTTCTTTTGGGTCAACTGGAAAGCACCAATGGGTTTGCCAAATTGCTCGCGTTCTTTCGAGTAGCGCAAAGCCGAATCGTAGCAATCAAGTGCCGCACCAATAGCGCCCCAGGCAATACCGTAACGCGCTTTAGTGAGGCAGGTCAACGGGCCGCGCAAACCCGTCACACCAGGCAAAGTATTTTTCTTGGGTACGCGCACGTCTTCAAACACCAGTTCGCCGGTAATGCTGGCCCGCAACGACCATTTGCCGTGAATTTCCGGGGCAGTGAAGCCGGGCATCCCTTTTTCGACAATCACGCCGCGAATTTTGCCTTCCGGGTCTTTGGCCCAGACCACGGCAATGTCGGCCAATGGTGAATTGGTGATCCACATTTTTGCACCGTTCAGTATCCAGTGGTCGCCGTCGTCTTTGAGCGTACTAGTCATGCCATTTGGGTTGGAACCGGCATCGGGTTCGGTCAGACCAAAACAACCGATCATTTCGCCGCTGGCCAATTTGGGCAGGTAGTGACGGCGATGCTCTTCCGAACCGAACTTGTAGATCGGATACATCACCAACGAGCCCTGCACGGAAGCCATGGAGCGGATACCGGAGTCGCCGCGTTCGAGTTCCTGCATAATGATGCCGTAGGCGATCTCATCCATACCGCCGCCACCGTATTCGGCGGGCAGCGATGGGCCGAATGCGCCGATTTCCGCCAAGCCTTTGAACAGGTGCGTAGGGCATTTTGCTAGGTTGGAATACTCTTCAATGATGGGGCTGACCTCGTTCTTTACCCATTGGCGCACCGCGTCGCGGGCGAGCAGGTGTTCGGAACTGAGCAGGTCGTCCACACCATAATAATCGTGGTGTTGGTAGCGATCTTCGCGGGCGGTGCGGGGGGCAGTGGCGGTAGATACGCCGTTTCCGTTTTCGGACATTTTTCCCTCTATTTTGGTTAGGTAAATTTTACTGCAAAAGTAAATAAACTTTTTGCTGACCAAGATGGAGAAATCATATTTTGCTTATTTTTACAAAATATAATTTCATAATTATTGATTTTTATTCCTGGAAAACGAAGATGGTTTGGCAGGGGCGACCCTTGTGATCGTCCACATGTAGGGGCGTACCCTTGCGGTCGCCCGCGATAAAAGGGCAACCGCAAGGGTCGCCGACAAAACATGGGCAACCGCAAGGGTCGCCCCTACCAGGCCCATTCATCCATACCTTCCAACGGAATGGGTTTGACGGTTTTTTTGGTAAAAATGCGTTGCTGCTGGCGTTCCAACACCAGTCGGGCCAGGCCCAATGCGGGCATTTCAGGGGCGGCGGGGTGTAAGGCCTGATTGATTTTGGGCTCCAGCACATCGAGGCGATAGAGCAGGCTCATCAGGTATTCCGGCTGGCGTTCCAGCATTTCGCTGATACGCGCCGTGAGCACCATCAGAAGTTCTTCTTCGCTGACGGGTGGCGGAGCGTTTTCCAGTTCAAACGGGCCGCGCAATAGATCGGAGGTTTGTTGCAGCGTATCGTCGCTCATGGGGCAAAAATACGGCGGTTTGGGCGTTATGATTGCCAAAAAGGTAATTATGTGCGTCATACTTGCATTAAATGGCAGGTTTTTAGTACGCTATTTTGGTGCGCCACACTTTTTGGGACAGGCATACCCTACCTTTGCGCGCCCAAAAATCTTGCTTTGTCCACCACACAATTATATTCAATATGAAATTTGCAACCAAAGTAATTCACGCCGGTATCGAGCCCGACCCTTCTACCGGAGCGGTGATGACACCGATTTACCAAACCTCTACCTACGCCCAGGCGGCCCCCGGCGTACACCAGGGCTACGAATATGCCCGCACCCAGAATCCTACCCGCACGGTGCTGGAACGCAACTTGGCCGCGCTCGAAAACGGGGTGGATGCCATCTGTTTTAGTTCCGGTCTGGCCGCCCAGGATGCCGTGCTGAAACTGTTCGGCTCCGGCGATGAGGTATTGGCAGTCAATGACTTATATGGCGGCAGTTATCGCCAGATGGTGCGCGTATATGGTGCCTGGGGCCTGAAAAGCCGCTTCGTGGATATGTACACCGCCGCCAATGTGGAGCGCGAAATCGGGCCAGACACCAAACTGATCTGGATCGAAACGCCGACCAACCCCATGCTGAATGTGGTGGATATAAAAGCGGTGTGCGACATTGCCCGGCAGCACGGTATTCTGACCTGCGTGGACAACACTTTCGCTTCGCCTTACCTGCAAAACCCGCTCGATCTGGGCGCAGATATTGTGCTGCATTCGGCGACCAAATACCTGGGTGGCCACTCCGACGTGGTGCATGGTTGCCTGATCGTGAAAGACGCGGAACTGGGTCAACGCCTGCATTTTCTGCAAAATGCAGTGGGGGCCGTCCCTGGACCACAGGATTGTTTTCTCATTCTGCGCGGCATCAAAACGCTGCATTTGCGCGTAGAGCGGGCTTGCCAGAATGCTGAAAAAGTGGCCCGTTATCTCGCAGCGCATCCCAAAGTGGCGAAGGTCTTTTGGCCGGGTTTTGAAGATCACCCCAACCACGCGATTGCGAAAAAACAAATGCGGATGTTTGGCGGCATGGTCTCCTTTGATCTGGTGGACAACACGTTGGAAGCGGCTACACAGGTGTTGAGCGCGACCCATTTGTTCACCCTGGCGGAATCGCTGGGCGGCGTAGAATCGCTGATCGGGCACCCGGCCAGCATGACCCATGCCAGCATTCCCCGCGAGGCGCGTCTGAAAGTGGGCCTCACCGATTCGCTCATTCGCCTGAGTATTGGGGTGGAAGATGCGGATGATTTGATCGAAGACCTGGAAATGGCCTTGGCTGGCAGTGCGCTGAAAAGCAAGGCCGGAGTTGAAATGGAATTGGAAAGGGTGTAAAAATAATGCGACAATACAATGTGCTAATTTTAAGCACATTGTATTGTCAAACAACCTAATCTGCATTAGCAGGGATCAGTATATTTAATAATGGCCTGGCAACACACTGCATTTTATTTTTACTGGCAAGCCCTGCGCTACGCCAAAAACTGGTCGCATTTCAAACAGATGACGGCCTGGTTTCCGCAGTGGAAAGCGGCTTTGCAACCGGGTCGCAACTCGGTGGCGGACGAAAGTGCCTGGATCACTTTCGATGCCTTGCAATATCTGGATGGCTGGCTGAAACCGGCCCACCGGGTGTTTGAATATGGCGGTGGCGGTTCCACACTTTTCTTTGGTAAAAGGGCGGGTTTTGTGGCCACCGTAGAAAATGACGGGGAGTGGTTCCGCGTCCTGACGGAAAAAATAAAAGAGAAAGGCTACCAGCATTGGGAAGGTTTTTTTATCCCCGGTGAGCCGGTCACCGACGGCTCGCTGCCGCGCCCGGCTGACCCGAACGCCTTTCGCAGCGGCGGCCAGCCCTTTAAAAATCTCTATTTTGAAAAGTATGCGAAGGCCATTACCCGCTATGAACCCGCCTCCTTTGACCTGATTCTGGTGGATGGACGGGCGCGGCCTTCGTGTATTCAGCAGGCTCTGCCTTATTTGAAACCGGGCGGATTGCTAGTGGTGGATAATGCGGATCGGGCCTATTACACGGAGGCTTTTCACGATATTTTAGCCAGAGACTTTAACACGGTTATGAATCACTATGGGCCCATTCCATATATTTCCTATTTTATCATCACGATGATTTTTGAAAAAAAATAGTCCATGTGGGTTGCTGTTAAACAGTTTCTGATCTCTATTCTTGATTTTTTTCGCCACAAAAAATCCTATTCGCAAGACGGCGAGGATGTGGTACTGGCCTCTTTTTTTGAAGGCAAAAAAGGCTATCGCGGCTTTTTTGTGGATGTTGGAGCACACCACCCGGTACGGTTTTCCAATACCTGGATGCTTTACCGGAAAGGCTGGCGGGGGATCAATATTGACCCTACGCCGGGCAGTATGCGGAGGTTTCGCTGGCTGCGGTCACAGGATGTAAATCTGGAAATCGGGGTAGGCGGTGAGTCTTCTCAATTGACCTTTTATTGTTTTAATGAACCTGCCCTGAATACTTTTGATCCAATCCTGGCCCAACAGCGAAATACGGGCAAGCCTTACCGCATCATTAAGGAAGTACGAGTGCCAATAGAACCGCTGCGTAATATTTTAGATAAACATTTGCCGGCTAATCAGCAAATTGACTTTTTTACGATTGATGTAGAAGGTTTAGATTTGGAGGTACTCAGATCAAACGACTGGACGCGCTATGCACCCAGTTTTGTTTTGGTAGAGGACACCGAATTTAAACCCGAACGCACCGGCGACTCTGATATTTATAAATTTCTGAAAGATAAAGGATATGAAATAGTGGCGGTGCTACGACGGACGATTATTTATCAGCGGCTACCCTAAATAGTTTTCTAAAACATTTCTATCCCATGACTCTCCAGAACAAACATTTTTCCTGTGTAAAGCCTTGCAAACTACTATTCTTCTTCTTGTTTTTTCTTTGCAGAAAGGAAGCAATTTTTGCCCAAAAAGATACGGAATTCTGGTTTGTCGCGCCAGAAATTTCGCAGGGTAGCCTCAATTATGACCGTCCAACGGTATTCCGTTTTTCTACTTACGACGGCCCGGCTACCATCACCATCTCGCAGCCAGCCAACCCTGCTTTTCCAGTTCAGACCATTAATGTAGCGGCTAATAATACCGGAGTATTAGAATTTCCACCCTTTTACGATTTTGTAGAAAATACGCCTGCCAACACGGTACTTGATAAGGGATTTCTGATTGAATCCACGGCTCCGATTTCTGCTTATTATGAAGTGATCGGGGCGTATCTTTCTAATCCCGGATTATTTTCCTTAAAAGGTAAAAACGCATTGGGGCTTCATTTTTATGTGCCTTTTCAGACGCTCATCCGCAATTCAGATGCTTATTTTCCATTACCGCATGCGTCTTTTGATATTGTGGCCACAGCGGATAATACAGCAGTCACTATTACACCCACCAGGGCACTTTTGGGTCATGCGGCAAATGTGCCTTTTTCCATCCTTCTGAATCGTGGTCAGACGTATTCGGCAGAGGCCGCAAGCCAGATCGCCTCGGAACATCCTAGTGGTTCCAGCGTAATTGCGGATAAACCAATTGCTATTACGGTGAAAGATGATCTGCTGGATGGCGGTGCTTTTTACGGAGGCTTTTGCCGGGATATGATGGGTGATCAAATTGTTCCGGTAGAAAAGACGGGTACTAAATATGTGATCCAAAAAGGACTGCTGAGTGGGCCGGAAGCCGTATTTGTTATCGCAACTGCCGATGGCACTTCTGTTTCTTTTGATGGAGCACCAGTGGCTACGCTGAATGCCGGAGAATCTACTGTATTGAATGTGTCGGGACAACATTTTGTGCAGTCCAATGCGCCCATATATGTCTGGCAAATGACCGGGAATGGCTGCGAATTAGCCGGTGAAATATTACCCGCCCTGGATTGCAGCGGCTCCGAGGCAGTGCGTTTTGTGCGTACTATTGATGATGTTTTTCATCTTTTTCTGGTAACCCATAGTGGTAATCAGGGCGGATTTTCCCTAAATGGCAGTACTGCTTATATTCAGGCTGCTGATTTTCAGCCGGTACCGGGTTCTAATGGCGAGTTTGTGGCAGCAACCATAGAATGTTCAAATGCCGTTGTGCCAACCGGACAATCTTCCATTGTTACCAATAGTACAGGGGTTTTTCAAATGGGCTTCCTAAATGGGGGTCCGGTGGGCAATGGCAGTCGGTTCGGATTCTTTTCTGATTTTGGAGGGCAAATAAAAATAGCCGAAAAAGTAATGCTCTGTCCCGGCGACACAGTGCGATATGATGGCTTGACCCTGAGTGAACCGGGCCTCTACCAGCAAACCCGGAGCGGCATACAAGGCTGCGATACCCTGATCGAAATCACTGTCGTTCCGGCCACAACGGATACCACTTTGCTATATGCGATTACCTGCGATTCTGCCCAGGTGGGTGTTTCCCAACAGGTTTTAAACAATGAGGCGGGCTGCGACAGCACTGTTATTACTGCATTTGTTTTGGTAGCCCAACCGACACTCGCCGATACAGTACTGCTTTGCCCCGGCGAGTCTGTTCTAATTAACGGATTATCCTATACGGAAGCCGATACAACTATTACCTATATGTCCCCGGCCAATCCTGGTTGTGATACCTTGGTCACTGTATTACTGCAATACTCACCGCAGCCGCCGGATATTACCAAAATAATCGTCTTTTGCCCCGGCGAGTCTGTGATGATTGATGGTGCATCCTATACCCAGCCGGATACCGTGCTGAGTCTTTTGCCCGCTTTGGGTTGTGATACGCTGGCAACTTATATATTACAGTTAGCCAGTCAACCGACCGTCTATATTGGCAACGATACTACCATTAATCTTGGTGACAGTCTGCTGCTCAGTGCTGTTTTGCTGAATTCAGGTCAGGGAGTGCAGTATGAGTGGCAACCATCGGGCAGTATTACCTGCCCCACCTGCCCGGTCACGTTTGCGCAGCCGGTTGCCTCTGCCATTTATTCGTTATATGTGTCTGACATCAATGGCTGTATGAGCCACGACAGTCGGCTGGTGGTGGTCAGAAAACTGCCTGTATTTATTCCAAACGTCTTTGCGCCCAATGCGGACAATGAAAACGATCACTTTACGCTGTATGCCAGTGCTGGGGTAGAAGCTATAGAATTACTGCAAATTTACGATCGCTGGGGGTCTTTAGTGTTTGAAAATCAGCATTTTGCACCCTCCATCAGTCATTTTGGCTGGGATGGGAAGATCAGTGGCCAAACGGCAGCGGCAGGGGTTTATACCTATTTGATCCGGGTTCGTCTGCGGGATGGAAGCGGAGAAGTATTTAAAGGAGATTTAACACTAGTAAAATAGGTCGTCTTATTCTACCATTGCTTTGGTATTTTACATAAAAAGGTGGTCTTTAGCAACGCATACGACAATCCAGGCCGGTGGAGGAATCTACTTTTGAGCGGGCATCAGTTTTTGGCCAGGCATCTTTGTACGGATATTCTCATCATTACATTGACATTGCCGGATATGGTACCCTTCTGCAAACCAGATGACATTTTAATGCCATGGAAAGGCCTTATTTTGGCCTTTGAATCATAATTCTCTGCCTTCTTATGAAAAACATCTATCCTCTTTGGCTGCTCTGTAGCCTTGTCTTTTCCTTTCCCCAACTATCAGCCCAGTCCACCTTCCAAAAAATATATGGCGGGGCGGGCAATGAAACGGGCAATCATATTATCTCCGTCGAAGATGGGTATGTGATTGCCGGGCAAACGACTTCGCCGACGGGTGATCTGGATGCTTATTTGCTGCGCATCAACGCAGATGGTGATGTGCTTTGGCAGAACAACTACGGAGGAAGTCAGGAGGATGCTTTTACGCTGGTTACCGCAGCCAGTGATGGCGGATTTTTAGCCATGGGCGATACACGCAGTGCAGGGGCGGGTGGAAAAGACGTGTTTTTGGTCAAAGTCACCGCTGATGGATTTGTCGAATGGACCAAAACTTTTGGTAATAGCAATGATGAAGTCTCGCCAACGCAGGCAAAAATTGTCCGCCTGGATAATGGGTATTTTGTGGCGGGCTATCGGGATAATGGCGGAAGTATATCCTCCTTTTTCGTACGCCTGTTAAATGACGGCACAGTGGTCTGGGAGCGGACTTTAACTTCTGCTTCTAATTTCCTGGTGGGCAACTATGCTACGGGAGACACTATTTACGCGGCTGGTGCTATTAATAACGATGGATGTCTGGCCAAAATTGATCTGAATACAGGGGACCTGTTATTCCTGCGCACCTTCCCGCAGCCGTTCAATGATGCCTTGTACAATGTACGCCCGACACAGGATGGTAATTTGCTGTTGTCCGATGGTACCTGGTCGGCTACTGGCGGTACTGAGCAGCGTCAATGGCTGATGAAAACCCGTCTTGATGGTACCGTACTTTGGTCAAAAACCTACGGAAAAGCCGGAATTAACCTCCGTGGAGTGGCTAACAATGTGAGTGATGGCGGTTTTATTCTGGTTCCTTATACCAGTGGTTTTAATGAAGCCAGCGATGCCAATCTGGTCAAGGTGGACTCAAATGGCATCATTCAGTGGGCATATAGTTATGGCGGACCAAGCGACGACCAGTTCCTGAACGCTCTGGAGACCAGTGACGGAGGAATTATCGCGGTAGGTACTATTTATGATCCCGCAAGTGGTGAAAATGACATTCTGTTAGTAAAAACCAATGCCAATGGTTTGGTAACGTCCTGTCCGCCACGAGTACTTACCCTATCAGTAGAAGACTTGGCAGCAGAAGGATTTGAACAAAGCCTTTCTGTGGAAGATTTTGCACCGGCAGTTGACTGGGATGTATCCATGCCGTCCGGCCTGCTTTCTCCTTCGGATTATTGTCCTCCTTTTCCGGTCATTCTGGATACCACCTTTGCGCTTTGCCCAAGCCAGCCGGTTATTATTGCCGACAATGTATATACTGCTCCGGCTGTGGTGACAGATACGCTGGCTGGCCCAGGAGGCGTAGATACCATTATTACCTATACGCTGCTGCTGGCCCCGCAACCTGTCTTTTCAGATACTATTTTCCTCTGTGCGGGAGATTCTCTTGTTATCAATGGAATTGTTTATACCCAGCCTGCTACTGTGGCCGATACTCTACCCTCTACCACCGGGGGGTGCGACACACTGGCAACTTATGTCATTCTGCTTGGCCGAACGCCGACTTTACAACAGAATATTTCCTTTTGTTCGGGTGATACAGTAGTGGTAAATGGAGTAACTTATACCCAGCCGGATACTATTTCCTATAGTATTCCAGCCACCATCGGCTGCGATACCTTAGTGATAGTCATATTAGACTATGCACCGCAACTATCCCTCACCAAAACACTGGTGTTATGTCCCGGTGATTCTATAAATATCAACGGCATTTATTACACTGAGCCAGCCGTGGTAACCAATGTCATCCCGGCGATAAGTGGCTGTGATACGCTGGTCACTTGTATTCTTGACTTCGCGCCACAACCAACGCTGACCCGAACGATCGCCTTTTGTCTGGGCGCATCGGTGACGATAGACGGGACGGTTTACACCCAGCCAAGTACTGTTTCCAGTGTCATTCCGGCCACGACTGGTTGCGATACGCTGGCCACTTATGTACTGGAATTTGCCCCGCAACCTGGCATCAGCCGAACCATTTCTTTTTGTGCAGGTGATTCGGTAGAAATAGATGGTGTATTGTACACGGAGCCAGGAGTAGTCTCGAGTATCATTCCGGCCTCCACGGGCTGCGACACTATTGCTACGTACATTCTTGATGTAAAACCGCAAGTAGCGGTTACTTCAACCATACTTTTTTGCCCGGGTGATTTGGTGAGCATTGATGGCATTACTTATACGCAACCCACCACCGTGTCCAGTGTAATTCCGGGCATCACTGGCTGCGATACATTAGCGACTTATATCCTCGATTTTGCGCCGCAACCAGCGGTGACGCGGACGCTCACTTTCTGTCAGGGGGCATCAGTGACGATAGATGGGACGGTTTACACGCAGCCAAGTACTGTTTCCAGTGTCATTCCGGCCACGAGCGGCTGCGATACATTGGCAACTTACATACTGGATTTTGCGCCGCAACCAGCCGTGACCCGAACGCTTAGTTTCTGTCCGGGTGCATCAGTGACGATAGACGGAACGGTGTACACCCAGCCAGGCACTGTTTCCAGCGTAATCCCGGCCACGAGCGGCTGCGATACATTGGCAACTTACATACTGGAATTTGCGCCGCAACCAGCGGTGACCCGAACGCTTAGTTTCTGTCCGGGTGCATCAGTGACGATAGACGGAACGGCTTATACCCAGCCAGGCACTGTTTCCAGCGTAATCCCGGCCACGAGCGGCTGCGATACATTGGCAACTTACATACTGGAATTTGCGCCGCAACCAGCGGTGACCCGAACGCTTAGTTTCTGTCCGGGTGCATCGGTGACGATAGACGGGACGGTTTACACCCAGCCAGGCACTGTCTCCAGTGTCATTGCGGCCACGAACGGCTGCGATACACTGGCGACTTACATACTGGAATTTGCGCCGCAGCCAGCGGTGACGCGCACACTGGCTTTCTGCCCAGGTGCATCGGTGACAATTGACGGAACGGTTTACACCCAGCCAGGCACTGTCTCCAGTGTCATTGCGGCCACGAGCGGCTGCGATACATTGGCGACTTATGTGCTGGAATTTGCACCGCAACCTACGGTGACGCGAACCATTGAATTTTGCAAGGGCGATTCCGTGCTCATTCAAGGCGTTAATTATGCACAACCCGGTACGATTAATCTCGTATTGCCAGCCACCAGCGGTTGCGATACCCTGGCGACTTACACTTTGCGTTATCTGGTTCCCGATTATCCAACGACGGTCACAATAGCCTGCCCGAATGATATTTCTGTAATAGCCGATCCGGGGGAAAGTGCTGTTTCCATCGCGTATAATTTGCCTGTAGCGGCCACAGATTGTCCTTGCCCGGGCGTGGCCCTGAGTTTACAGCAAGGATTAGCCAGCGGCAATAATTTTCCCACCGGACTGACGAGCGTTTGTTACGAGGCGAAGGACAGCTGCGGCAACTCGGCCAGATGCTGTTTCAATGTTATGGTGCAGGAAACCAGCCCTTGCGATACGAAGGTAAGCGGCTGTATTAAATATGAGTTGTTGAGCATTACGCAGGATTCCCTGCTACGCAAAACGTACCGCATTCGCACCATCAACAACTGCGCAAGCCGCTTGACTTATGTGGCGATCCAGGTGCCGAATGGCGTGGTGGCTGACCTGCCGGTTAACAACACCATTTATACTGCGCCAAGTGGACGCACGTATTCGGTACGCAATCCCAACTTTACGCCCTTTTACTCGCTGCGTTATTCCTCGGTAGCAGACAGTATTCAGAATGGCGAGTCGGACGTATTCAAATACACATTGCCCACCCAGTCTGTGCCCGCTTATATCCACATTACTGCGCGCGTGGAATCACAGGTTTCTTATGCCGCACTTTTGAATACTTTCTTCTGTCCGGTGGGTAACGAACCAGGTTCCAACCGGCTGGAACGGGAAGCCGACCATCAGTATGCGCAGGGAGCATTCAGTCTGTTCCCTAATCCGACCGACGGTACCCTTTTCGCCGACTTCTCGGCATGGGTGGGTCAAAAAGTGCAAGTGCGGGTGTTCAGTACGCAAGGCCGTTTGATGCAGTCCACACAGCTGATAGCCGGGGAGCAAACACAGGTGCTGGACCTGCCAGCGACGTTGGCGAACGGGTTGTATTTGCTGGAAGTAACACCGGCACAAGGCGAGCGGCAAACCCGTAAATTTACTGTAATTCGTTGATTTAGTTTAAGTTGATAGAATAAAAATGGTCGTCCCGGGTTAAGCCGGGATGGCCATTTTTATTTTTATCAATACTTATTTATCCTCTTCAAATGCCTCTTTTACAATCGCCAGAGCTTCCCCGAAGACCAGGGCATTGCCCGCCAGTATCTCCTGTTTGTTTAGAAAGTCCTGGCCGCCGTTGAAATCGCTCACCTGGCCCCCGGCTTCGCGCACCAATACGATGCCGCCAGCCACGTCCCAGGCACTAAGGCCATATTCATAGAAAACATCAAAGTAACCGCAGGCTACGTAGGCCAGGTCCAAAGCCGCCGAACCAAACCGGCGCAATCCCCGGCATTGGCGCATAAACTGATTGAAAGCCGTTGACCAGGCCTCTTCCCGCTTAAAATCGTGGTAGGGAAATCCGGTCGAGATCAACGACTGTCGTAAGGTATCGCGATTGCTGACCTGAATACGAACGCCCTCACACCAGGCACCACCACCCTGCCAGGCATAAAATAATTGGTCGTTAGGCACATGATGTACCACACCTAGCACCAGATCGTCGCCTGCTTTCAGGCCTACGCTAATGGAAAAATGCGGGAGCCCATGCAAGAAATTGGTAGTGCCATCCAGCGGATCAATAATCCATTGCAACTCCGCATCTTGCTGGGCTACGGTTGCCTCCTCCGTCAGAAATCCGGCACTGGGCAGTAACTTGGACAGCCGCTCCACCAGCATTTCTTCGGCGGTACGATCCACGTAACTCACCAGCCCATTCATGAATTTTTCTTCGATCTGGCCGGGTTGGACCTGGCCGAGTTCCGCCCGGAGAAAAACCGCCGTGTCCCGGCAGACTTGATTGACTTGTTGGGTAAGTTGTTCCCAGTTGGATGATTGCATAGAAATGGATCGGTGAATGATTTTTTACCTGCAAAGATTTGACTATCACCTTTTTGCAAAAAAAATCAATTGGGTGTACATTCAAAATCGCGTCAAACAGTGAAGCAGCAAGCGTGGTGTTTAAAAAAATCGTTCCACACCGGGTACTTCCAGCACGAGATCGGGCCCGAACAAACCAGCGGGTGTCCAGAAGCCGGGTTTTCCCGCTCCGGCCAGTATTTTTTTTGTCAATATCAAGGCACTATGAGCCGTAAGCGTGTAGCCATCGGGGGTGCGCAATCGGGCTTGCAAAGTAGTGCCAGTGGCGTTGCGCACTTCTCCCCACACGTAGGTTTGAGCGGTGGCGCGACGTTCAGCGGAAGGGCCTGGCGCACGATTGGCAATGCGTTTTTTGACAAAATTACGCACGACCTGCATACGCAACAGCCAATTAAATGCCTTTTGCCAGCGTAACCGCCGGTAAGTACGCGGATGAACGCTGGTGAAAGTCTCGATGTTAGGAATGCCCGTGGTGTAATAGGCCGTAGCCACATCGCCCCATGGAATAGCCATCACGAAACGGTGCAACCCGCCAAAATCAACTTCCATCGCCCGGTGGCCCAGCGGCACGGGGACAATCCGCCCATCGCGACGCATAGCCCCGCCGTCGCCGAGACCTTCGGCCATCGTACGGGCAGTTCCCTGCGACAAACCGCCGCCCATATTGGCAAAAGCCAGGGACAAATGGGTCGCATCCGGGAGTTGTTGATGCAGAAATGCGGCCAGGCAATCGGTCGGCACCACATCGAAACCGCTGCCGGGTAGTAGCGTGATGCCTTGTTCGCGGGCACGAGCACCCAGACGAGCGGCCTGTTCAAATACCGCGATCTCGCCAGTGATGTCAAGATAATGGGTTTTCGTTTCCAAACATGCCTCCAGCATCGGGCGGGCAGTATGCGCAAACGGCCCGGCACAATGCAGCACCAGCGGCATATCGGCCAATGCCGAGCGCGTCGCCACCGGATCGGCCAGATCGAAAATACGATAAGTGAGCCCGTATTCGCGGGCCAGGGGCTCGATTTTCTCCGCTGAACGGCCCGCCAATACCGGCTTAAGCCCATAAGTCTGGAGCAGAGGAAGCATGAGTTGGGCCGTGTAGCCATTGGCACCGTAAAGCAGAAAATCCATCGTTCTGATATTGTTTCAGGCAAACATACAAAGAAAAAGCCCTCCGGTGCAGCAAAGCACGGGAGGGCCAAGCCAGGCATCAGACAGAATTATTTCGCGTCCTGCTTGGCAAATACTTTTTTCAACAGTTCGGAAGTACGGGCCAGTTTGTTGTTGCGGATGTTCTTTTCTTCCTCGGCGATTTTGCCAAATAATCCTTTCAACGCCTGATTGGTAACATAGTCGTCCAAGTCGTTGTTGACTTTGGTGACCAAAGGCAGTTTGTTGTAGGCATCGGCGGCTTTTTTCCAGAGGTTGTTCGCGCCGATTTTGTTGAGCGAACTGACGATGACGGGATTGAATTTTCCGTACAATTCGGTGGTGGTTTTTTCCTGCAAATAAGTAGTCGCGGAATTGTCGGCCCCCATTAAAATGTTCGCCGCATTCTGGATGGTCATTTGCCGGACGGCAGACAGAAAAATCGGCCCGGCTTCTTTGGCGGCATCTTCGGCCCCGCGATTCATTTTTTCCAGCAATTCGCTTTCAATATTCGTAAATCCCGGCACATTTTTCAGTTTGTCGGTCACTCTGCGCACGTCTTCGGGCAGCAGTATTTTATACACACTCCTGTAATAACCGTCGGTTTGCGCCAATTGGGCCGCTCCTTTGGTGACACCTTTGGACAGGGCCTCTTTCAGGCCGCGACCAATTTCGTCCAGCGAAGGTTCAGATAAAACGCCGTCGGCAACTTCCTTTAAAACATCGCACGCAGGCAATAAAAACAGCAGGGCGGACAATGCCCACAGACTGGCAAATTTTTTCATGGAAATAAGTTTTTAGATGAATGGGAAATGATTTTCCCTAATCACCAGAATGATAAAGCATGGGCATAGAAAGAGTTCCTGTGCCATCGTGATAGCCTAAAAGTTTCGTACCACCCGGCCGCGATGAACAATACCGAGCACTTTTCCCCGGAAATGCTGCCCTACAAAGGGCGTATTTTTTGATTTGGAAGCAATATGCTGCGTTGTGAACGTCCATTCCCGATTCGGGTCGAACAGGGTCAGGTCGGCTTTGGCATCCACGGCTATTTCCGAAACGGGCAAACCCAGGATGCGACGCGACGCGAGGCCCAGTTTTTCTACCAATTGGGGAAGGGACAAATACTCGTGCAAATAGGTGCAAGCCAGCGCAAACGCCGTTTCCAACCCGATCATGCCAAACTCGGCATAGGGAAATTCCAGGTTTTTGGCCTCGTCATGCCAGGGCGTGTGGTTGGTGGCAATGAAATCTATCGTGCCATCCGCCAGCCCTTCGATCAGGGCAGCGACATCGGCAGCACTGCGCAAAGGCGGTAGCACTTTCCAGTTCGATTCAAAGGCACCCTGCGCGGAAGCATCGCCCAGAATAGTGCGGTCGGTAAAACAAAGATTGGCGATGGCCACGGAGGCCGTGACCGGTAAACCCGCCTTTTTGGCGGCGCGCACCAGTTCCACACTGCGGGCGGTGGACAACAGATGCAGGTGCAAACGTCCATTGGCGTATTCCAGCAGGCTGAGATCGCGCTGCACCATGAGTTCCTCGGCCAGGGCAGGCAAGCCTTTTAGCCCGAGCATGGTACTGGCCACGCCCTCGTGCATTTGGCCTGCCCCGGCGATGGTCTGGTGATGTGGGATGTTGATAACCAGGCCATTAAAGGCTTGTGCGTACTGGATGGCCCGCAGCAGTAGCCCGGCATCCTGTACGGATTTCTGACCATCGGAGAAGGCAATCGCCCCGGCATGGTGCATATCGAACAGTTCCGCCAAGTCCTTTCCCAGACAACCCGACGATACCGCTCCGATGGGATAGACTGCCACCGGCTCGCCGCCGGTCTTGTTCAGCACGTACAGGATTTCCGATTTGGAATGCACGGCTGGCTCGGTGTTGGGAAAACTGGCCAGAGCCGTATAACCGCCCGCCGCGGCAGCGTAAATAACGGAGTGCAGGTCTTCCCGATGTTCGTAACCCGGGTCGGCGGTTTGGGTGCCAACATCCAGCCAGCCCGGTGAAGCACAAGCCCCGGCCACATCCCATATTTCTGCATTTTCTGCCGTCGGTAAATCGGTCCCGATGGCTTCAATATGCCCGCCACGAATCAGAATGTCCTGAGGGTCCGTCTGTTCGGTGGCGGTTACGAGCCGTACATTTTTCAGCAGCAGATTCATCGGTCAAACATTTCGTACCAGAAATTATTGCGGCTCACCCAGCCCGGCGTCCGCTGGTAGAGCGTCACGTCATCGCGTTTGATGAGCACTTCGTCCACGCAAAAAGGCACCTCTACGCCTTTTTTCTGCATAAAAATATTGGTCGTGGAATTGTTGCTATACACTTCAAAGTGCAGATCGAACAAGGCCCAGCCATTCACGATTTGGCGCAGGTAAAAACGTAGCCCTTCGTGCTGAAAGTGAATTTCATGCCCGTCGTCGCGGTCATTTTCGATGATTTTGACCTCATGGGTCATGCCCATATCGTCCTTCACATATACCCACAGACTCAGGAAGTAGGGGTCTTTGGGTATTCGGTTTCTCCACAGCCAGGTCGTGTCGGACATCATGCCGCTGTACGCGCCTTTGCCCTGAAAAATATGCGGGCTGGTGGTCAAAGAGTCGTAAGACTGCATTAATAGCCAGCCGGGTGGCTGCTCACTGCGCCAGGGGCCATTGGAAACAGCCGTTTTAGTGGCCATTTCCTGCTCTACTGCCCGGTTTGCTTCCCGGACGGCCAGCCGAACACTATCCGGGGACAGTGAAAGGATGCGGAGGTCGGGGCCATCATACACCGGCGTAGCGTGGGCGATCAGGTGCCGGTAACGTTGTTGCACGTCTTCCCAGCGGCCCGGCTCGATCATCAGGGCAATGGGGCGATTGCTGGGTAAGTCGGCCAGAATAGCGGGTATTTGGCCGGGAATACTGACGAATTGCACGGATTTGACCATATCGCCCACGGGAGTACGGCTCATGTTCACGCCCATGTCGGGTACGCCGGTGTGCAAAGCGGTCGCCTGCACTTTGGTGTAATGCCGGAAATCAAAATCCAGCCAGATGTTTTCCGACCCCACATGGTAGTAGGGCAAGGGCAGCAAAGCCTGGAATTGGGAGAAATCCACTTTATTCAGCCAGTGGTTCGGGTCTTTGGCGAAGACTTCGCGTTTGGCCAGATTTTCCCGAAGGGTCAGTTTTTTATTTTTTTGAAAAACACTGGCTTCATAACCTAGTAGTGCCAACGGACCCAGCAGGATCACCCAGCGGAACCAGGGGAAACGCGCACCCTGAAAGCCTTTGAAATACAGACTTTTATGCCATAACACATAGAAAGCCAGCACATTAATGGTGTAATAAAATGCCCAGGTAAAACGTCCTAATCCTCTAAACTGCCGCAGGGGACCGAAAAAACGCACCATCCAGTCCATGCCTTTTATAGCAAATGGAAAACCGCAGGCAAACAGCACAAGCAGTAGCGAGGCCGTGAATATGCCGTATAAATAGCGTTTTTGGACGCGGTGGTGGGCCATTTCATCCCAGACCGGATCAAACAGGCGGAACCGGCGACGAATGGTCCACAGGAAAAAACCAACTGCGACCAGACCGATATAAGCTTGGGTTTCAAAGTCCACCCGGCGGATTTGGATGATGTTCCGGTCCAGCCATTGATAGAGCGGAAATTGTTCGTAGGGCAAAATGATGCCTTCCCAATAGCCGATGTAGGTAGTAAAACCGTAGGGATTGGCCGGGCGGTCGGTGGCGTAATTGGTCCAGTGAATCCAGATATTGAGCAACAGGAAGGGGAGGATCACCATCACTATCAGATGGCTGATGCGTACCCGCAGATTGCGCAAAGTGGGGTCATTAATTAATTGAAATAGGGTGTATAAACCCAGAAACAGCGCGGATAAACCGAGGTAGTAAAAGTGCAATTGCGCCGCAAACCATACTAAAATCCCGATTTGTAAACTCTGATATCGTCGGCTATGCCGTACTTCGTAGCGATACAGCAACAGCAACAGCAGCGGGAATACCCAGGTATGCGAGAGCCCAAAATGCCCGTCGAAACGGATGTATTGGGGCGACAGAAACAAGATGCCGAGGGCAGCCAAACCTGCATACCAGACCGGCAAGTGCAGGCGATGCAGCAGTAAAAACAAAATCCCCGCTCCGAACAACAGCGACAGGAATTGCATCATGTTGACGATGCCCACTGTGCGCCCGGACAGGTCTTCCACGTGCCAGTTCCACCATTGCATGGCCGCGCTGAGGATCGGCTGATTGTCCGTAAAAAGCACGTGTTCGCCATACGGATAGTTCATGCCGCCGTAGTGGACATAACTCGAATCGTGGCGCACGTGCCAGGAGGTGGTCATGTAGTTTTTGAAACCATCGGGCGACTCACCAAACATGAAGGCATTAGGATCATGCAACCACTCGCCATGCCGCAGCCAGAGCAGGCCAAACGCCACCAGCACCACCAACCAGAAACCCCAGAACGCGTGGGAGCGTTTGGGCGACGACAGGTTGTGCAGCGTGGTTTCGATCTTTTCTTCTACGGCTTTGATGCCCGTTGGATGTGACATAGGTTTTTATAATGTGGTCAATATGATAAATGTGGTCAACGTGGATAATGGAGCAATGTGGTCAATAGGACAAATGTGGCCAATGCAAGAAACTAACAATCAATACCCTCAATAACCAATACCCTGATAACCAATCACCACCTCACCGCTTCCGCCACAGCAGCCATAAGAAATTACGCCCTTCGGTGACCAGAATACGCCAGCCTACTTTGCTGAATACGACACCGTCGCGCAATTGTACGGGCACCGGCGTCACGGCTACCCGTCCGTTGGCGAGCATCAGAAATTCCAGATCGAACAAAAAACGGTTGATCGTGGTCTCCAGAAAAACACTGCGCCCAGCCTGATCGAAAGCCTTCAAACCGCACTGCGAATCACCGATGGGCTGCCGCAACACATTGCGCAGCAGCCAGCGCAAAGCCTGCGACAACCAGCGCCGGAACAGCGGCACCCGCTCATAATAGGCGGTATCGCGATTACCCGCCGCAATGCCGCCCTGCTCGCGTAGCACCTCCACGATTCGGCGCATACTCTCCAGGGTGTAGGGAAAATCCGTATCGGTCACCACATAAAAATCGGCTGTTCCGACGGCTACGCCCTGCCGCAAAGCATACCCTTTGCCCTGATTGTCTGCATAACTGACCACCTGCACCTCCGGCAGTATTTGGCGCAACTGATTGAAATTCAAGTCCGTAGCATTCCGTGCCGAACCATCATTGACGACCACTAAACGTACCGAATCTACCAAATCCGCGATGCTCGCCTGAAAGGCGGTGAAGCGCGTTGCCAAGGCTGCCTCCCAACCCGGCGGCGGATTGTAGCAAGGCACGATGAGGTGGAGTGTGGACAAAACAGTGTTCGGGAAAAAGGTGAAATGGTAAACGGCATGTTTTCTGTGGCGCAAAAATAGAAAAACGTGTCCGGTTTGGATGTTTGATTTTGTGGTTTAAAACCGATCTCTGTGTAAAGGGAAATGGCGGGGCTTGCCAGATTGATGTTTTTTGCTTATTTTTGCCTAAAAGAAACGGTCATGCAAGTGGAAGCCGAAACCATGAATTTTGAGGCTATTCGCGATTTGTACCCCAATCAGTGGGTACTGATTGGAAATCCGGAGTTAGATGATGCGAACACTTTGGGGTCCATTTCCAGCAAACTGGTGGGTGGAGTTGTACTTTTTGCCAGCAAAGACAAACGAGAAGTTGGCTACCGGACAAAAGAACTGCGCCAGAGTTACGATAGTGTTACCTGTGTATATACAGGTACTATTTCTCAAAACCGTAAATGGCTCCTATGAGCCAGCATACTTTCCAACGTCTTTCTGATGACAGCCTCATTGTCGTGCCTTGCAAAATAGGACGTGACCCGCTGGCATTGGCACTTGATACTGGGGCTTCACACACTACGTATTGACCTAACCCCTTTATTGATAGCAGGTTACGAAATAAAGGATGCCGTACGAAGTGTGCAAATAGAAACTGCCAGCGGCGTAATTGACACACAAGTATTTGTGCTTAAAGAATTTAGCAGTTTAGGCATTACCAAGCGCTATTTCGAGGTGTGTGCGTACGATTTTTTCACTTATCACTTTTTGACGGATTTTGATGGTGTGCTAGGACTGGATTTTTTCTCGGATACGCAATTCTGCATTGATCTAAAAAAGGGCGTTATTACGATTCAAGAGTAGTTATTTCTTTTTATGTGACGGTGACAGATTATGCAGTCACAACGAGGTTCTTATAAAAAAATGAGTCATCCCGATGTTTCGGAAATGACTCATTTTTTTATAAGAACTGGATTGATTCCGCCCCCTTAATTCAACTTGAACTGCACCGTCACCCCGGCAGCTACCGTCGTAATGGGGAACGATTGTGAGGTCTTCGGTATGGTCTTGCTGTAATCGGTGAACACCCGCAGACTGAGGCGTTTGTTCAGCGCATAGTCCACCGAAGGACTGATCTTGATGGAGCGGTTGCCTCGGGTCGGGATGGCCTCGTCACGCTGATCCAGTTGGTGATTCACGGTGATGTCGTCGCGGTACTCAAAGGTAAACTTGAAGTTCATATCGTTGCTCTGCTGACCGCCGCCACTGCCCGGAGGCGCACTGACCACGGGGGCTTTTTTGTTCTTAGCCTTGCTTTTCGAGGTCTTTTTGGCCTTTTTATTGGTCAAAAATGGAATATTCACGTTTTTTAACAAGTAGCCAAACTCGCCGGAATAGCCCGTAGAACGTCCTTCCGCCAACTGATAGTCCACAAAAGACATGGCCAGCGTACGCGATTTTTTGAAGTCCAGATTGAGCGACATCCCGTTTTTCATCTTCATCTGTACGCCGAGCAGCGGTTGGAATTGCTCGCTGATGACGACCTGTGGTATTTCGTAACGGGCGATGTAGTTGAAGTTGATCTCGTCAATCACGTTGGGCTGCTCATAGAAAATGTCGGTATTGAAAGAATTCACGGTAAGCGTACTCCGGTAGCCATGCGTCAGCGTGAAACTGGAAAAGAAGTTCTTCAATTTGCCCACCTTGGAAAGGCCGGCATAGTTGAGTTTCCAGTTCACCGCCGGGCGGGTATTGAAGATATTCAGTCCAACCGTATTGGGGTCTTTATCCGTGTACGCTGCTATGAAGGCGGGCAGCAACACTTCCTGCTGAATTCTACCGTAGCCCTTTTTGAACTCCGGGCCGTCCACGTTATGCGCCTCATCAGTATTGTTGGGCAAGCGACCGGAAATGACGGAGCGGTAATCCTTAAACCGGCCAAAAAGTCCATCTATATCGTTACCAAACAAGGTGTTGAGCGCAAAATAAGACACGGTATAACTACCGAAATCACGCTGAGCATCGTGCTGGAAATTCACCTCGTTGGGGTCCACTATAAAGTTTTGGTCCTTGAACAATTCGGTGCTGTTCCGGGTGTATTGCTTGTTGGCCGTGATCTCGATTTTGAAATCCGTAAACGGCTCTACCGACACGCTGGCGTCCAGATTCTGGGTATAATTGCGCATCACCTGTTGGTTCAGTTCCGGGCGGTGGGTGATCCAGCCTTTTCTGGCCGCATCGTCCAGCCAGGAGCTACTGGGCTGATTACCAATTACATAGTCCCAACCGGGAGCGGAAAAGCCTTCGCTGAGGCCCATCAGTTTTGGTTCGGGTGTAAAGCCAGGAATGACGGAACTCAGGTTTTCGCTATACGTAAAGCGGGCACGGCGCACCAGCATCAGCGGGCGCAAAGCAATCCGCTCGGCCATCGAAGGCTGCCGGTCTTTTTTTACTTTTTCCTTCTTTTCCTTGCTGTCTTTTCCGGCTACATTGTTAGGGTCATTCGGGTCCAGGGGCTTGCCATCTGGTCCGACAGCCGGGTCACCGGACCGCTGATTCTTATTACCACGGCCCTTCTTGTTGGTAGCAGGATCTGTGGTGCTTTTGTCGTTCTTACCGGGTGCGTCAGTGACTTCTCCGGGCTTGCCGCCCCGACCACTGGGGGCACCGCCTTCCGGCTGCAGGCCACCGGGCAGATCGCGGGTTCGGCCACCAGATGGATTGCGACCCTTTGAGCCAGCATTGCCTGCCTGGGCAGGTTTATTAATACGGCCCAGATATTTACTCTTATTGTACAACGTCTCGAAGTTGAACTCCCCGTTGATCTGCCGCACGTTGGTGTTCTGAATGGTGTTGCCGAGGTTGCGCTCGTTGACCAGATTCGAGTACTGCCCGGCATCCAGGTTTTGCAATTTCAGCGACTGCGCCGTCCAGGTGTAACCGGCGGTGTACGAGGCTTTCATGGTGATAAATTCCAGGAACGGAATGTATTTGAACGGCAGCGTGTAGTTCAGGCTGGCATTGTGGGTGTAGTTTTTCGGGCGACCCAAGTTACGCAGGCTTCTGAAAATGGAATCCTTGCGAGACCCTGACGATATTTCATTGCCATCGTTGTCGTATTGGAGAGGCTCGTCAATCAGGCTCCGGGCACTGGCGTCGAAATTGAAGCGCAGTGAACGCGTAATGTCCCAGCCCAGGTCATAGTTCCGATCCCAGGTAAAGCGGCGGTTGTAATACGTGTTGCGCTTCGGGTCTTCTCCGGCAAAACGGTCCGTCCGGACGCCGATGTAGCGCTCCAATGTGGTATTAAAGCCGTACGTATTAGGTAAGGGGTTGAAGTTGAACTCTTTAATAAATTTCAAATACTTGTTATTCACTTTCTTGAACGGCTGGATTGGTTGCAAGCCGGTCGCATACTGGTAGTCCAGGCTACCTTTGTAGCGGTTCTGATCGTCACGAATAGTGAATGGGTCGCGCTTGTGTTGCTGGTTGTAGGCGTAGGTCAGGCTGAAATTAGATATATCCCAGGGCATGGGTGCCTTAGTGCCACGGCGTTCTTTGCGCACGTTGGTGAAGTTGAAACCCCGGACTACGGTCACATTCTGCGCCAGGTTGCGAATTTCCTCTTTTTTGGCCGGGTCACTTTCGTTGCGGATTTTGTCCTTCAACTTTATATCCAGATCATAAGGGTCATACTCCGGGTTCTTGGTCACGTTGGTGTATTGGGCATAAAATGGCACCCGCAGTCCCACTTTTTCTGGCAGCAGTTTACCCAGTTCCAGGTTGGTAGAGACATCATATTGGATGATTTCCTCCCGCTGACGCTGAATAAGTTTTTGCTCCAGGGTACCCCAACCAATGCTGGAATAGTTGCCCGCCAGCGAAATATTGCCAAAATCAGCCAATTTTATATCCACCCGCGCCTGTCCGGCGTAGCCACCCTGCTCGTTGAAGCCATTGAGGCGTAACTCATTGATCCACACCTCAAAACAGTGGGGTTTTTGCAGTGGATCCACATTGCGTACTCCGACCATTACCCCTTTTACGTAGCCCAGGTTGGGGTTACCTACCACTTTTACTCTATTATTCGGGCGTTCTGGGTCAGAGATGATGAACGGTTGATCAAAAGGCCAGTTCGAGTCAGCATTACGCTGTGTCTTTACTACGGTGAGCAATTCAAGCGGAAAGTCGAAGCTGTTCTCGGGTTTCCAGACCTCCTCTTTGTATTCCCGGCTATCAGGATTACCGTTCAATTTCTGTATGTCGGAAGGAGTCAAATGAATTTCATACTCGTAATAGTTGCGTACAAAATCGGAGCCCAGCCGCAGGAAGACCGTGAGATGACTGGAATCCAGGGTGAATTCATCTCCCACTTTACCTTCGGCGTGGACAAACATCTTCAGCCGTTTGAACTGGCGAAGGTCCATATTCAGGCTTTTGAAAATACCGCGTGCATCGCACTCTGTCAGGTCACATACATTCAGGGATAAAGCCTGCTCATTTTGTTGAATGTCGGGAAAAGCACCCACCGATTGTTCCCGCGAAATACCGAAAGGAATAGTGTAGTTAAACGGTTGACGGGCGGCATTTTCTTCAATACTTACGGCATTGACGTCAAAAGCAACATTACGATCAAAACCCACATCGCACGTGGATTGGGGATCATCCAGGTTGGGCAGTGGCTGCGTAAAACGGCGCCATTGGTTGCGACCCAGTTCCAGCGTAGCAAAGCGGAACGTAGTGCGCTCATCGAAACCTCTCCAGAGCATCCGCATGAAACGAATGGACCGGAAATCCTGAATACCACCGATCTGCTGGCGATTAGATCCATCAAGGGGCAATTTGAAACGGTACCAAATATAGGTCTTGCCTTCTTTCAGTACCGACACTTGCTCGGTAATGAGGTCTTTTAGTTGAGCATCATTTCTATCAAGTACTTCTTCGCCATTGTCAAATGTTTTTGCCAGTGGAATTTTATAGCGATAGTATGATTCGCTCTCATTCAGCGAGTTATCGCGGTTCAGGTCTTCGCCATCGGGTAAGTTAGTCGAAGATGGGTTGCTGTAAAGGCCGGTCTGGGCATTGTTATTGACGGGGGAGTTGCCCTGCGGGTTGTTGAAACGGCGGTAGCGTTCGATCAGGCCGGGGTTGGGATTGGGGTCCTGGAAGCGCTCGTCACCGAAATACACGAAGTTGTCGCCAGCGGGGTCGCTGGTCAGCAGCGTCTTGGAACCATTGTCCAGTTTGGTCGAGGCATTGATAATATCTACCCATTCTGAGAAGAAAGATTTTTCCCCTTCATCATTCAGACCGTCGAGACCGATGTCCTGGAGCACCCGTTTGGCCGGGTCGTTATCGAACGCATTCACCACGGGTGGCAATACGGGGATGCGTCCCAGGCGGGTATTCACGGTCGCGCCCGTACCCTGTCCGGTCGGGATGGCATTTTCAAAAAACTGGCGCGAATCGCGCATGACATCTTCGGATACCGAACCTAAATCAATGTACATTTCACCAGCACGGGACACGGGACTGCCGTCGCCCGGATCCATATACGGATTGAGCATCCAGAACTCGACAAATTCGATGTTGGCCGCCTCGAAGTCGTTGGTATTCAGGCCTTTCATAAAACCGGCCCAGCGTGTTTCCGGGGCATTCAGCAGCGGCTCATCACTGGTTGGATCTGTCTGGCTGGTAAAACCTTCGGAGAGACGGCCATTAGTACCGGTATAGCCATCAGGAATTTCAAAATTGTAAGGGCCGCGTTGACGAGGGAAAAACGTCACATCCAGGCCGCGCAGGATGCTCTGCTCCGCTGGCGAAATCTGGCGGTTGGGGAAAATATCCTGCTGATTGAAACTGCGGGTGTAGGGATTGGTATTGTCGGATGTGCTGCGCACGTAAGCATCGCCATTGTACCAGGCTAAGCGGGCACGGTTGGCGTTCAGCCGAATATCGTCGGTCAGATTTGATTCGGGAAACAGGGTCGAATCGCCCTGCGGCACCGAGGCCAGCACCCAGGTATTGGCCGGGAAATCCACACGCAAGTTGGACGTACTGCCCTCAAAATCATCCAGATAGACCGTACCGCCTTTGTCGCCGCCCTGATTGATGGCGCGGTTGTGACCAGGATCGAGTAAGGCTACTTCCGCCTGCGCAGTGATGCTCGATTTTTCTTTGGTTTCGAGCAGTGGCAGCCAATCCACAAATTTGGTGATCCACGGGGCGTCTTTAGAAATACTGAAATCAACGCCATAGACCTTATTATTGATCGGGTCGTCGCCAAAATTCACCTTTTGGGTGAGCGGTCGTTCGAAGAGATTCATAAAGGTCGCGCCCAGTTTCACGTCCTTACTCAGGTCGTAATCAAATCGCGCGCCCACCATAGACCTGCTTTGAAAACCAAACAGGGAGTTGTCCTCAAAACTGACGTTCACACTTTGGCCTGATTGCAGGATAGCATCGTTCAATATCCTGACTTTACCAATGTTGTAATCCACCGAATAATCCTGTCCTTCAACGAGTTGTCGTCCACCCGCACTCACCCGCACGGAGCCTTGCGGCAGATTAAAAGTACCCAGCGAAATCTCGGCGGAAGTAGCCGATTTGTAGGAGCCTTTCAGCGTAAAACGGTTATACTGCTGGAACTCCCGCGCCCGGAATAGTGTGGAATCGTATAATTCGGGATAGACATATCTACGGCGCAGGGTCGTATCCCCCCCATTTTCTTTCAAACGATCATTCAAAAAAGAACCAAAAGGCTCCAGCACCGGAAACATCACGCGGCCAGAGCGCAGATTAATCGTGACGCCCGGCACAAAGTCAAAAATACCATCCGGTCCCGGGTCTTGCTGGAGATTCAGCATATCGAGGTTGAATACCTGCAGCAGCGGTCTGGCCTTGATTGCGTCAGGAATGCCATCGCCATTCAAAAAACGCTTCTGCCCCTTGCCCGGATCTTCATAAAAAACGTCAAAACGAAACTCCTGCGGGTCCACGTTGGCCGAGCCAATGGCGTAGATGTTTTTCATCATCAGGTCCCAGATCGGGTAGCGTACGTTGGCCGTGGTGCTTTTCAACATCTTGACAAACAGCACATTCTGATTCAGCGAGTCGCCACTCTGCACATCGCTGGTAAACTCGCCCACTTTGTGCGGCTGGCCATTGTAGGTGTATTCGGCGGCAATACCCACTACCTGATCGGGCTGCACATTCAGGTTGATACTGACAAAACCCAACTGCTCATTATACGTATATTCGGAAGGCGACAGCAGGCGGGCGCGGACTTTTTCAAAATCCCGGATCTGTCTGAGGTTGAAATCGGGACCCGTTAATTTGCTGACCACTTTGGCAGACTGTCGCAACGAGGTGTCAGGATCAGCAATCAGCTCCGCCCGGATCGCCGGATAAATGCCATTATTGTTGTTGTCCGGTAAGCCCTGATTTTTGATATCCACATACACTGGAGCGGGCAATTTGTAATTGGGCAGGTTCATAATGAGGGTATCTTCCCCATCAAGAAACGGATTTGGCTCCGCCAAGTCAGCAATCGCCACGATGTCGCGGGTATTTTCGGTCACTAATTTATCATTGGTAATCCAGACTTCCAATCGCGTGATGGTAAACAACGACAACGGCACGGGCAGGCATTTCAGCGAGGGTTCAAACTCGCCCCGGTTCCATTGGCTCAGGAAAAAGTGGCGGTTTTCATCGTATTCATCAATCGGTTTTTCAAAAGTCTGAATCTGCGAACCGCCCTGTACCGCCAGGTTTTGCTGTTTGGAACGCTGCTGAGCAGCGAGCAACGTAGCCCGCAGGTGACCAAATTTCAAATCCATCTTTATCCCGAACAGATCGGAGGCCCCTTTTATGAGGTTGGAACGCAGCGGCAACGACACGTTACCGGCTTCAATGCCCTGAATGATCTCGTCTTCCGAAAAGCCTTTGGTATCATAACTCAGTTTCATCTGGTTATTGAAATCAAAAGTCGCCTGGGTATTGTAGTTGAAGTTCAGGTTGAGTTTTTCGCCGATCTTGCCCGTAGCGCTCATATTGATGTCCATGTCAAAATCGAAATTCCCCTGACCTTGCTGGCGCAAAGTGAGAATCGGATTTTGACGGCGCTGGTATTGATAGCCAAAAGTCAGATTAATGTTCCCCTGTGGGCGAATATCCACGGTACTGCCCCCAAAAAGACGGTCAATGAGCGAATTTTTAATGTTGAATTTGGCAATCGGGTCCACCACACCGCTTTCACTTTTGGGGCCAGAGGAGGTCACGCCTTGCAGACGGTCGAAATATTCCTGTTGCTGCTTTTTATCGCGCCACTTGGTATATTCGTCAAAGGTCATGTAGGTCGGTGCCCGGAAAAAGTCGTCGCCGATCTTCTCCGTGATGATGTACATATTCGTCTCCGGATCGTACTGTACCTGCTGTTCCACCGCCTTAGGGTCTTTCAGGTCAATGACGTTGGGATTGGAATTATTCAGAAAGTCGTCGTAACGTTCTTTCAGCGGCGGATTGGTATCCGGCGCAGCAAATGCGGTGAGCAGGTTTCGGGGGGCCGCTGCTTCTTTTTCATACGCTTGCGCCACCGGCAGCTTTTCTTCGGGAAAAAACAGCGTCAGCACATTTTCCCGCACAGCAGCCGGATAGGTAAATGCAAACAGCGCACTGAGCGTGGCCAAACCGGTCACCGCCAGAAGGGTGTTCTTCTTCTTCATATTATTCAAGCAAGCAGGTAAAATGTTGGTGTTGGATGATGTCACAAGCGGGGTAATGACGCAGATAGAGCAGGTTTGGTTGCTTTGGGTTGGGAGGTAAGGGACTTCAAATTTCTTATGGAGATTTTTTTTGATGGAGGAATGCTGATTGATGAATGTTGATTTTTGATGTACGTGGCGTACGCTTGGACATCAAAAATCAACATTCATCAATCTTATATCATCAATCAAAAAAGATTATGGCTGGGGTTTCTTAAACTGCGAGTGCCTTAAGTGCCATCTTCACCAAATCTTCCACTTTTCTGGCCGTCGGATCGTCGCGCATCACTGTATTGAGGGCTTTTTGCACAGCAATTCGGTTGAATCCCAACGCAATGAGGGCAGATAACGCCTCCTCGCGGGCCGTATTGTCTGCCGCTGGCAACAGCACCGGCGAGTCCCCGGCATCCTTGGTGAGTTTGACTTTCAGGTCGAGAATAATCTGCTTGGCCGTCTTGGCCCCAATGCCTTTCACGCGTTGCAACACGTGCGCCTGCTCACCGATCACCGCGCTACGCACCTCATCCACGGACATGGCCGAGAGGATCAGTTGTGCCGTGGTGGCACCTACGCCAGTGACGCCAATGAGCTGCACAAACAGGCTGCGTTCGGTCTGGGTGGCGAACCCAAAGAGCGTATGGGCATCCTCGCGTACTTGCAGATGGGTGTAAATGGTAGTGCGTTCCTGCCCCTGAATGGCTGTGTAAGTGCTCAGCGGTATATTGACGTGGTAGCCCACGCCGCCCACATCCAACACGATGAAGTTGGGGCTGCGATAGGCAATTTCTCCTTTTAGGTAGGCGTACATGAATAGGTCTTAATGTGGTCAATGATATTAATGTGGTCAATGAGGTCGATATGGTCAATTTCAAGGCCGCAAAGAACGGGAGAAAATGGTTCAGGAACGGAATTTCTCAAAATGCATTTTGATTTCAAAATCACTTGATTTCAAAATTCAACACCTCAATGCTGCGCCGGATGGTGGCATCGCAGCCGCATTGGTAGCGAAAATCCCGGTAAGTGTACCTGTCGCCCGGCTTGGCCCTTTTCACCAGGTCATCCACCTCGCCGCTAAAGCGACCACCCCGGTTGATTTTTTCTATGGGGTCTTGATCTTTGGGTAAATAGATGGCTGTGAAGCGGATCATATGGCAGGGAACCAGAAAAGGAAAATTCTCAACCGCCGCACCGATGCCTGGTACGGTTAAAACCAAGGCACCATTAATCGCTCTGCATCCCCCGCGCGAAAAAATGAACTTGGGCGGCGGAATCATTTTTACTTTAAATGCAACACTACCAACTCTTTGCCCGCGCTTACGCAACGTAAGCGTAGCATGAGCACTATCTAAGTGGCAAATATTCCAAATAAACTGTCCGGGTACACTATCTGGCCGAATGGTGCCATAAGAAGGAAATATCTGCAGATCATTTAATGCGCCATCAGGCATTTCTACCCGCAGGACATTGCTTAGTCCAGCATAAACGATGTCAGAGTGGTAATTAGGATTTTCACGAGAAATGGAAGTAATCGTTTGGGCGGTCAGGCCAGAAAAAGTAAAGAGCAAGGTTAGCAACCGGAGAAAACGCATGGGAAGTATTTGTTTGCTAACGCCAACTGGATGGTCAGGCGTATGCAATGGAATTCTTCTTACAGAATCTATAAGAGAAAACTATATAAATATTTCACAACCAACAAAATACATCTATCATCTTGTAACCCCTCGTTTCAACGAGGGGCCAAGAGGTACGCATTATAACATCTATCTTCTTTGCAAAACATCGACATCTTTGGCTATTGGCTTGATGCTGATGTTCTGCAAAGAAGATAGATGTGAATTGTGTTGTCCCTTATCCGCCGACTAAAGGTCGGCGGTTACAAGATGATAGATGTAATGCGTTCATTTTCAAATTATTAATCTATAATCTGCGCTGAAGGAAAAGCCTGATTAGAACCTATGCCACCACTATCAATCGTTCAGTTCCTTTTTTTTATTAACTGCATAAAGGGTTGACTTTCAAATACTTTAGATAAAAGTCGAGATGTTAATTTCTGCCCTTTTGCCTTTTGTCCCTTGCCTTTTTATTGCCCTTTGCCTATTGCGGCACCGCCACCGGCCCTTTCAAATATTTATCCAGAAAAGCCAATACACCGCTATAGCCCTTCATTTCATTCTCTTTCTTAACGAAGCCGTGGCCTTCGTCGGGGAAAACCAGGTACTCAACCGGCACCATATTCTTGCGCATGGCCGCCACAATTTCGTCGGATTCGACCTGCAAGACGCGTGGATCGTTGGCTCCTTGCAGCACCATCACCGGATTTTTTACCTGACTGGCATGGAACAGCGGGGAAATATTATACAGTCGCGTGGAGTCAGCGGTGGTCGGATCGCCCAGTTCAGCGTAAAGTGCTTTGCGGAATGATTCCCAATACGGGGGCACCGATTTAAGGGTGCGCAGCCAGTTGGTGACGCCAAAAATGTCCACCCCCACTTTGAATTCGTTGGGCTGAAAAGTCATGGCCGCCATTGTCATATAGCCGCCGTAGGAGCCGCCGATGATGCCGATTTTGCTGGAATCAATGTAGTCCAACGCCTGCATATATTTCTTGCCGTAAATGCAGTCCTGTAAGTCTTTTTCCCCGTGATTTTTGTCGTCCATTTTGTAAAAAGACTTCCCGTAGCCGCTGCTGCCGCGATTGTTGACGGCCAGCACGGCGTAACCATGATTGACCAAATATTGGATAAAGGCCGAATAACCGACCCGCGATTGGCCGCCCGGACCACCGTGAACCCACACCAAAGCGGGCACTTTATTGGCGGCACTGGCCGTGAGGGGTTTGTAATAAATAGCGGGCACCTCCAGTCCGTCGAAGGATTTGAAACGCACCACCGTGGCCGCTGCCAAATCTTCGGGATCAATTTCGGTGTTCAGATTATTGGTCAGCCGCTGGAGCGATTTATCCTCGAACTGATAGACATACAGGTCGTTCGGCGATTTGGACGTGCCAACGGTCAGGCGCATGATTTTTTCGCTGGGTGCAATATTCACTGCGGTGACATCGCCATCAGGAATGGTTGGAAAGGCCACTTCCTGCCCGGCGGCATCGCGAATAAGCAGTTTGTTTTTGCCGTCTTCATTGATGCCGATCACCTGATACTTGCCGTTTTCGGATTCGTAACTGTACATCACGTCCCACTTGGTTTCGTAGGCGGTTTTGCGCTCCCCGCTGGTCAGATCATAGCGCACCAGGTAACTGAATTCCTTATCCACATCGGTGGTGTAATAGAGTGCTTTTCCATCGGCACTGAACCCGGATGCACCGTAATTGCCGGGTTTGGCAGCTTCGGAAATTTCGGTTAACTGTTTGGTTTTCAAGTCATAGAGAAACAACTGGTTTTCGCTGGTGGTAATAGACCGGCCCAGCGTGAGGTAGTTTCCGTCGCGTGAAATATCGCCCACATTATAGTTGTCCTTGTTTTCGTACACCAGCGTTGGTTTCCAGACACCGACTTCCATGCGATACACGTCGAAGTAGCGTTCGTCGCGTTTATTGGACGTATAAAAAAAGGCTTTTTTGTCCTTCGTCCAATCCATAAAACCCGCTTTTTCTTTCGGCGCGGGCGTCAAATCCTGGCTGCTGCTGTCGGCTTTCAACAGGTATATATGGTCAATTTCGTTGCCTCCTTTATTGGCAGAATACAGCACATCGCTGGTGCCTGGCACATAATCTATGGCAAAAAATGATTCGGTGATGGAGTGGGTAAGTGCTTTTTTGGAACCGTCGGCCACGTTGATTTCGTAGAGATTGAAAATGCCCGATTCGTTGGTGTGCACCAGTAATTTCTGTTCGTCGGACGAGAACAGGCCCGCGCCAGTGGACTTGGTTTTATAGAATTGCTCGATGGTGTACTGCTTGATTTCCTTGGGCGGCGCGGCGGCTTTTTCCTGTTTGCAGGCTGCGCCAAAAAGTGCCAGCACGAGGAAAGTGAAGAGTTGTTTCATAGTATTTTAATTGGTTAGATAATTCGGAGAAAGATAGTTCCAATTATCTTGTTTGGGCGTTTTTTTGGATGAAGAATGGGTTTTGCGGGTTGGAAAGTTTGCATCGCTGAACCCTTCTTTTGATTTGCCGGTTGATGAAAGGGGATTTTTTCGGCCTTTCACGTAAAAAATCACGCTACTTTTGCCCCTCATTTTTCACAAACCGCCGCCTCCGTTCGTATGGAGTACCGGCACCCGCCCTTTGTATCGGTGGGCTAAAACACTCATTTTCTTATGATTAACATCACTTTTCCCGACGGTAACGTTCGTCAGTATGCCGCCGGAACCACCGCGCTCGATGTCGCCAAAAGCATCAGCGAGGGCCTCGCCCGCGTTATCCTGGCTGCCAGCGTAAACGGCGAGGTGCGCGATTTGACGCGCCCGATCACCTCGGATGCCACCATTAAGTTCCATAAATGGGACGACAAAGAGGGCAAACAAACCTTCTGGCACTCTTCGGCGCACTTGCTGGCCGAGGCCCTGGAAGCCCTGTATCCCGGCACCAAATTCGGTATCGGCCCGGCCATTGACAATGGTTTCTACTACGATGTGGACACCGGCGACCGTAGCCTTACCCCCGCCGATCTGCCCGCCATCGAGCAAAAAATGCTGGAACTGGCCCGCCAGAAAAGCACCTACCAACGCCGGGATGTACCCAAAGCCGAGGCGGTACAGTATTTCAAAGACAAAAACGACGAGTACAAAACGGAACTGCTGGAAGGGCTGGAAGACGGCAAAATCACCTTCTATCAGCAGGGCAATTTCGTGGATCTCTGCAAAGGCCCGCACCTTATTTCGACGGAGCCGATCAAGGCCGTGAAACTCTTAAATCTGGCCGGGGCCTACTGGCGGGGCGATGAGAAGCGCAAGCAACTCACCCGCATCTACGGCATTACTTTTCAGAAACAAAAAGAACTGGAAGAGTACCTCACCCTGCTGGAAGAGGCCAAAAAACGCGATCACCGCAAACTGGGCGCGGAATTGGAACTCTTTATGTTCTCCGAAAAAGTCGGTTCTGGTCTGCCACTGTGGTTGCCAAAAGGCACCGCCGTACGCCAGCGTTTGGAAGATTTTTTGAAAAAAGAGCAGATCAAACGCGGTTACCAGCCAGTCATTACGCCGCATATTGGTTCCAAAAAACTTTACGTCACTTCCGGTCACTGGGAAAAATACGGCAAGGATTCGTTCCAGCCTATCCACACGCCCCAGGAAGGCGAGGAGTTTTTGCTGAAGCCAATGAACTGCCCGCACCACTGCGAAATTTATGGCTATCGTCCGCGCTCGTATCGGGAATTGCCGGTACGTATCGCCGAATTCGGCACCGTTTATCGCTATGAGCAATCAGGTGAATTACACGGCCTGACCCGCGTGCGCGGCTTCACGCAGGACGATGCCCACATCTTCTGCACCGAAGACCAACTCAAAGACGAGTTCCTGGGCGTGCTCGATCTGACGCGTTATGTGCTGGCCAAACTGGGTTTCGACAATTTCACCGCCCAAATCAGTCTGCGCGACCAGCACGACCGCGCTAAATATATCGGCACCGACGAGAACTGGCAAAAAGCCGAACAGGCCATCATTGATGCCGCCGCCGAAGTGGGTTTGAATACCGTGACCGAATACGGCGAAGCGGCGTTTTATGGCCCAAAACTGGACTTCATGGTCAAGGATGCGCTGGGCCGTTCCTGGCAGTTGGGCACCATCCAGGTGGATTACAACTTGCCGGAACGCTTCGATCTGACTTACATCGGCGCGGACAATCAGGAACACCGCCCGGTGATGATCCACCGTGCGCCTTTTGGTAGCATGGAGCGTTTCATGGGCGTACTGATCGAGAACTGCGCGGGCAAATTCCCGCTGTGGTTATCGCCGGAGCAGTTTGCGATCCTGCCGGTGTCCGATAAGTTCATCGAGTATTCCATGCAGGTGAAAGCCCAACTGGAAGCGCAGGACCTGCGGGGCATCGTGGACGACCGTAACGAGACCATTGGCCGCAAAATCCGCGACAACGAACTCAAACGCATTCCGTTCCTGCTTATCGTGGGCGAAAAGGAACAGGAGGCAGGTACTGTAGCCGTGCGCAAGCAGGGCGAAGGCGATCAGGGTGCCTTGTCGGTGGATGGGTTTGCGGAGATGTTGAAGGGATTGTTGTAACGCCGACTTTAGTCGGCCATTAGATAAAAACCGACTGAAGTCGGTGGTACGAACCGGCGCTAGGGTGTAATAACCTTGCGCCGGTTTTTATTCCGCAGAAAGCAGCAGGAGGGTAAAAATCAGGTTTTTCATAATCGAAAAAATGAGGGAGAGGAGAGAAATGAGGGAGATTTATTCCTTCCGCGCCTTGATGCGCTCGTCGGAATCGTCGGCACCACCGCTTTTCCGGTTGCGGGTTTTCAGGTTTTGGTTACCAAAATTCCAGGTAAAACTCAGGGCGACGTTCTGACTTTCCCAGGTGTTGCGGGTAGTGCCGCGTACCGAGCCGAAATCAACCGATTCCTGCCAACGTTGGGTGCCAAAGAGGTCATTAATGGCTATTTTCACGGTAGCCTGGTCATGCCAAAGTGATTTTTTACCCCCGATGGAAACGCTGCTGATACCGCGATTGACAAACACGCCTTCGCGGGTCGGGAACTGTGCCCAGAAGGAGGCTTCCAGACCATATCCCCGGCCCAGATTGAATTGCTGCGACACATAACAGCCGCCGCCAAATGACCCTGCACTTAATTGACCATCAGCCAGTTGCGACCGGAACTGATTGTGCCATACGCCCAGCCACAGGTAGCCTTCCCACCACGCTTTGATTGGCAGTGGCATGTTCACATTCAGGCTGATATTGTCCCGCTGATTCAGATTTTGAGGCTGCGTATAAACCTGATCGCCCACCTGCCGGGCAATGGTGCTCACCAGATCCGTGGTGCGGCTGTACCCCAGGGAAGCACTGGCGGCATACTTGTAGGTGTAGGTCATTTCGACCGAATTGGTGTAGGCCGGGCGCAGGTACGGATTGCCGCGTTCGCTGACGTACGGATCGGTCTGCCACACAAACGGGTTCAAATCCTGGTAGGCCGGGCGGCTCAGACGGCGATTGTACGACAGGCCGAGTTGGTGCATCGGTGCCAGCGTATATTGCAAATAAGCCGTCGGGAACAGGCCGAAGTAGGTGGTATCGGGGTTGTTCAGCACCTGGCCGTACAAATCCGTCGAGCGACCTTGCACGGCAGTGCGCTCGGCCCGCAGTCCCACCTGCCAATTGAATTTCTGGCCTTGCCGACCCACATTGGTATAGGCTGCCGCAATATTTTCCCGGTAATCAAAACGGTTGGTGCGCCCGGCATCCGGCTCGGAACGGCCATCCATATCCCGGGTACTTTGAATGTCATTATTGGAATCCGTCCAGTTCACTTTCGCGCCCGCTTCCAGTTTCAGCCCGTTTTTTTGGTTTTGCACGTAGTCGGTTTTCAAGGACCAGACCATAATATCGGAACCGATGGCGCTGCGCAGTGCCTCATTGGCCAGCAAAATATTTTCGGCATTGAACCGCTGATTTTCCAGCGTATTCGTGCCCGCGCTGCGAAAGGCGATGCGGTCAGCGTCGAAAGTCAGTTCATGGCCCAGTGTATCCGCGAAGCGATAATTGACATTGTACGTCAGCCGGTCGTTGTGCGTCGGGGCGAGAATGCGGCTGCGCAAGGTACTGTCAATCAAGGCACTCCCTTCCTGCCTGATTTGCGTCAGGTTGTTTTTGTAGGAATCGTTCTGGTAAAAATTGCCCAGCACCAGCACCCCCAGTGTATGACGATCATTGGCAAAAAAGTCCGCGCCCGCTTTGAAAGACCGGGTGCCAAAATCTTCTACCATTGGGTTCATTTGATTAAATACCTTCCCGTCGGCATAGCGTTCGATGCTTTGTCCGATCGACTGTGCACCGTCCAGCAGGTTGCCATTACCGAACAAATTGATTTTGCCGGGGCGATAATTCAGATTCAAACCCGTCCGCACGCGGGCATGGGTACCCTGCGTGTTTCCCGCCGAAAAAGTGCCGTTCAGACCCAGGTTCTGGTTTTTTTTCAGCCGGATATTGATAATGCCGGACACGCCTTCTGCGTCGTATTTGGAAGAAGGACGCGCGATCAGTTCGATCTTGGCCACGCTTTCACCCGGCATACTCTGCAAAAAAGCCACCAATTGGTCGCCGGAGAGTTGTGTAGGCTTGCCGTCCACCATCACCATCACGCCGCTTTTGCCTTCCAGCATCACCGCGCCCTGCGGTGTCACCACCACACCGGGCGAGCGTTGCAGCAGTTCCAGCGCATTGTTGCCCGCCGCCAGCGTAGAGCCTTCTACGTTCACCACTACTTTATCCAGTTGCCGTTCAATAGTAGGCAGTTTAGCCGTCACGGTGGCTTCCTTTAATACGGTGGACGAGGCGAACGTGAGCGGTTCTAGACGCAGTACGTCGCCTTTTTTTACCGCAACAATGGATGAAAAAATATCGGTGTAGCCAATGAGCAAACCTTGCAGACGGTAGTCGCCTGTAATTACATTTTGGAAAATAAACCCGCCATCGCCGTTGGCCGCCGTGCCCATCACGAACGTGCTATCGGCAGCGCGCAGCAGCCGGACGCTGGCAAATTCGGCAGGCGAACCGGCGGGTGTCAGGATGGTTCCTGTAATAGATTGCGCAAAAAGATTGGAATAAAAGGCCGTTTGAAAAATCAGCACGAGGCAGCAGAGCGTAAAATGCTTGGACATGGTCAACAGTTTTAATTGCGAATTGATGACGCAAAGGTGGGCTGACCAGGAGGGGGCTATCGCTGCAAAGGATGATTTGAGACCTGTGGTGGGGGTATCGGATTATGATTTGAGACGGGTGTTATTTCTCCGTGAGCCTCAAAATACTCTGTGAGCCTCTGTGAAATAAAATGGGTCACAGAGGCTCACAGAGAAAATAGAGGCTCACAGAGCATTTACCTCACCATTTAAATACCGGCTCGGCGCGTGACCCGTCAATTTTTTAAAGGCCCGGTTGAACGTGGCTTTCGAGTTGAAGCCCGATTCAAAGGCCATGCCCAGCAGCGAAAGGTGTTGAAAGTCGGGCGAAGCCAGTTTGCGCTTCACCTCTTCCACGCGGTACTGATTGACAAAGTCGTTGAAGTTTTGATCGAAACCATTATTGACCAGATACGACAGTTGCGAGGCATTTAGGCCCACCCGCTCGGCCAGGTCGGAGAGCGTCAGTTCGGGGTCGAGCCAGGGCTTTTCGGTTTCCATAAAAGCCAGAAGTTGGGGTCGCCGTGTGGCCATTGCCTCGGGCTGCATGGTCAGTTTTCCACCCGGCGCAGCGACCGGACTTTCCGTCTGTATTTGCACCACCGCGACCGCCCGGTCGTCCAGAACATGATAGAGCACGCTGGATTTTTGAGCGAAGGCCCAGCCGGTCACCGAAATATAATAGAGCAAAGACGCCCGCGTCAGATTCAGCCAATACCAGCCCGTGTACCAGAAATTGTAGGTCATCGCGACGATATTGAAAACCAAATCGAAAACCAGGTAAGCGGAGAAGGCCAGCAGGAACAGCCGCAGCCAATCCAGGGTCATTTGCCCGGTATTAGCGTATTCCTGCTCAATCAATTGCCGGTAATGCCGGTAACGGCGGAGCGATTGCACCACGTACCAGGCCGTCGTCAGGTAAAACACCGCCGTTATGCCTTTTTGCAAAACAAAACCCGATGCACTTTCCAGAAACTGATCCCTGGCGGGCTGTGGCAGTGCCCAAACCGCGAAATGCACGATATAATACAGCAGGGAAAGCACAAAATGCGCCCCCGTACGCCGCGTCCAGCGAAACTGCGCATCGGTCAGGGCGCGGGTGTACAGCAAAATGAGCGGCCCAAACACCAGCGGATTATCGAACGGAAAAAACGTGAGGTCGTGCCCCTGCTCGCGGGCATAGTCATACACGCCCATGAAGCCGATAAAATGCTCGATCAGCGAACAGGACAGGAAGAAAAGCAAGGCCGACAGCAGGAAATCGGCGGTATGCTTCCGGCGCAGGCCCCGGCCCAGCAGCAGCGCAGCGATGACGACGCCCTGCAACATGGCAATCAGTAACAGAATGGAACGGAGATTAATGGTGTAGTCCACGGAGGGATTTTTGGGCAAAAGTACGGGCTTGGAGTAAAGCGGAATCATAATTTGTACAGGCAATAAAAAGGCTTGTTGAAAGTTAATAGCACGTCATTTTTGCGTCTGGCATCCTCAATAAAAGTTGGAAAGTCACTACGCGCCATTGGCTGATTGCCCCATTTTTCCATTGCCTGTTATCAGTTCATCGCCTCTCGTCCTCATGTCCAGAATCCTCGTCTTATCTTCTTTTTTCCTCCTTTTTACCCTGTCCGCCGCCGCCCAGTGTATTTCCGGCGACTGTAAAAACGGCATTGGTACCTATAAATATCCTTCCGGTGCAAGGTATGTTGGCCACTTCACCAATGGCGAAATCAGCGGCGTCGGCGTGTGCTATTACACCGATGGCAGCAAATATCAGGGCGAATGGCTGGCCCGTTACCCCGATGGCAAAGGCACCAAGACTTACGCCGATGGCACCGTCCGTACCGGCCTTTGGAAAAAAGGCAAACCTGTGGATGAATCCGGGAAAGTCCTGGTCGAATACATCGCTAAAAAGAAAGAAGAACGGCAGAGTGACGACACTGATGTACAGTCCGGTTGCCTCAGCGGTGATTGCCAGAACGGCCAGGGCATATTCGCCTATCCTGACGGCAGCAAGTATGAGGGACATTTTCAGGGTGGAAAATTCCAGGGCAACGGCACTTTCTATTTCGGCAATGGCGACAAATACGTTGGCAATTTCAAGGAAAACTACCCCGACGGTTTGGGTACCCGCTTTCTGAAAGATGGCAGCCAGGAGGCTGGCGAATGGAAACAAGGGGAGTTCGTGGGGGCAAGCCTCGTCCAAAGCGGCAAAGTTGGCTGCGTGAGCGGCGACTGCGAAAACGGGCAGGGCACTTATGTCTATAAGGAAGGGGCGGCCAAATACGTCGGTACTTTTCAAAATAATCTCCCGCACGGCTATGGTGTATGCACCTATGCCAATGGTGACCGCTACGAAGGCGAATGGAAAGAAGGCGCTTTTGAAGGGGAAGGGGTGCTTGCGCTACGCGACGGCACGATGGTCAATGGCTATTGGCGCGCCGGGGAATACCTCGGCAAGGAAGCACCAGAGGGCTACCAGGTGTCCGCCAACCGACCGGAGGCTGTACTGCCGACGACGGTGGCCGTACCCAAAGTATGGGCCGTAGTCGTCGGGGTGGCTGCCTACGATCACATGCCGGTGCTGCGCTACACCGACGATGATGCCTATCGTTTTTATGCTTTTTTGAAAAGCCCGGAAGGCGGCGCGCTGCCCGATGCCCAGGTACGGGTCCTGATTGATGAAGAAGCGACCCGCGAAAATGTGCTCGCCACGATCAGCGAAGTATTCAGCATGGCTGGCCCCACCGATCTGGTGATGTTCTATTTTTCCGGCCACGGCCTCAATGGCTCGTTTCTACCCATTGATTTTGATGGATTTAACAACAAAATCGCCCACGAAGAGATAGCTGCTGCCTTCGGCAAATGCCGGGCGAAATATAAACTCTGCCTCGCCGACGCCTGTCACTCCGGCAGCATTCTGGCCATGCGCTCCGGTGAAACCGACCCGGTGCTGACCCAGTATTACCAGACGTTGGCGAAGTCCGTCTCCGGCACAGCGCTCATTATGTCGAGCAAAGCCGAAGAAACTTCGCTGGAATCCTCGGGTCTGCGGCAGGGCGTATTCAGTCACTTCCTCATCCGTGGCCTGAAAGGCGAAGCAGACAAAAATAAAGATAAGATCGTGAGTATCCAGGAGTTATACGACTTTATCGCCGAAAGTGTGCGGGCCTACACCGGCAATCGGCAAAGCCCGGTCATCAAGGGTACTTATGATCCGCGGATGCCGGTATCGGGGGTGCGGTAGGATGCTGCCAGTTTTAAAAAGCAAAAAAGTGCCTGGCTACTGCTGTGACCAGGCACTTTGTATAAAAGGAGGTAAGGAGGCGGCAAAAACTATATTCACTTATTTTTAGTCGCCGTGATTTCAGCCTCTGGCTTCGCTAAACATGCGATTACCAAAAATGAGGAGGACAATCATGAGAAAGGTCAGAATCAACATTGGATCGGTTTTTATAGTGAAAAAATAGGATGTTTCCACATATTATACTACAAAAACGGGGCCACGTAACATTGTGGTGCGTGGTTATTCCAACTATATATTGTCTTCGGTAATCATTTCACGCCCTTTTTTGACCCGCATCATCGGCTGCAGGATCAAACTCAAGCCCATGACCAGGCCGCAGCCCAGCGGATTGTACCACAAGTAGGCATCCCGATCTACCCAGAAGAACATGTACATAATGATGGTCTGGGTAATGACTGCCGCCCAGAAGACGGCTCGTCCCTGAATCCGTTTCAGGAAAAAAGCGGTGAAAAATATCCCCAGCAAGGTGCCGTAAAATAGCGAACCGAGCATATTCACGGCCTGGATCAGGTTGTCGGGCAGGCGCACGTAGGTGGCAAACACCATGATGAAAACGCCCCAAAGCACCGTCGCCCAACGCGAAGCACGCAAATAGTGGGCGTCACTTTTATCTTTTACCAATGAGCGGCGATAAATATCGGAGACCGTGGTGGCCGCCAGCGAGTTGAGTTCGGAGGCTTTGGTGCTCCACGAAGCACAAAAGATCATGGCAAAAATGACCCCGATCAGACCCGCTGGTAAGTGATTGAGCACAAAATCCACAAACACATAGTCCTTGTCTTTCGGGTCGGCATCCGGCACGGCCTCATGGACGATGTCTTGCGCCTGATTGCGCAGGGCCGTGTTTTGTTTTTCCAACTCCTGCAACTCCGTGCGGGCGACATCCGCCTGCTCGTCATTGTCGCTGCGCAGGGCGGTGGTCAGTCGCTGCAAAGCCGCTTTTTTACCCAAATACAACGTGTCGGCGCGTATTTCCAGGCTTTTCAACGCGGATTCCTGGGGCGTTTGGGCTACTTTTTCGCGGCTGGCTTTATTGAAATACAGCGGCGGCTGATTGTATTGGTAGAAAACAAACACCATAACGCCCACCGAAAGCACCAGAAACTGCATGGGCACTTTCACAAAACCATTGAACAGCAGGCCAAAACGGCTTTCTTTCAAAGACCGGCCCGACAAGTACCGCCCCACCTGGCTTTGGTCGGTACCAAAATAGGAAAGGAAAAGAAAAGTGGCGCCCAGCAGCCCCGACCATATATTGTATCGGTCGTGCCAGTCGAAATAACTGCCACCTTGCGCGTCCTGCCGGATGCCCCAGTCCACGACCTGGGTTTTGCCCGTCACGCCCGCTATTTGCCAGGCTTCCATCAGTCCTACGCCCGGCGGCAATTGGTAAAGAATGACCAAAAACGCGATGACCAGACCACTCAGCATAATGCTCATTTGCAACTCCTGGGTGCGGCTCACCGCCGCATTTCCGCCCGTTGTGGTATAGACAATCACAAAGGCGGCCAGCAGGAAATTGGTTAGCGCGAGGTTCCAGCCGAACACCGTGGAGAGAATAATGCCCGGCGCATAAATGCTGATCGCCGCCGAAATGCCACGCAAAATGAGGAACAAAATGGCCGTGAGCGTCCGCATTCGCAGATCGAATCGCTCTTCCAGGTATTCGTAGGCGGTGGTGACGCGCAATTTGTAATAAATGGGCAGCACCAGATAAGCCAGAAAAATCATGGCAATCGGCATCCCGAAATAGAACTGCACAAACTGCATCCCATCGGCAAAAGCCTGCCCCGGCGTACTCAGGAAGGTAATGGCACTGGCCTGCGTGGCCATGATGCTGAGGCCGATGGTCCACCAGGGCAGGTCGCGCTGGCCGGCCAGAAAATCCTTACTGGATTCTTTGGCCTGATAGGTTTTCCAGGTGCCGTATAAGACTACAAAAGCAAGTGTACCAACTAAAACAACCCAATCGAGAGCGTGCATGAATAAAGTGCTGTAGGCCGGGTGCTGATCCCGGCCTGTAATTAATTGAAAGACAGGTAGATAATAATGCCCAGTATCAGAATGAAGCCTAGCCAGGCCCAAATACTCAGGCTGTTTTCGCGCCAGGTATTGTATAATTTTTCCATCACGTTGCGCCAGTCGAGCGAGTTGCCAATGCCCTCGCGGACCAGGCAAAAGTAGCAGCGTTGGTTCTTACGGCCCTGATCCCCGTGTTTGGTGAGGATCATAAAGTCGCCATTCAGAAAGCGCAGATCGAACAGTTCTGTGCGGCCGCCTATTTCCAGCAGCAGCGAATTGGCACCGCCCAATTGCCGCCAGGCCCCTTTCATCACGTTGCCATCCACCGATAACAGGTACTCGCCACCGGGATTGAAAATATGCAGCACGGCCTCGTGGAAAGTCTCGTCGTCGCGAATTTCTTTCCAGCGTTTGGCCAACCAAAACTGCTCCTCCCGCAAGTCCTCGCCGTAAGCGATGACCTTCGGAATAATGTAATCGAGGTGGTCGTCCATATTACCGAGGTCGCCCGGCAACTCCGGACTGAGCCCGCGTGAAATTTCAGAACCAAGCTGCGAAAAAAAGTCCATGCTATAAAGATTCCCGCCCGTTTAATTTCTGCCTTACTTTGCCCAAGAAACGGGGCGTTCAGGCTTGAGGCCGTAAAATTCGACAAAACTGCCACATTGTTTAGGGTAATTTCCAAAACTGCTGCTGTGGCTCGATTTTTTCCCGTCTAGTTCTTGTTGCCTTTCGATAAAATCGGACGACTATTTTTGTTCTATTTGCTCTACACATCCTAATTAAAACCGGGATGTCCCTTTATTTAATTTGCTTATTGCCCTTTGTTCCTTGCCTTTTCATTTCCTTATGCCCAACGTCCAACTTTCTGCTAACGATCAGGTCAGTTATCACTTCGATGGTGACCGCCCTACTATTCCACTGGTGCTGCTGCACGGCTTTTGCGAAGACCATTCCGTCTGGGATACCTGGCTGGCTCACCTGCCGGATACGCCTGTTATTCGCATTGATCTGCCGGGTTTTGGCAACTCCTCCTTACCACCTGCCAATGACATTTCGCACTATGCCGAAGCCGTTCGGAGCGTGCTGGACGAGCAAGGAGTGCGGTTGTGCATCCTGCATGGCCATTCGCTGGGCGGATATGTGGCCCTCGAATTTGCCGCGCTATACCCGGAGCGTCTGGCCGGACTGGGATTGTTCCATTCACATCCCTACGCCGATCAGCCGGAAACCCGCGAAAAGCGGCAACGCGGCATCGAAATGCTGCGTAGTGGCAAACGCGACTTGTACGTAACACAGTTATTCCCCGGTCTGTTCGCGCCCGATTTTGCCGAGGCCCATCCCGATATTATTCAGAAACTGACCGAAACCGGCAAAAAATACCCGCCGGAAGCCATTATCGCTGCTCTGGAAACTATGCTGGGCCGCCGCGACCAGACGGATACGCTGACCAACCTGGCTGTACCTGTCCAGATTATTCAGGGCGAAGCCGACACGGTGGTCCCGGTCAAACTGGCGACCCAGGCGGCCATGCTGGCGCATACCACCGATCTGCAAATACTGCCCGGCGTGGGCCACATGGGCATGTTTGAAGCCCCGGAACGGACAGCGTCCATGGTGCAGTCGTTTTGGTCGGATTGTCTGGCCCGGCTGGGCGTAGGCGGTTGATAGAAAGAAATTTCCGGTATTTGTTAAAAAATGGTCTCTTTGCGCACAGATACGATCTGTAAAAAAGCATGGAGCAGCCATTTTGGTACATTATTGCCAACCCGACTTCGGGCGGTGGCACGGTGCGCAAGCGCTGGCCCGCCATCGAGCGATTGTTGCAGGAGTTGGGGTTTTCCTATTCCATTCATTTCACGGAGCATCCTGGCCACGCCACCCGGCTGGCTGAAGACGCGATTTTAAAAGGCCATCGCTATCTGCTGGGCATCGGCGGCGACGGGACCAACCACGAAATTGCCAACGGCATCCTTGGTCAGACTTTTGTGGCCAGCACGGAGGTGACCTACGCGCTGTTGCCGACCGGCACGGGCAATGACTGGGCGCGGATGTACAAACTGTCGCTGGATATAGCGCAAAGGTTGCGCGACATTATGGCTGGGAAAACGGTGGTACAAGACGTTGGTTTGGTCAAATACCAGGCGGAAGGCATAGCGGTACAGCGTTATTTCGTGAACGTGGCCGGGCTGGCTTACGATGGTTATATCGGGCAGCAACTGGTGCAACACCGGATATCTAACCGGCTGCAATACATGGTGTTGGTGCTGCAATATTTATTCAAATATCGCCTGCGAAAAGCGCGTATTCTATACGATCAGCAGCAGACCGAAGATTTTTTCTACACCATTAATGTCGGAATTTGCCGCTATTCCGGTGGTGGGATGCAGTTTGTTCCGCAGGCTATTCCCGATGATGGTTTGTTTGCGCTCACTTTCGCGCGCCGGCTGAAAAAATGGGAAGTGATCGCCCAGACGCACCGCTTTTATGACGGCTCTTTGCTGCGCCATCCCAAAGTGGAAGGTTATCAGGCCCGTTCTATCCGCGTGGAAGCGGTGGGCAATATGCCTACTTTGCTGGAAGCCGACGGCGAGTTTTTGGGGCAAACGCCGGTGGAATTTGTTTTGATCGAAAAAGCACTGCGCCTGGTAGTATGAAATAATGTGGCTAATGGGATAATGTGGTCAATGCCGACAATGTGGCCAATGTGCTGATTATCAATATTTAAATCAAATGGAAAAAGCCTTGCCAACGACGAAGCGTGGAGCAAGGCTTTTAAACTAACAAACAATTGAATCATCGTTAGTTGCTGAAAACCAGTGATTTAAGCCGCTGTCTTTTCGGCGGCAGCCGCTTTTTTCAGTACGGTTTTGATTTTTTCCAGTTTCGGACGGCTTTTGCCATGCGAACCGCGGGTGATTTTGCCGCGCTTAGTTTTTACGTCTCCTCTGCCCATGATGGGTGATATTTAATTTTTTTGTTGAACGTTGAATGAAATTACGAGGCGTAAAGGTACGTATTTTTTTCAGCAGCAAGGTAAAGGGGAAAAATGTGGTGTCAAGCCTTTACTCCTCAAACCCTTCCGGCACCAAATTGAAATAAGTATCCCGCCCCATATACGGACAGAATTTCTCGGTAAGTTCTTCCAATGTACCTGTGCCGTCTTCGATTGGTGCATACGAACCCCCAAAAATGCTGAAATAAGTGCGTCGCTCAGCTTGAAAAATGCGCTTGTGCGGTTCAATCAGTACAAACTGAAAGTTATCGTCATATTGCTTCCATGTTTTAACGTGATCGCCCCATATTTCTTCTGCTTCTTCTGCCGACAAACCTTCTTCCTGCCCACTGATAGAATTAAACTGTGAATGCCACACGGTAATCGTTCCTTTTTCAGCGGTTATAACAATATCTTTGAGGGCAGAGAGTTCGCGAACGGCATTTTCTACCAGTTCCTTTTCCTGCCAATTGATTAGTGTTGGTACTACTTTGCGCAGGACTACTCTCGCTTCAGCGGGCTGCTCATGAATTTCAAATCCTCTCGGTACCTCCTCAATCAAGTCGGGAAATTGATCTGACTTGACAATGTAGTAGCGAGTGCCGCCTTTGGCAGTTTCAACTGCCCGGAAGTAGTGGGATTGATTGCGTCGGTTGGTGTAGGTGAGCGGCATCCTTACTTTATATTATTCGGCAAAATTATACGACGTACGCATGTGCGTTTGCAGCATTTTTTCCACCGTTTCGTCATTCCAATCCTTTTCTTCCCAAATTTTATCCGCCAACGCTGTCACACGCCGGAACTTGAAATCCAGCAGGATTTGTTTCAACTCGCGAAGTTCTTCGTCCGAAAGACCAACCGCAAAGAGTTGGAGTAACTCTTGTTGAGCGACATTGAATGGCGTGGTTATGGCCTCTATATTTCTATGTTTTAAGACTCAAAAATACGGAAAACTTAATTCACCCCACACTCTACCCCCAGCCCCTTCATTTCCGCAATAAAACCATTGTCCACCAGCACTTTACGCGTCGTGGAGGTAAGTGCCCATTTATCTTTCTGCTCATAGTCCACCAATTCCATACGTAGCGTGTGCTTGCCTTTCCGAGCCATGCAGATTTTCTCAATGCATTCAATCAGGTCGGCAGACAAAATGCCCAGCGAAATGCGCAGGGTGATCGAAGAGGTTTTTTCTTCCCCAATCGTCTCTAACAGCCGCACGTTGAGTACCCGAAATTCCATCTCGTCGGATTGATAGCGCGCTTTGTATTCCCCCTCGATATAAAGGCTGGCTCCCTCAGTAAAGTAGGAACTAAATTTGGCATAACTCTCTGAAAATAAAGAGATTTCGAGGCTGCCGGCATAGTCCTGAATGGTAAATCTCCCCCACCCGGAGCCCTTCTGGCTGATGCGGTGTTCGGTCTTATTGACAAAGCCCGCGATGTTTATTTTCCGGTTTTTAAAATTATCTATTTTGTCCAGGGAAGTAGCAAAGTTCTCCCATTCGTAGCGGAAATCATCGAGTGGGTGGCCACTGAGGTAGATACCCGTGACGTCTTTTTCTTTTTGCAAACGATACAGCAAATTCCAGGGCGTGGCATAGGGAACGGCGGGTTCCGCAATACTGACCGTATCGGACATATCGCCAAAAAGAGAATTTTTCGACATCAATTTATCTTCCTGATAACCAGAGCCGTATTTCAGCAGTTTTTCAATAAAAGGCGCATCTTTTTCGTCTTTAGTATGGAAAAAAGCCGCCCGGTGAATGCCCATACTGTCGAATGCTCCGGCAAAAACCAGGTTTTCCAACACTCGTTTGTTCACTACCCGCAGGCTGATCCGGCGCATAAAATCATAGATGTCGCGGAAAGGCCCTTTGGCGCGTCGCTCGGCAATGATGACTTCCACCGCCGCTTCGCCGACGCCCTTCACGGCACCCATTCCATAGCGGATATCGCCCTGTTTGTTGACCGAGAAATTCACCTGCGATTCATTGACATCGGGGCCTTTTACCACCCGGCCCATGCGCCGACATTCTTCCAGAAAGAAGGTTATTTTTTCAATATTCGACTGCGAATGCGTCAGCACCGCCGCCATGTATTCGCTGGGATAATGCGCTTTCAAATAAGCCGTCTGATAGGCTACCAACGCGTAACACGTAGAGTGTGACTTGTTGAAAGCGTACATAGCGAAGGCTTCCCAGTCAGTCCAGATTTTCTCCAACTTGGCTTTCGGGTGACCCTTAGCCGTCGCGCCCTCCATAAACTGGCTCTTCATTTTATCCAGAATCGCCTTTTGCTTTTTCCCCATGGCCTTGCGCAGCACATCGGCATCGCCCTTGGAAAAACCAGCGATTTTTTGGGAAAGAAGCATAATTTGCTCCTGATACACGCAAATCCCGAAGGTTTCGGCCAGATATTCCTCCATATCCGGCAGATCGTAGGTCACCACCTCGCGCTTGTGTTTACGCGCCACGAACGACGGAATATAGTCCATCGGGCCGGGCCGGTACAGCGCATTCATGGCGATCAAGTCATCGAATTTGTCGGGCTTGAGTTCACGTAGATACTTCTGCATACCCGCGCTTTCAAACTGGAACGTACCGTTGGTTTCAGCCCGCTGATAGAGTTCGTAGGTCTTGACATCGTCCAGCGGAATATTATCAATATCAATCTCGACCCCGTGGTTTTCCTTGATGATTTTCAGGGCATCCCGCATGATGGTCAGCGTTTTCAGCCCTAAAAAGTCCATTTTGATGACGCCCGCATCCTCAATAATCGAGCCTTCGTACTGCGTGATCAGCAGTTCCGTTTCTTTGGAAGCGTACACCGGAATGATCTCGGTGAGGTCTTTCGGCGCAATGATGATGCCCGCCGCGTGGATCCCCGTGCCGCGCACCGAGCCTTCCAGAATCATCGCTTCTTTCAAAACCATGCTCTCCGGGGTGCCGCCAACGGCCAGAATTTCCCGCAGTTTTTTGGCATTGTCGAGGTCTTCGCTGCTGATATTTTCTTTTTCGCGCAAAGAACCGGGGCCGTCGAACGGCGCGGTGAGCAGGCGGTTCAGGTTGGTGCCGGGCTTGTCGGAAACCAGTTTTACCAGCGCATTGGCCTGATCGAGCGGTAAATCAAGTACTCGGCTTACGTCTTTGATCGACATTTTGGCGGCCATCGTACCGTAGGTAACGATCTGCGCAACTTGTTGTTTACCATACTTTTGCACCACGTAATCAATCACTTTTTGGCGACCTTCATCGTCAAAATCCGTATCAATATCGGGCATGGACTTCCGGTCGGGATTCAAAAATCTTTCAAACAGCAGCCGGTATTTGATCGGATCAATATTAGTAATGCCGATGCAGTAGGCCACCGCGCTGCCTGCCGCCGAACCACGGCCCGGCCCGACCACCACGCCGAGATCACGCCCGGCCTTGATGAAATCGGACACGATGAGGAAGTAGCCCGCAAAACCCATCGTTTTGATGGTGTGCAACTCGAAATTAAGGCGCTCTTCCACCTCCGCCGTAATGTTGCGGTAGCGTTCTTTCGCGCCTTTGTAAGTGAGGTCACGCAGGTAATCGTCCTGGGTTTGGAACTCCGGCGGCACCACGAAATTGGGCAGCAGAATATCTTTTTTGAGTTTCAAATGCTCGCACTTATCCACGATCTCCATCGTGTTATCGAGCGCAGCAGGCACGTCGTGGAAGAGTTTGCCCATTTCGGCCTGCGTCTTAAAATAAAACTGGTCGTTCCAGAACGCAAACCGCCCACCCTTGGTGATCGTGCCTTCATCCGTGAACTCGCGGATCGCCGGAGTGGCCTGTTTTTCGCCGGTATTGACGCAGAGCAAAATGTCGTGGGCGTTGGAGTCCTTCTGATCCACGTAGTGCGAATCGTTGGTGCAGATCGTCTTCACGTTGTATTCCTCCGCCCAGCGTAGCAGCATTTCGTTCACCGTATCCTGCTCCTTCATCTGGTGCCGCTGAATTTCGATGTAGTAGTCTTCACCGAAGATATTAAACCACCATTCAAATTCCTTTTTAGCCTCCGCCTCGCTTTTTTTCAAAATCGCCTGTGGCACCATTGCACCGATGCAGCAAGTGGTTGCGATCAGTCCCTCATGGTACTGCATCACCAGTTCTTTGTCAATACGTGGGTACTTGCCATACAAGCCTTCCGTGTAGCCCAGCGAGCAGAGTTTGACCAGGTTTTTGTAGCCCTCAGCGTTTTTGGCCAGAAATAACTGGTGATAACGCTTGTCCTTCAACTCTTTGGTAAAAGTCCGCTGGTGGCGATTTTCCACCACATAAAATTCGCAGCCGACGATGGGTTTTACGCCTTCATGTTTGGACGCTTCGGCCACAAACTGGAACACCCCAAACATATTACCGTGGTCGGTGATGGCCAGGGCTTTCATGCCGTCGGCCTTCGCCTTTTTGAAGAGGTTGGGGATGCTGGCTGCTCCGTCGAGCAGGGAGAATTGGGTATGGCAGTGGAGGTGGGCGAATTGTGGCATGGTGGTGGTTTTAGGTCTTCAAAGCTGATAAATCGATGGTTTCCAAGTCTAAGAATGTCTGGCTCAGGTGGTCGAAATCGCGGTCGGTGGTAAATAATTTAAGATGTTAACTGAGCCAATATTTCTTCAACTACAAAGGTAAGACTTCCGGCCAGGCGCAAAAGGTATAAAAATTACAAGAAAGGAATTTTTGTACTCTTTTGTGTTTCTTTTGTGCCTTTTGTGTTTAAAAAATTTGCTCTTTCTGTGTTTAAAAATCTACGCCCTTTGCGTTTAAATTTTTTTCAATATGTTGCAATATGAACTCAGTTACTGGGAGCGTGAGACCTTCCTGAAGGATTTCGATGTTGCCATCATCGGCAGCGGCATCGTAGGACTCACGGCGGCCATTCACTTGAAAAATAGCCAGCCGAAATTGCGCGTCGCCATCCTCGAACGCGGGGCATTGCCCATTGGCGCGAGCACCCGCAACGCCGGTTTTGCCTGCTTTGGCTCCATGACCGAACTGCTGGACGACCTGACGCACCTGACCGAAGAGGAGGTACTGACTATTGTCGAGAAACGTTGGCGTGGCTTGCAACAATTGCGCGAACTGGTTGGCGATGAACACATTGGCTTTCAAATGCACGGCGGTTACGAAATGTTCCGGGACGATGAAGAAGGCATTTTCCAGGCATGTGTGGCACGAATTCCTGATTTCAACCAGAAAATAGGGGCTATTACCGGCCAAGCAGACGTGTATAAAGTGGTGGACAACCGCTTGCCGGGCTTTGGGTTTCACGGACTAAAACACCTGATCCTGAACCAGGCGGAAGGGCAGGTCCACACCGGAAAAATGATGGCAACCTTATTGGAACTGGCTATTGCCAAAGGCGTACAGATTTTTAATGGCATCGGGGTGCGTCATCTGGAAGATACTTCGCAAGGCGTAGAGTTGGAAACCGAATATGGCTGGACTTTGAAAGTGGGGCAAGTATTGGTAGCGGTGAATGGCTTTGCTGGTCGTCTGCTGGGCCGCCCGGATGTGGTGCCTGCGCGGAACCAGGTGCTGATTACGCAGCCGGTGCCGAACCTGAAAGTGGAAGGCTGTTTCCACTACGACCGGGGCTATTTTTATTTCCGCAATATTGACGGACGAATTCTGCTCGGTGGTGGCCGCCATTTAGATCGTGAAGTGGAAAATACGGATCAGTTTGGGGCGAATGCGCTGATCCGCCAGGCATTGACCGACCTGCTGCATAACGTCATTTGCCCCGGACAACCCGTAGAAATAGACAGTTGGTGGACGGGTATCCTCGGCCTCGGGCCGATCAAAAAGCCGATCATCGAACGCATTTCTCCCCGCGTAGCCGTGGCCGTACGCCTCAGCGGTATGGGCGTAGCAATCGGGACGCTGGTGGGGCGGGAAGGAGCGGAATTAGTTATGAGGGATGAGTTATAAGTTATCACCAGCGGCATAACTCATCCCTCATAACTCATAACTATTTTTTTAGTCCAATTTCCCGCAGTCTCTCGTCCAGGTATTCGCCAGCGGTGATGGGCGTGTAATGCAGCGGGCTATCCTCGGTCACCAGACTGGGCAGACTGCTTAAATCCATATTACTCACTGGATGCAGGAAGAAAGGAATGCTCAGGCGGGGGAGGTGCCACTCCTCGCGCGGCGGATTCACCACGCGGTGGGTAGTACTTTTCAGATAATTATTGGTGAGGCGTTGCAGCATATCGCCGACGTTGATCACGATCTCGTCGGGGCCGGGCATGACGGCTACCCACTTATTTTCGGAATTCAGTAACTCTAAACCACCCGCACTGGCCCCGACCAGCAGCGTAATGAGGTTGATATCTTCGTGTTGCTCGGCACGGATGGCACTGGCCGGTTCCTGACTGATCGGCGGATAGAAAATGGAGCGCAAAATGGAGTTGCCATGCGTAATGTGGCGTTCAAAGTAGTCCACTTCCAGGCCCAGATATAGCGCGATGGCCTGCAATAACTGGCTGCCCGATTTTTCAAAAGCGCGGTACAGTTCTTTGCCCAATTTTGCGTAATTCTCCACCTCGCTCACCTGCACATTATCGGGATACATGCTTTTAAGCGGGTGATTATCAGGCACTTCCTGACCAATTTGAAAAAATTCTTTCAGGTCTGCCACCTGCGATTGTTTGGCGTGTTCCTTACCAAAGGACGTGTAACCGCGCTGGCCAGCCATACCCGCCACTTCGTAGCGGCGTTTTACGTCTTCCGGCAGGGCAAAAAACTCCTTGGAAGCCGCGTAAAAGTCATCCACCAGTTGCTTGGGAATGCCGTGATTGACGACGGCGACAAAACCGACTTCGTGAAAAGCCTTACCCAAGGCATGGACAAATTCCGTGCGTTCAGCCGCATTGCCCTGGACAAATTTGGAGAGATCAACAGTAGGAACCCCTTTCTCTTGCATATTATTTGTATTGAGTATTTGAAGATGTGAGGATACGAAGATTTGACTAAAACCCTCGTGGTCAGTTTTTACAGCAAAAGTGACTCCTGCAAAAGTCGAACATTTGCAGCAACCAAACAACCTGCCGGTTACCAGTCTTTCTTATTGGTTCCGGGGGCTCGTCTGGGCTGCACCGTGGCGCGGTACTTGCGCGCATTTTTGCGGTCTTCGGGGCTGATGGTGGTTTCCAGCATCCGTTGGGCTTCCTCGCGCGTCATTTTGCCGGGTTCCGTGGGTTGGGGAGATTGCTCCTGGCCCTGATTGGGCTGTTCCCCCGATTTTGGCGTCTGCGGCTGCTGACTATTTCCTGATTGCGGTTGATCCTGCGGCTGTTTTTGATCTTCGGGTGGCTGTTGACTGTCTTGGGACTGTTGCTGTTTTTGCTGCTGCTTTTGTTTTTGTTGCTGCTGTTCTTCTTTCAATTTTTGCTTGGCCATTTGCAGATTTTGCTTGGTCGCCGGGTCGCCGGGCCGCAGGCGCAGACTGTTTTGGTAAGCTTCGATGGCATCGCTCCATTTATGCTGATTCAGTTGCGCATTACCCAGGTTATAAAGCGCATCGGCTTTGGTGGCGGGCAATTGAGAACCCGCTACGGCCTGCTGAAACGCTTTTTCCGCTTCCGGGTATTTTCCCTGGCGGTATTCGGCGCAGCCTAAATTATAAGTCGCATTCAGGCTGCCGGGATTTTGCCGGACGGCCTCCTGGTAGTGCTGTTGCGCGGCACTGTAATTTTCCCGGACGTACTCTTTGTCGCCCGCCCGCAGTTCCTTATGCGCACTTTGGGCGAGGGCTGGCGTTGCCAGACACCATGCTAAACCGAACAAACAGAAAAATACCCTCATTTTCAGTTTTTATTTAATAAAATATTGATAATCAAAATCTTATCAGTTGTATGAATCTTGGGTTCGATTAAATGGATAGGCTTCGAATCTGCCTGATTTTTCTAAATGAAAATCCGAGTTTGAGTGGTGGCATGGGTTCTGCAAAATTTTTTCTTTGAGAAAATTTTGCAGAACCCATGCCACCACTAGCAACTACTCACTGCCTTTTTCCTGATTAACTATCAACCCACCTCCCTTTTTTATCCTGAAATACTACCCATTGTTCCACGGCTAACAGCAGAATAGCAGGCAGCAGAAGCCACTGATAATAGGATTCAAATTCGGTAAAAGACCGGACTTCCACGGTGCGCTTTTGCAGGCGATCCACCTCCCGGCGCAAGGCACTGACCACACGGTCGCCCTGGTTCAAATTATACGCCGCGCCATTACCGGCACTGGCTATTTTTTGCAATAATTCTTCATCCAAACGCGTGGTCACCACCTTGCCATCCTCATCCCGTTTGTAGGCGCCCATCATGTTGCCCTCCAGGGGAATGGGGCCACCGCCAGAGGTACCCACGCCGACGGTGCAAATCACCACACCATCATCGGCGGCCTTTTCGGCGCGATCCACGGCTTCATCATCATGGCTTTCGCCATCGGTAATGATGATTAGCATGCGTCCGCCTCCCGTCCCGGCAGCGAAGGATTCCATCGCCAGGTCAATGGCGGCGGGAATGGCCGTTCCCTGTTCGGTAATCAGGTCGGGGCTGGCTGTTTGCAGGCTTTGCAGGGAGAAATTATAGTCCGTCGAAAGCGGCATCTGCAAAAAAGCATCTCCGGCAAAAAAAATGAGGCCGATACGTTCACCTTCAAGGGCTTCCACCAGTTTGCGGGCAAAACGCTGTGCCAGTTCCAGTCGGCTGGGTGCCACGTCTTTCGCCCACATACTTTGCGATATATCCAGAGCGATGAATATATCCGCGCTCTGCTGGGTCACGTTTTGCGACTTGGCGCCCTGCTGCGGATTGGCCCAGGCAATGGCTAAAAAGGCAACACTAACCGCTAAAAAGGCTGTTTTTAACCAAAATAGCGCGGACGAAAACCCGGGGAGCAACCGCGCTAACATGGGGGCTTCTCCCAGCTGTCGTAATGCACCCTGCCGCCAGAAAGAATAACCAAACATCAATAGTACCAGCAATGGCACGGCTGCCAATAGCCACAGGTATTCAGGATGCTCGAATTTCATGTATTGGTTAATTAGTTGACTGGTAGATTCGTTTATTGGTTGATTGTTAATTTCTTGAGGATGCGAGGATTTGAGTATTTGATAAAGCAATTGATAATCAAGCAATTGGTCAAATCCTCAAATACGCATAAAAATGTAATTAGTTGAATGATGCATTTGTCCTTCCTTCCCTCAATTTCCACTTCTCACCAGTTCAATATAACCACTGAGCGGATCCGCGCGCAAAGAAAGCCCTTCTACGCGACGCTCAAATATTTTACAAACATAATAATAAGTGCCTTCGGTCAAGTCCTTTCCGGCGGTATTGGTGCCGGCCCAGTTGATCGCCGGATCGGTGGTGACGAAGACCAGATTGCCCCAGCGGTTGAAAATTTGCATTTCCACCCGCTCCACAAAACGCCAGCCGGGGAAAGGCGTAAATACGTCATTGTGACTGTCGCCATTGGGCGTAAAAGCATTGGGCAAAAGGTATTCCGGGCAATTATCCACGCAAATAGTGTTGCTCAATGGGCTTTCGTTGCCCGCTGAATCCACCGCTGATACAGCATAGCAACCCGTCAATCCATCAGCCAGCGCATGGGTATAGCTCGTATTGCCCGCTTCCTGCTGGGTGGCAATGACCACCAACTGCTCCTCGGTGCCGGGTGCGTACCAGATGTTGTACTGCACCACATCCTGCGATCCGTTGCAGGTCTGGTTGGGATTGGTCCAGCGCAGATTATTTTCGTAAGGCGGATCCGGCGCGGGGCCACCCTGACTATTACAGAGATTGTTGATCGGCAATAATTCCGGTGCACAAGGTGGTATGGTGTCCAATGGGCTACCGCAGGCGCGTTGTGAATCATTGATCAGCGGACTAGGCAACCCATCCACACTGTACGTGCCTTCGCTGCGGATGTAATAACAATATTCCTGGCCGTTTACGAGACCGCGATCAGCATAATTCATGGCAGTTGTACTGGCAATGGAATCAAATTGTCCAGCCGCATTCCGGCGAAAAATAATGTAGTTGTAATTTTCCCAGGGCACCTCTTCCTGCCACGAAAGCAGGTTGGTTTCGTCGGTGGAATTGACCGTTAAAAACACGGAAGAAGCGGCGGTGGTAGTGCCCAGCGGCGTATTCTCCCCACGCACATAAAAGGCGACTTGGTAGCGATAAGGCTGGCCTTGGGTGTTCAGATTTTGATCCAAAAACATGGTATCGTTGGCCTGCGAGAACGTTGGTGCCGTGAAAGAAGCACCCGCCACTTCCTGGAAAGTGCCGCCACTGAAACCCGGTGCCCGCAGCAGTTGATAGCGGTAAGGGCCGTGATTGATAACGGTATCCAATTCGCTGGCCGAGGGCTTGGTCCAGACCACTTTTATTTGCCCGGCGGTCGCATCGGTTTCTACCACCGAAACATTGGTCAGCAGCGGCAAATCGCGCGGCAACTGTACGCAAACCTCTTCCGAAGTCAGGCTTTCCACGACATTATACGGATAGCCACCCGCTGAAATACGGGCAAATTTGCCCAAAATCCGGTAGCAATAAGTGCGTCCGCGTTCGACATTGGTATCCTTGAAATAATACCGCCCGTTCTGCATTTGTTTGGTGACAAAAATAAGTTGGGTATAGCCTTTTCCCGCCAGACCGGGCGCACAGGTATCGAGCGGAAAGGACTTGCTGCCCTCGCGCCGCCACACCGAAAAGCCATAGAAGTAATTATCCGCTGCATTTTCACAGACATACGGTTTGGCCCAGGTCACTTCCACCGAACCCTGATCCGTGGTCGCTTGCACGTCTTCCGGCGGCGGACCAACGACTTTGATAGAAACCGTTTTCAAATCCGCCAACTGCGCGGTGGTACTATCCTGCGAATCCACGGCTTTGAACACCACCGAGTAGGGTTGATTGGAAATGTGTTCACAGGTAGTGTTCCACTGAAAAGTGCCCATCAGCGGCGGACGCTGAAAACCAGATGGCCCAACGAAAGTCGCGTGACTGATCAAATTGTCATCCAGCGGGCCACCCAAAGCGGTCAATTGCACAAAGTCATTGCTATCTGGGTCACTCGCAAAGACTGGAAATTCCACCGTAGTCCCGGCTATTACGCAGAGTTCATCCTCCGTCCGTACGTTGGGCGGATTGTTGTCGCATCTGTCCACAAAAATCTGCATATCGCGGATGGTGGTATCAATGGCTACGCCGCCACGCCAGGAAACGACGATAAACGCCAGATTATATTCCCCGGCGGCCTGGGGGGAAAACCAGGAAATGATGCCCGTACGTTCATCCAACTGAAGCGAATTATTACTGCCGGGGATGATCTCATCGGGATAACTATAGTTGGGCACAGCCGTACTCAAACCCTGTAAAGGCACGATCAGGTGGTAAGACAGGCTATCGCGGTCAGGGTCGAAAGCGTTGGGATTGTGGATAAAAAGTTTGCCGACGCAGGCGTTATCAATGGGCGGTTGCAGCAAATAGGGCGTGGTGTTGTTTCCTCCAAATTGCGGATCCTGGAAAGAATAAATCGTCTCAATGTGAAAAGGAACGTTGTCCGAAGAGGGCGGATTCACGTTGATAATACCGGCGATGCGATTGGGATCCGTCATCGAAATACGGTAGGTAGCCGGCCCGGCGAAAGTGTGTTGTCCAACATAAATATTATATTTAATATCGTTGGGGTAAGGCAGGCCATTCCCGTTTTGTCGGGCTATGGATTCTGTGGTGCCATCGCCCCAATTGATGGTCAGCGTATCGCGGTCGGCGTTCACGCTGCTCGTGCGGGTCCAGGTGATAATGGTGGCTTCTATCGTGAGCGGACCGATCTGCCGGATATGGATTTCACCCGCCCGATTGTGGGTAGCCAGCAAAGAATATGGTAAAAAAGCGCAGAGGATGGGCAATAAAAGGGTTCGTAACATCAATTTCATGGTAGTTGTGTGCTTGGTTGGGCAGAGGGCGAGTAAAAGGGGAACGGACTACAAGATTAAAATATTTTTCCTGTAAACCCCGAAAAAACCTTTGGGTTTGCCATTTTTGCCAAAACTCTTGCCAGCCCCACCTGTAATTGCCCATTTTTCCCTTCACCACTTCTCTTTGCCGATCTTTTGCATATGCTGCTTTATAACGTCACCTTCACCATTGATCTGGAAATACACGACGACTGGGTGCGCTGGATGCGCGAAACGCATATTCCCGACATCATGGCCACGGGTAGTTTTCTTTCCTACCGCATGTGCCGCCTGCTGAGTCACGAACATGATGATTCAGAAATATATGCCATCCAATACCTGGTGAAAGACATGTCGCATTTAATGCGTTTCCAACAGGAGTTTGCACCAGAATTGCAAGCCCAGCATAAAGCGCGTTATGAGGGCCGGTACGTGGTGTTCCGAACGGCGATGGAGTTGGTGGATCATAATGAGAAGATGTAAAAATAAAAAGCCTCCGGGCATCAATTGACACCCAAAGGCTTGGTAGTTTTCTTTCAATGCTAAAATTTACTACAGCGTCAACGTCAGGCCATCGCGGTTGGTCACCGTGAAATATCAGACGAAGGGACTAATAAATCCAAGGTACGCACCCATCTGCGTCCATCCATCTGATCCGCGTTACCTACTCCATCACCATCTCCAGCACCTCCGGGGTATTGATCTCGGTAAATCCCGTAACGTGCAAGTGATAGAATTGCAAAAGTCTCTGTAACAAGGCTTTACGCTCTGGCCGGGTAAGCACTATAGTATGGCATTCTTCGAGCGGCACTTCCAGTAAATCGAGAATTTGCTGGGTTTGTGCAGGCTCCAGATAGAACAGATGCGCGGGCGGCGTCGGCAAGAAAATGCCTTCTCTCAAATCAAAAAAACTTTCCTGACCAATGGCCAGTTCGGTCTGCGGCTGAAAGCCGAGATAGCCGGATAACGCCAGCAGAAAATGCAGGTGCAGATTGGCAATGGGATGGGGCGTCCTATCCAGCCAAAGCAGATTTTCGAGCAAAAACCGGAACAACTCGCGGTTTTCTTCCGATTCCTGAATGCTTTTCCGGCAGATTTCGGCCATGAAGAGGGCCACGGCTCCCCGGCGTATATCGAACGGAATGGCCTGGAACACCTCGTCGGCGCGCAGTTCTTTGAGCCGGTTCAGCGCACCTGGCTCGTCGCGGAAGTAGGCCACCGCATCCACCACGGTCATCGGCTGAAACAGGCTGAACGACATCCGCGCTCTGGCCGTACGCACGCTGCCACCGATGAAAGTGTGCAGCCCCTTCTCCTCCGTAAAAATATCGGCAATGACGCTGGTCTCGCCGTATTTCACCGTCCGAAAGACAATGCCACGGGTTTTTAGAAGCATAGGTTATTCATATTCAACAAAGTACATAGCGATTTCGCCTTTATTCTTGGCCGCCAGATTGCCCCGGAAAGTACATTTATACAGATGACTTACCTGCTGATAGGTGGTGGCAGAAATATTGATCTTACCCGCCACACTGCCCGCTTCGAGCCGCGCAGCCGTGTTGACCGTATCGCCCCAAATATCGTAGGCAAATTTATGGCTGCCCACCACGCCGGCCACTACCGGCCCGGTATGAATACCGATCCGCATTTCAAAAACCGGCGTATTGATGTTTGGGCGGTGCAGCATCAGCTCGCGCAGTCCTTTTTGCATCTCGATGGCCGCTTGCACAATGTCGGCAGCGTGGGTGGTGGTGGGCGTTGGCAGACCACCGGCGCACATGTAGGAGTCACCGATGGTTTTTATTTTTTCGAGGCCATGTTTGTCCATGATCGAATCGAAAAGTCGGAAACAGGTGTCCAGTTCAGCAATCAACTCTTCGGGAGACACCCGCTCGGCAATGGTGGTAAAACCCACAAAATCGCTGAATAATACCGTCACCGAATCATACCGAACGGGTTGGACGGTATTATGCAAGATAAGCTCGTCGGCCGTTTTTCCCGGCAAAATATTTTTGAGCAGCCGGTCGGCCCGCGCGCGTTCATGTTCGATGGTGTTGTTTTTGGAAGCCAGTTCCCGATTGGTACGGGCCCGCAGGCGATTGCTGTTGAACAGGAGCAGCGCCAGCAGGAAGGAACCGAGGACTCCGCCCACCAGGGCATACGTGCGGGTACGCGCCCGCGCCAGATCGGCGTCGCGCAGCTCCAGTTCGTGTTGCTGCTGCACGATTTGGGCCTCGCGCTTTTGCTCGGAAAAGAGCACGTCTTTGCGCTCGAAATCCTGAGCCCGCGCTTCATTGAGCCGTTCGTAGCGCAGCTCGTCGTATTTCACGCGGTATTGGTAGGCCTTATCATACTCGCCCAGCGTCGCATAGATTTTTGCAAAATCCTTGTAGGCTTTCTGGATAAATTTCCCATCCCCAATCTGCTGTGCAATAGCAAAATATAGTTCCGTGTAGCGCAGGGCTTCCCCGTAATCCTTCAATCCGTAGGTGACATCGCCGAAGCTGTTATAGACCTCCATGAGGCCCGGTTGATCGTCCTGTTTGGTGCGCAGTGCCAGCGATTGGCGCAGATAACCCACCCCGGTGGCATACTGACCGAGGTGTTTGAAAGCGACTCCCAAGTTATTATACAGGGCTGCCAATCCGGGTTCATCCCCCGATTGGCGACGAATATCCAGCGCACGGCGATACAGCGAAATAGCGATCCGCGACGAATCAACACTGCCCATATCATCCAGCACATTGCCCAGATCGCTCAGGGCATCCGCGACGCGATCAGGATCGCCTAATTTTTCACGCAGAAAGAGGGCTTTTTCGTACCAATCCCGCGCTTCGGGCCGCATTTCCAGCTCAAAACGAATGTGCCCCAGCAAAGCATAGGCTCTAGCCATGCTGGCCGTGTCATTATCGGCCTCAAAAAAGAAACGGGCCGTATTTACCTGCTCGTACGCTTCGGGGTAGGCGCCCATTTCCTCGAATACGCCGCCCAGGTTAAGATGGGCGCGGGCAATGCGGATAGTATCGCGCAGTTGTTCGTTCAAGGCCAGGCTCTCCCGGTGGGCTTGCAGGGCCGATTCAAACTGGCCCAGTGACTCGTAAGCGTTTCCAAGATTATTATGAATGGCCGCTACGCCGGTCTGATCGCCCAATATCTGGCGCAAAGCGAGGGCTTTCCGGTAATGGCCGACCGCCAGGGCCGGGTTGCCGCGTATTTCTTCGACCGTGCCGAGCCCATTCCAGGCCGTAGCTTCGCCTTTTTGGTAGCCGGTTTTTTGCGCCAGCGTAATGGCTTCCAGCAGTCGCTGTTCCGCTTCCTTACTGCGCGTTTCGTTGATCTCCCAAGCATAGTCGGCCAACAGCGAGACGCGGTGCGTATCAGGCGGAGCAGTGAGCAACAGACGGGCCAGCGAATCAGCCAGGACAGCTTGCGCCGCTCCCTGATTTGCTGGCAGGAAAGCAGTGGCGAAAAACAGGTAGAAGGCAGGCCAATTTTTCATGCAATGGCAAAACTGCGAAAAAGCTGCCGTATTTTTGACAAAAGCTGCCGTATTTACTGAATATTGACCATTTTGGTGGAATAACCGTGTATTTTTACCCGGAAATGTTTTTTTGGTAAAAATCTTTTCGTCGTGGAAAACGTTTTACCCAACCGGATCAGCCTTTTATTTTTATTTATTATTCAGAACAATACGTCATTATGCGCAAAAACCTTTTGGTCCTGGCACTTTTAGCCAGTGCTTTTTCTTCGTTGCATGCTACCTATCTGCTGTTGCCGATGGATGAAGTGAGCCAGCGCAACCACCTGAAAGCCTATGGCATCACGTATTGGGTGCTGGGCCAGGGCGTGGAGTGCTATTGGCTGCTGAACTATCGCGGAGGTAGTTTTGCGTTTCCCTACACGCCTTCTTTTGAAAAAGAATGCAAAACCCGTGACGTGAGTTACGAGGTCATTGCGGATGTCCAATTTGCCAATATTCAGAACGAAATCCTGAATCCAGAGGTGAACATGGACGTAATCAAACTTGAAAAAGCACCCCGCATAGCCGTTTATACGCCGGTAAAAGACGAAAAAGGGCAGGATATTCAGCCCTGGGACGACGCTGTGACGATGGTGCTGACCTATGCCGAAATACCTTACGATGTACTGTACGACACGGAGGTGTTGCAGGGAAAACTGCATGAATATGACTGGCTGCACCTGCACCACGAAGATTTTACGGGGATGTATGGAAAGTTTTACGCCAGTTATGGCGGCCAGCCGTGGTACCGCGAACATGTGCGTATGATGGAAAATCTGGCTCGCCAGAATGGGTTTGACAAAGTCAGCCAGCTGAAACTGGCAGTGGCCAAAAAATTATCGGAATACGTGGCAGGTGGCGGCTTTATGTTCGCAATGTGTTCAGCCACAGATACTTACGATATTGCTTTGGCGGCGCAGGGGACAGATATTTGTGCCTCCATGTTTGATGGCGATGGGATAGACCCGAACTGTCAGACTAAACTGGACTATTCCAAAACGTTCGCCTTCAAGGATTTCCAGGTCATTACTGATCCCGGTATATACGAGCATTCCTCGATTGATAATAATCTGCAGCGCAATGTCAGCCCTGATCAGGACTATTTTACCCTGTTCGATTTTTCTGCTAAATGGGACCCGGTGCCCACTATGCTGACCCAGTGCCAGACGCGCACCGTGAAGGGTTTTATGGGTCAAAGCACGGCATTTATCAAAAAATATATCAAATCGAACGTGCTCATTCTTGGCGAAAACAAACCTGCCAACGAAGCCCGGTATATTCACGGTGGCTACGGCTTTGGTTTCTGGACATTTTATGGTGGCCACGACCCGGAAGATTATCGCCACTATGTCGGCGATCCACCGACCGATTTGGCCCTGCATCCCAATTCGCCGGGTTTCCGGTTGATTCTCAATAATATCCTGTTCCCGGCGGCGAAGAAGAAGCATCAGAAAACGTAGGCGATCTTTATTTCAGAACCAATCTTCGCACTCGGTATGTTTATTTTCGGTGCTTTTATCTTCCTCCTCGCCTATTATTATTTTATCCTGCGTAAATACAACACGCTGGGCTTTCGGCTTTTTTCGCTCTGTTTTTTCGTGAGTGTGTACACGCTGTACTTATTTTGGGATGGTTGGAAAGAGTTGAAAATGGTAGAGCGCAATGGCATTCATACGGAGGCCAGGGTAGAACAAAAGACCAAGGATGGCTCTAACAATGTGCTGGAAGTTTCTTTTCAAGACCACTTGGGGAATACCGTAAAGCGCATCGAACCGACCGGCATTTCTGATGAAGAATTCGCGGAAGTGCAACTAAATAGTTCTACGCCAATCGTTTATAGTCCCGATTCAGAGACTTTTTTTCTGGAAAAGAGTTTTCAACGACAGAATAAAGACTATGTCTGGATACTAATTCTGCCCGGATTTTTTCTGGTACTCGGCAGTCTGGCGTGGATATTCCTGCGCCGCTATCGCATTCATCCGCATGAGGGCACGACCTATGAATACATGACCGATGAAGACGGGAAAATCGTGCTGGATGATGCGAAAAATGAAACGACCAAGACTTTGCACAACGCCAATCTGATTTCCAAGATTCTGCAAATATTTAGCCGGTAATAGGGTCGGGCTGAAATACTCGCTTACTTGCCCGTTACGCGGTCCCGTCCGCCACTTACTCATTCCCGGTTGCCGGGATGCCCGTCCATGTCCACTTTTGGGCAATGAAAAAAGTGTTCCATTTTCTTCTCCTTCTCCAGATCGTGGCCACCGCCATTTACCTCCTGTTTGCTGTGTATGCGGCTTATGGACTGTGGTTATATTTTTCGCCCCGATAGCCGCCAGCCAACATCTATATGAGCCGAAATAAAATCCTCATTATCAGTGGAATAGTATTGCTGCTATTGGCGGTGGTCCTGGCTTTCGATAGTAATATGAGCGAACTCGCCCCCATCTTTCTGGTGCTGGGCATGGCCTGTTTTGGTTGGCTGCTGTATCGAAAGACGTGGCGTCCTTCTCCGGAGGATGGGCCTTCGCCACCTGCTACCTTTTTAGCGAAAATATCCAGTCTGCTGGGCATAGCGGGCCTGGTGTGCCTCGGCTTGTGCGGACTTAGTTTTCTGGATAGTAGCCTGGAGGAATTTGCCGTGGCGGGTATTTTGGGCGCGGTACTGCTGGTTTTCGCGCTGTTGGTGCGTATTGCCAATGGCATTTACACCAAGCGGGTGGACGCGGCTACGGGTGGATTTTCTATAGCCATTATTGTAATTTTGTTGGTTGCTTTGGCGGTGAGTAGTCTGGTTCTTTATTTGGGGTATTTGTTGCTGAGCTGGTAAACACCCCTCACCCCGCCACACCCCGATGCGCCCCAAACCCCGGCAACACCGCATCTTTCTCCGACACCAGCACGTCGCTGATGTCCATCTGCCAATCAATGCCCAGGGTGGGGTCGTCGTAGCGAATGCCGCCCTCGTGGGCTTTGGAGTAAAAATTATCACATTTATAGAAAAACTCTGCCGTCTCGCTGAGCACCAGATAACCGTGGGCGAAACCACGCGGCACCAATAACTGGCATTTGTTCTCCGCGCTCAGCACGATACTGAACCACTGCCCATAAGCGGGCGAATCCTCCCGCAAATCCACCGCTACATCCAGCACGGTGCCTTCTACTACGCGCACCAGTTTGGCCTGGGCCGCCTCGCCTACCTGATAGTGCAGGCCGCGCAGTACGCCCCGCGTGGAGCGGGCCTGATTGTCCTGCACAAAATCCGCTGATTTGCCCACTGTTTCCCAGGTGCGCCGGTTATAACTTTCAAAGAAATAACCCCGGTCGTCATGGAGTATTTTGGGTTCAAAAATCAGCAAATCGGGGATGGGTGTCGTTTGAAAAGGCATATTGTCAGGTGCTGGTGTGGATAATTCAATGAATGGATGGGCAATAATTCATCATTCATCATTCATAACTACTTTTCCCGTCGGGTTTTCAAAAAAATGAATGGTTACCTCTTGTCCATCGAATACGGCGTAAGAATTGGCCCACATCCATTCGCCGAGGTTGACGTAGCGGCTGCGTCCGTTGGGGAGTTGCCAATCAATGGGCAGGTGGCGATGCCCAAAGATGAAATAGTCCGGTGCCACGCCTTGTTCCAGTTTGCGCAGCGTGTAGCGCAGCAGCCATTCCTGCGTTTCGCCCAGCCAATGTCGCTCGGCGGGCGGGGTAGCGGCGCGGCTTTTTTGCGAAAAAAAATGCGCAAGCCCGGTGCCCGCGTCGGGATGAAACCAGCGAAACAACCACTGACTGACCGGGTGAGTGAACACTTTTTTCATACGTTTGTAGCCCATATCATTGGGCCCCAGGCCGTCGCCGTGGCCTATAAAAAAAGTTTTGCCGTGTATTTCCCGCTGAATCGGCTGCCGAAAAACCGGAATATCAAACTCCTGCTCGAAGTAACCGAACATCCATAGATCGTGGTTACCGGTGAACACATAAATCGGAATCCCGGCATCGCGCAGTTCGGCCAATTTCCCCAAAAAACGATTGAAACCCCTGGGAACCACTGACTTATACTCAAACCAGAACTCAAACAAATCGCCCACCAGATAGATCGCCTCCGCTTCTGGCGCGATCTGATCCAGCCAGCGCACCACCTGCCGTTCGCGTTCAGCGGAAGTCAGGCGGGCATCGGCACCCAAATGGAAATCGGAAGCGAAAAAAGTTTTTTTCACGGACGGAATGGTATGCTAACAGCTTATGCTTTACCGCCTTTGGCTTTAACCGCCGTAGCCCATAGGGCGGAAGGCGGTAAGGCTATGGCGGTCAAAGGCGGCGCAAAGTTATTCGCCCAAGGCAGTACTTTTGCCAATTCTACTTTGCAAATCCTCAAATCCTCATTTCTTCAAATCCTCACCTTTTTCCCATGATCGTAGTCACCGGCGCAGCGGGCTTCATCGGCTCCTGCATGATTCAAAAACTCAACGAAGCGGGCTATACCGACGTGCTGGCGGTGGATGATTTCACCCGGCCCGACAAACAACGGAATGTGGACAACAAGCAGTTGTGGGGCCAGGTCCATCGCAACAACTTCATCCGTTGGCTGGAGCGCCACCATGCCGAAGTGGACGCGGTGATTCACCTCGGTGCGCGCACCGACACCACGGAAATGAGCACCGCCATCTTCGACGAACTCAACCTCGAATACTCCCGTGCCCTTTGGATGATTTGCTCGGGATTTCAGATTCCGTTTTTGTACGCCAGCAGTGCGGCGACGTATGGCCTGGGTGAGTTGGGCTATTCCGACGATCATGCCCTGATTCCCCGATTGAAGCCCCTGAATCCTTATGGACAGAGCAAGCAGGATTTTGATGTGTGGGTGCTGGACACAGCCATAGCCCCCCCCGGCCCCCCCGTAGAGGGCGATGCTCCGCCTCAATGGGCGGGCTTCAAATTCTTTAACGTTTATGGCCCGAATGAGTATCATAAAGGCCGCATGGCATCGGTCATTTTTCATACCGTGCGCCAGATCAAGGCCACGGGCGGCATGAAATTGTTCCGTTCGCATCGCCCTGACTTTACCGATGGCGGACAAAAACGTGATTTTATTTACGTGAAAGACGTAGTGGATGTGCTGTTTTATTTTCTGGAAAACAAACCCGCCAACGCCATTTACAATCTCGGCACCGGGCAGGCGCGTACTTTTCTGGATTTGGCGACCAATACTTTCCATGCGCTGGGTTTGGAGCCCAATATTTCATTCGTGGATACACCACTGGATATTCGGGATACGTACCAGTATTTCACCGAAGCGGATATGGGTAAAGTGCGGGCTGCGGGTTACACGGCGCCATTTTCTACCCTGGAAGCGGGCATTCAGGACTATGTGCAGCAGTATTTAAAGGAGGAAGTGATCTGGTAGCAATGTTTTCAGTGGCATGGTTGTTTTGTTTAATAAGAAAAAGTCAGCGGCTAAAAACCCGGTATTTTCTCACAGCAACTCGCCAATCATGCAAAAGCAACCCGTATTTTCTGCCTTGCTGGCCCTCTTTATTCATTGCACCGTGCCGCTTTTCTCCCAAAATGAAACCTTCCAAATGCACCAGGTGGCCTGTAATCTGAATCAGCCCTGGGAGATCACGTATGGCCCAATGAGTCAAACCATGCACCTGGATTTAACCGCTCTGCCTGCTGGCCCGGTCTGGGTCAAAGCCTACAACACAGTGGGCCTGCAAGTCATTGATCAACAATGGGATGAGTTGCCCAATCGCCCATTAGACGTGGATATTTCCAATTGGCCCACTGGCCAATATCTCATGTCCATTCAATCTATGAGTGAGGCACCGTCTTATCGGGCAGTGCAGAAAATAAGCGTACAACGGAGAAATTGAATGAAAAGGGCAAAAAAGCAAAAGGCAAATAGGCAACTGTATAGATAAGCATTAGCACGGTTTGAAATTTGCTTATTGCCCTTTGCCTTTTGCTTGTTTTTTTAATTAGCAAATATCATCTGCCGCGCTTCCACGGAACGACCATCTATCACGAGAGCAAACGTGAATGTGCCCCGCACCCCATAGCCGTGGGTATATAACATTTCGTTCATTCCCGCCTGCAAACGAACGGGTAAGGTAGCCACGGTTTTGCCCTGCATATCAGTGATTTGTAAATTGGCCTCTTGATAGTTGGGCACCTCATTTACCCAAAAGGACAGCCAGGTTGCTTCGTCAAAGGGGTTGGGTTTGTTGGGCAACAGGCGGATATTTTGCTCCGTCTGCCCACCAGGTTCCTGGGTAGCGGAGGCAGCACCAATTATTTTTTCACCTGAAAAAAGGCTCTCGACGCCCTCGGCATTTACTGCGCCGACACTGAGGAACAAACCGCCGGTTGCATTGCAAGGGAAGGTGCCTGTCGTCGCGCCAACCAGGGTATAAACGGTATCCCAATCGGCACTGACTGAGCGCAGAGCCACCCGATAAGCACCCACTTGGGCAGTATCTGTAATATTGACTGTCAATTGATTGCCTAATCTGCTGCCGGTAAAATCCACGGGTGTTGGTACGCCGTATGCCGCCATTGCCGCCGCATTGGCATTGATGATGGTATTGCGGGCCAGGTAATTGAAATCCACGAAAAACGAATCTACTACACCGTCATTATCGGAATCTGCCCCGAGCACATCGCGCGAACTATGCTGCCGATCTATGTAGTCGGGCCCCACCGAAGCATCGCCGTGCTCGTTCGCTGAGGTGAAGCGCATGGCGGTATAGCCATGTTCCCGGAAAGGAATATGATCGCCGCCTCGTCCGGTGCGATCTTCGGGCGACATAATGCGGAGGTTCATCGGCACTGCGGCCCCGGGCAGGATATTCTCGCGGTATTCCAGTTTGATAAATCGCGCCAGTTGCTTATGCCGGGAATTGAATCCACCCGAAGAAAACATCCGTACGCTGGTAGAATCAATATCATTCAGACCGGAGCAGGAAGGCGGCGAGGAGGTTTTGCCACAAATAATACCGCCGATGACATCATTATTCAGCACCGCCCGCAACGGAATGTTTTTCTGCTGAATATACTCTGCGAACGCTTCCGCCCCCAGCAAACCCTGCTCTTCGGCGATGGTCGCGACAAAAACGATGGTATTTGGATAAGAAAACTGCGACATCACCCGCGCCAGTTCGATGACCAAGGCCGTGCCCGTTGCATTGTCTTCGATGCCTTCGGCCAGGCAGGCCGTATCGCATAACACCTCACAACGGCTGTCAATATGGCCTTCCACCAGAATCACCCCGTGCCGCGTTGGATCGGTGCCGGGTAATACGGCAAAAATATTGCGGTGCTGCCCTAAGGTACAGATGTCCTGATCGAATTGCAAATACGAAGGGATCAATCGCTCGCCACTGGCTGCGCCAAATTCCGTGAATTTCTGATACACCCAGCGACGGGCAGCCCCGATACCCGTCGTCGTGGAGAGCGTGTCCGCCCCGGAATTGCGGTTGCCGAAAGTGCTCAGCCGCAGAATGCTGGCTTTCAGGCTATCTGGTGAAATACGGACGTTCAGTTCTACTGCCAGGGCTGACGGAGACGGATTTGGCGTAGCGGGCACATAGTCGGCGGGGTCATAATTACCCAGCAGGATTTGCTCGGCTAAAGCATTGGTAGAGAGGATATTGGTCTGTTGTCCAGCGAGGCAAAAGGGCGCGAATAAAGACAGGAAGGGTAAATATTTGAGCATGGCACAATGGCAGCGAGAGTGAGCAAAAAATATGACAGGAGGCAACGCAAGCAGCAAAATCAGATAAACGGACTAATAAATGTAAGGTATCCACGCTGTCCATCCCTTTTATACCAATTATTGGCAGACTTTAGCAAGCGATCCAGGCAGGGAATCATCAGGCGAAGCGGTAGGCGATAAAGGCCTGATTCATCGGAGACCATGTCCGTTGCGTTTTTATCCATACGTAGTTCGCAAGCTTCCCGAATGGCCTGAAAAACCACCATGCTCTTTTCTGGCAAAGTCACCGGCAAGGTGGGTAATTTTTTCTTTTCGCGGGTGTATTGGGCAATGAGTTTCTCGAGGGCCAGTATTACATCCGGGTCACGAAGCTCTGGCCTGGCCTTGTACATGGCTACGATAGCGAATTCAATATTTTGAAGGATGTCCAGGTGGTCGTTGACGACGTTCATAGTGGGAAGGTTTAGGGAGCGAAGATAGGCGGTGCTTTAAAATAGTTGATAAAAAAGACAAACAGCGCAGTTTTGCGGCAGTCAGCAGCAGGCGGTCAAAACACAAAGCGGTTCGCTTGCGTTATTTTCGGTAATTTTGTTCCCCAGCATTTTCCCACACAAGGCACATTTTCTACATCATGAAATTTTTGGTAACGCGCCTCGTGGCGCTCATAGTGGTTGGTTTGAGTTTCTCTTTGTCCACCTTGCGGGCGCAAGACCCCAATTTGGCCAACCAGTATTTTAGCGACGGCGAGTTTGAGAAGGCTGCCGCACTCTACGGCGAGTTGTTGGATAAAGACGAGCGCAATGAGTACTATCTGGCGCGCTACATGGATTGCCTGTTCAGTTTAGAGCAATACGATCTGGGCGAAAAAACGCTGAAAAAGCAGTTGAAACGCAGTGCGGACAACACCAATCTGTATGTCTTGTACGGGCAACTGTACGAGCGGCAAAACAAGGATAACGAGGCCCAGGCCCAGTACCGCAAAGCCATTGATAAACTCAGCCCGGATTTTGCGGCGGTCAACCGGCTGGCCAACAATTTTGTGGCCCGCTCTAAATTCGACCTGGCCATTGAGACCTACGAGCGCGGGGTGCAACTCATGAAGAATCCGGGTCTTTTTGCGTTCAACCTGGGCGAGCTCTACCGTCGGAAAGGCGACTCGGCCAAAATGGTGGAGTACTACCTGAACGCGCTGACCGACAACTCGGACAAACTGGCGACCATCCAGACCTTGCTGGCCCGCTATCTGGCCCCGAACGAATTTTCTGAACTGCAAAGCCAGCTTTATACCCGTATTCAGGAAAATGAAAGCCCGGAACTGGTCACGTTGCTGGCCTGGTCGTTCGTGCAACGCCGCGATTTCAAAAGTGCGCTCCGCCAGTATAAAGCCCTGGATGCTCGCCTGGGGGAGAACGGCCAACGCGTGTTTGAACTGGCCAAAGACGCCGCCGAGGCCAAGGATTACGACACGGCCATCGCGGCCTACGATTATATTGCCACTAAAGGCAACCTAAATCCTTTCTTTTTCGAAGCCAAACGTGAGGCGATGGATAGCCGCCGCAAAAAACTGACGGAAGGCTTGGTACAAACCCCCGAGGAGTTACGCACCCTCGAGGCGGAGTACGAAGGTTTTATTACCCAATTCGGGAAAAGTAAAAACACCGCCGATATTATCCTGCAGCTGGCCGAACTGGAAGCCTACCATCTGAATAACCTACCCAAGGCCATCAGCCTGATGGAGGAGTTGAAAAATACGCCGGGCCTCGACCGGCTGGTACAGGCGCGGGTAAAAATCAATCTGGCCGACTGCTACCTAATGAGCGGTGATATTTGGGAAAGTACGCTGCTGTACAGCCAGGTGGATAAAGATTTCAAAGAGGAAATAATCGGCCAGGAAGCCCGCTTCAAAAACGCGCGACTTTCCTATTTTAACGGGGATTTCCAATGGGCGCAGGCGCAATTTGACGTGCTCAAGGCTTCTACTTCCAAACTTATCGCCAATGATGCGCTCGATCTTTCGGTGTTCATCATGGACAACCTGAACCTGGATACTACTTCGGCGGCGATTTCGCTGTATTCCGGCGCGGAACTGCTGGTGTTCCAAAACCGTTTTGACGAGGCTTTCCTGAAGTTGGATACGCTGCGCCGTCAATTCCCGGAGCATTCGCTGCAAGACGATATTCTGTATTTGGAAGCGCAGATTTATGAGAAAAAACACGACTACCCAAAGGCAACGGCTGTCTATCAGGAAGTGGCTGACAAGTACAAAGATGAGATTCGGGCCGACAATGCGCTGTACGCACTGGCGCAGTTGTATGAGTACAAAATGATTGACCTGGAAAAAGCGAAGGGACTCTACGAAAAGATATTCACCGATTATTCCGGCAGTGTGTTTGCCGTGGAAGCGCGGAAACGTTTCCGGATTTTGCGAGGCGATAAAATGCAGTAGGGGCCGACCCTTGCGGTCGCCCACCTTCTTTCGGACGCATGGTAAAATCCCAAACCGCAACAAAACATTGAAATACATCAAGAGGGCAACCGCAAGGGTTGCCCCTACTAAAATTCCATCTGAAATTTCGCCCGAATCCCCAGGCGCGAAATGCCGGGATGATCCAGATACGTGAAACGCCGGATCAGGTCGAAACGCATGAATTTGAAAATGTTGGATACCCCGATGCTGGCCTCTACGTAGGGCTTGCTACCCAGGAAATAAGTCACCCTTTCCCCGGCATCGTTCACGGGAAACAGCAACACATCAGGGTCAGTACCTGGCTGATTGCGGACATCCAATCCGCCCCACAGCGCCTTGCAGGTGACGATTTCCCGGAGATTGAACCGGCGGATCAGGGGTACGCGATTGAAGAAAAAGCCGCCGAAATTGTGGGTAATATTGACCGAAGCATATTTGTCGCTCACAAATTCGAGGAAATTCATCAGATTATACGATTCCGACTGCACAAAGTAAGTCTGATTGGCCCGGTGCGCCGTCAGCAGCGGATAAGGCACCTGTCCGAAAGTGCGGCCCGCTTCGATATACAGTGCCGACCAGCCGAAAGGTGACAGGAAAAGGCCCTTGCTGAATTTGAACTGTAAGGTGTGGTAGTCATATTGGCCGTCCAGCACCCCACGCAAACCCGCCGTATAAGTCAGCGTCAGAATGGGATATTTATTAAAAATCTGGTTCCGGTAGTCCGGGCTTTGGTAGAACTTCTCGTTGGGTGCATAGCGCAACATCAAGCCCGCAGCGGTAGTCTGAATGCTGGGGCGGTTGGCCACGCCATCAATCGTCGGGTATTGAAAAGTGGCCAAGCCCGCCGGAAACATGGCGATTTTCCGAAAGGACACCGCCCAGGAAAAGCCGTTCTTTTTTTCCAGCAAATACTCCGCGCCAGCGGTCTGGGTATAGAGCATCCGGTTGTTCACGCCCCGGTTAAAGGATTGAAAGAGACCATTTTGCAGGCCATCGGCACCAGGAATTTGCAGGTCGTTCTGATACCAGACCCGCAGCTGGTTGAGCGGATATTTCATCACCACTTCATCCTTGCTGAACGAATAGCGGAACCCGCCCATCCCCTTTATCTGGTGGTCTTCGGTGCCATAAGCCACGTAGCCTTCCAGCACCAGCCGGTTATTGAATTTGAGATTGGTACGGCCGCCGACCCGCAGCCGATAGCCTTCGATGGGATTGGCCCCCAGAAAAGTGCTCAAAGGCCCCACATCTACTCCCGCCACCGGCCAGTAGCCATCGGCGACGAGTTTCACCACGTTCATAAATCGCCGGAAAGGGCTGTGGTGATTGAGACTGTCAATCATTTTATAGGTGCCGACTTCATGTTTATCCAGCGTATCGTGGCGGCTGAGGGCCCAGAATTGTTCGCCCATTTCCGCCGCCCGTGGGTCGCGGATGGTCTTGCCAATGGGCTTAAACAACGAATCGGACAGTGGTTGATCGAGTTTGTATTTGTTGTAAGAGGAAATTTTGTGGGCCAGGATACTCTTACCATCTTTGGATTTGGTGATGGCAAATTCCATGACGATCTCGTCGTGGCTCAGCATCAGTCCGCGACCCGGCGGCGTGAGTACCCAGTCATATTCCTGCTCAATTTCCAGCCCATTCACCCAGTTGAGGTTGATCTGATCAGGGATTTTCACGTGTATTTTGCGCAGCGCATAGGTAGAATCGAGCGCAATCCATAGGTCGCCCATGAAGGCCAGATCGGTTTTCTGACGCGGCGCGAAGAACAGATGGACGCAGCGCGTGTCGCCGATCATCGCGGTATCTTCGATATAAAAACGGTAAATATTTGGGGCGATTTGCGCCATTGGGCTGACAAAATCCACCGTGACCAGATTGACGGCTTCCTTATAAAAGTCCACTTCCTGGTACAAATTCTCCATGTGGCTGGCGATGCCTTCATCGTCCAGATAGCCGGGCAGGCGGGTGCTGCGTTCGGCGCGGAGGTAGGTTTTTTCATCCTTTGGCGACTTGCGGTAATACACATCGGCCAGCGTTTCGCGGAGAAAAAAGGGCAGATTGACCTTCCCCGTAGCCGCGCTGGTATCCACGTTGTCAAAGATGAAATTCACCTTTTTGAATAGAAAATAATTTCTGAATTTGTCGGTGATGTTATTGATCGCAAACCCCACCTTGTCGTAGCGCTCGAAATTGTAAAAACCCAGATGTTCCTTCCGGTTCTGGTCTTTATGGGCAATAGCTTCGCGCATGAGGTCCACCGCCGGATTGTCCTTATTGCGGTATTTACGCGGGTTCACCCGGATCTCCACCTCCTGCAAACTCGTCTGGCTTTCCAGCAGGCGCAGCTCCTGCAAATCGTTGGTTTCACCGGGTTTGATGACCACCGTAAGCGGGTCGTAACCCAGCGAAACGATGAGGATGCGGGTGCCGTTTCCCTTTGTTCGCAGGAAAAAATTGCCCTCTTTGCCCGTCCGCGTGGCGATAGAGGTACTGTCGAGGCGAATACTCACCTCGGACAGCGGTGCCCCGGAAGCACCATCCACCACCTTGCCCCGCACAATCGTAAACCCGTTTTGGCCAAAAAGGAGAATGCCTGTCAGCAGAAAAAATGCGGACAGGCATATTCTTTTCAAGTAAGAAAATTTCATCAAGACAGCCCTGTTTTTAGATATAACGAACACGAAGATATAAGAAACCCGTGCCGCGCACCAATGAAACGGAAAACAACAACATACATTTAACGAATTAGGACGGACAGCGTGGAAATTGTCACATGGTGGGGAGAATTTCTTAGTGGGTATTTTTTATAAAAACGGCGCGCGACGAATGAGCGTTGGGGCTATAAAAAAAGATTCGCGATGCAGCCCTCCAGCCACATCGCGAATCTAATATTCATTAAAAAACCTTATTTCCCCACTTCCTTTGCGTTCAGCAACTGCAACACCTGCTTGGTGATGTCGAGGCTGTCGTTGGCCAGCAGGATCGGGCCGCCACGGCTGTACGAAAGGATATAATCGTAGCCAATTTGGGTGCTCAGCGTTTTCAACTGGCTTTCCACGTTGGCGTAGAGATTCTCAAAGGCTTTTTTCTGTTCCTCGCCGAGTTGTTTGCTCAGTTGGCCTTCTTCCTCGCCGAGTTTTTGCTGGCGTTGCATCAGCCCTTCGTATTGTGCTTTGGCGTCGGCTTCGGTCATCGTGCCGCTTTGGTATTTCGTCTGAAAGGCTTCGAGGTCTTTCATGAGTCTCTCTTTTTTGTTGCCCAGCGTATTTTCTGCGCTTTTGACGCGCTGCTCGATGGCCGCTTTTTGCGATTTCAGCCACTCATACTGCGAATCGAGCGTATCGGCATTCACGTGGGCCACGCGTACGCCGGGACTGCCCGCAGTCGGCATAATAGCCTGTGGTTCAGTGGCTTGTGTTTTTTTTGAATTCTGGTAATACAAATTGCCGACAGCGGCCAAAAGGATGATATTGAGGATCAGGGAAATGGTGGGTAGATTTTTCATACAAAAGATGGCCGGCTTCGTGCCAGCGCGGAAAAGGTGTGTAAATGATAAATGATTAGGTGTTCGGCACAAAAACGGCGTAAAAGTAGGCCAACGCTATCTGAAAACAAAACCCGCTATTCGTCTTTCGCCGGGTGCTGCACTTGTTCCCATTTCAGGCCCAGCATTTCTTCCAGGCGGTACCTGGACAACTGCACTTCCGTCTCCGCCCGGATGCGCGATTCCTGGGCCTGATAATAACTGGTGGACGCCAGTGTGTATTGCTCAAAAGTGGCCTCGTCGGTCTTGAACGACTGCTCCATCAGGATGAAATTGGCATTCATTTCCTGCTCGGCGAGGGCCCGGGTTTTATACACTTCTTTGGATAGTTTGAACTGGGCGTAGCGGGACAGCACCTCGGCGCGAATGGCCAGTTTGCGCTGGTTCACCCGATGTTCGGCAATGTCTATATCACGTTTGCTCACCCGGCTTTTGTTCTTCTGGGTCAGCACGTTATACAGGTTCAGGTTGATACCAAAATTGTAACGCGGAAAGAACACGTTGTTGGTCGAGTCCTTGGAGCGCAGGTTGCCTTCGTTCAAATTGAAGGTCGCCTGCACATCGCGCATCCATTCTTTACGCACGTTTTTAGCATCGTCCTGCGCATTTTTCACCTCTTCCAATGCAATGGCGCCGTCGGGACTATTCAGCCAGGCCAGTTGCACCAGATATTCCGGGAGTTCACGGGCTTTGGCATCGAGGGGTTGCACAATAGCATCATAATCAGTCTGTTGGGCAGGCAGTGCGGTCGTTATAAAGAGTAAAATAAACAGGTAAAAAGTCGGTTTCATCGTTGTGAAATTATGAAAAAATGCAGTGGATTATGCGTTGTTTGCTTCTACTGGCGCACCGGGCTGAAAAGCCGGATCGAAATTCTTCAGGGTGACGAGGATGGCCAGGAAAATGTTGTAAATTACGTTCATGGGCAGTTGCAGAATGGCCTCCTGCGCGTAGCAAGCCACGGCCAGCATGAAACACCAGGTCGTAATGCCCGCATAAATGGCCTTGATCCAGGGATCGTGACAACGGACAAAGTAGTACAATCCCGTGCGCAGCACAAAGTAGTGCAGCAGGGTGTATAAGATCAGGCCAATCCAGCCCAGTTCCACGCCCATACGCACGAAACTGGAGTCGTGGGGAAATTTGGATAGTTCGCTATCGGGATTGAAACGTTCACCCCACATGCCGCAACTGCCCAAACCGCCGCCGATCGGGTGACTTTGAATGTAGGGCTGGATTTTTTTCTGGTTGTCCAGGCGCAGATTCATGGAGTCGTCCTTGGAAGGATTGAAGGCCGATTGAATCCGAAAAATCACGCCGCTCGAGGAAGATTTGAGGACAAAACCCACGCCCAGCAGCGCAATGATCGCCCCGAAGATGATTACGCGCCGGTTCAGCGTCAGACCGGCATAAAAAATGCCGCCGATGGGCACCAGCGCAAAAGCTGTACGCGTCCCGGTGAAAGCCATCGCCCAAAAAGCGCAGACGAACATCGTACCCAGCAGAATTTTCTTGCCCATAGAACTCGGCCCGGCCATGAGGGCCAGGCAAAACATGCCGAAACAGGCCATCAAAATCCCAAAGGTAGTCGGGTCATAACACAGCGACGGAATGCGCATCAGTCCCCATTGGTAGTACAGTTCAAAACGCTTGGGGTCGGACATGATCCAGGCCGTTTCCTGCCCGCTGAAACCCAGATATTGTTGCTTCAACCCGTACAAAGCCGCGAAAAAACAAATACCGATAATGAGTTTCAGAATGACGATAATGCTCTTCCGGCTGTTATAAAAAGCGTAGGCACCGATGAAATACACCAGTTGCTGAATGGCCACACTACGTACCGTGAACAGCCAGGCCAGTTTCGATTCTGCCCAGGGATTCAACACTTGCATCAGGTTGAAATACAACCAGATAGCCACCATCGTGCTCAGCGGATGCCGGGCAAATGTCCAATCCCGATCCTTGATCTGGCGCAGCAGAATGGCCACCGCGCTCACCAGAATGAGCAGATCGAGCAGGGTGCCGATAGGTGCGCTGGTGTATTTCGCCCCGAACACCACCAAGACCGATACGCTCAGCATCATGCCCAGCCCGAAGGTGAGATTGGCCAGACAAAAAGCGATGAGGGGCAGCCCGATCAGCACCAGAAACAGCACCAAACTGACCTTGAAATCCAGCATCACCATCAGGTAGGAGACGGGCAGGGTGGCCAGCAGGAGCAGCATCAGGCCCAGCGGACTGTTCAGTTTTTGCGCCCACAACTGTTGGCCCAGCCAATGTTTTGCCCGCTCCGCGAAGGAGTCGTTGCGGGTAAAAAGATCACCGTGTTTGAGTTCGGACATGGAGGGGGAAATGGTTGACTGGTTTATTAGTTGACTAGTTAGTTGGTGAGGGTGTTTAAGAATGAGCGAGAAATAAGTGGTCATTTTCCTACCTCCTGCCGTCGGAATGACAACTCGGGTAAGGTTGTTTCCATCATCCTATTTTTTACACATTCCTTAATAAACTGAGAGGGTGTTTTCCCAACAACCTCAACATTTTTAAAAAATCAACACTTTCAGAAGAATGCCCAGCAAGACCACGATGATAAATAGGTGCATCGAGCCATCAATAAAGCGTTGGTAGGGTGTCAATTCTATTTTCGGGCCTTTCATGGGCAGTCATTTTTTTGATCGTACAAAGTAAAAATAAGTTCTAAGCAAAAGCCCTGCCCAACTTGAAAAGTCGGGCAGGGCGAGGAGTCAATTTTACGGCAGGCGTACATTATTTGCCCGGTGGCAGGCTATCCGTTCCTACTTTTGGAACGACGAAATAAATGACTCTCGTCAGCCATTTGGCCGTATCTTTTTCTGTCATCGGGTCGGTCACGTATTCTTCGATCACCGGCAAAGTACTGGTGAGGTGCTTTTTCTGCAAATATTCTTCCATCGCGGCGTGGGCTTCCGCCGAACCGCTGTACGCACCGTAATAATTGATGACGCGCACGGAATCGCCGCCGATTTTAAACACCATCAGGCTGTCGACGTATTTCATTTCCTTACTGGTGGGTAGTGCCGCAGCCACGTCCGCCTGTCCATTGGTGCCCCAGTCCCAAAACAGGCCGACTGGATGGCCGGCTAGCGTATCGCCGCTTTTTTTTACGGCTGTCATTACTTTGGGCAAAGTCGCCATATAGAAATCCGACAAGTCCGCCGTGTCAATAGTTTTGCGAATACCCACGTAATATTTCACGGACATAGTGTCGGTGAGCACCTCGTAACCACGGTATTTGGGGTGGGTAATGCTGTCGCAGACCTTCTGGAGGTTCACCAGACCGCGTTCATAGTCTTTGCCGAGCGCCTTATCTATGTTAGTAAACATCGCCCACACATTGATCGGAAACGGCAGATGTATATCGTAGGCCCAGCTCACTTTCGTGCGGTTTTCGCCTGTTTCTTCCAATTGAAAAAACACCGGCGACTTGCTCTCAAACGGTGCCGTAAACACCAAATCCAGTTCTATCCGGTCGGCAGTCACCCTTCGGATGGTCTGGCTGCCCGCGCCTACGTCGTCGTTGCCCGACCATTGATAGACGGCACCCGGCTCGCCGTCCGTACCCGTGATGCTGGATTGCATATTCGGGTCCAGTTCCTTCCAGGGCGACCAGATCGTGAAGTTTTTGAACAGGCGCACTTGGTCGTACACCAGTGCTTTCGGCGCGCTGATTTCGATGCTGCGCTCGATGTGGTAGTCTTTTTTGGCAAAAAAGCCCAAGGCGACAATCAGCAGCAGCAGGCCCAGACCGATGTAAAGTAAAATTTTGAGCAATTTCATATTTGTAAAAAAGTTGGTTGCGTAGTGCCGAACCCTGTTCGGCGTTGGTTTGCATCGAACGGGGTTCGACGTTACAAAATATCCGCGATGCTGCGGGGCCGCCGCGTTTTTTCCCAGAAAAAGCCTTCCAATTGCTTATTGCTCTTGCCCGCCTTTTTCATGGGCGTGAACTTACCCGCCGGTTCCGTATAGAATTTGATGCTTTCCACTTGGTTATTATCGAAGAAAAGACGCATTTCGGAACAGGCGGTTTCATTCACCCCAATGTAGGCTTTTCGTTCATCGAGGGCATAATACACCGCCTGCGCATTGCCCTCTACCAGCATTTCGCGCACCTGATTTTCCCGGAAAAAGGCGGTCGTGTTGCGACCCTTAATCTGGTTGAACAGTGTTTCATCTTCCGAATTGATGACCAGCGCATTCTGGCGCAGCCAAATCCGATCTAATTTGCTGTTTTTCACCAACATACGAATCGTATCGCCCGAAAACTGCGAGGTATCCGACCAGATGATGGGCAGGTTTTTTAATTTATAAAACCAGAAAATGGAATCCGCCGAACTGAACGACAGTGAGTCACAGGCGGCTTGCATATCGCTTTTAAAAATACGTACATCGTTGTGAGCCAGCAACAAGCGCGTATCGAGCGTGGAATCGGGTTTGTAGGACGTGAGCGTATCCGCCGCCAGGTACAGCGTATCGAGATCAATCAGGGTTTTCATCATCGGGCGGCCCGCTGCGCCCTGTTCGCCCATGCCCCCGAAAGCGTTGAGGTACTGCGATTGTTTGTTATAATCCATGCGGAAAGCCAGGATCGTGAATTTGCTGGCCGTATCCTGCCAGATCACGTTGCCGAGGGCCAGCCCCGCGCCGAGTTGGTCGTTGAAATTCAGCGAATCGGCCTCGATAATATTCGGCGGATCATTCACCCGCCCCCGCCCGACGATCTGGTAGTCTTTATTGCGACTATCGTAGCGGATTTCCGCTCCGCGAATGTCACGCGTACTATCCTGAAAATGAGCGTTGCCGCGCAGCACCGTTTGCTCGGTGAGGGTGTTGTAACGAATCACGTCGGCCTGGGTCTGCTGACCTTTGGCGGGTTCATCTATGTACGCATCGCCTTCCAATACGTACTCTTTCGTGGTGCCGGAGTAGCGCATGCGTTGGGCCCGGCCGCGCTGCCCGCCTTTTTCGTATTGCGGGTTCAGATCAAACTCCGCAAAGTCGCTTTCAATGTCGTAAAAGCCACCCTCGGTATAGATTTTGGCCCCGCGCTGACTAATTAAAGTCGGGGCCACAAAGCGCACCAACTGCGTTTCGGTATTAAAAGCCATCGTGTCGGTCCGCATCGTGAAGTCGGGATCAGTAGCTACCACATCGCCCTTGAAAAATATTTCTTTGGCGTCCACATAGTAGTATCCGTGCTGGCTTTTGAGCTGGCTTTTGCCGTTGGTCATGGTTGCGCCGCTGTGGTAAGTGGCGATTTTACGCCCCAGATCGTAGCGTAACTTATTGGTAAACAATTGTTGCCGCCCATTTACCAGCACCACATTACTGTACAGGTCGCTGATTTTAGTGGTGGAATTATAATATGCTGAATCCGCAAACACCTTCGTGCTATCGCCCTGTTCCATCACCACCTGCCCCTTCAAAATGGCGTTCTCCTGGTCCAGAATGGCCGTGTCGCAATACACCAGCGTCTTATCCTGGCGCAGCCGCACATTGCCGCTCAGTTTTTGCAGCGTCCGGTCACCCTTGATAAAATACTCCACCAGCAGGGCCGTCTCGATTTTGAGTTTTTGCGAGGTATCCTGGGCGGCCGGTTGCTGGGAAAAGAGGGTGAAGGGGAGGAGGAAAAGGGCAATAAGCAACCCCACCCCTAACCCCTCCCCCGAAAGGGAGGGGGATTTCATCCTAATGTTTTCTTGGTAATTGCCAGTTCCTTGGAGTAGTCTGTTTTGATGTAGGAAACTACTGCTAATGCTCCCGCTCAATGTAACCTCCTCTACGGGGGAGTAGGAGGGGGCTTTTTCGGGGAAAACCGAACCCACGAACCGGCCAAAACCAGAGAAACAATCATCACTTCCGCCCCATGTACCCTCTCCCTTTACGGGGGAGTAGGAGGGGGCTTTTTTTTCAAAAATATCTTGCATCTAAGTCAAAAATCGCGCAAAAATAGGTAAAAATCAAGGCTCCGGCGTAGGTAATGTGAGTTGCTCTGGTTCATCGGCAGATGGTAATGCTGTTTTCATTTTTCCCAGTCCCGTCAGCCGGAATATCCAGATATAAACGTTGGCGAGCCAGGTTTTGTCCACCAAAAATGTCAATATAGTGGTAAACATGGTGGAACACAGGATGATCGAGAACACCACCGACTGAATGACCTCGCCGCCTGGAATGCCCTGCTGGGCAGGCAGAGAGGCCAGCACCGCCGCGCCCAGGCCCTTGGGAATCATTGTGGCCATGAAAGCCGCATCCTTCAACGGTGTATCGCGGGGCACCGCCAGCCGTACAATAGGAATGCGGACCAGGAACAATGCCCCTGTGATGATCACGCCCAGGACAAACATCCACCAGTCCTGCAAGCGCACCGAAATGCCGATATAAACGAAGAAAAAAGTGCGCAGTAAAAATACGGCTTCCGAAAAAAAGGCCCGTTCGTGGTCGGTCAGTGAAATAGGTTTTCGGGAAATAACATTTTTCATGATCGGCGGGCCCAGCACGTCAATGTTGCCCAAAGTAATGCCAAAGGCCAAAGCCGCGATCGGGCCGGAATAATTCAGCACCTCCACAATGCCATAAATGATGAACACAAACGCGGGCGTAGTGAAAATGGTGTTTTGCAGCGTACGCATCCGGTTCAGCAAAATGCTCCACAAAAACGCGCCGGCCACACCCAGCATCGCCGCTAGCAAGAATGCCGCGATCATCTGGCCGGTTACGAAGGCCACGTCGAATTTCCCGACTTTATAGGCAGTGAGCAGCGTGAGTGGTACCGCTAAAGTATAAACGTCGGAAAAAGCCGATTCGAGGACCAAAATGGTGCTGCTGCGCTTGGCCATCGGAAATACCCGCGCTAGCGTAGTGACGACCGCCGATGAAGTACCTCCCACAATACTGCCCAATACCAGCGAACGCAGTACCCCCATATCGGTGTAGAAGTAAGTAATGCTGCCCGCAACCAAACAGGTACCGACAAAGTTGTACGTTGTGATCTTCGCGGTGCCGCTCAACGAGTGGATAAGTGGTTCCAGGCGTTGGTCAATGCCGCTCTCGAACAGAATGAAAATCAACGTAATAGTGGTGAAAACCGGCCCGACTGCCCCAAAATTCTCCGGGCCGACTACATGTCCGACTGGCCCCAGCAATAGCCCGATGGTGAATAACCACAGCACATCCGGGATTTTGGTGCGCGCAAAAAGACCCGCGAAATAATGCGACAAAAACACGGTACAACCAACAAAAACAATTGTGAGCGCAGTGGGCATACGTGAGAGACGTGAGAGGAATGTGAGAGACGTGAGAAAAAGGAAATTTTGACAAAAAAAGGCTAAATCTGTGAATACCGACATTAATTCTCCCATTCTGCTGTTCGATGGCGTATGCAACCTCTGCAACGCCTCGGTGCAATGGATCATCACCCACGACGTGCGCGACACGTTTCGTTTCGCTGCGCTCCAGTCGGAAACGGGGCAGGCTCTGTTAAAGCGTTTCGGGCTGGATCAGGTGCATTTTGATAGCGTGGTGTTGGTAGCGGGCGACCGTATTTTTACGCATTCCGATGCACCCTTGGAAATTGCGCGGCGTTTGGGCGGATTCTGGAAATTGGCCTACGCATTAAAGATTATTCCCCGTTTTTTGCGCGATGCCGTGTACAACTGGATTGCCCGCAATCGCTACCGCTGGTTTGGCCGACAGGAAGCCTGTATGCTGCCCCGCCCGGAGTGGAAAGCACGATTTTTGTAAAAAAAATAAAAAAATAATGTGGCCAATGGGTTTAATGTGGCCAATGTGCAGCACATTGACCACATTCATTTCAAATTGACCACATTTATCTAATGGTATTATTCGATCAAATCCAGGAGGCTGCGGCCTATATTCGTCGCCACACGGACTTCCAGCCTTATACGGGCATTATTCTCGGCACCGGCTTAGGTCAATTGACCGAAGATGTAGAAATACAGGCGGAACTGGCTTATCGCGACATTCCGCATTTTGCGACCAGCACGGTGGAAAGCCATCAGGGGCGGTTGGTATTTGGACAATTGAATGGTCACCCGGTGGTGGTCATGGCGGGGCGTTTTCATTACTACGAAGGCTGGACGATGCAACAGGTCACCTTTCCGGTACGGGTGCTCAAAGCCCTGGGTATTCAGCAAATTATCATTACCAACGTTTCCGGCGGCGTGAATGCGCACCTGCAAGCGGGCGATCTGGTGGTGGTGCGCGACCACATTAATCTGCTGCCCGAACACCCGTTACGCGGCCAGAATGATGAACGTCTTGGCCCGCGTTTTCCCGATATGCTTTATACTTACGATGTGGAATTGCGGCAAAAAGCCCTGGAAATCGCCCGAAAACATAGTATTCGGGCCATCGAAGGCGTCTATTCCGCGCTGCAAGGCCCTAATCTGGAAACCCCTGCCGAATACGAAATGCTGCATCGTCTGGGCAGCGATTGCACCGGCATGTCGTCTATTCCCGAAGTACTGGTGGCGCGCCACGCGGGTCTGCGGGTGATGATGATCTCGATGGTCAGCAATGTGTCGTACCCACTCTCGGCCATTCGCGAGACGACGGTGGCGGAGGTAATTGCCGTAGCGCGGGCTGCGGAACCAAATTTGAGTTTGTTGATTCGGGAATTATTGGTAAAAGAAACTTTGTAAAGATTTTACTCTTATTTTTACGGTAAAAACATATTGCCAATGTCCACTCTTGCTATTCGTCCACCACTTTCCAATATGCAAATGGAACTGCTTAAATTGTATGCAGCAGGCGTTCCCGATGCTTATCTCGAAGAAATTAAAGAGATGATTGCCCGCTATTTGCTAAGCAAGGCACGAGAAGAAGCAGGCAAAATCTGGCTGGAAAAAGGCTATAACACAGAAACGTCTGCTGGCTGGGTAAAGGGCGAGTAAAATGTTGAAAGTAGTCTTGGATACCAATATTATTCTTGCTTCTGTTTCTCCTTATTCGCCCTACCGTTTGGTTATGGATAAGTTTGAAGAAGGATATTATTCTCTTTGCCTAACCACTGAAATTCTATTAGAATATGAAGAGAAGCTCAGCGAAAAGTTCAGCACCCAAGTGGCAGAACTGACCGTTGGCGGCATGTTGTTGAAAAGCAACGTATCTTTTATCGAAATTTTCTATCGGTGGCGACTCATCTATCCTGATATGGATGATAACAAATTTGTAGATTGCGCTGTCGCCTCCAATGCTCATTTTATTGTTACCAATGATCGGGATTTTAAACAATTGAAAAAGATCACTTTTCCCAAATTGATGGTTATCAATATGGAAATGTTTTTAGAATTGTTGAAAGAGATGAAGATTAATGCCTAATTATTCTTCTTTTTACGCCTTCTGCCCCTCATACAACGGAAACCGCTCCATGTACTTATTCACCTCCGCACGAATCTTAGCGTGGTGCGCCGCATCTTCCGGGCGGCTGAGCACCTCGTCAATCCATTCCACTACCTGGCGGCAGTCGGCTTCCATAAAACCACGCGAGGTAACCGCAGGCGTCCCGACCCGAATACCGGAAGTCGTCATTGGCGGCTGCGGGTCGAACGGAATCATATTTTTATTCACGGTTATATCGGCAGCACCCAGGGCATTCTCCGACACTTTGCCGGTCACGTTTTTGGAACGCAAATCTATCAGCATCAAATGATTATCTGTGCCGCCGGAGATGATCCGATAACCGCGCGACACGAAGGCTTCGGCCATCGCCTGGGCATTTTTGATTACCTGCTGACCATAGTCTTTGAAGGAGGGCTGCAGCGATTCGCCAAAAGCCACGGCTTTGGCCGCAATAACATGCTCCAGCGGGCCGCCCTGCATACCGGGAAACACCCCGCTATCCAGCACACTCGACATTTGAATGGGTGCCCCTTTCTTAGTGGTACGGCCCCACGGATTATCAAAATCCTGACCCATCATAATGAGGCCACCGCGCGGGCCGCGCAGCGTCTTATGAGTAGTACTGCTGACAATATGGCAATGGCTCATGGGATTGTTGAGCAGACCCGTAGCGATGAGGCCCGCCGGGTGAGCAATATCGGCCAGCAACAGTGCCCCTACACTGTCGGCGATCTGGCGGAAACGGGCATAATCCCAGTCGCGGGCATAAGCCGAAGCACCACAAATAATCAGTTTCGGCTGGTGTTCCTGCGCCAGGGCCTCCACTTTATCCATGTCAATCAGGCCGGTCTCTTCTTCCACTCCGTAGAAAAACGGCTTATACACTTTACCCGAATAATTGACAGGCGACCCATGTGAAAGGTGACCACCGTGGGCCAGACTGAACCCTAAAATGTGGTCGCCGGGTTGCAGACAGGCCAGGAAAACAGCCGCATTGGCTTGTGCCCCGGAGTGCGGCTGCACATTGGCCCAGGCCGCCCCAAAGAGTTCTTTCAGCCGTTCGATAGCCAGCGTTTCCACCTCATCCACCACTTCGCAGCCGCCGTAGTAGCGGCGTCCGGGATAGCCCTCAGCGTATTTATTGGTCAGACAAGTACCCATCGCATCTAGCACGGCCTGGCTCGTAAAGTTTTCAGAAGCAATGAGTTCCACACCACGGCGCTGGCGGGCAAGTTCTTTTTGAATGAGGGAAAAAACAACGTCGGGCATAAATTGGAAGTAGCAAAAAAGCGGAAGGAATGAGTTAGAAGCGGCAAAAATAGACAATCTGCCGGTACTATACACCAGACCTGACCAACGAAAACAGTTGGCCGAACGTAGCCTTTTGTCGGCAATCCGTCATATTCACTGAAATTGCATCGTGACGAACCGCGTAATTTCGCGCAAAATTATCAGACCATGCGTACAATCTTCCTCATTGCTGCTCTCCAGCTCATTCGGCTGACTGCCCTTTCCGGCCAGGATTATTACACGGTAAAATTCCCCGACGATGTCACGGTAATCGGCTGCAACGGGCAGGCTCCCGTCGTCTGGCCGCAGATCACCAACACCGGCTATTGCGGCTTCAATGTCGGGGTGGCGATGAGTGATATGGTTTTCACGCTGAATGCGACGGGAGGTTGCAAAAAAATCCTCCGTACCTGGAAACTGATCTGGTGGTGCGATTACAGCCCCAACTGGCTCTATCCAACTTATATTGAGAATCCCGGCTATACGGATGTGGGCGCTACGGCCATCGGCAATGCCTTCAATCATGGCTTTCTTCAGTACACGCAGGTGATCAAAATACTGGACAATAATGCGCCGGTTTTCCTCAACTGCCCGACGACCACTCCGGTCTTTTGCGATTTCACCAATAATGACCCGTTGCAATTCAATAACGGGCTGGATCGCTGCGAAGGGCCGGTCAATCTAAATGTGAAAGTGACAGATGTTTGTTCCAAAAGCGACATTATACTCACTTACCGCCTTTTTCTCGACCTGGATGGCGATGGCACCATGGAAACTTATCGCAGTAGTGCCAACCCCGGAGCCTGGCCCATCGAGCGCACCGTGACCGCAGATACGGTATTTGCCAAAATAAAATTGCCACCCGGTGTAGGCCTGCCCTATGGAACCCACAAAGTGGAATGGATCGCCAGCGACAACTGTGGCAATCAATCCATCTGTAAGTATGATTTCATTGTTAAAGACTGCAAACCACCCACCGTAGTTTGCTTCAATGGCATAGGCATCAACATTATGCCGTCTGGCATGATTACTTTGTGGGCCTCGAATTTTTTGAAGCAGACTTATGATAATTGTACCCCGACTGCGGACATAAAAATCGGTATTCGCAAGGCAAATACCGGCACCGGCTTTCCGGGGAACAATCTCTCCCTTACTTTTGACTGCAACGAAATAGGCAAAAATTTCGTCGAAGTATGGGCCGTGGATGCCTATGGCAATGCCGATCATTGTACCAGTTATGTAATTGTGCAGGATAATTTTGGTGCCTGTGTCCCACCGGGTCCGCTTACCGGAAATGTTCACACCGATCAATCGCATAAGATGCCGGATGTGAAAATCCAACTGAAAAGCAACCTGAACGTACCCCTGCCACCACAGGCACAGACTCTGACTGATACAGCTGGTAATTTCCAGTTTACCGCCGCTCCCGGCACGTGCAACTACACCCTGACTCCCTCGCTCGATACCTTGCCTCAACTTGGAGTGACGACTCTGGATGTATTGCTCATTTCGCGCTACCTGGCTGGGCAGGATACACTGCCCAATCCTTACCGCATCATAGCCGCCGATGTAAACCACGATGGCAAAGTGACTTCCGCCGACGTGGATAGCCTGACCAATGTCGTAACGGGGGTATCGCCGAAATTTTATGGCAATACTGCGTGGCGTTTTGTCCCGGCGGCCTTCACTTTCCCGGTGCCCGGCAACCCCTGGGCCACGTCGTTCCCGGAGGTCATTAAAACGGTATGCCCGATGACCAATGGTCTGAATCAGCATTTTATGGCCATCAAAACCGGCGATGTAGATGGTTCCTCCACGCCCGGCTCATTGGTGGGGGCAGAAAACCGAACCAATACTGCTTCCGTGCGCTTTCGCGTTCCTGACCGGCACTTTGCCGCTGGCGAAACCGTAACCGTGGAAATAATGACCGCTGATCTGGCCGAACTGGAAGGTTTCCAAATCGGCCTTACCGCAGACGCGCGCTTTCTGAGCCTGCAAAACGTAACCCCCGGCCTGGTAACCGCCCAATCACTCGGTGTATTCCCGACCCAAAATCGAATGACTGCCAGTTGGCAATCCTCAGCCAGCTATAATGGTAATGCGCAGCGCGCTTTCACGCTTACTTTTCAGGCATTACAAGCAGGCACCGTGCAGGAAGTATTAAGCCTGGACCGCAGTATTGCTGCCGAAGCCTACGACCGTACACTACAAATCAAAGACATCGCCTTACAATTTGAGCAACCTGCATTCGGTCAGGAACGGGCCCTTTTCTACCCGGTATCGCCCAATCCGAGCAACGGCCTGATCCGAGCCACCTATTGGCTGCCTACTGCTGGCCCGGTCACCCTCACGCTTACCGACCTGAATGGCCGTTTGGTGCAGAGCGCGACCAGCGATCAGCAAGCCGGTTATCAGCAAATGGAATTGGTAGCCCCGGAATCGGGCGTGCTTTTCCTGCATTTGCAATGGCCGGGCGGAGCAGAAGTGCAGCGAATAGTTGTGCAGAAATAAAGGAAAGTTTTGGCTCTCTATGTATTCTCCGGATTCGTGGCTGGTTAGCTGCGGGTCCGGTTTTTTAGAGATCGATAATCAACCCTTTTTATCAATCATGCGAATCATGGATTCGATTAAGTAATCAACTGAATGCTAGGTACTTAGACCTTCCAGGTTAAAAAAACCTGGAAGGTCTGGTCACTAAAAGCGGGAGAATCAGCACTTATTCTTAGCCCATGATTCGCATTAATCAAAAAAACTACGTCAGTTTCAATTTTTTCCCCGGCAACTTACGCCACGTCGGGTGCGAAGCTTCGAGACCGCGGCGGCTGATGACCCACAGTACCGGCACCTGCGGCGCAAAAGGCGGCGGTTCTCCAAATCCATCGGTGAAATAGAGCAGCGCATCGGGCCGCTCGCGGTTGGCTAATTCAAGCGGCTCGGTAAAATTAGTGCCTCCGCGGCCTTCCACGGCATCGGGCACCGCGCCCTGGTAAGCGTAACGCCGGGTAATCCGCGTATCGCATTCCACGATGTCCACCTGCGCCCCGGCCCGCCAGAGTTGGAATATTTCGTTGAAAAACGGCTCCAAATCTTCTACGCCGATGCTCCCGGAGGTGTCCAGAGCGACCAGCAGCCGTTGTCGTCGCCGGATTTTCACGCCGGGCACCGTCCCGAAACGCTTGCTGGGCCGCTGCATGGTGTTGCGCAACTGGGTACGGGCGGCACTCCCGGCAAACAGCCGCAGGATACCGCGCCAATTGATTTCTCCTGGCGGACGGAACAGGCGATTTTGCAGTAATTCGCGTAGTTCGCCGGGCAGATTGCCCCAGGCATGGGCGTTGGTGCGCTGGTGAGCCGTCCGCATCAGGCTGTCGAGTTGGGTTTCCAGCACGTTGTTTTCCAGTTCGGAGCGACTGCGGATTTCCTGCCAGGGCTGGTGGCGTTCCAGTCCGTGAGAATCCGAGCGGATTTTTTGCAGCGTTTCCGCGCTGGGGGAGCCTGCCCCGCCGCCGCCATCGCCGCGCTGGAGTTCCTCGATTTTTTTATAATAATAAAACCAGGTTTGCCCGGCGGGCAAATACAGGTCGGGGAAAGATTCCAGGAAAATACTGTCTTCGGGTAGTTGAGTCCGCGCAATGTATTGATTGACCACCAGATCGAAAGCGACATTGAGCAAACGCGCATCCAGAAACGGCTCCCGCACCAGCAGGTGGCGAAAAACGAGGTGCAACATTTCGTGCTTCACCACGCCGTAGCGGTAGTCGGGATTAATTAATTCTTTATCCCAAAAATCGGCATTCACGTATAGCGTCAGCGTGTTGTGGCCGAGGCCCACGGCCATACTTTCCACGGGGTGGCCTTTGCCGACGACCTCCTTATTGATACTGCCAAAAAGGTGGGCATAAAAAGGTTCGCGCAGCAGCAAAGCGATGCCCGTGCGGGAAAGTTCGTCGAGAATGCGGTTGGACATGCTGTACCGGCGGGTTTGGCGTACTGGCGGGTTCAGCCGCCGAAAAAGTAGTGAATGGTATGAAGAAACGCGTAAAAAAATTGATATAAACAACCTTACCTGAGTTGTCATTCCGTAGGAATCTGCTAAAGTGCTGATTATCAATGGTACGTAACGAGATACACCGTCAATAAATTGATCTTGCCCATTTCTACAAGCTTTCATTTTGGTAAATTTTATTTACAGATTACTGCCCTGCCCGCAATCGGTTTTAGAAAAAGCGTTTTGGATAGAGGTGGTGCTGGTAGCACACGATTTACCAAATGGCAATTTGCTTTAAATGGCTTGGAAATCAATCCGGGCTTAGGCTTTCAATTTAGCGATAGAATACAAGTGACAATTAGTTACCGATGGCTTTATTTGCATGAAATAGATGAGGTAATCTTTAATAGTACTCTTTTTGACGAACCTTATCCTAATTTTTTACAACAAAAAACAGACACGTACAATCCCTCTAAAATGTGGCTGACTGTGAGTTATAAATTGAAGAAATAGAACGGATAATTAAGCAAAATTTCTCTTACTCCTTCGGCAAAGCCCCCAACACTGCCTCTGCCCCGGCCTGATACTTCCGCAGGGTATTTGGTGCCGCCAAAAACTGCTTCAATGTCGTACGCGCCTGTGCATACTGCCCCGCTCCCGCGTAGGCCAGCCCTAAATGATACTGGGCGGCGGCCTGAAAAGTCGTACTATCCGTGGCCGCTACGGGCTGGAGATTGGCGATGGCTTGGGCATATTGCTTATCGCGCAGCAGGGCGTAGCCATAGTAAAAACGATACGCCAGCCGGTCGGGGTACTGCTGCACCACGGCCCCCAGGGCTTCGGCGGAGCGGTGGTAGTTGGTGCTATCGTCGTAGAGTTCAAATGCGCGGCGCACCTGTTCCGGCGCAGCTTCCTGTCCGGCTTCCGGGCCACCGAGGCTCTTGAAGTCCATGCGGTTGGGATAGTGCGTGAGGGTGGCGGCCAGGGCATTTTCCACCGGATTTTTGGGCAGCGCGAAAAACCACACCGCCGCCACCAGAACGGCGACGGAGGCAGCAGTGGCAAAACTCAGCATAAATAGACGGCGACGAATCGCCCTTTTCGGCGGTGCCGAAGCGTGGCGTAAGGCCTCATTTTGAATGCCATCGCGCAGCGAAGTCGTGCGCAGGGTATGCGCCAGATTTTGTTGCCAGGCCATTTCCTGGCGCAGGGCCGGATCGGTAGCGACCAGTCTTTGGAGTTCGGAAACTTCGGCCGGCGAGAGCGCGTTGGCGAAGTAAAGTTCTAGCAGGTGTTCCGTTTTATTTTCCATTTCATGCGGCGGATTAAGTGGATTGTAAAAAAATTAGTGAATTAAAATTTGATTTATGGAGGATGTGGGGTTTGTCAAATACTCGCATCCTCAAATATTCAAATATTCAAATCCTCATCTCAACCGATCCAGGCAACGTTTGCGCAGTTGGCGCACCACATCGGCACTGGCATAGCCGAGCACATCGGCGATCTCCTGCCCGGTCATCCCTTCCACGTAGGTCAGGTGAATGATGGCCCGGCATGGCTCGCCCAGCGCAGCCACCGAAGCCCACAAACGCTCTTTCTCCTGGTCCCGAATCATTCGCTCTTCCGTGCTCATCTCCTGTTCCCCGGTTTTCCCTTCCGGCAGGTCGCCCGGCAGATCCGTCCGTCCGTTTTTGCGCCGGAAAGCCTGGATCAGGTTTTTGGAAATCCCGAACACGTAAGTACACAGCGTGCCCACCAGTTGCACCAGCCGCCCGGATTCCAGATTCAGGATCATAATAATGACCGCGTTCTGAAAAATATCGCGCAGGTCGTCTTCTTGTAAGCGACTGGATTCTTTTGCCCAGCGCAGAAATTTGGGTAAACATAATCGGTACAGCGAGGCCGACCCTGCATTCGGGTCTCGTCCAAAATCGCCAAGTTCATCTATTGTGGAAGCCATCTTTTCCAGTTTGTCCTTTTAACAGCCCAATATAGGGGCAGCGGGGGACAAAAGTAGAGCGGCAATCAGGGTTTAATGCCAGTACCCGGCAAAATGTTAACACCGGCCGCAGGAAAAAATTAAATTTTGTACGATTTAGGCTCGGCAAAGCGTTCACGCGTCTGTCATTCAGTACATTAATGGAAAACAATCTTACCTACATGAGAAACGAGAAAACCTTTTGGACCATCTGCCTGCTGATTTTGGTCAACAGCGGGCTTTTGGCGCAACGTATCCGGCTGCTTAATTCCACCGGAAGCGTTGATTGCCCCGGCACATTGTGTACCTCCAACAATCCGGTGCGGTTTACGGTAGTCACCGAATTACCCGGCGACTCGCTCAACCTGCCCTTTAATCCGAGTACGCCACACGATCCTCCCCGCCGTTTTAAGGGATTCTGGATCATGGGCGATGGCAATTTTCTGCAATTCCCGGATACGAAAACCGATGCCCTTTCACGTACGCCCGAGCCCTACAACTATGCGGCGCCGGGCGATTATCATGTAACTGCTTATTTAACTGGCAAATACACCAACAACGACTGGCCCAAGCAGTCGGTGATGGATGTGAAAAGCCTGGCTGCTCCCGGCAGTACGCCGACCAATTTTACGACCATGCTGAAAGGAAGCGGCGATGTCATCAAACTGACTTCCAACCACGGCATCCGCCGGGAAAACCTGACGGCTTTCGTGATTTCGTACGCTCGTGCCAAACGTGCATCGGGTATTTATTTCTTTTATAACGGCATTATTGATGTGCATACGCCCAAGAAGGAGATGCACAAAACTGATCAGGCCATTCTCCAACATTTTGATACCGGAATACCCCTGTATTTCAATGGCAAAATGGACAGCACCAAAATTAAATCTTACGAGACCGTTGCTCTGAAAACCGACGGGCGGTTGGAAAATCTCACTTTCAGCCCTGCATTTAAAGCCCTTTCGGACAAATTCAGGGACGTCATTTATTTCCCCACCGAAACGGCGGCGGAAAGTGATCTGCCACCCAGTTTTTTAGAAAAAAGGTTTTTCCCGATCTTGCAGGCGCATCCTGAATTCATGCCGCAGGATACGCTGATGAATTTTATGGTGGTGCTCACCGGCCCTGAACAGGTCAAAGATGAGCGCCTCAACGCTGTGCTGGCCGGGCTGGCCCCAGGTTTGTCTTTAGAGCGCCCAATCACCATCACCGGAAATCAAAGACGTACCGGCAAAGAGCCCTATATTTCGGATAGAGCGCAAGTACCCAGCGAAGTAGCCCAGTACATTCAGGCGATAGATCAATATCCACTGGCTTACCAGGTCACTTTTGACCCGAATCAACTGACCGTAGAAGACATCAAACCGACCAGTGTTTCTGGTGAATACGAAGTACGGTTTCGGCTGGAAATGTGTAATAAAGGCCAGGCTATTGTACCCTACGAAATGGTCACGGTGCAGTATTCCGCCGATTTTTATGATTTCAAACCCTTGTTTTCGCAGATCAGCAATGAAGTACACAATGGGCAGACGTGGAGTTTCAGAGCCGATACGATCATCGTCGGCGTTCAGCCCACAGATCACGAAAGTCAGTGCATTTATGTAGAATTTACGGCAAAAACCAACTGCGACGGGGTGCGCTCGCTCTGGACGGGCAACGCCAACCAGCCGGTACAATCCTGCGTAATTTTTGGTGGTGCCATAGATGCACGCCCCGAATGCCACTTTAACTTTCCGATTGATTCTACCCAGTTTCAAGTGGATGGCAGAGGCATTTGTTGTCGGGATGGGAAGCACACCACTTGCCCATTCAACTGGCTGCTCTGGCTGATCATCTTCCTGGTTCTGATCATTCTTTTCCTGATCAGGAAGTTTTTCCGCCGGGCGCAGCCTTAGTTTTTACCATTCGATTCGTTTTAACATGAGTCATCCCGAATTTTTGCAATTGAGGCGGGCTGGGGCAGCGTCCCACAATATTGGTAGTAAAAAATCGAATAAATACCAATTGGAGGTGCAGCGCACCGAAATATATTCCGGTGCGCTGCACCTCCAACACTGGTTGATATGCCATTTTCTAGCAATATTTCGCCGCGCTGCGGCTAACCCAGTCAATCTATAAAATTCGGGATGACTCATATTGGCCGTTAAGTGTGCCTCGTTATTTTCATGTCAATAGGTTGATTTTCAACGTGTTGGCCCATTGGTAAATTCAACATATTTGTTACCATGTGGAAAAAAGCAATCATCTTCCTTTTTCTTTTCAAAATAACCACTGCTAACAGTCAGACAGACTCCCTGACAGCGGAAAAACTGGTCGGGCAGGCTTGTGCTGCATTGGAAAGAAAACAGCCTGCCGAATTTCGTCGGTTATATGCCCAGGCCCTGCAGATTTTTCAATCGCGGGATCTGCAGGCGCGCTGGATGGAAAGCCATATTACCGTCGCCCGCACCTGGGCGGATGGCATGGAGCAACCCTTCGTGGCCCAGGAATATCTGGATGCCGCCTTACATAATTATGTCAGGCCACCCCTCACCGGACCAGAATGGGAGGCTTATGCGCGGATTTGTCTCATCAAAGGCCATATTTCGCGCCGTTATATTGCCGATCTGCTGGGTGCAGCCAGAAACTACGAAAAATGTTACGATATATTCGTCCGTCAACTGCAAGAACACAACGACGGTATTGCCAATCACCTGTATCATCAGTTGGGCAATGTCTATACGCGTCTGGGCGATTACGAGCGGGCTGAAAACTTGCTCCGGCGCGGTATCGCCTACGGCAAAACCTATCACCACCCGGAGATCGGTAAATATGGCGATCTGGCCATTGCTCTGGTGGACGTGGGTAAAAATCAGGAAGCACTGGCCGTCATTCAGGATGGCTTGGCCAGTGGTCTTTCTGATAAAGTCCTGGTCACTACCCGCCTTTGTGAAGCCCGCGCCCGCTTAAAGCTTGGCAATCCAAAAGAAGCGGAACTGGCCTTACTGGAATGCTCCGCCTTGATCCGCCAATTGCCCGCCGAGGAAACCGCCCGCGAATACTATTGGGCCGGGTATTATGCTACGCTGGGTACGATTCAGGATTCCTTGCGCGACTATCGGCAGGCCGAAAATAACTACCGTCAGGCGATTCAAAATGAAATCATTTGCTGGAAAACCCAGTACCGGCGGGAAGTAGGAAAATCCTACGCCAATCTTGGCTACTTCTACCTGCGCCAACAAAAACCGGAACAAGCGCTGCAAGCCTTCCAGCAATCTTTGCAATGTGTGCTTCGCGATTTTCATCCCGATTCTGCCAATGAACACCCGGCAGCGGGGCAGTTTTATGCCGAAAACACCATTATTGAAGGGCTGGTTGGCAAAGCAGCTGCTTTCCGCGCCCTGGACCAGCCCGAACAAGCCCTTGTTTGTTATGAGCTCATTCCCATCGTAGAGGCCAAACTACGGGCCACCCATGCCTACGAATCCTCGTCGCTGCTGGCCCTCGGCGAAAGCCGCAAACGCTTTGATATGGCTATTGGTCTTGCCTGGGAATTATATGCCAAAAGCCAACAGTCCACCTACGTCGAACGGGCGTTCCGGCTCACCGAACAGGCGCGGGGCATGTTGCTCCTACAAAGTCTGGCGCGTGCCCAGGCCGAGTACCAATTGCCCGACAGCATCCGGCGGCGCGACGATGGATTGCGGGTGCGCATCCTGTGGTACGAACAAAAAATCGCCGCCGAAGACAGTCGGGGAGCCGCCGCCGACCAACCCAAAATGGAGCAATGGAAAAACGAACTGCTCATCCTGAAACACACCCAGGAAGAGTTTGTCCAGCAGCTGCGCCGCGATTTCCCGGATTTTGCGCACCTCTCCGATGAGATCGCTTTCCTGCAAGTGAAAGACGTGCCCGCTCTGCTCCGACCCGATCAGGCTCTAGTGGATTACTATGTTACGGAAACGCATTTTTATGTTTTCTGGCTGGATGCCACGGGCCATTTTACCTGGCGGCAAGCGACTTTGCCCGCCAGTTTTCGGGAGGATGTGCGCTTTTTTGCCGAATACCCGACTACCTGGAGCGAACAGGTGGATGCAGTACGCGACCATCGTTTTCAACAAATCGGCTTTGATCTGTACCAAAAACTGCTTGCCCCGGAGTTGGCTGCCTCGCCCAATATTCATAGCCTCGTGCTGGTGCCCGATGATGCCTTGGTGTTCATTCCCTTTGAAATACTGCTCACCGCAAACAGCACTGCTACGAATTGGCCAAATATGCCCTGGCTGCTCACGAATTACAATACTGGCTACGCCTATTCGGCGACTTTACTGGGTATGCAACAGACGCTTAGTCGCCAACATGCTCAGGAGGCCCGCCCGCACTATGCCTTGGGTGGGTTTGCGCCATCCTACGATCCCAAAAGTTGGCAGCAGGATACCTTCAAGGTATTTCGCGACCAGGTGTATGACGTGAAGAGTACGCTCGCCGAAGTACGCAAGGTGCATCGGCTCATCGGCGGACAAGCCTATTATGGCGAGAAGGCCAGCGAAGCACAGTTCCGCCTGACGGCTCCGACCTGCCGGGTACTGCTGCTGGCCATGCACGGTTTTGCCGACGACCAGCATCCTGAGTTGGCGCGTCTGCTGTTCGGCAATCCCACCACGGGCTCTATCAATGATGATAATATCTTGTTTGCCAATGAATTACAGGTGATGCAATTACATGCCGATCTGGCGGTGCTGAGTGCCTGTCATACCGGATTTGGTAAACTCAATAAAGGCGAAGGGGTGTATAGTCTGGCCCGTGCCTTTGCGGCGGCGGGTGTACCTTGCACGGTCATGAGCCTGTGGCGTTTACATGAAGATACCGGCCCGGCCATTGTGGAGGCGTTTTTCAAATACCTGCAAGACGGCAAATCAAAAGATGAAGCCCTGCGATTGGCAAAAATTGATTTTATCAAAGACCCCAACCACGAGGAAACGACAGCCCCCTACTATTGGGCGGGCCTGATGGTCACCGGCGATGTGCGCCCAATGGACTTACCCGCTGTACCCCAACCGAATACGCGCTGGTGGTCGGCCGCATTGATGGGTATAGCAGTAGTGGGCAGTGGCTGGTGGTGGCTGCGGCGACGTAAAAGATGGATGCCCGTATTTGAAAGGCAGAGTTTGGCGTAAAGCGTAAAATTCGGTTTGCCTTAAAGCCCTTTTCTCCATTTTCAGGGAGGAAAGGGCTTTTTTAGCAAAAAATGCAAATCAGAAGTTGAATTGCTGTTTCTAGTTGGGTCTAAAAGGCATTGAGCGTTGGTTAGTGGTGGCATGGGTTCTACAAAATTTTTCAAAGAAAAATTTTGTAGAACCCATGCCACCACT
>JANPIV010000115.1:0-7627 GCA_031425155.1 Saprospirales bacterium | reverse complement strand
GGAGGTGCAGCGCACCGTAATAGGTTGCGGTGCGCTGCACCTCCCAAACGGGTTTGGCGGCTAAAAGGCTACCAATATTTCGCCGCTCTGCGGCTATTTGACCACTCATTCCGCTCATGACTTGTGGGTAAACCTCACCTCGAAAGAGGGATACCGAGCGGACTGTCGCCGTTTTCCACTTAGCCAAAGTGGGCATACTATCCCCCTTTGGAGAGCCTGTCCCGATAAAGTCGGGAGGGTGGCCGTAGGCCGGGGGAGGTAGGTCGCGCTCGCTTCACCCAAAAAACTTAATTTACAGTGTAATAAGCAAAGTTGCAAAAGGCAATCAGCAGTTGCCGACAATGGCCCTGGAACTTATCGTTTCAGGGCCTTCGTTTTTCTATACCGCGCCGCAAATGCACTTGGTTTTTCGTTCCTTTGGCAGTAGTTCTAACCAATAACTATCAACCAGTACCTAATTATGCGCTACTGTTTACTACTTAGCCTCATCCTGACTTTCTCCCCGCTTTTTGGTCAAAAAATGCTGCTGCTCGAACGCGCCAACCGGGCCAAAACCACGAAACTGTACGTCGGAGAAACCCTGCGGTATGCGATGGTCGGCGATGAAAAATACTGGTACGAACGCACCATCACTGACCTTTTACCCGAATCGAATCTGCTTTTGCTGGATAATTTTCCGGTGAAATTGACCGATATCGCCGCCATAAAAGTGCGCCGCCGCCCGATTGTGCGTCTGGTGGGCACCACGATCTTTACTTTCGGTGCTTCGCTGATATTGGCTACTACCGTGGCCGCGCTATACCGCGACCGCAACACGCGCTATGGCCTGTACTATGCCACCGGCGCGGCAAGTATGGGCACCGGATATGTGCTGAATACCCGCCGGACTTTAAAAATGGGGGAAAAACATCGGCTGCGGATCATTGAGATCAAGTTCGTTGCGCCGCCTTTAATGAATGGGCAATAAAAGCAAAGGGCAAATTTGCAAAAAAAAGTAAAAGGCAAGGAGCAAAAGGCAACCTGAACTTTACCTCGTTGCCCTTTTGCTTAGGAACACTTCTAAAATAAAGGTACAGAAGACCGGGACATCTTAGTGTGTGCTATGATGTATTCCGCGACGTGGACGGATTCCGACAGAATAACAAAAGCGGCGTGTTCTGTGACGTGTACTACTTTGTCCTTTTGTACCCTTGTTCTGGTCTCGTTCCTTATTGCCCTTTGCTCCTTGCCTTTTAAATTCTTACGCTGGATCTGCGACAAAACGAATGGACAGCGAATTCACGCAGTGCCGCACATTTTTTGGCGTCTGCCGCTCGCCATTGAATACGTGGCCCAGGTGAGCATCGCAATTGGCACAAACGATCTCGGTGCGCTGCATACCCAGCGTACTATCGGTGTGGCGGATGATCGCGCCCGGCAGTTCATCGTCGAAAGAAGGCCAGCCGCAGCCGCTGTCAAATTTATCCGAAGAGCGATAGAGAGGCGTGTTGCAACGGCGGCAAATGAAAGTCCCTGCCACGTGATGATTGTTGTATTCGCCGGTAAATGCCCGTTCGGTGCCTTTATGGACAATAATCCTTTCTTCTTCCGGCGTGAGAGTGTTCCAGTTTTCGCTGTTATTTTGCATTATGGTAGAGTATATTGTGAAGGAATGATGTACACCAGATAAACGGGCGTCGCCAGTTTTTCTGCTGTTTTAGGACTGAGTGAGAAATAAGCGACCATTTTTCTACACCTGGATGTCATTCCGACGACAGGAGGAATCTGGGTGCTTGGCATTGATAATCAGCACCTTAGCGGATTCCTCCTACCATCGGAATGACAACTCAGGTAAGGTTGTTTATATCATCTTATTTTCTACACGTTCCTTACCTGCTAAGAACAAGGAGTCGGCTAAAAAGATTATGTCGGCAGCAGGCAAAAAAGTGGGTTGTCGCGGTGCGGACGCTGCGACTGTTCGGATGGGTATTTCGCGAAAATCAGGACATTAAATTCCGCCTCACAGCCACTTCGTAATGGCCTCGACCATTTTCTTTTGTAACCAGGAACCATAAGGCGGCAACAGGAAATTGCTGCTGGGCATAAACCGCGTCTGGTGCAGTACGCCGCGATCATTACTGAATTCGCGGAAACCATATTCGCCGTGGCAGTTGCCCATGCCGCTGTTGTTCGCCCCGCCAAAGGGGAGTTCGGAATTAAAAAAGTGGACGCCGCAGTCATTGATGCTGACGCCGCCACTGCGCGTTTCGGCCAGCAGGTACTCAATGTGGCGTTTTTCACGACTGAATACGTACATCGCCAGCGATTTAGGTTTGGCATTGATGATTTGCAACGCGTCGTCCAGGGTCTGGAAACTTTGCACCGGCAGCAGCGGCCCGAATATTTCTTCCTGCCAAATGCGCGCTCCGGCGGGCACCTGCACCACCACTGCCGGGTCTATAAATCGTTCACTGCGAATGGATTGTCCGCCTTGCACCACCCGACCGCCTTGCAGTACGGCATCGTCCAGCAGGGCTTTCACCCGGTCAAAATGGCCTTCATTCACCAAGCGACAATAATCTGGCGTGGTCTGCCGGGCTTCGGGCGTGGCACCCAGATATTTTTCAATATGCTGTTTAATTTTTTCCACCAGCACATCGTGGACTTTTTCCTGCACCAGCAGGTAGTCGGGCGCGATGCAAATCTGGCCGGCATTCATACATTTCAGCCAGGCTATTTTGGCGGCAGCATTATCCAGATCAGCGGTTTCATCCACGATGACCGGGCTCTTGCCGCCCAGTTCGAGGGTCACCGAAGTCAGATTTTTCGCGGCAGCGGCCATTACGCGTTTGCCGACTGCCGGACTGCCGGTAAAGAAAATGTGGTGAAAAGGCAGATTCGTCAGGGCTTCGGCCACTGTAGCATCGCCTTCTACCAGTACCACTTCTTCGGGTGGAAATAATTCGCCGACGATTTTTTTCATCACTGCCGAACTATGCGGCGTGAATTCGGAGGGTTTCAAAATGACGCAGTTGCCCGCCGCAATAGCCGATGCCAGTGGCACAAAAGTCAGGTTGAACGGATAATTCCAGGGCGAGAGAATCAGGCAAACGCCTTTGGGTTCGCAGCGTACTTCCGAGGAAGAGCCGAAGAGCGTGAGCGGAGTACCCACCCGTCGGGTTCGCATCCAGCGTTTCAAATGACTGATGGTAAAACGAATTTCGCCGTTGATCACGCCAATTTCCGTAACGTCTGTTTCGGTGGTGCCCTTTTTAAAATCGGCCCACATGGCGGCCCGGATGTCGGTCTGGTAGCGCAGCATAGCATCGTGCAAACGCCGCAACTTGGCGATGCGCTCGCTGGCGGTGCTGCGGGCCACTACAAACTGATGCTGCATCTGGGCTTGAAACAGCCGTTCCAGTTCGGCCTGGGAAGCAGAGGGGATTTTTGAAACCGGGGCAACAGCGAGGTCGGACATAGAAGAAAGTTAAATTTAAAAGGGCAAAAAGGCAAAAAGCAAATGAGCAATAGGCAAATGGAGCAAAGCGAAATCCCGATTTTTCATCGGAAATGGTGAGTTTAAAGGCCATAAATATCAGCAAAACCCCGTAAAAGACCACACATTTACGAAATTTTTAAATTTTCAAAAAATATTGAAAAATATGAACAATGAGAAACGAGTCGGGTTTTAATTAAAAATTCTACTCTTATGCTCGCTCTTTTCGCTCCTACCGTCGCCCAAACCCAGGCTTTTATCGCTGCGCAAACGCCGCTGCCATTTAGTTATCCCGGCGTAGGCTCTACCCGGCAGGCAACTGCTCCACCCGGTTTTAACCATGACTTTAATACGATAGAATTAGGGCAGGGCGAAGCGGTATGGGCCGCCGCCAAAGCAGCCGTCCGGCAGTGGCGTATGTTTCCCGCAGCATGGACGAATATATATCCGGCGAATACGCCCATTCGCGTGGGAGAAGTGGTGGCGATGACCGCGCGGGTACTGGGTATTTGGTGGCTCAATTCCTGCCGCATCGTGTATGTGCTGGATAATGACCAGCAGTTTGGCTTCGCGTATGGTACACTGCCCGGGCATGTGGAACGCGGGGAGGAATTATTCCTCGTCGAGCAGCTGGACGATGGGCGGGTGATCTACAGCGTTCGCGCTTTTTCGCAGCCCCGGCATTGGTTGGCGCGGTTGGGTTATCCGTTGGCGCGGGCCTACCAGCGTAAATTTGTGCGAGATTCCAAGGCGGCGGTGTTGGACGCTGTGAGAAGTGCTTAAAGGTAAATACCTTCCTGCACTTGAAAAGGCTTCGGTGGGCCGAGAGTCGTGGCATGGGTTCCATTATTTTTTTCATTGAAAAAAATAATGGAACCCATGCCACGACTACACCTCGAATGCTACGTAAGGTGAATTTGTAGTTGCTTATTGGTACGTTGTAAATTAAAATTTTCAGTGTCGACTACATCTCGATTATCCAATTAATTACCTGATTATTAAGCCCTTTGATCGAATACTCAAATCCTCGTATCCTCGAAAAGATTCAGCTCATGTTCCTATCCACCCATTGGGAAGCGGTATTGGTGATGTTTGCCGCCGTGGTATTAGTTCCAAAAGGCCTGCGTCTTTTGGGTTGGCCGCCGCCGCGCTGGTACTGGGGCGTGGCCGCTGGCTTATGCGGTGGTTATTTAATTTTTCCCCACCCTGCCGCGCCGCTGCTGGCCCTACCCTACTTGCTTTTGGCAGCCTGGCTGACGGTGCAAAAGGGCCTTCATTTAATGGTGTACAAGCCATTCTCTCTACCCGAATTGGTACGCGTTTTTGCCCTGGGGTATTGGGCGACCGGGGCGGTATGGGCCGTTTGCTTTTTGGCCGACTTCCGGCCTTTAGGTTTCGATCCATTGGTCGTGGGACTCACAGCGGCACATTTTCACGTGGCGGGTTTTGTGCTCACGACCGTGATTTATGTATTGCTGCGCCTGCGCACCAGCTGGCTTACGCAGATATTGGGCGTAATGGCTCTGTTGGGTATGCCATCAGTGGCATTGGGTATTACGCTGACTAAATGGGGTTATTCGCCTACCGTGGAGGGTTTATCGGCGGTGTTATTCGCGGGGATGGCCCTGGCAGTGGCCGGTGCGCAATTATGGGAATTTAATCGGCGGACGCTACCAAAGGTCGCCAGATGGTGCTGGCTGGGCGGAGCACTGTGTTTGCTGGCGGGTGGGGTGCTGGCCTCGCTGTACGCGCTACGTTTTCAATGGCCAATTCCCGGCATTAATATTCCCAACCTGAAAATCTGGCACGGTACGCTCAACGCCGTAGGATTTGGCTGGCTGAGTCTGCATGGCTGGCAAATTGCGACCACTCAAATGTCGAAAACATAGCCGCCGGCCACCAACTGGTCGTAGCGGTCCGCATCAAACTGGTAGAGTTTAGCCGGACGGTGGGCCACGCCTTCCTGAATTTCCTGCGCTTCCACGAGCACGCCCATGCCCAGAATTTTCTTGCGAAAATTGCGCTTGTCTATACCGCCCACGGGCAGATCAAGAATAGATTCATATAACTGTTGCAGGGCAGTCAAGGTGAATTTGGGCGGCAATAACTCGAAACCAATCGGTGCATTGCGCACTTTATGTTTGAGTTGATGCAGGCAAGTGGCCAGTATTTGGTTGTGGTCGAAAGCCAGTTCATCTACTTCTTTGACCAGATGCCATTGCGCGAATTGCGCAAAAGAAGCGGGCGTGACGACGTAGTTGCTGATTTTAATCAAGGAAAAATACGCCACCGTAATCACCCGACCCAATGGGTGGCGATCTACAGCACCAAAGGCTTTTACCTGTTCCAGATATACGCCGCGCAGCCCGGTAAGCTGCTCCAATACGCGCTCAGCCGCCGTATCGAGGTCTTCATTCGGATAAACAAGGTCACCGGGTAGCGCCCATTTACCCCGAAAGGGGGCTGCTCCCCGCTGAATGAGCAGTACCCGCAGGTCGCCGCCGTCAAAACCGAATATTACATTATCAACCGAAAAAGCCGACTTAAAGAAGCTCTCGACTTCACTCATGAGTCATCTGTACCGTTTAGGCGACAAAGTTACAGACTTATTGTCATTTTTACACCAATTGATTTAAGTCAGTTGCCTGGTGTATTCTTACCAGCCATATAACATAGGGTTCGTGTGCTTAACAGGGTAATTTTTTATTTTTTTGGGTAAAAAAATCTATTTTTGTCCCCGTTTCCTTGGCCAACTATACTGGGCAAGGCGAAATGAACATACAACAGCATCCTTTGGCAAAATTATTGCACCCTATCCTGACAACCGATTTAATCATTATTACGACTTAGCGTCCCAACCATGCAAATTGACATTCCAGCACATATTGAAAAACAACTTTTTCTGCGCGATTCCCTGATCATTCCCGGTTTGGGCGGCTTTACGGCTACCCGGACCAGCGCAACAGCGGACTACGCCGGTGGTATGGTGACTCCACCCTCCAAAACCCTGACTTTTAGTGAAAACCTGACGACTGATGATGGTGTGCTTATTCAGGACATTGCCCAAACCCACGGCATTTCCACGGAGGAAGCCCGTAAAGTGGTCAGTGAATTTACTGAAAAAACGCAGCAACTGCTCCAGCAACGCGAGATCGTAACGCTGCCGGGCATTGGTCGGCTGTATAAAAACTATGTCCAGAAAATTCAGTTCCTACCCGATGCGGCCAATTTCAACGCCGAATCCTACGGAATGCCCCCCCTCCAGTTCTCGCCCATCGCCCGCTCCCGCGAAGTGACGGAAGCACCGCCGCCGCCCGTCACGGTGGCTACCCCACCGCCGCCTGCTACGGTCATCAAGCCGCCCGCACCGCCGGTCAATGTGCCGACACCTGCACTCGAAACGATGTCAATGGCTGACTACGAGCCGACCCCTTCGCGTTCCAGGGGCTGGGCCACGGCCCTGGGCGTCTTTCTGCTGCTGGGTGCTTTGGGAATGGGCATTTGGTATTGGCAGCATCAAAAAATGAACCGGCTGGCTAAAGGCAACGAAACGGAGCAAACCATCGCGGAGGCCCCGGAAAAAACGTCCAAAAAGGCCAAACCCACCGACCGCGAACCTGCCCGGGTAGTCGAGACGGACATCACGGACCGGACGAACGAGCAGTCGCCCGATGCCACCGTGGAAGAAAAAATGCAGGCCGCCCGCGAAACGGTCGAGAAAAATGCCGCCGGACGAGAGTGCATCCTGGTGGCTGCTACTTTACAGGATAAAATAAATGCCGACCGCCTGGTGCAAAAACTCAAAAATGAAGGACATAAGGTCTATTTTTTGCAGAAAAATGGTTATCAGGTAGGTATTCAGTTTCGCTACAATAGCCTGGCCGAAGTGCAGGAGCAGATCATCATGCTCCAAAATCTGACCGGCGAACAGGATATTTGGATTAAGAAAAAGTAGTTGATGAAGGTTGACACACATAAGTCATCCCGAATTTTTGCAATTGACACGACAGGGGCAGCGCCCCACAATATTGGTAGTAAAACCCGAATGAATACCAATTGGAGGTGCCGCGCCCCGGAAAATAATTAGGTTGGCTGCACCACCAAAAAAGGTTTTAAGGGTATTTTATAACAAAAATTAGCCGCCCTGCGGCT
>JANPIV010000114.1:0-58205 GCA_031425155.1 Saprospirales bacterium | reverse complement strand
TTGCTCATGTCGCTTGGATACTTCGCCCGTTTGGACGTACTTTGCATTGTACTCATTACGTGTGGCTTTTATGATTAGACACCACAAAATTCACCGTTTTGAGTACATTTTTTAGCGTTTTTAGGTTTTAAAACAGCCTCTAAAATAATTCATTATGAAAAATCCAACCATTAAAATCGCTTTTCTTTTTGGTCTGTATGTTGTCTTGCATTTTGCCGCTGCGTGTATGCGTGACCCTGGCATAGATTGCGCTTGTCCAAATCCACAGTTTCCTTTTTTTGATTACCATACCTTGACCGTGGAAGCCAATGATCCAATCTCGACCGGATACCTGATTCTGACCGTGCGACCGGATTCTATTGACTATGTGGTGGAAGCAACACAACAACGTGATTTTGAATGGTTTCCCACTGCAATGGCTTGCAGTTGCGTGGATGACGGACATGAAGGCGACAAATATCCCATTGCGGAATTTGATGTGTTCGCAGACCAGGATTTTAACGACACTTTGCGCGTTGGCACACCCTTAAATGCTATATTTTTTACGGCTAATTCTGATGTTGTCTCCTCCCTGAACAGCCCGTTCGTGAAACCGACTCTTTTCGGACGAATTGATCGGGAACTGCGTCTTTTCCTGCATGAAACACCCGACAATATGGAGCAGCCTTATCGGTTTACCATCCGCCTGATCAAAACGAACGGCGATACATTGAATGTCCAGACCGAAACCATTCGGTTTCAATAAATTACTTAAACCAGCTAGCATACAGCACGTAATTATTCGCAATTCGCTCAATCTGCCCGCGAAAAAGATCAGGTGTCAGTTCCTTCACCCGTCGCGCTGGAACACCTGCATACACCCCGCCGGTTTTGCAGACAAAATTTTCTAAAACGACTGCTCCGGCAGCAATCAGGCAATTTTCTTCCACCACGGCCTGATCCATAATGATCGCGCCCATGCCCACCAGCACATGATCGTGCAGCGTACAGCCATGCACCAGGGCCCGGTGGCCAATGCTGACTTCATTACCAATCGTAGTGCCGCATTTCTGGTAAGTGCCGTGCAGAATAGCGCCGTCCTGAATGTTCACTTTGTTGCCAATGCGGATGAAATTCACATCGCCGCGCACCACCGTCTGGAACCAGACCGAACAGTCGTCGCCCATCACGACATCACCGATGATGGTGGCATTTTCTGCCAAAAAACAGTTTTGGCCAAATTGTGGCGTGTAGCCGCGGCAGGGAAGAATCATTTTTTAGTTATGAGTTATAAGGGATGAGTTATGAGTTGTATTGCGCTCAATATGACCAGAAGATGTGGTCAAATATATGTGTGAAATCTCGCTCGGCCATAACTTATAACTCATAACTCATAACTTTTTAACTATTAACCAGGCAACGGCGGCTCCGAAAGCATTGGCCAGCATATCGTCGAATTCAAAAGCACGATTGGGTAAAAAAGTCCCTTGAATTACTTCCATGAGTGCCCCGTAAGCTGCGGCAAAAATAAAAAGAAATAACCCTTCGCGGAGGTTGGGGGGTCGCTTGGTGAAGCGAGTGAAGCACCACCAGGAAAGACCCATTAATCCGGCGTAAGCGAGGGCGTGGCCCAGTTTGTCGGGGGCGAAAAAGTCCACCTGCGGCAACTGTACGCTCGGCATCACCGACACGCCGGTGACGAGTAACAGCCAGACGAGGGCGGGCAGCCAGATAAATAACGGTTTGGTCGAAATAGACATGCGGCAGAAAAGAAAAGGCCAATATTACGCCCGTTGCCTGGAAAAACGCAGAAACAGCTAAATTGCCGGGTGAAATCACTCATTTGCTCAGAATGACCAGGATACTGCCGTTTCTGCTGCTTTTTCTCTTTTCCTGGGCCTTTCCTGGCGCGGCACAGAGTGGTTTTTATCTGTACACCGGAAAAGTGCAGGCCGAAATCCCCTTTGAATACACCAATAATTTTATTATTCTGACGGTAAATTTCAATGGCTCCATGCCTTTGCGTTTTATTTACGACACTGGCGCGGAACATACCATCCTCAGCAAACGCGAGATCACCGATGTGCTGCGGGTGACTTACGAGCGCGAATTTCGGGTCATGGGTTCCGACTTGCAGACCGAACTGGTGGCCTATCTGGTGCGCAATATCCGGCTCGATATTCCGAACCTGGCCGTCGCGCCGCGCCAGGATATTCTAGTGTTGCAGGAAGATTATTTCCGGTTTGAAGAATACGCCGGGATCAGTGTACATGGCATCCTTTCGGCCAATGTTTTTTCCAAATTTATTGTCAAAATCAACTTCCAAACCCGTTTGATCACGCTCTACGACCGGGATGCCTTCAAGTTTCGGGAATCGGATTATGTGGAAGTGCCGGTGGAAATATTCCGCAATAAAATGTACCTGAAAACGACGATCCAGGTGCACCCTGACTCCACCGCGCCGGTCAAACTGCTGCTCGATACAGGCGCGGGGCTGCCGCTGCTGCTGTTTGATAATATGCACCCGCTCATCCATGCGCCCGCCAACGCGATTCCGAGCAATATTGGCATGGGGTTGGGCGGTTATCTGGAAGGTTTTACCGGGCGGATCAGCAGTTTCGATCTCGGTCCTTTTTCGCAAAAAAACGTGGTGACGTACTTTCAAAGCCTCGATTCCTTACAACGCAGCGACCATCTCAATCAGCGCAATGGCCTCATCGGCAACGCTATTCTCGAGCGGTTTCAGGTTATTTTCGACTATCAGAATGCGAAGATTTGGCTGAAACCCAGCAAAAACTACAGCCAGCCTTTTGTGTATGATCGCAGCGGACTGAACGTGATCGCTTCCGGGCTAAACTTCGCTACCCTCACGATCCAGCAGGTGCTGCCCCATTCGCCCGCCGCTGAAGCCGACCTGCAACGCGGCGATGTCATCCTGCGCGTCAACCTGTTGTCGTCCAATCTGTTGTCACTCACTGACGTACAGCATATTTTGCAAAAAAAGCCGGGCAAGAAGATAAAAATGGTCGTTCGGCGGGATGGAAAGCGGCTGAAAAAGACGTTTGTGCTAAGGGATTTGATTTGAGAAGGGGTTTAGAAAAGAGTTTAGAGAAGGGGTTTAGAAAAGTTTAGAAAAAAAGGTTTAGAGAAGAAGTTTAGAAAAAAGGACATGCTGGCTTTGTAGAAAAATGCAATGTAACATGCTGATAATCAAAAATCTAAACCACCTAAACTTTTCTAAACCCTTTTCTAAACCACCTAAACCTTTTCAACCCTTTCTAAACCACCTAAACTTTTCTAAACCACTCTAAACTCTTTTCTAAACCCACCTAAACCTTTCACCATGTCCGATCGCCTCACCGCATTAGTCCGCCCCAATATCCTCGCCTTGCAGCCCTATGCGTCGGCGCGGGATGAATTCACTGGAACCGCCGCCATTTTCCTGGATGCCAACGAAAATAGCCTGGGTGGGCCGCTGGCCAATGATTATTCCCGTTATCCCGATCCGCAGCAAATGGGATTGAAATGCCTGCTGGCCGTCCATAAAAATCTGGTAACCAATCAGATATTCATCGGTAGTGGTAGCGATGAAGCCATTGATCTGTTGCTGCGTGCCTTCGTGGAGCCGGGACGCGACAACATCCTGATCCTGCCACCCACCTACGGGATGTACACCGTGCAGGCCAATATTCACGGTGCTGAGATCAGGCGGGTAGTGTTGCAGCCCGATTTTTCCCCCGACGAAGCGGCCATTTTGGCGGCCACGGATGGGCAGTCAAAGTTGTTGTTTTTGTGTTCGCCCAACAACCCCACCGGCCAGTGTCTGCCCGACGATTTCGTCCTGCGGATGCTGCACACTTTTCCCGGTCTGGTGGTGGTGGACGAGGCTTATGCCGATTTTGCCGAACGCCCTTCGTGGAGCACTCGTCTGGACGAATTTCCGAATCTGGTGGTGTTGCAGACGCTTTCCAAAGCCTGGGGTCTGGCGGCCTTGCGTGTAGGCATGGCTTTCGCCAATCCATTTATTATAAGTATTTTAAACAAAATAAAATATCCTTACAATCTCGCGCTGCCCACCATCCAACTGGCCGAACAAGCGCTCGAACGTGGCGCAGACGTACGGGAAAAGGTGAGTTTATTACTGGCTGAACGCAAACGTTTATCAAGAGATCTACCAAAACTGGCCTGCATTCGTGAAGTTTCCCCCAGCGATGCCAACTTCCTGCTGGTGCGTACCACCGACGCGGACGGCATTTATCAACACCTTTGCGAGCGCGGTATAGTGGTGCGCAACCGCAGCCGGGAGCCGCAGTGTGCAGGGTGTCTGCGGATTACGGTAGGTACGGTGGCCGAGAATGACCGGCTGCTGGAGGTGTTGGGGCGTATTGAATTGAAAGCCTTATCTTTGAATCAAAATCCATCGTTATGATCACCGTATCCACCGAAGCCTATATTTCTGCTCAAAATCCTGTCATCGTTTTGCCCAATGTACCAGAGGGCAATTATGAGGTTATTGTAGTGCTCCAGCCGAAGGCAGCAGGAGGCAAAGACAAGCCAAAAAAGCCGCGTAAGGCGGGTTTTAGTAAGGCCACGTTTACTATGTCTGAAGATTTCAATGCGCCATTGGAAGACTTTAAAGAATATATGTAATGAAAGTAATTATTGATACTCAATCTATTATCTGGTTCGCGGAGAACAATCCCCGGTTGAGTGCAAATGCACGAGCGGTCATGGAAAATAAAAGCAACGAATGTTTTGTCAGCATGGCCACCTTTTGGGAAGTTTCCATTAAAGTGAATCTGGGGAAATTGGCAATCAAGGGATTAGGACTAGCAGAATTTATGGAAGAAGTTGATGAGTTCAGTTTCTTCACGCTTACTATTTCCCGCGACCACATTTTGGTCAATGGCCAACTTCCGCTTCACCACCGCGACCCGTTTGACCGCCTTATTATCTCGCAAGCCGTTTTTGAACAAATGTCCATTGTAAGCAACGACGATGCTTTTGATGATTACCCCATTCAACGTATTTGGTAAATATATTCCATGCAAAAAATTCTCTTCATAGACCGCGACGGCACCCTCATCGTCGAGCCGCAGCCCGACCAACAGGTGGATAGCCTGGCCAAACTCGAATTTGTACCCGGCACTATTTTCGCGCTGGCACGGCTGGTGCGCGAGACGGATTACACACTGGTCATGGTCACCAATCAGGATGGACTCGGCACGGATTCCTTCCCGGAAAATACTTTTTGGCCTGCCCAGGAAAAAATGCTGACCACGCTGGATAAGGAGGGCATCCATTTTCGGGCGGTACACATTGACCGCTCTTTTCCGCACGAAAACCTGGCAACGCGCAAGCCCGGCACCGCCATGCTCACCGAATACCTGAACGGCGAAGTGGATTTGGCGAATTCCTACGTGATCGGCGACCGCCAGACGGATCTGGAACTGGCTAAAAATCTGGGCACCAAAGCCATTTTACTTTCGCCGGAGGCGGAAGAAGATGCGCCCGGCGAGGCAGAAAATACCTGGGTGCTACGTAACTGGGAAGCCATTTATCAGCACCTGCGCCTGCCGCCCCGCCAGGTCCAGCACCGGCGCACGACCCGCGAAACGGATATTTCCATAGACCTGAATCTGGATGGCACGGGCAAAAGCCAAATCCAAACGGGACTGGGCTTTTTCGATCACATGCTCGACCAACTGGCGCGGCACGGCCAACTCGACCTGACACTGCATGCGGTGGGCGACCTGCACATTGACGAACATCACACGATTGAAGATATGGCCCTGACCCTGGGGGAGGCATTCAGCCGCGCATTGGGCGATAAGCGCGGCATTGAACGCTACGGTTTTACGCTGCCCATGGATGATGTGCTGGCCCAGGTTGCGCTCGATTTCGGGGGGCGGCCCTGGCTGGTCTGGGACGCTGATTTTCGCCGCGAACGGATTGGAGAAATGCCCACCGAGTTGTTTTTTCATTTTTTCAAATCCTTTTCCGACGCTGCCCGTTGCAACCTGAATATCCGCGCCGAAGGACAAAATGAACACCACAAAATCGAGGCGATCTTTAAAGCCTTCGCCAAAGCCCTGAAAATGGCCGTGCGCCGCGACCCGAATAATTGGGAATTGCCGACGACGAAAGGGGTGATTTAATGATGAATTATTAATGATGAATTATTTCACGTTAGTATTCCACTATTTAATTATTAATCATTTACACACTAGTATTTCACGATTGTTTTGCATGATTTCAAGTAAATACTTGAGCTTGATTAGTACAATTAAAAATTGAGGCAAAGTGCTAATTATCAAGCCAATAACCAATAGACTTATACTCAGTAACCACTTAAATAAAGCGCAGATATCAATCTTCCGTCCCCAACTTTTAATAATTCATCATTAATCATTCATCATTAATTTCATGACTGCGATCATCAAATACAATGCAGGCAACATCCAGTCCGTCCTGTTTGCGCTGGAGCGGCTGGGGGCGGAGGCGGTGTGGACCGACGACCCCGAGGTGTTGCGCCGGGCCGACCGGGTGATTTTTCCAGGGGTGGGCGAAGCATCTTCGGCGATGCAGTATTTGCGGGAACGTGGTCTGGACGAGGTCATTCGATCCTTGCAGCAGCCGGTGCTGGGTATTTGCCTGGGGCTGCAGTTGTTTTGCCGCCATTCGGAGGAGCAGGACACGGATTGCCTGGGTATTTTTGATCTGGCCGTGCGGCGGTTTGTCTCACCTGCGGCAAATGCCGATCAGCCGCTGAAAGTGCCGCACATGGGCTGGAATACCATCCACGATCTCCAGGGGCCATTATTTACGGGTTTGGCCGAAGGAGAATTTGTGTATTTCGTACATAGTTTTTATGCCGAAAGTAGCCCGGATCGAATCGCCACGACGAATTACGGCGTGTCATTCAGTGCGGGTTTGCAACGCGATAATTTTTACGCCGTGCAGTTCCATCCTGAAAAATCGGGCGAGGCAGGCCAGCGTATTTTGCAAAATTTTCTGGCTATTTAATAGAGGATTTGAGGATGCGAGGATTTGACTAAAGCACCTGATCATCAGGTAATTGATCAAATACTCGAATCTTCAAATCCTCAAATACCCAAACTTCACTGGTAGTTTCGTCGGCCAGCGGCCATTTGTGCACGCGGCGCGTAAAAAAGCGGGCCACACCTGTTATTTTTGCCGCTACACCTGGCATTTGCAGTGTACTCACTTTGGCGGTTTAAATGAAACACCTTTTCCCTTTCTTTTTTTGTATCCTCCTCTTTGTGTCGGGCGTGCAGGCGCAGAACACTTCGCGCATCAGCGGTAATCTGCAAACCAACGGCAACTTCTTCGTCCGCGACCCGGCCATCGGGGCTTTCGGTACGCCGCAGTATGACTACCAAAAATTCGGCGCGGAAAGTTGGCTCAACCTGAACTACAGCAACTGGGGTTTCGACGTTGGAGTGCGCTTCGATGTGTTCAATAATTCTAATTTGCTCAATCCCACGGGTTCCTACACCGACGAAGGAATTGGTCGCTGGTACGTGCGCAAAAAAATAGATAAATTCGATCTGGCAGGCGGTTATCTGTACGATCAGATTGGGTCTGGCATCATTTTTCGGGCCTACGAAGAGCGGGCGCTGGCCATTGATAATGCGTTGTACGGCGTTCGCCTCGGTTATGAATTGAACGACAATTGGAAAATTCGCGCCTTCACGGGTCGCCAGAAACGGCAGTTCACCCGCTACGGCACGGTCATTCGCGGCGGGGTGCTGGAAGGTTTTATCAAACCCGATTCGATCAGAAATTTCACCCTTGCTCCGGGTATTGGCGTGGTAGCCCGCACGTACGACGACGAAACGGTGACCGGCGTCATCAACACCATTGCGAACTATGCGCCCCAGGACAGCACCGGCGCGCAGTACAATACGTATGCGGCCACCGTATATAACACCTTGACTTACAATGCTTTCACCTGGTATGTAGAGGGCGCGTTGAAATCGAACGACGTCATCAATGATCCCTATACCGAGCGGGTCAATGGCGTAAAGGGCGTACTGAGCAATCGGGAAGGTTACACGGTTTATACCAGCCTGTCCTTTGCCAAAAACGGCCTCGGTATCACGGTGGAAGGCAAACGCACCCAGGATTTTTCATTCCGTAACAGCCCCTTTGCCGAAGGTTTCCAGGGCGCGATCAATTTTCTGCCGCCGATGGCCCGTCAGAATACCTATCGCCTGACGGCCCGTTTCAGTCCGGCGACACAGGAGCTGGGCGAGCAAGCCGTTCAACTCGACCTTCGTTACAAACTGAACAAACGCCTCGATCTGGGTTTCAATTTTTCAGAAATCCGGACGCTGGAAAACAAGGAACTTTACCGCGAAATTGCCCCGGAATTTACCTATAAATACAAACGTAAATGGCAACTGATCGGCGGGGTGCAGGTTTTGAAATATAACATTGGCGTGTATCAGGGCGAAGAAAAAGGGACTTATGTGGATGCAGTGACGCCCTATGCGGAATATTTGTACAAATTCACGCCGCGCCGCTCCTTGCGTATAGAAGCGCAATATCTGGCTACGCAAGAGGAATTTGGGTCGTGGGTGAATGTGCTCGTGGAACTGGGGTGGGCACCGCATTGGCTGGTGTATATGTCGGATATGTACAAGTTGAAGCACCCGGAATCGGGCGAGTTCACGGCGGATGAAACCAAATACGACGGCCTGCACTATCCGAGTGTAGGCGTGGTTTATACCCGTCAAGCCAACCGCTTTTCGATGGCTTACGTCAAACAAGTGGAAGGCATCAACTGTGCGGGTGGGATATGCCGTTTGGAACCGGCGTTCAGTGGCGTGCGGTTGCAGGTGACCTCGTCGTTTTAAGGATATATTTGTAGAGCAAAGACTTGAAATTTTCCTTGTCTGTTGATTGAAAAATATTTTGATTGACGAATGCAGATTACATGATTGTTGATTTTTGATGTTCCCAGATGTCGCTATACTCCATTTGCAATTTCGCTTTTTTACTTGGCCCCATCAATGTTTCTCAACCACTTTTTGCTGCTGAATTTATGAAAAAAATATGCACTCCGCTGCTGACCCTTGCGCTTCTGGTCTCCCTGTTTGGTTGTAAGGAAGAACCCCTCAACATCCCGAAACTGTCGGTGGGCAAGCGCCACATATTGGTGGAAGAACTGACCGGCGTACGCTGCCAGAACTGCCCCGACGGCACCCGCGAACTGGTGGGTTTGCAAAACACTTTTGGCGCGGAAAACCTGGTCGTGATCTCTATCCACGCGGCGGGCAACTATTCCGATCCATATACGACCGTCCCGGCCAATCAGTATGACTTTCGCTTTGCCGATGCCGAGACGATGGCCAATTTTATCGGCGAAGCGGAAGGCTATCCCACGGCGACGATCAACCGGCGACTGATAGACGGCAATACATCGCTATTCGTGTTCCGGGCGACCTGGGCGGGCCTTATCGCCGATGAATTCGAGAAAGACTACGGTGTGGGCATGTTCCTCAATGACGCGTACAACCCCGTGACCCGCCAGCTGGATATTGCCTTGAATATCGCGCCTGAAAAAACCTTAACGGGCGAAAATCGCCTCACGGTGGTCATTACGCAGGATAGCATTGTGGATGTGCAGCAGGACGGCGCGGTGCGCAAACCCGCTTACATTCATCGCCATGTGCTGCGGCAAGTGGTGACGTCACCTACCGGCGACCTCATTACCGAGCCATTGACGGCCAACGGCTTGGTCCGCAAAAATTATTCCGTGATCCTGCCGGAGCATTTGGAAGCCAAACATTGTACAGTGGTCGCCTACGTGCATCACGGTGGTACACCCGATAAAGAGGTGCTACAGGTGGTGGAAGCAGCCGTATTGAAATAACAAAATCCCTTATTTTTTGGCTGTTTACTGTGAATTACCGTTGCGCTGTCCGGGGCAACGGTAATTTGCGTATTTTTTCGCGAAATACGTTTACGTGCAATGGCGTTACCTTGCCACCGAAAACTGTACTATTGAACTCAAAACCTTACACTATGCGCCGACCTGTGCCCACCCCAATTTTTCTACTGCTTGCTACTTTCCTGCTGCTCACCGTATTAGACAGTTGCAGCGTTTTCCAAACCCCCGCCGCGCCCACGGGTGACGAACAGACCAGCACGGGCTCTAGACCGACCAAGTCCAGATCAACCGCCGCCCGCCGGGGCAATACCCGCGAGGACGGCACCACCGCTAAATCACCCGCCAGATCAACGGCCCGGCGCAAACAGTCCGCTGGTGAGCTGGAAAACGACGCCAAACCAGTCACTTACAGCACTGCTTCCAGTACCGCCCAACTGGATTATATCAAAACCTACAAGGATGCGGCGGTGATGGAAATGAATCAGGGCGGCATTCCGGCCAGTATTATTCTGGCGCAGGGCCTCATCGAAAGCGCGGCTGGCCAGAGCGACCTGGCCATGAATGCCAATAACCACTTCGGTATCAAGTGCGCAGGCTCCTGGACGGGCCGTACGCTGTACAAACAGGATGACGACCGCGATGCAAATGGCAAACCCATCAAATCCTGCTTCCGGGTCTATAATACGGTGGCCGAAGGTTTTCACGACCATGGCGAATTTCTGCGCGATCCGAAAAAACACAACCGCTACGGCTTCCTCTTCAACCTGGACAAAACCGATTACAAATCGTGGGCGCGGGGCCTGCAATCCGCCGGTTATGCCACTTCCCAAACTTATGCTACGCAGTTGATTGATATTATTGAACGATTCAAAATCTATGAATACGACCGTCCGGGGGCTACCTCTGGCGTACAAACCATCCCCGGCACTGATCCGACCAGCACGGGTGCGCCCAATCCAAACCGGCCCAATTCCAATACACCCGACCCCAACAATCCCAATAATGTGCCCGTCATTCCGCCTGCCCAGCGCATCGGGCGCGTCAATGACGTGAAAGTAGTGCTGACCCGTTCCGGTGAGACCCTGGATGACATTGCCAAATTATACCGACTCAACACCCTCAAAGTGGCCGATTATAACGATCGCGGTTATACGCCGGGCATCAAATTGACAGAAAATACCCGCGTTTTTATTCAGGCCAAACGCGAAAAATGGCGCGGACGGGCCAGTGAGCATTTTGTGCGCGACAACCAGACGATGTTTGATATTTCGCAACTTTATGGTATTCAATTGCAAAAACTGCTTACCCGCAATGGTATGAACAATGGCCAGGAGGCCGCCACCGGGGAAAGAATCGTGCTGAAAGGAGCGCGCAGAAAAGGCGACACGGTGACGCTACGCGACCCGAATGCCGTGGCTAATACGGCTACTTCTACCTATCCGACCACCAATCCCATTCCGGTGGTACCCGCACCCAATCCCGGTCGGCCAAACACAGTCATTGTGAATGATGACGAACTTTTTGAAATTCAGGGCAATCAGACGAGCACGCCGTCCACCACCAAGCCGCAGACCGTTCCGCCCGTCGGTACTACCCCGTCGGTGAAGCCGTCGGTCAGTGATATTCCTTACCCCAGCGATCCGATCCCGCAGACGGGCAATAACGGCGGTATGCAGCAGCCGACGACGACCACTTATCCGCCGGTAGTGACGCCTTCGCCAGTACCGGTTGGAGAAAATTATCATTTGGTCGTGAAAGGCGATACGCTGTATAATATTTCCCGGAAGTACAACCTTTCGCTGGCGCAACTGAAACGCCTGAATAATATGACCGACGAGAATATTCGGATCGGGCAGACTTTGCGGGTGCGGTAGTCCAGAATTTAAGCACCAGTATTTTTGACAGAACTGCCGTTTGCCCTCCATGGAGTCGCAAGCGGCAGTTCTATTATGTTGCAAAAATAAATAACTAAAAATGACCAACACCAACGTAAAAATCAAGGACATCCAGGTCCTCTCCGACAACTGGTACACCCTGCGCAAAGTCACTTTTGAGTATCAAAAAAAGGATGGAACCTGGGAAACCCAAAGCCGCGAAGCCTACGACCGGGGCAATGGCGCGACCATTCTGCTCTACAACCGGGAACAACAAACCGTGATCCTGACCCGCCAGTTTCGGATGCCCACCTACGTCAATGGCAACCCAACCGGCATGTTGATCGAAACCTGCGCCGGGCTGCTGGATAAAGACAATGCGGAAGATTGCATTCGCAAGGAAACGGAGGAGGAAACGGGCTACCGCGTATCCGAGGTACGTAAGGTGTTTGAATTGTATATGTCGCCGGGTTCGGTCACCGAGATGGTGTATTTTTTTGTCGGCGAATATACCAAAGATATGAAAGCCCACGAAGGCGGTGGAGCCGAGGACGAACAGGAGAACATCGAGGTGCTGGAACTGCCGTTTGCGAAGGCTGTGGAAATGATGCAAAGTGGCGAAATCAAAGATGGAAAAACGGTGATTTTGTTGCAGTACGCGCAGTTGAACAGGATAATAGAGTAATAGACTTGTTGCCCTGATCTTATGCCCCACCAATAATTTCTTGTCCCCGAATTCATTGGCGACACAAGACCCCAAAACCATAAATCTTTGATTGTCAATACTGCAACAAACCTAATAGTGGTAGTCTGACTTGAAGTCAGACTACCATTTTTCTTTTTTCGACGAAAAGTTTGATATAAAACCAACTTTTCCCCGACCTTTGAGTTTGATATAAAACTGCCTCTCCTTTCTATGCTCGAATACTGCATTAATTTCAAAATCCGTACCCTCTCGCGCATCCTCACGGCGACCTACAACCGCGCTTATGCGGAGGAAAAAGTGACCATTTCGCAGGCGGGCATTTTGATGTACGTGTTCATGGAGCAGGGTTTAAAAATGAAAGATTTCACCGAACGCCACCACATCAACAAGGCTTCCTTGTCATTGGAAGTGAAACTCATGGTGCAGGCGGGCTGGCTTACTTCCGATCCCAAAAACGGGCTGCGGCTCACTGATGAAGGTTACATCAAGGCCAAACGCGTCCACAAAATCTGGAAGCGCGTGAATACCGCGGTGGCCGAGGAGTTGGGCGAGGAAGCCATCGCCGGACTGAATGTCTTTTCGGAAAAAGTGATTACCAAACTGTCGAAATAAGGTTGACATTATGAAAAAAGCAAAGCAACAACTTACCATCCTCGGCCTCCGGCTGTACCTGAATACGCTGGCCCTGTTCCATCCCGTCAAGGCCGGAGCCATTGCTTTCCAGATTTTCTGTACGCCACGTCAGGGACGTTTACGGGAGAAAGACCTGAAATTTCTGGATACCGCCGACGAACAGCAGGACCTGCACGTCAACGATTTAAACATTCGTTGCTATCACTGGCGCGGCCCCGGCGACACGGTGCTGCTGGTGCATGGCTGGGAAAGCAATGCCGCCCGCTGGCAGCGGGTCATCCGCCAACTGCTGGCCAAAGGCTTCAACGTGGTGGCCGTGGATGGCCCCGGACACGGCCAATCGGGCAGCCGCCAGTTCAACGTGCCGCTCTACGCCCAAATGCTGGAAACAGTGGTGGCGCACTACCAGCCGCAGAGCCTGGTGGGCCATTCCATCGGCGGATTTGCCAGTATATTTCTATTGAGCGAAGGCCATGCGCCGTCGGTGCAGCAGTTGGCCATACTGGGCACTCCGGCGGAACTGACCCACATTATGGACGGCTACCAACGATTTTTAGGCCTCAGCCGCCGGGTAATGCAGGGCATGGAACAGATGTTCCGTCGGCGTTTCGGGCGGGCGTTCACCGATTTTTCCGGCCCGGCGATGGTCAGCCAACTGGCCGTGGAAGGGCTCATTATCCACGACCTGCATGACGCGACCGTGCCTTATGCCGATGCCAAAGCCTATTCTGCCCATTGGCCGCAAGCCCGGCTGGTGACCACGCGCAGTCAGGGACACCGCCTGAATGGCGACGGGGTGCCGGAGACGATTGTGGGCTTTTTGCAGGCGAAAGCAGCAGTGGTATGAAACCGGCTTTTCTACATACTGATCGCCGCGAATCCTTCACGACCTGGCGACTACGCACCCTGATGAACTGGTACCCGATGTACTTTGGTACGGGCGGGCGCATCCTTTTTTGGGCCGCCGATTCGCAGGAATTGCACCTGCGGCTCCGGTTAAGTGCCTGGACCTACAATCTGGTCGGGACTATTTTTGGTGGCTCCATGTTTGCCGCCGCCGATCCCTTCTATATGGTGCTTTTGAAACGGGTGCTGGGCGATGGTTTTGTGGTCTGGGACAAATCGGCGAGCATTCGTTTCCGTAAGCCGGGTCGCCAGGCCTTATACACCAAGTATATGCTGGACAATGAGTTATTGGCAGAAATTCGTCGGGCAGTGGCCGAAAAAGGCGAAACCGAACGCACTTTTCGCATCGAATGGCTGGATGCCGATGGCGTGCTGTACGCGGAGATGGAGCGTGTTTGTTATGTAGCCGAAGCGGAGTTTTATAAGCAGAAAAAAGGGGCCGGACAGCGGATGCGGTTTAAATAAAGTAAGTATGCGAATCATGGGTTAAATTAATATTTATTTTCGTGTTTTGTTTGTTTTTCAGAACAAAAACATTTTCATTTGCCTTGCGGTAAAATGCGTGTAACCTCATACGAAGATAATTTCATGGTTCATCATTTTGGTTATTATGTCGAATGCAGCCAAATCAGTCTATTACTTTGGGTTTTACCTGTTGATTCTGGGCTTAACCCTGATTTTTGTGCCCAATATGCTTCTGTCCATTTTCGGGATGGAGCGTACGGATGAAGTATGGATTCGGGTGGCCGGTGCCGTGGTTTTCAATATCGGCCTGTACTATGTGTTCACTGCTCCGACCAATAACGATACATTCCTCAAGACCACCGTGTACACCCGTGTGCTGATCATCGTGTGGTTCACGCTGTTTGTAATGTTGGGATGGGCCAGACCAATGCTATTGCTCTTCGGAGGTGCTGATTTACTGGGCGCAATATGGACCTGGAATGCTTTGAAGAAGAAATAAAGTTGTACGCTTGATCTTGATGCCGGTCAAATTCCACATAACCGGCAATAAAACCGGCTCGGCCACCAAAATACCCGGTTCAGCCGGACAAAGTTGCCACGCCTGTACCCGGCACCTTCCTTTGCAGCAAAGTTTTATTCTTTTACACAAAAACTTGCTGTTATGAAACATCTTAAAGGTCTGTGGGCCGTGCTGCCCCTGTTTCTCCTCGCTTTTTCCGCCTGTCACCACGACGACGATAACTCCCCCAACGGTGGCAACAACATCACCCCTGCCGCTGGTACCTGGAAGATCACTTATTTCTTTGATAAACAGGACGAAACTTCCAACTACACCAACTACACCTTCGAGTTTGGTGACAATGGCAGTCTCACCGCCTCCAACGGCAGCCAAACCTGGACCGGCACCTGGACCACCGGCTCCGACGATAGCGCGAACAAGTTCGTGATTGATTTCAGCGGCACCCTGCCGAGTGCCTTATCGGATTTAGAAGAAGACTGGCGTATTATTACGATGGACGACCATCTTATGCACTTCGAGCATACCAGCGGCGGCAACGGCGACACCGATGTGGTGAAGTTTACCAAAAATTGAAGGTTTATTAATATTGGGAATTCTCGCGATTATGAGTGGGTCTGGCATAGAGCCGGACCCATTTTGCATTTTGGCAAAACAGGTTTTCAAAGTTTTATAGCAAACTAATAAACCCAGTTAGTTTTCAAAATTTTTCTTTAAAAAATTGTGTCTGGATGACACAACTCCAAATCATGTATCTACATTTGCCCGGTGGGTTTATTTTTCGTTGGTTTTTAGAAAGGAAAATTGCTTGACAAGATTTTAAAAACGTAACGGGGTCATAGCCGGGCAACAGGAAAATCATGCACAAATATCCAGCGGCGAACCGAATGTTAGTGGCCATTGATTGTATCATTTTTGGCTTCGACGGAGAGGAAATTAAACTGTTGGTCATCAAGCGGAATTTCAAGCCCGAAAAAGGAAAATGGTCCTTAATGGGTGGCTTTTTGAATCAAACCGAGGATTTGGAAAATGGAGCCAGCCGCATACTCTACGACCTGACCGGATTGACGGATATTTATGTGGAGCAGATCATGACCGTCGGCAAGATTGACCGCGACCCGGTAGAGCGCACGATTTCGGTGGTGTTTTTTGCCCTGATCAATATCCACAATCAGGAACAGGAAGCCGTAAAAGCCCACAATGCGCATTGGTGGAGTCTGGCAAAGAAGCCAAATTTAATTTTCGACCACGATGAAATGGTGGCCAGGGCGTTGGAATACCTGCAATACAAAGCCGCGCTGCATCCCCTAGGTTTTGAATTGTTGCCGGAGCGATTTACCATTCCGCAATTGCAAAAACTCTACGAAGCCATTTACAGTATGAAACTGGACCGCCGGAATTTTAGCCGGAAAATATTACAGACCGGACTTTTGATAGATACGGGCGACAAAAACGATCAATCTACTACCAAAAAAGCCAGCCTTTTCAGATTGGATCAGGAGCGTTATAAGAACAAGTTCGATTCTTTCTGGCATTTTATGCCGCACCCAGGGGGCGGAAAATAATATTGCAAAATTGCAAATAGCAACCAGCAAAAGAAAGGCCTAAGCCGACATCCGTTTTTCAACCAGCAGAAGATCGGATTTTTTATACAACAATATTGTGTCAATTTGACACAATATTTTGAAAAAGAAAAATAATGGTGAGAAGAGAAGTTAGGAACGTGTAAAAAATAAGATGGCAGGAACAACATTACTTGAGTTGTCATTCCGATGTAAAGAGGAATCTGCTAAAGTACTGATTATCAATGCCACGCGACCAGATTTCTCCTGCCGTCGAAATGACATCCAGATGTAGGAAATGGGAACCTAATTCTCACTCATTCCTTAATGGATCGGCGGATTTAGCGACGGCAAGATTCATCGTTCATAGTCCATAGTTAAAAAATATAATGCTTGATCTAAAAAAATTAGAAGTCTGGTTTGTCACCGGCAGCCAGCATCTGTACGGCGAGGAAACCCTGCGCCAGGTAGCGGAGCATTCACAGACCATCGCCCGCGCTTTGGATAGTTCGGAGAGTATTCCGGTGCAGGTTATTTTCAAACCGGTTGTCAAAACGCCCGACGAGATTTATCGGCTCTGCCAAGCGGCCAATACCGCCGAAAATTGTATTGGCATCGTCGCCTGGATGCACACTTTTTCGCCCGCTAAAATGTGGATTCGCGGCCTGCAATGTCTGCAAAAACCGATGTGTCACCTGCATACCCAGTTCAATCGCGACATTCCCTGGGACAAGATTGACATGGATTTCATGAACCTCAACCAGTCGGCCCACGGCGACCGCGAGTTCGGGTTCATGGTCTCGCGGCTGCGCATGAATCGCAAAGTGGTGGTCGGGCATTGGCAAGACCCGCAGGTAGAAGAACGCCTGAGTATCTGGATGCGGGCCGCTGCCGCGCGTTTCGATTGGCAGGGTGCAAAATTCGCCCGCTTCGGCGATAATATGCGCCAAGTGGCTGTCACCGAAGGAGATAAGGTGGAAGCGGAAATGGCTTTTGGTTACTCCGTCAATGGCTACGGCATGGGCGATCTGGCCAAAATGGTGCAGGAAGTCTCCAATGCAGCCACCGATGTACTGGTGAGCGAATACGACGACACTTACCAACTTGCTCCCGCGCTGCGCAAAGGCGGCGAAGTCCACAGTGCCCTGCGCGAGGCCGCCCGCATCGAAATCGGCCTGCGGCACTTCCTCGAAGCCGGTGATTTTAAAGGTTTTACCGATACTTTTGAAGACCTGCATGGGCTGCTGCAATTGCCCGGCATCGCCTCGCAACGCCTCATGGCCGACGGCTACGGTTTTGGTGCCGAAGGCGATTGGAAGACCGCCGCGCTGGTGCGGGCAGCCAAAGTGATGGCGGCGGGACTGCCCGGCGGCAACTCGTTCATGGAGGATTACACCTACCATTTCGACCCCGACAACCGCCTCGTATTGGGAGCACACATGCTCGAAATCTGTCCATCCATTGCCCTTGGCCAACCGACCTGCGAAATTCACCCGCTCGGCATTGGCGGTAAAGCCGACCCCGTGCGGCTCGTTTTCGATGTAGCGGGCGGCCCGGCCCTGAATGCTTCGCTGATTGATATGGGCAATCGTTTTCGCTTGTTAGTCAATAAAGTAGAAGCCGTGGCTCCCACCGAACAACTGCCCAATCTGCCCGTGGCCCGCGTCCTCTGGAAACCCCTGCCCGACCTGAACACGGCCTGCGCAGCCTGGATTTATGCTGGCGGCGCGCACCACACGGTATTCAGCCAAAACCTGACCACTGAATATTTCGAGGATTTTGCGGAGATGTTCCATCTCGAATTGACCGTAATTGATGAGAAAACGGATTTAAGACAATTTAAAAATGAATTGCGGTGGAGCGAGGTGTATTATAAGTAATGTGGTCAATTAACTCAATGTGGCCAATGTGAGGCATTAAGTACATTGAGTGCCAATCACATTAGCCACATTTATCACATTGACCACATTAAAATTTAATTTATGAAGTATGTAATCGGATTAGACTACGGCACCGACTCCGTTCGCGCCTTGATTGCCGACACTGCCGACGGGCGTGAAGTGTCCTCTGCCGTGTTTTATTACCCACGCTGGAAGGCCGGAAAATACTGCGAACCGGGCGCGTCTCAGTTTCGGCAGCATCCGCTGGACTATCTGGAAGGGCTGGAACATGCCATCAAAAATGCCCTCGCGCAGGCCCCTGCGGGCGTGGCCAAAAACGTGGTCGGCATCTCGGTGGACACCACTGGCTCCACGCCTGTGGCGGTGGATAAAAACGGTACGCCGCTCGCGCTGCTGCCTGAATTTGCCGAGAATCCACACGGGATGTTTATTCTTTGGAAAGACCATACTGCCAATGCCGAGGCCGAGGAAATCAACACACTGGCCCACCGCTGGGACCCGGATTTCACCAAATACGTCGGCGGCATTTATTCGTCGGAGTGGTTTTGGGCAAAAATCCTGCGCACCCTGCGCGTGGACGAAGCCGTGCGCGAGGCCGCTTTTTCGTGGGTGGAACACTGCGATTGGGTCTCTGCCGTACTGACGGGCGATACTAATCCGCTGACTATCAAGCGTTCCCGCTGCGCTGCCGGACATAAAGCGATGTGGCACGAAGAATTTGAAGGGCTGCCCAGTGAGGCATTTCTGACCCACTTGGATCCCTTGCTGGCGGGTTTGCGCGAGCGGCTTTTTCGCCATACCTACACCGCCGACGTGCCGATGGGAACCCTCTCGAAGGATTGGGCGGCACGGTTGGGCTTGCCCGAAAACGTAGTCGTTGGCGTGGGTGCTTTCGATGCCCACATGGGGGCGGTCGGGGCAGGCATCGAGCCCTATTCGCTGGTGCGGGTCATGGGCACCTCCACCTGCGATATGCTCGTCGCGCCTAATGAAGAGGTGGGGCACCTGCTGATTCGCGGCATTTGCGGGCAGGTGGACGGTTCTATTTTGCCCGGTATGTTGGGCATGGAAGCCGGCCAATCGGCTTTCGGTGATGTGTACGCATGGTTTCAAAATCTGCTGGCCTGGCCCATGCGCGAGTTGTTAAGTGACGAGGAAGCAGAGAAATTAGTGCAAAAAATCATTCCCGCCCTTTCGGAAAAAGCCGCCGCGCTGCCCGTTTCAGAACACGACGCTGTGGCCCTCGATTGGTTCAATGGTCGCCGCACGCCCGATGCCAACCACACGCTAAAAGGGGCGATTTCGGGGCTGAATTTGGGCAGCGACGCACCCCGTATTTTCAAAGCCCTGGTGGAAGCAACCGCTTTTGGTGCCAAAAAAATTGTCGAGCGTTTCCAGTCGGAAGGCGTACCAATCCGGCAGGTGATCGGCATTGGTGGCGTCTCGAAAAAATCCCCGTTTGTGATGCAAACGCTGGCTAATGTGTTGAATATGCCCATCAAAATTGTGCAATCCGAACAGGCCTGTGCGCTCGGTGCCGCCATTTGCGCAGCCACGGCAGCGGGCGTTTATCCCAATATTCTGGCCGCCAAAGCAGCAATGGCCTCGGGCTACGATGCGGAATTTCAGCCGCAGGCGGATAAAGTGGCGGTGTATGAAAAGTTGTATCGGAAATATGGAGCGTTGGGTGGATTTGTGGAAAAACAGACGGGGGAAACAAATTCCCTGAATGACCGAACGCAAAATATTATGGAAATGAAAGTGAAAAAACGCTTGCTGGTTCTAATGCTTTGCTCTCTGTTCGTGGTGAGTCTGCCGTGGTTCGCTTGTCGCCCAAAATTGGCAGCCACGAGTACGGGGAATTTCAAAAAAGAGGTTGTGTTTAGAAATCCTGCTGACAGCACCCAAAATATCTATCTGGCATTAGTTCCCGAACAATCTATAAAAGGATTGCTGGTCATTTTGCCGGGGTTTGGCTCTTTCCCGCCGCAAGTATTGATTGAAACCCAACTTCCAGAAGCCGCCGCAAAAAAAGGCTATGTCGTGATTGTCCCCCTGTTGGTGCCATATGGTGTAGCAGATACGGCTAATCTTTATCAGTCCAGATTGAAAGAATTAATCCCGGAAGTGTTGGCCAAATACGCCATTCCCAGCGGCCACTTTGTGCTGGGTGGCCACTCACTGGGTGGACATGAGGCTTTGTTTTATGCAGAAAAAGCACTTGCAGACGACTCCCAGAAGACCCTCCGACCGCAATTTGTTTTCGGAGTGGACCCACCGCTTGACCTCAAAAGACTGTACCGCAATTATCAGCGATTGATTGATTTGAATCCGGCTTTGGCAAAGGACAGCGAGGCGGCTTTTATCATGGAACGGTTTCAGGCTTTATATGGTGGCACCCCGGACACGCAGCCTGCCCGATATACAGCCGCCTCTTCCTTTTCTGCGGATGCTCCGGAGGGCGGTAATGCCCGCTACCTGTGCCACTCAAAATTGCCTGTTCGCCTGTACTCGGATCCAGATTCGACGTGGTATCAGCAGTAGCGCAACACCCCAATGGAATGGACCAATACGGCTGACCTGAGAGCCTGTGTTAGTTTGCTGGAAAGATTGGGTAATACAAAAGCAGAATACGTAAACTGCCTTGGACAAGGCTTTTTGGCCGATGGAAGGCGGCATCCACACGCTTTTTCTATATTAAATGTGGAAGATTTTTTCGCGTGGATAGCAGTAAACCAGTAATGCAATTGGATCACGATATTTCATTTATCAGTCACCATAAATGGCTTAAAAAACTAAGAATTTAATGCGGTCGAAGAAGTACTTTTCCCGAACATTATTTTCAAAAAAATCACTTTACAAATGCGCAGCAAAATATCGTCGTTTTCTACCCTGCTTTTTCTCCTGCTCCATTTTTGGGTGGCGGGCCAAACCCGTGATGCCCTGCCCCGCAGCACCCCCGAGGCCGAAGGCGTGTCGTCGTCGGGCATCCGGCAATTCGTGGAGGCGGCGGAAAAAAGCGAACACGAACTACATAGTTTCATGCTGCTGCGGCACGGCAAGGTCGTGGCCGAAGGTTGGTGGGAGCCTTATCGCGCCGATCTGAAACATACCATGTATTCGTGCAGCAAAAGTTTCACTGCTACGGCTATTGGCTTGGCAATCAGCGAAAAACGCCTGACGATCAACGATAAAGTCATTTCATTTTTCCCCGACGATCTGCCACCGGTTATTTCTCCGAATCTGGCTGCACTGTGCGTCCGCGATTTGCTCAGTATGTCAGTGGGGCAGGAACCCGATCCGACCTCTTTGATTGGTCGGGACAGTAATTGGGTCAGAGGTTTTTTGGCTACGCCGATCGTCCATACGCCGGGGACCAAATTTTTGTACAACACGCTGGCTACCTACGTTTTATCGGCAATTGTACAGAAAGTGACCGGACAAAAAACGCTCGATTATTTGATGCCGCGCCTGTTCGAGCCGCTGGGGATTCGGGATATAGATTGGGAAAGCGACGCACGGGGCATCAATGTGGGCGGCTGGGGATTGCGGCTAAAAACGGAGGATATGGCCAAGTTCGGGCAGTTATTCCTGCAAAAAGGCCGCTGGAACGGGCAGCAAATCCTCCCGGAAGCCTGGGTGGAAGAAGCCTCGACGCTCAAAATTGTGCAGCACCCGGATTTGCCGCAGGCCAAAAAAGATTCGAGCGATTGGGAGCAAGGCTACTGCTACCAGATGTGGCGCAGTCGGCATAACTCCTTCCGGGGCGACGGCGCTTTCGGTCAGTTTATTATTGTGCTGCCCGAACAGGATGCCGTACTGGCCATCACCGCCGAAACCGGGAATATGCAGGGCGAATTTAATTTGGTTTGGCAGTACCTGTTGCCTGCTCTGCAAAATGAAAAGTTGCCAACGGATAAAAAAGTAACGGCTGCGCTGCGTCAAAAACTAAACACGCTCACGCTGGCCCCACCCGCAAAAAGCACTATTCTGCCTTTGGCAAAAACTATTTCCGGGAAAAAATTCGCGCTGTCGCCCAATGCGCAATTTGCCCAACAGATTGATTTTCAGTTTAATAAAGACCTTTGCAACGTTATTCTAACCGCCGCTGCCGATACGTTCCACCTCGCTTTCGGTTCCGGGAAATGGGCTTTTGGTCAGACCAGCAAACGTCCGCCTGCCCTGACGCAGGGCGCAAAAGGTTATTTCGTGGGGCTACCCGACTCCAAAGTGGCCGGGGCCTATCGTTGGAAGGACAGTACCACGCTCGAAATGACCCTGCGTTATTTGGAAAGTCCGCACACGGAAACCTTCACTTGCCGCTTCGAGCAAAACACGGTGGCGTTGGAGGTGCGCAACAGTTTTGACAAAAGCAGAACCCAGACGTGGAAGGGCACCGTGGCCGCCAACGGCTACCAACCCATCCGGCTGATCGTGCGGGGCGACGATATGGGCTTTTCACATTCCGCCAACGAGGCCCTCATCCGCTCTTACCGCGAAGGCATCGAAACGAGCATCGAGGTCATCGTGCCTTCGCCGTGGTTTCCCGAAGCGGTCGCTATGCTGGCGCAAAATCCGGGCGTGGACGTGGGCATCCATCTGGCCCTCACCAGCGAATGGGACAATGTGAAATGGCGGCCCCTCAGCGATTGTCCCAGCCTCCGCAACGCCGACGGCTATTTTTATCCGATGGTCCATCCCAATAAAAACTATCCGGGGCAGTCTATTTTGGAGAATAAATGGACGCTGGCCGATGTCGAGAAGGAGTTCCGCGCCCAAATTGAAATGGGTCTGAAAAAATTACCGCATGTCAGCCACGTCTCGGCGCACATGGGCTGTACGCGCCTCTCCGACGAGGTGTTGGCCTTGATAAAAAGGCTGGCGAAAGAATATAAAATCCCGGTGGAGCCAGAGACGGAATATCAGGGCTACGTCAGTTACGACGGCGCCCACACCACGTCGGCGGAGAAAAAACAAAGTTTTATGTCCATGCTGCGCAAACTGGAACCGGGCAAAACCTACCTGTTTCTCGATCATCCTTCCTTCGATAATGCCGAAATGCAGGCCATTCACCACATCGGTTACGAGAATGTGGCGGCAGACCGGCAGGGCGTGACGGACTTGTTTACGGACCCAGAAGTGAAGGCGTTTATTCTGAAAAATGGGATACAACTGATTGGTTATAAGGACCTGTGAGGTGGTTATTGGTTATTAGTGTATTGGTTATTGGTAACATGATTGGTGAAAACAGCATGGCCATCAGATTAAGTGTCAAAAAATCATATAAATGTTTAATGACCAACAAAATACATCTATCATCTTGAAACCCCTCGTTTTAACGAGGGGCCAAGGGATAGCCTGAATAACATCTATCTTCTTTGCAAAACATCAGCATATAGCCAGTAGCCAAAGATGCGGATGTTCTGTAAAGAAGTTAGATGTAGATTGTAGTGTGGCTTATCCGCCGATTAAAAGTCGGCGGTTACAAGATGATAGATGTAATCTGCTTATTTTCAAAGCATTATGTTGTCTATCGTCTTAGATTAAGAGACTAAGTTTTAATACTGGCAAAGCCAAATCTCAAATTTTCCCGCCGCGCTTGGTGTTTTCACCAAGCGCAGGTATGTAGAATATTAAATCGGAACCACTCACTTCGCTGTACGCTTGGTGAAAACACCAAGCGCGGCAATCAACGTAGCGTCTATGGCTTACTCAATCAAAAAAGAAGAACTCATAAATTATCCACCAGACATATTGAGAACATTCATTCGGAATAGTTACGAGTGGATAGATAACCTGAATTTTACGTTACGGCCAGCAGATTGTTTGAGTAATGCAGAGCCATACATAGAGATAGCCAAAGAGATATTCTTAGAAGAGGGTTGGTATGGCGATGGAGAAATAGAATTGATGTGGATACCGCCATTTATGCTGCCCCATACAGGTACAAGGGAATCGTTTCTGGGTATTATCATTTGGCACGTAAAGCAGGAAGAAGATGGAATCTCATGGATATTATCCCCCATTCAATTACCACGTTTTAGCAGTGATTTCTAGTTTTAAAGCATCAATTTCGCAATGAAAAACACTTTCTTCCTCCTCCTTTTCCTGGGCACCGCCCTCCTCCTCTCCGCCCAAAACCAAATCACCCTCAACGCCGACCTGGGCCGCGACACCATCAGCCACAACATTTATGGCCACTTTGCCGAGCATCTGGGGCGATGCATTTACGGCGGTTTTTATGTAAGGGAAAACTCGAAAATTCCCAACCGCGACGGCGTGCGCACCGACCTCATTGAGGCTTTAAAAAAAATGAAAATAGGCAACCTGCGCTGGCCCGGCGGCTGCTTTGCCGACACCTATCACTGGAAGGATGGCATTGGGCCCAAAAAAAACCGACCGGCTATGACCAACGTCTGGTGGGGCGGCGTGACGGAGGATAATTCCTTTGGCACCCACGACTTTCTGAACCTCTGCGAAGTCCTCGGCGCGGAGCCGTATTTGGCGGGCAATGTCGGCAGCGGCACGGTGCAGGAATTCACCGATTGGGTGAAATATACGACCCAGGAGACCGGCAATCCGATGACCGATCTGCGCAAAGCCAACGGGCGCGACAAGCCGTGGCGAGCGAAAATCTGGGGCGTGGGCAACGAAGCCTGGGGCTGCGGTGGCAACATGAAAGTGGACTATTACGCCAATATTTATCGCCAATATGCCACCTTTATGGGGGATTGGAGCAACAGCGGCAAACTTTTCCGGGTGGCCTCGGGGGCCAGCGACGCTGATTACAACTGGACGGAGGTGCTTATGCGCGACATCCCGCATCAGTTGCTGGAAGGCGTGGCGCTGCATCACTATTCGGTCATTGACTGGAATAAAAAAAGTTCGGCGACCCAATTTTCGGAGGAACAATATTTCAAAACCATGCAGTCTGCCCTGCTCATGGAGGAAATGGTCACCCGCCACTCGACCATCATGGACAAGTATGATCCGGCGAAAAAAATTGCCCTCGTGGTGGACGAATGGGGCGGCTGGTATGACGTAGAGCCCGGCACTAATCCCGGTTTTTTGTACCAGCAAAACACCATGCGCGATGCCATGCTCGCCGGTGCGACGCTCAATATTTTCCATAAACACTGCGACCGGGTGCGCATCGCCAATCTAGCCCAGACGGTGAATGTACTGCAAGCCGTGGTCCTGACCGATGGCGAAAAGATGATTTTAACCCCCACTTATCACGTGCTGGAAATGTACAATGTCCATCAGGATGCGCTGCTGCTGCCAATAGATGTGCGGGTGAATAATTACACATTTGGTACGGAAAAACTGCCCGCTGTATCGGCTTCGGCCAGCCGCGACAAGGCCGGAAAAGTGCATATTTCCTTAGTCAATATAGATCCGAATAAGCCACAAGAGGTGTCTATTTCGCTGCGTGGATTAGTCGCGAAAGGCGTAAGCGGGCGTATGCTAACCTCCGGCAAAGTACAGGACCATAATTCTTTCGATAAACCGGATTTTATTGAACCGACTGATTTCAAAGGGGCGATGGTGAATGGAGATATGTTGAAAGTAACCTTACCGCCAATATCAGTCGTAGTGTTGGAATTAAAGTAACCGTCCACATCCCGTTTTGTCATCGTGTAGCGACCCGTCCACATCACGTTTTGTCATCGCGTAGCGACCTGTCCACATCACGTTTTAACACACTATGAAAAAAAACTATAACTTCTGGATTTACATAGTCACCAACTACAAGCGAAATGTGCTATACGTTGGGGTCACCAATGATTTAGCCCGCAGATTGCAAGAACACTATGACAACAGGGGCAAACCAGAGACGTTCGCTGGTAAATGCTACTGCTACAACCTGGTTTACCACGAATGCTACCAGTATGTCTTGAATGCAATTGAACGGGAGAAGGAATTGAAAAACTGGGTTCGGGAAAAGAAAGTCGAACTTATTGAGTCGGTCAATCCAGAGTGGAAGTTTTTGAATAAGGAGGTGTGTGGGGAGTGGCCGCCGACGCGATTGGGCGTGGACGGGTCGTTACACGATGACAAACTGGATGTGGACGGTTCCCTACGGGATGACAAGGGGGGCGTGGACGGGTCGTTGCACGATGACAAATTAGATGTGGACGGGTCGTTGCACGATGACAAAATGGGTGTGGACAGTTCCCTGCGGGAGAAGGAACATAGCATATTCAAGGCGGATAAATTTAAATACCTAAAAGAAGCAGCCTACGAGGCCAATATGGACATCCCGCGCCAAAAACTGGCCATTTACACCTTTGGTAATGTCTCGGCCATTGATCGTAATACGGGGATAATAGCCATCAAGCCAAGCGGGGTGCCATATTCGGAATTAAAACCCGACGATATGGTGCTGGTGGATTTGGAAAATAACGTGCTGGAAGGGAACCGCCGCCCTTCGTCGGATACGAAAACACATACGCTGCTGTACCTGCATTTTGAAAATATCGGGGGCATTTGCCACACGCACTCTACCTACGCGGTGGCCTGGGCGCAGGCAATGCGGGCGATCCCGAATTTTGGCACCACCCACGCCGACCACCTCGTGGCCGCTGTGCCGGTGACCGAAGTGATGTCCAACGAGATGATTCTGGGCGATTATGAACACGAAACCGGCAATCAGATTCTGGATATTTTCCGCAAGGAAAACCTCTCGCCCGACGAGGTGGAAATGGTACTGGTGGCTTGTCATGGGCCGTTCACATGGGGAAAAGATGCCGCGAAAGCCGTCTATAATGCCGCTGTACTAGAAGAACTGGCCAAAATGGCTTATCTGACATTACAAATAAACCCGCTGGTGCTGCCCATCAAACAGGCTTTGACGGATAAACATTATTTCCGAAAACACGGCGCAAACGCGTATTACGGGCAGTAAGGGAATTATGAATTATAAATTATACTGTGTGACTGTGGGTTATTTGTGATTAGGAATAATTAAAAAACAAATAGAATAAAATGTCAAATCAGATCAACATGATTCACAAGTAGTGAGTAGTGGCATAATTCATAACTCATAATTCATAATTAAAATTCATGCAAACAGGCTTACAAAACCTCGATTGGTTAGTTTTCATCATCTATTTTTTCATCGTCGCTGGTTATGGCCTGTGGATTTATAACCGCAAGCGTAAAGCGGTGACGGACACCAAAGACTACTTCCTCGCCGAGGGTTCGCTGACCTGGTGGGCCATCGGCGCGTCGCTGATTGCGTCCAATATTTCCGCCGAACAGTTCATTGGCATGAGCGGCAATGGCTATTTGGTCGGGGTGGCGGTGGCCGCTTATGAATGGATCGCGGCGATTGCGCTCATCATTGTCGCGGTGTTTTTCATGCCGATTTATTTGAAAAACCACATTTACACCATGCCGCAGTTTTTGAAACAGCGGTACAATTCCACGGTGAGCCTGATTATGGCCATTTTTTGGCTATTTCTGTACGTGTTGGTCAATCTCACTTCCATCCTATATCTCGGCGCGGCGGCCATCAACAATCTGGCGGGCGGCGAGCATTTTCATCTGGTGATGATTGGGTTGGCGGTGTTCGCGCTGGTCATCACGTTGGGCGGTATGAAAGTCATTGGCTACACCGACGTGATTCAGGTATTTGTGCTGATCGTGGGTGGTCTGGCGACGACTTATTTGGCCTTAACTTTGGTGAGTGAAAGATTCGGCACGGGCCACGATGCGCTGGCGGGTTTCAACCATTTGCTGACCAAAGCCGACGACCATTTTCACATGATTTTGGCGAAGCCGGATGCCAATTCCTCGCAGGCCTACGTGGATAAATATTTGCTGCTGCCGGGCATCGCGATGTACTTCGCCGGGCAATGGATTGTGAACCTAAACTATTGGGGCTGTAATCAATACATTATTCAGCGTGCGCTGGGAGCCGACCTGAAAACGGCGCGAACGGGCATCCTTTTCGCTGGTTTTCTGAAACTGATGATGCCGGTCATCGTGATGTTGCCGGGCATTGCGGCGTATGTATTATATCAAAATGGCGAGTTGCAGCAAGCGATGGCACCGGGCGGAAATTTCAGTTCGGATAACGCTTATTCGTCTATTTTGACCTTTCTGCCCACTGGTTTGAAAGGTTTGGCACTAGCGGCTTTGACGGCGGCGATTGTGGCCAGTCTGGCGGGTAAAGTGAATTCCATTTCGACCATTTTTACGCTGGATTTGTACAAAAACTACATTGACAAAGACGCCAGCGAGAAAAAACTGGTGGGCATAGGCCGCATTGTGATCGGCGTTTCGATGCTGCTGGCCATCCTGCTGACCTGGGAAGATTTACTGGATATTGGCGGCGAAGGCGGCTTTACGTTTATCCAGAAATACACTGGTTTTATTAGTCCGGGTGTGTTTGCGATGTTCCTGTTGGGCATGTTTTGGAAACGTACGACGGGTGCGGCGGGAGTCGTTGGCTTACTCACGGGCTTTATTTTGTCGGTGTTTTTTAATGAATTTGCTCCGGCGGTATTTGGCAACGAAACCTGGTTGTACACGGCCTTCCCCAATGGCAAAGGTGGTTACGAAATTCCGTTCCTGATCTGTATGGGTCTGGCTTTCGGATTCGCCGTGGCGGCCATGATTCTGGTGAGTCTGGCGGGACCAAAAATCAACCCGAAAGCCTTTGCACTGGACAAAGAAATGTTTCGCCCCGATGGCCGCACCACGCTCTTGATCGTCATCACGCTCTTGTTATTATCGGCCATTTATGTGCGTTTTTGGTGATAAAAAATTAATAATTAATGCATTATACTCCATTGACAAAATACTTCATACGATTAGATTGGGTTCGGAGAGCCGCTGAAGCAATTCGGCGGTTCTTCATTTGTATCTTGCCGGTATAAAAGCCATTAATTTTGATCACCACACTGACAATAGGGGCAGCCTTTTGCATCGTATCAGATTAAGGGATGTGTGAAAAATTAGTTAGCACCTGCGTCTTCATGTTGAGTTGTCATGTCGTAGAGAAACGGAGACATCCACACAAGTCAGGTTATTGGAAAGACCTTCATTAGGAAACTTCGGATTACCGGGCTTGTATGGATGTCTGCACTCCGTTGCGACATGACAACCAAGACGACAGGAAACCTCATAAATTATTTTTCACACGTTCCTATACTGGCATTGATATTTTACCAACATTTGAAAAATTAAAACAAGCATGAAAAATTACCTTTCCAACCATCTTTTTGCCCTCTTTATAGGCAGTTTATCGTTCTTCGCCTGCCAGCAACCCGCAGAAAAAAAGGCTCCCGCGCCGACCTCCGCTATGGAAAAATCAAGTTTTGGCACCTTGCCCGATGGTCGCGCCGCCGACCTGTTTACGCTCCGCAATGCACAGGGCATGGAAGTAAAAATCACCAATTACGGTGGCACCATCGTCTCCTGGACCGCTCCCGACCGCGCTGGAAAATACGCGGACGTGGTGCTCGGTTGCGATTCGCTGGCGGGCTACCTGAAAGGCGTCCCCTACTTCGGGGCACTCATCGGGCGGTATGGCAACCGGATCGCCAAAGGAAAATTCTCGCTGGATGGCCAAACTTACTCCCTGCCCATCAATAACATCGGCAATTCGCTGCACGGCGGCATCCAGGGTTTTGATAAAGTGCTGTGGACAGCCGAGCCCATGCAAGGCGATGAGCCGGCCATGAAACTGACCTACCTGAGTAAAGATGGCGAGGAAGGTTATCCGGGCAACCTGAATGTGGAAGTGCGCTATACTTTATTGAAAGACAATTCTTTAAAGATAGATTATACTGCCACGACGGACAAAAAAACCGTGCTCAACCTGACTAATCACAGTTATTTCAACCTCGCGAATGCGGGCAAAGGCGACATCCTAAGCCACGAACTGACTTTGAATGCCTCCGCTTTTCTGCCGGTGGACAGTACTTTGATCCCGACCGGCGAACGTCGTCCGGTGGCCGGGACGGTGTTTGATTTTACTCAACCCACGGCGATTGGCGCGCGCGTGAATGAGACGAAGGATCAGCAGATCAAATTTGGCGGCGGCTACGACCACTGCTGGGTACTGACCGATAGTTCCAAAACCCTGAAGCTGGCGGCCACGGTGCATGAACCCACCACCGGGCGCGTCATGGAAGTGCTGACCACCGAGCCCGCTGTGCAGTTTTATTGCGGCAATTTCCTGGATGGCACCGTCATCGGCAAAGGCGGCGTGGCCTACGCGTACCGCACGGGCCTGTGTCTCGAAACGCAGCACTACCCCGATTCGCCCAACCATCCGGCCTTCCCCAGCACGGTGCTGGCACCCGGTGAAACGTACAAGACGACGACGGTGTACCGGTTTGGGGTAAGAAAATGATGGGTATTTAAGTTAACTTTGCGGAATTACAACTGCGTTGAGGGCTTTTGCTGGTAGCAAAAGCCCTCAATTTGCTTTAAGAAAGACAATGCTATGCCTGCGAAGAAAAAAGAGCACCCGAAAGAGAAACTGGAATTACACCCGCGCAACCAGCATCGGGGCCGCTATGATTTTAAAGAATTAGTAGAAGCCAGTTCAGACTTAGCACCGTTTGTATTACTCAATGCGCATCTGGATGAATCAATAGATTTTGCCGATCCGGCAGCCGTAAAAATGCTGAATACGGCTTTATTAAAGCGTTATTATGATCTGAATTACTGGGATATTCCAGCTGGTTATTTATGTCCGCCTATACCAGGCCGAGCAGATTATATTCATCATATAGCGACTTTATTAGGAAATAATAATTATGGAAAAATACCCACGGGAAAAAACATCGTTTGTCTGGATATAGGCGTAGGGGCCAATTGTATTTATCCAATTATTGGCGTTAAAGAATATGGCTGGTCTTTTATTGGCGCTGATATTGACCCGGTGGCGATTGATTCGGCTAATAAAATAATCGAATTAAATCCCCATTTAAAAGAATTAGTAGAGTGCAGATTGCAGCCCGACCCCAAAGATATTTTTTACAACATTGTCAAAAAGGACGAACTATTTGATTTGTCTATCTGCAATCCACCTTTTCACGCTTCCCAGGAAGAAGCCGAGGCCGGTACTCTGCGTAAATTGAGTAATTTACAACAAACCAAAGTCAAGACACCCGTGCTGAATTTTGGTGGACAAAATGGCGAACTCTGGTGCTTCGGCGGAGAAGAAAAGTTCGTGCGCGATATGATACGCGAAAGCCGCAAGTTTGCCAGTTCCTGTTACTGGTTTTCTACTTTGATTTCTAAAAAAACCAATCTACCCAGCGTGTATGCGGCCCTTAAAAAAGTGGAGGCCACCGATGTAAAAACCATTCCAATGGGCCAGGGACATAAGACCAGCCGGATTGTGGCCTGGACATTTCTGGGTAAGGAGGAACAGAAAGAGTGGAGGAATACTAGGTGGAATAGTGGGGGAACTAAAACGGAGTCTTAAATTACATGCTTAACGAAGCAAAAAGCCAACACTTTTTGCTTCGTTAAGAACGGCCGACGTTCAAACTCCAATTTTTGCAACTAAAGATAAAGTAGAAACCTCAAAATCGTCATGTATATTATATTTTTTATAAAACACATCTTGCTATCCAGAAATATATTCAAAAGCTGCATTTAAGGCTACGTTGTATATTTTTCTTGACCTTTTATTACCAATATACTTTGCTTTTCGCAGCTCCTCTTCCTTCGAGCGGAGAATATCTCCTATATTAAAAATACTAATTGAGTTCAGTGCTTCCTTTTGAAAATTAGAAAAATCAAGGGCACTAATTTTCATTTCCATAATATCATTCATAATATAATCTAGGCTTAAATTATTGGTAAGGCCAGAGTTTACAGGGGCACTGTCATATGCCAAAGAATTCATGCCGTATTCTGGATAATAGTTATTTCTTGTAGATAGCTTATCTATAATTCCCTTGTATGAGTTACTTGGACTTAGCTCATCCGCAAGAAGCACTCCCATATTTACTTGGTATCTATCATAAATTTCTGAATAAGTTCCTTTAACACCTTCTGCACTTAATGATATTATCCCCGAATACTCAAGGATTCTAATTGATGCCTTAACTGCCTCGGGTGCATCCTTATTAATTGCAAAATATATAGTTTGATATTTAACTCCTTTATTATTACGGTCTTGATTTCTTTTATTTATATCTTTTACAACCTTATTTTCAAGAAAGCTTCTGCCCCAGTCAATAAACGCTTTGTGTCCTTTATATTTTTCCCCCAATTTAGTATGGTCAAACCAAATATCACTTCTGTAAAAGGTTTTTACAGTACTATTTACGTCATCAGTTCTAAGTTTTTTAAAATCATTACTTGCAACCAGAATACTTTTCAACAGAAGTCTTGGATTACCAGATGAAGCATATATTAACAAGTCAAAACTGTCGCCATTCTGCTCTAATATCTTAAACTGATTTGGTTCGATTTGGCTTCTAACAATATCACGCATCCATGAGACATATTCTAAATCCTTAATGTCTTTTTCAATTCTTACTATTGTAGTATCGTGAAATTTCTGAAATGTATCACCATACGATGTAATACCTGGATAAACTGCAGCTTTACACGTGATATATGGCGATCTTAAATCTCTATAAAGAGTAAAAAATTCTCTTTGTTGAATTGGAATAAAGTTATGGCAAGCTTCATCGAATAATATAACTATTCTATCCACCTTGTACTCCTCACATATATCTTCTATAAGAGCCTTAAAATAGTCTAGCTCATTAATAATGTTAACATTAGTAGAGTTCACTCCCAATATCTTTCTTATTTCATCACCAAGATCAATTTGCTTATTATTAAAAGATTCTTCTAACAAATCAACAAATTGTTCAATTTTGTCTAAATTTTCATCGTTATTATTTATTGTAAAAAATTTATCAAATACCTTTGAAGTATTAGCAATGCCTAATTTTTGAATTTTTCTTTTTAAAGAAAATAAAATTTTTGAAAGCATCCACTGTCTAAAATATAGAGGCTCCTTATATGCATCAATCAATAGAGATTTATTGAAACTTACTCTTACTGCTAGTATTTTTTTGTCGTTAAAGTTGTTATCTATTCTTTTTTCAGCTACTCTTAAAAGCATCGTCTTTCCAGTCCCACGGCTACCAATTAGTAACACAGGGGTCTTGTTCATTAAAGACTCTATGCTCCTTTTTTCGGATTCTGTTTCGACATAAATGTCTAACAAATCATCGTCTTTTATGTCTTCCGTCCTTATAATAATTTCATTTTCCATATTCTGGCATTAAAGTGTTTAAATTGTACTTTTTGCACACATCATGAATGTAAATATAATTTGGTTCTTTGAGGTCAAGCAAAGAATTATTAAACCTCAAAATAATAATGGAAAAAAATAAGTTAGTTAAGTGTTTAAACTTTTCACCAAAATCATTTATCATTTCTTCATCGTAAACAATTTTTGGGTCATTAAGAGTATGCATAAAATCATACTTACCGTGTAAGAATTCTGAGCAATAATGATAAAGATCCCTATAATCTTTAATTATATTTTCATATTGAGAATAGTTTTGAAAAAATAGACATAAATAAGATTTACTCAATATGCCATTATTGGCTTCTGTCAATGAAGACCAGCTTAAATCAAATTGCTTAATCTTCCACTTTTCGTAATGAAAATTATAATCTGTAAAATAGAAAAAGCCTAGTATTAATTCTGCAGCACTTCGCATAGAAGCAAACCCACTTCGATATATTCCATTTATAGAAAAGTAAATTGAAGTAAAGAGGTCGTATGAAACTTCATGTAAAATTTTAACACTATCATTTTTTTTAAATATTTCTTCAAATTCTGCTATAATTTCTAATCTTAGGATAAAATCTGATATTAGAACAGAATTATTTATAAAAGAATTTTCAAGGTTTTTTTTCAATTCAACACTTACTTTTTCAAAAAGTTTTCTATTATCAATACCCATGGCTACTTTCCAACATTTTTTAAAATTAACTTTTACATTGCAAGCAAAACAAAATATTTTGTTTAAAAAAGACGTTTTGCGCAGCAATAATACTAAATTTACTCAAAAGTGAGATAAATATTTATATTTTCGATAAATGCCTTATCAACTTATGTAAACCTAAAATTTAGGATATAAACCCATCTTCCTGCAACCACAGCCCAAAATATTGGTCTCTTACCCGCACCAATGTGTAATCTTCCGTTTGCCCGCCATTTCTGCCAAGTCCTCATCTTTCTTCTGCTCGGCTCCATTACCCTGTCTGCCGACCCGATCCACCACTTAGTTCTCACCGAAGCCTCGTGGCAAGGCCCCAACATCATCCGCGTGCCTTTCACGCTGACGGGCACCCTTATCACGGTGCGGGCACGGGTCGATACCATCGAGGGCAATTTTTTCTTCGATACGGGGGCCAAGCAATTGCTGCTCAATCACCGCTATTTCCCCCGGCAGGTACGGGCACCTACGCTGGGCAGCGGCGGCATTACTGGTGCAGTGCAGGTGTTGGGTACGGAGAAAGTGGATACGTTCCGGCTCGATAACTTGTTGACGACCAAGGTCGCAGCAGAAGTAATTGATTTTACGCACCTGGAACTCTCGAAGAAAATAGACCTGGTGGGCCTGATCGGTGCCGGGGTGTTCCGGGACTACGAAGTGCTGTTCGACTATGCGGCCCGGCTGTTGGTTTTTGTGCGTACGGATGCGAAGGGAGAACGGTTTGAAAACCTGCCAGCCTGGGAATATCAGCCGGTAGATAGTTTTCCGATCAGTTGTGCCGGGCACGTGGCGGTGATCCGGCTCAAATTCGGTGAGAAAACCCTCAAGCGGTTCGCGCTGGATTCCGGGGCGGAACAGAATTTATTGGACATTCATAGCAGTAAAGGCTTTTTAAAGGCTAACTTCGACCTCCGCCGACGGGTCAAACTCCGGGGCGTGGGTAAGCAAAGCGTGGAGGTACTGAGTGGTATGTTACAAAATGCCCGTCTGGATACGCTGCAATTTCGGCCCATGGCAACTTTGCTGACTACATTGACCGAAATAAATGCCGCTTACCAGACCGAAGTGGATGGGCTGCTGGGGTATGAGTTTTTGTCGCAATACCCCGTCAGTATTAATTACAAAAAACGCCGCATGACGTTCTATACCAGCGCGAAACCCTGAATTTTCGATCATCTCCATTCACCCGATTGCAATATTATGTCTCTTAAATATCAAATAACCACCCTGTTTTTGCTGATGAATCTGGGCGCCTCGGCTCAGGTGGATACTTCCAAAAGCAAATATGGTTACTACTATTTTGATCACGATGAGGTGGTTTTTGAATTCGACCGGCGCACCTACGAAGCAGCCCTGCACAGTGCCGATAGCAACCAGGTGGATTTTGCCGATCTGGGGATTCTGGAAGTAGTGGTGGCGGGGCAAGCCGACGACTGGTCGAAGGACGATTGGGTGATGCGCCAGGTGGATAAATACCGCTACCAATTGCGTAAAAAACGGGCAGCTTTCAAAGATGCGCCCAATTGGCGGTTCAAGTTGTTGATTAATGGCGATTATTGGTCCACCCCGGATTCTGTATTTGCCAAAGAAGGCTGGCTGGGCCGCTACGATATAAAAAACCCGGGCGATCTTCTCCCAATACCCAGCGACACAGGCCAGGTTATTTTCCACCTGAATGGCTTTCTGACCAGTAAAACGGTGATTCTGACGGGTACTTTCAATAATTGGGAGGAACAGAATTATCAGATGAAACGCGATGCGGCGGGCTGGAGTCTGCGCCTGTCGCTGGAGCCGCAGATATATGAATACAAATTTATTGTGGATGGCCAATGGATACACGATCCGGCCAACCCGGAGAAAAGGGTCAACCAATATGGAACGTTCAACTCGGTTTTACGGGTTACCAAACTGGTGCATTTTGAACTAAAAGGATTGGAGACTGCCGAAAAAGTCATGCTGGCGGGCAGTTTCAACAACTGGGATACCCGGGCGACCCCTCTGCACCGCAGCGCATCCGGCTGGCAGATTAACCTGCCGCTGGTAGGTGGAAAACATACTTACAAATTCATCGTGGATGGCAAATGGATGACCGACCCGGCCAATCCGAGGATCGAGGATGACCAGAAAGGCAATGAAAATTCGGTGCTTTTTGTGCGCTGAGGTGCATGGCTTTATAAACAAGGCCCGGTCGCGTAGCGCACAGTGACCGACCCGGTGAGCTGGCAGCCGCCAGCCGTAGTGACCGTTACGGTGTAGGTGCCGGGTTTATATACCGTCAGGTTCGGCGTTTCCTGCCCGGTATCCCATTGATAATGAGCATATTGCCCCTCCACTTTTAGCGCGGTAATGCTGCCGGGACAAATGGTCGTCTCACCGGCTATTTGCAAACCTGCGCGAACGGGTCTGACGGTGGCGGCAGAATCCACGATGATGATCGTTTGCGCCTTTATAGTGGCCCCAAAAAAGAAAAAGAAAATCGGAATAAGAAAAAGGCGTACCATGTGCTGATGGGAAAAGGATTTGATGAAATATAAAGAGTTGTTTCAGGGTGATTATGTAGCCGCCATGTTCATCCGGGAGCCAGGTCAATACAGGATAAAAATAGGGGTTAATTGGCAAGAAGCGGAATTTTTCTCCCTAATATCAGTCAACAAAATCAACCAGCACCATCCATGCCCACTCGCAAAAAAATACTGGCCATTTCCGGCAGCACCCGAAAGGTGTCTTCCAATCTGGATTTGATCAACGAAATAGTAGGATTAACCAGAGAAACCAATGATATAACCATATTTCGGCAAATAGATGACCTGCCGCATTTTAATCCTGATCTGGATATAGAACCGGCACCGGAAACAGTGACCAATTTCAGAAATCAATTAAGATCGGTAGATGGGGTCCTGATCTGCACGCCGGAATATGCAATGGGCGTGCCAGGTACCTTGAAAAACGCCATAGACTGGCTGGTGTCTTCCTGCGAACTTTCCCACAAGCCGCTGGCACTGATCACGGCTGGCTCTATGGGCCAAAAAGGGCATGCGTCTTTACTGGACACCCTGCACATTATTGAAGCAAACGTGACCGATGATACGCAGTTGATTATTTCCTTCGTCAGAACAAAAATTAAAGGTGGCAAAATAACCGATGAAAAAACACTGGCAGAAGTGACGAATGTAATGGCGGCATTGAACGAACTAATGAGTAAACAAAGCACATAAAAAAAGGCGCCCACGAAATCGTGGACGCCTCACTTTGGTTATTTGAATTGCCGGACAACACTTTGAGGAGTGACTACCCGCTGGTAATTATTTTAAAAATACTATTCCACGATCAGTTTCTGCACCTTACCATCCAATTTGATGAAGTAAATGCCTGCGGCAAAACCATCAATATTGACCTGATTAGTCTCAAAACCGTAGCGCACCAACTGGCCTTTCACGTCGAAAATGCCATAGGAAACAACCTGGCGACCGAAGTGAAGGGTGCCGTTGGAAATCGGATTTGGGAAAATCGGCGCTTCCAGGGCACTGGCCACATCCTGGATCGGGACGATATTCTCAAAGATCGGATTGTCATCGAAATTCGCGCCGGACAAGGCTGGCGAACCAGCGACCGGACGGAAATCCGGCGTAGTGGAAGCAGCCAGCGGATTCACCAGAAGCGTACCCGCAGTGAAAGCTACCGGGTTGATATTATTTGCCAATGGGCCAGTCGCTTTCACCCAGGCATCCAGCGCATTCAATTTAGCCAAAGAACCTTTGGCGCGCGCTACTTCTACAAGGCCATTAGCGGTAGTATCGGTCGTGCTGGTAAAAGCAGCGGCGGTATTGACAATCAGGTTGTTAGAAAAGAAAATCTGCTTGGTATCCACATCCACTGGTGTGCTGGGTGTTACTGTGGCCAACAGAGCAGGATAGTTGGTGTTACGGATGCTGCTATCACCATCAATTAACAGGAAATTGCGGTAGCCCATGAAAATGCTGTTCGCAATCCGCTGGCTGGAGTTCCGGCGGATACGGGCGCCCCGGCGGAAGGCCGCACGGGAAGTAGAATTAAGGGTAGCATAAGTACCCCCAACCGCGACCGGGCCGACCATGGTATAGTTAGAAAAAATTGCGTTGGTGTAAGGCTGCACCGATGCTGTCCCTGTCGGTTCATTATCGCTTTCAAAACCTTCGGAAGTAGAGGCGCCGGAAGCAGCCGCATAACTCAGGTCGTAATAGGCCGTGTCTTTTATGCCAATACCGAACTGGCTCTTACCGGAATACCCGTTGTCGGTATCGAAATCGTCATCGGTCGTTTTGAAAGCGATCAGGTGCGAAGAGTTTACATTGCCACCGAACCATTCAAAGGCATCATCACCACCAAAAGACACTTGTACGTGATTGACCACAGTGGCCGCACCTACCGCACCCAGCGTCAGGCCGTTTATTTCGCGGTTGGCATCAAAAGCCAATCCACCGAATTCGATGCGCAGGTACTGGACAATGCCGGAATTATCGTCCGGGATCGTGCCGCCGATTCTGCCCAGCGTAGCATCAAAGGCAATGACGTTGAAGCCTTCCAGTTGTACATTATCGAGCGTGGAGGTATTCAACAGATTATGGTTGGAACGGCCAGCGATGACCAGACCACCCCAATCGCCGCGATCACGCGTACCGGCCGCCTTGGCCGAAGTCATAACCACCGGATTGGCAGCTGTACCCAGCACTTCGATTTGACCACCGCGTTCCACAATGATAGAAGCATAGTTTCTGGGCGTCACGCTCAGGTCAGCCTGGGCGCGGATGACGGTTCCCGCCGGGATGACGAGTTTGCCACCGCTTCTCACGACGATCAATCCTTTCAGCAGATATACTTTGCTAGCATCCAGGGTCAGAGTGGTAGTAATGTTTTTTTCACCTGGGATAGGCAAGGAAGCGAGCGTACCATCCAAAGTAGTCAAATCCGTAGGAGCGGGGTAATTAGTCGTCTTGGGGTCCCAGTTGGTCCAGGTCTTGGTCCAGTCAGCCGCAGCGTCAGCGCTCAATGCGCCCACGTAGGCAGTTTTTACAAATTTAAAATCTGTTTGTGCCGACAGTGCCGACGCAAATAGCAGAGAGAACGCTCCACTGAATAAAAAGAGTAGATTCTTTTTCATGGCAATGTTGTGCTTAATGTTAGTGATGTTGTTTGGGCGCAAATTTCGGGTCGGCATATTAACTGGGTGTTAAGCCGACATTACGAAAACATTAAGAGCCTGTTTCGACGGTTCGCTACCGCAAAAACAGGCTCTTAATAATCAATAAGTTATGTATAAACTATTGGCTTCTATTAAACTTACTGAGCGAAAATCTACCCACTTTGGATCATCTGAAAGTATAACCCACGGTTAGACTCGTTGTAAAACCATTCGTGTAGCGGAATAGCTGGCGGTCGCCGGTGGTTTCGGAAAATTTACCATTGGAATCAGTGTCCTGATAAAAAACCTGATCCTGACGAAACAAGTCGCCGAGGGTAAGCTTCACGTTCAGGTTGCCGAGATTCTTGCCTACCTGAATATCCACCACGGTGCGCGGTGCCTCGAAAATATCCTGACGGGTATCGCCAAATTTCGGATCTACGCCCACAAAAGCGAGCCGACGACCCACCCGGTTGAGCACCGCACTGGCAAACCAGCCATTATCGGCATTTTCATACTGCAACCCGGCATTCACTACGTAAGGCGACTGCCCCTGAAGGGGACGGCCTGCCTTGCCCTGGGAGCCAGGCTTGAATTCCAGGCTGGATTTGATGAGGGCCAGATTGGTGAAGAAGGAAATATCCTGAAATATCTGTCGGTCATTGATGAAATCCAGATTCTTTCTGATCTCAAATTCCAGGCCGTACAAGGTGGCTGATTTTTCGTTTTCAAACGTAAACGTGGTAAAAACCTGCGTAATATCACTACTAAACTCTACTGGATTGCTGATCGTTTTGTAAAAACCACCCAGCGAAATCACCTGGCTGCCGGAAGGGAAAAATTCCAGACGCAGATCGTAGTTGTTCAGCTCGGCGATTTTCAGATCCCGGTTTCCCCGGATGTCGGCGTTTTTATCGAATACGTAGAAAGCAAAAGGGGCCAACTCCCGAAATTCAGGACGATTGACGGAGGCATAGTAAGCGCCGCGAAGATTGATTTTCTGCGACAGGGAGTAAGCCAGATTGACCGATGGCAAAAAGACATCTTCCTTGATTCTGGCCACGTCGCCCGTGGTTTTAAAATTCGTTACCTGAATGTCGGCATTTTCGTAGCGCACTCCATATACGGCCCGCAATTTTTCAAAAAACCGCTGATCTGCCATCAAGTAAGTGGCCATCACCCGGGATTTGCCGTCATAATAGTTCACTTCGTCCTGCGTTTTTTCCAGCAAATAGAGTTGGTTCGCGCTGATGTTTGCGCTGCCCAGATCTGTGGCCGGGTCGAGGGTAGCCGCCGGTGCCGCGCCATTATAGACAAAACTGCGTCCATAAAAGGAACGGTCGCGATACTGCAGGAACTCACCAATTTTCAGTTCCGTTTTTACTTTGGAACCATTGAATTGTTTGACCAGCTCCACGCTGCCACCGGTTAGGTCTTCCTTCAAATCCGAAACGAAACGGCCCGTGCTGGTGTTAAAGAAATCACCCGGTACCAGGCGGAATTCTTCAAAATCGGGCGATTTAGTGTAGTTGACAATTCGATATTCAGGCACCCGACGTCGCACGTTGGCATAGTTGCCCGAGGCATTCACCGTAAACAGATTCTCGCCAACCGTCCATTTGACGGAAAATACCCCATTGTACAGGCGGTTGTAATTGATCAGGTTGGCCTTGTTGTTAATATCTATGGCATCGCTGAAGTTGCCAATACCGTTACGAAGGAAAGTGTTGTTGTCCGTGTTGGCATTGAGCAGGTTGCGCAGGCTCAGTTGTATTTTGGGCGCGACGTAATTGATGTTGAAAATACCGCCGCTCGTGATGTTCTGCAAATAAGCATCATCCTGGAAGGCTGCCACTTGGCCACCACCGTCGTAGGTATTCACTTGGCCCGAAGTGAACCGGCGGGTATTGGCGTAGTTGAGGGCGAGGACGACGCCGACTTTCCTGTTATCGGAAAGCTGGATCGGGAAGCCTAATGAGTAGGCCAACCGTGAGTTCGGCAGCGCATTGATCGAGTTGTTAGACCAATCGTTGTTGAATTTCTGACTGATGTCAGCGAATGCCCGCTTCTCTTCCGAATTGGGAAATTGAGAAGGAGATTTTAATGCACCGTCGGCGAAACTGGGCAGATCACGCTCCTTGCCTATAATATTGAACCCCTCACCCGAATAACGCTTGAACTGCGTAAAACCTTTGAAAGTGGTCAGCGAGTGAGTTTGAGCACCGATGCTCAGGTTTTGCGTAAATTCTTCGGGAACGGCCTTGGTATTGATCTTGATAATACCGCCACCAAAATCGCCCACGAGATCGGGCGTACCGGCTTTGATAATTTGCAGGTTGTCGAGCAGGCTGGCCGGTACCACGTCGAAAGCGAAGGCTTTACGGTCGGATTCGGTGGAAGGCAGCAATGCACCGTCTAAATAACCAGCATTATAGCGGTCGTTCATCCCGCGAATAACAGCGAATTTGCCTTCCTGAATAGATGCTCCGGTCACCCTTTTCAGCACATCGGAGGTCGTGCGGTCCGGCGTACGGCGGATGAGATCAGCGGAAACACCGTCGGACACCATCGCGGCATTTTTCCGCTCGGTCAGCAAAGCCAGTGCGCTGGATTTTTCAATGGTATAACTGATGACCACCTCCGTCAGGGAGTTGTCACTTTCCTTCATCACAAAGTTGACGTAGGTCACCTCGTTGGGCTTCACTTCCACCGCCATTTTTTCGGTCTGGTAGGAAATGTAACTGAATATCAGGGTGTAAGTAGCCGGAGCCAGGGACAGCAAAAACTTCCCGTCGAAATCGGTCACCGCACCGCCCGTTGCTCCTTCTATTTGCACGGTGGCACCGATCAGCCCTTCGCCAGTCGCAGTGTCCAGGATTTTACCGGCGATTTTACCTTTGGCATCCTGAGCCGAGAGAGAAATAGAAGATATGGCGGAAAAGAAAAGAACCAAGCAAATAATTGCTTTTGTCATAACAGAATGAGGGTGTGAACAATAAAATTTTGTCCCTCAAAGGTCTCTTACTCTATTTTAACGCGGTCAGGAAGCAGTTTAAGTTAGTGTTAAGTTTAATTCCCTCCCGCTGCCCGTGCAGAGGAAGAACCGATAAAGAAGGATTCATGATTGGTTACTTTGACCCCATGCTTGTTACATCGTCAATTACGTTTATTGAGTATTTAAAGATTCGATCAATTACCTGATAATCAAGTGCTTTGATCGAATCCTCAAATCCTCGCATCCTCCAAAAATGTGCCTATTGCCCGCGTGGCCACACATTATTTTTCTGATCCACATCCGGCACCATTTTCGAGCCCAGGCGCGCGGTTTTGATCTGTTTACCGGCGGTACCGGGCACCCGCACCTGTTTTTGGCCGTTTTTCCAGATCGCGGCGGTCTCGTGCAGCGTTTCTTTGGTGCCATCCTGATACTCAACCAGGATGATCACCGGCACGGGCTGCGTACCCAGATTTTCCACGACCAGATCGGGGCGGTTGGTGGTTTCGTTATATTTCATATCCTGAATAGCCAGGTCAGGATAGCCCCATTCAAAAAACCAGGGTCCCCAAAACCAGTCGAGATTTTCGCCCGAAGCATTGTTCCAGGTCAGAAAAAAATCGAAGGGAGCCGGGTGTTTGCCTTTCCAGCGGTTCATGTATTCGGTCATGGTGCTGTGAAATTTTTCATATCCCAGCAGATCGAGCAAAGCAAAATAGGCCTGCTGAGGCCGTTGGTAGGCCGCATTCCGGTAGGCGGTGGTCAGGTTGCGGGCGCGGACCATCGGCGGCACATCATTCTCCGACCCGGCGATGGAAGAGTAATCGCGCACCCGGCCCTGCTGGTGTTTGCTCAATGAATCGGACAGCATATAGTCGAAAAAAGCCGCCCAGCCTTCGTCCATCCACGCATAGTCCTGCTCATTGATGCCCATCATAAAGGGGAAATAAGTATGCGATACTTCGTGTACGGTGAGCGTCATCGGCGAGTTGGGCAGGGTGCTGGCATCGTTGCACATCATCGGGTATTCCATGCCGTCATTACCATTGAAAACCGTTTCGCAGGGGTAGGGAAACGGGTAGCCGGGCAGCCAGGTGCTCATCAGCCGGATGCCATCGGCGGCAATGCGGGCCACTTCCTTGTAGTCGGTGGAGGTGGTGTTATAGACGGCACTGACGAAAGTGCGCCGCCCGCTGCGGTCATCTACCACCACGGAGGTAGCATCCCAGTTATAAATATTGCTACCAGCCAGAGCAAAATCGGGCACATCGGCGGCGATAAAGTGGAACGTATTGGGCGTGTTTTTGCGAAATACTTTGCCCCTTTTCAGGTCATTTTCAGAAAAAACGGAGACGACTTCGGCACTGTTGTGGGCGTTTTTCCAACGTTCCAGCACCGCGGGCGTGAGGATGTCGGCGGCATTTTGCCATTCGCCGGTTGCCCACATCTGATACCCGGCAGGCCAGGTAAAGGTGACATCGTAGTTGCCGAATTCGTGGTAAAATTCCTGCAAACCGGAGTACGGTGCGGAGGCCCAACCGTTAAAGTCATCATAGACAGCGATTTGCGGATACCAATAAGGAATAAAAAACGCGGTAGAATCTTTGGCATACTCGCGGGAAGCATTTTCGCTGCCGGGCAAAATATACGACCAGCGGACGGTCAGGGTAGCCGTGGCTTTTGGTGCGAGCGGCTTGTTGTCCAGTTGCACATTCATAAATGTATTGGCGCGCGGCCGGTTTTTCGCTTCCACGGCCTGCCCATTATAAGTAAGTGCTTCGATATTCACGCCATCGTCCACGTCGGCGGGTGCGACATCGCTGTAACGCAGTCCTCCTTTTTTGTACAGATCGTGCTGGAGTTTGAAGCGGATTTGCTTGAGCGTGTCGGGGCTGTTGTTGACGTAAGTAATGGTTTCTTCGCCACTCAACCGGCGGGTTTTCGGGTCCAGACTGGCTTTAATGACGTAGTCAGCGCGGTTTTGCCAATATTTTGGACCGGGCTTGCCATCCCAGCCGCGCGTGCCTGCGGTGTAGGCTTTCTGGAGATTACGCGGAAAAAAAAGGGTAGTTTGAGCAGTAATGACCGGCAATGTGGCCAGCATCAGCCCAAAGACAAACAGAAATCGGCGCATAAGTAAGTATGAAATATGAATGAACGATGAGCGAGTGGACATTGCCTTTAGTAACGCTGTTGACCACCTTCCTTGCGGGGATGATAGACCATAAATACGGCTGGCAATTTTTCCAACTCTTTCTTTTCCAATTGTTTCCAGGTTTTTACAGGCAATGAACGGATAAATTCCGTCGCGCCGGTCAGGTCCTGGGCTACGCCAAATTGCGTATTGGCCTGCAAACTTTCCAGGGCTACTTCCAGCACCATCTGGCTGCGATACGGGGTTTCGATGAAAAGTTGGGTTTGATTATGTTGTTGCGCGAGTTGTTCCAGTCGGCGCAGTTCGCGGGCCAGTTCGGGGCGTTTGGGCGACAAATAACCGTGAAAAGTAAATGATTGTCCATTCATCCCGGACGCCATGAGGGCCAGCAGCAGCGACGATGGCCCCACCAGCGGTACCACCCGCACCCCCTGCTGATGCGCCAAAGCCACCAGTACCGCCCCCGGATCAGCCACTCCCGGACAACCGGCCTCCGATAGCAGTCCCACATCCTTACCGGCTTGCATAGCTGCTAAAAAAGCCTTTTCTGCTTCCTCAAACTCCTGATTATCAGATAATTCCACAAAAGTCATCGCTGAAATAGGCTGCTCTGGCCCCAGGCTTTTGATAAAATGCCGGGCCGTTTTGGCGCGTTCCACAATAAAAAAATCCAGACGGCGGGCAATGTCCACCGCATAAGGCGGCAGCGTATGCAGCGCATTTTCGGCAATTGGCACGGGCAACAAATACAAGATCATACCGGCGAAAATAAGGCATTCCAGAGATTGCAGCGTTCTGGAAAACCGCAGAAGTTCGCAATCGTTGCCTTTCTACTGTTTCACTTTCCTATTTTTGCAGCTTCCAACCTGTCTCTGTCCTATGCTCGTCTCTGCCATCGTCGCCACCGCCAAAAATAATGTGATCGGAAAAGACAACCAGATTCCCTGGTATTTGCCCGCCGATCTGGCCTGGTTCAAACGTACCACTTTGAACCATTATGTGCTCATGGGCCGCCATTCGTTTCGCAGTCTCGGGCGGCCTTTGTCCAAGCGCACCAATGTCGTCATCACCCGCGACCCCTATTTTACCGCCGATGGCGTGTTGGTGGCCCATTCTATTGAGGATGCGCTCGGCATGGCTTATGACGCCGGCGAAACGGAGGTGTTCATTCTGGGTGGCGGAGAAATTTATCGCGAAAGCCTCGATCTCTGCGACAAACTCTACCTCACCGAAATAGACCTGGAAACCGAAGGCGACACTTTTTTCCCGACCATTGATCCTGACGACTGGCACGAAACTTGGCAGGAGGCCCATCTTCCCGACGCCAAAAATGAGTATGCCTACACATTTCGTATTTTGGAAAGAAAAGCATTGAATGATGAATGATAAATGATTTGACTGTTCATTCTTGTATCATGCTTGCCGTAGTCATAATTCATCATTTATAATTCATAATTCCCTTTTTGTTTTGATCAAACATATTTTATTCGATAATGACGGCACCATCGTGGATAGCGAGATCATTGCCGTACGGGCCACTTTGCGCCTGCTGGCCCCCTATGGTTTCGAAATGAGCGAACGCGAATATGCCCAGCGTTACCCCGGCCTGCTGGAGCGCGACATCCTGTCCGCTATCAATGCGGAGTATGGGATTATCGTGGATGACGATTATTTCGACCAGTTACGCGAAGCCCACAAGCAGGGTTTTGATGATGAATTGCGCGTCATTCCCGGCATGGACAATATTTTCAAAGGGCTCAAAGTACCTAAAAGTATTGTGTCTAATGCCAGTCGCCGCCACGTGGAATATTGTCTGCAACGCCTGAATCTGTACGACTCACTGGATGGACAGATTTTTTCTGCCGAGCAGGTAGGGCAACCCAAACCGCAACCTGATGTCTATTTGCTGGCCCTCGAAACGCTGCAACTCCAACCGTATGAGGTACTGGTCATCGAGGATAGCCCGACGGGGGTGCAGGCCGCTTATGCCGCTGGATTGGAGGTGATCGGATTTCTGGGCGCGGCTCATATTCACCCCGGCCACGATACCCGGTTACTGGAAGCGGGTGCTAAATATCTCGCTACCGAAGCAGAGCAACTGACCGCCTTACTCCAACAATTCAAAGTGTTGTAAACCAGCACTAATCGCTTAATTATCAGTGCGTTATATGCTTCGTCCTTTCAGACCAAACTGGTCGGGGACGGAGCATACTGTTTTTAATGGATCGCGTGGCATCCTTTTTATGCATTAATTTCAGGTTAGGAACGTGTGAAAAATAATTTGTGAGGTTTCCTGCCGTCTTGGTTGTCATGTCGCAACGGAGTGCAGACATCCACACAAGCCAGGTAATCCAGCATTTCCTAATGAAGGCCTGTCTAATAACCTGGCTTGTGTGGATGTCTCCGTTTCTCTACAACATGACAACTCAACACCAAGATACAATTACTAACTTGTTTTTTACACGTTCCTTAGCAGCGGTAGAAACTATAATTAGAAAAAATAAAGGCATTAGAGAACAGAATTCTGAACAGGCAAAATGCCAAAATGACAGTTTTAGTTATCAATATGACAATTTGTCACTAACGTAAATTTTTTTACTGCCAAAAAAACCGGGATTAGTGCATGGTACGTAGATTGATTACATGGAGTCATCACAAGATTTTTAAACCAAACGTTTCTTGCTATGACACTCTTGAAATTTCAACCGATTCCTGCTACTAAAACTACGCCGTTCAATTTGTTCAATAACATGTTCGACCGTAGCATCGCTGACTTCGTAGGCCATGATGGTCTGACCAATTACCAGCCTGCGGTCAATGTAGTAGAAGCCGAAAATGCTTATTACCTCGAGTTCGCTGCTCCGGGATTTAATAAATCCGAGTTCAGTGCCCGGGTGGAAAACGACCAGTTGATCGTGGAAGGCAAGCGCGAAGTCGCCGCCGACCAGACCGAAAAGCGTTATACCCGCCGCGAATTCCAGGTCGCTTCTTTTCAGCGGACGTTCAAACTTCCGAAAACCGTGAATCAGGATGCCGTACAGGCGGTTTACGAAAACGGAGTGCTGAAGATCACGCTGGACAAGAAAGCCGAAGCCAAACCGTTACAAAAGACAATTGAAATTGCTTAATAAAAGCAATTCTAAAAAGATTAGTTAATAGGGTTTTAGGTGTTTTCATGGAGCCGGGGCAGCAATGTCCTGGCTCTTTTATTACCCGCCATAGCCTCTTTTAACCGCCATAGCCTCTTTAGGCGACGGCGGTAAGGCGAACGCGGGTTCTCCACTTACCCCGTAATAATAGCCTATTTTCAGTCGAATGTGGGTCCTATGATTGCCCAATGCGAATCCTCGGCAGCGATTATTTTCGCTTCTCCCGAAACCTAAAAAATAAAGGCGGGTTTTAAACGGACCAATTAATCTACTACGAAGGTTTATTTTTGCATCCGCCGAATCTCTCCCGACAGGAGCCTAAACGAAACGACATCACCAAAATCGAGTATTAATGGAAATGCCTTTGCCCAACCAATCCTATATAGACGGCCTGCAAACCAACGATATACACCTGCTGGAATCGCTCATCAGCGCTGGTCAGCCGATGGCCGTGGCCGCCATTCGTGCCGAGGGAGGCAGCCAGGCCGATGGCGAACTGATGTTCCAGGTCGCCATCCTGGAATTGGCCAATAGTATCCACACCAATGCCCTGCCGGAAGGGCTGCCCCTGCTCAATCATCTGGAAGAATTGGCCCTGGCGCACTATATTGACTGGCGCGAGGAGCGCGGAGTGACCGGAGGGAAGAGCGATCTGAGCAAATTCCCGGAAAATGCCGTGCCCACTTCGGAGCAACTGCGCCACACGCGCCGCCAATACGTGGCCTGGAGCAAGTATGCCCGCCTCACCCCGGAATGCCAGACCACCCTGCGCAGCGAACTGGGTTGGGCCAATTATCGTCCGGTGGATATAGAGGACAAAACGGTGCATTCGGAGGCGTTTTTTGATGGTGTGGCCCGCTACCGCGACCTGTTAGGCACCTCTGCCACCGAAGGCGTGGTAGAAAACGGCCTGCCCACCTGGGCCACCGAAGCCGTGCTGGACGAAAAAGGCTATGATCTTTGGCAAAAAATTCAGCAGGTCATCAAGTCCACCGCGGAACAGCGGATCGTGGTGCAGCAAAAAAAGCAAACCCGCCGCAACTGGGCCGTGGTCGGTACCTTGGTCGGTATTGTGCTCCTCGCCTGGCTATACAACTGGTGGACGCGTCCCGTAGCGGTGGTGATCTATAAAGATAATTTTGCCCCGCCGGAAAGTATGGTCGCCGATATGCAGGCCCGTTACAGCCAGTTGGCGGCGGATGATTCGACCACGGTGCATACCGCCGATTGCGAGCAGCTATTTCGGGTCGCCGACGAGTTTTATCAGAAAAAAGAATACGGGCAAGCGGCGGAAGAACTGGAGAATCTGCTGGATGAAAATGAGCAGTCGCCCTGCCAGTCCGATGCGCTTTTTTATCTGGGCATCATCGGTCTGCAATTGGATCAGCCGACTTATACGCTGTCCAATTTTGCCAAAATCGAAGACCTCGCCCATTTTGGGGAAGATATTTATTGGTATCAGGCAATGGCTTTCGTCAAAATGGCGGAGAAACAACCAGAAACCAAAGAACGCGCAGCGCGCTCGCTGGAACGCGCGATTGGTAATATTCAGGATTCGGTCCGTCGCGGGCAGGCCCAGAAAATGCTCGAAAAATTATCCAAATAAATGCAACTGCTCGAAAAATACTTTCCCGATTTAACGCCTGAACAATCTCGCCAATTTGCTGCGCTTCCGGCCCTGTACACCAATTGGAACGCCAAAATAAACGTCATATCGCGGCAGGACATTGACAACCTGGAAGAGCGGCACATACTGCATTCGCTGGCCATCGCCAAGGAATTTGACTTCAAACCCGGCGCGCATCTGCTCGATCTGGGCACCGGCGGCGGTTTTCCGGGCATTCCGCTGGCCATTTTGTTTCCCGAAGTGAAGTTTATGCTGGCCGACAGCATCGGCAAAAAAATCCATGTGGTGCAGGAAATAGCGCAAGCACTCGGCCTCACCAATGTGGAGGCCCGCCATGCGCGTGGCGAAGAACTCCGCCCCCTGGCTGCCTACGATTTTGTGCTGTCGCGTGGCGTGGCACCCCTCCACCAACTGCTGCAATGGAGTCAGCGTTTGCTCAAAAAGAAACATATTCACGCCTATCCTAATGGCCTGATCGCCTTGAAAGGAGGCAATTTGACCAGCGAAATAGCCAGTTTGCCCGGCAAAGGCGCGGACTACAGCGAGGTATTCCCGTTGCGCGAGATTTTTGAAGAGGAATTTTTTGACGAAAAATTTATCGTGTACGTACAAGGGTAGGGGCGACCCTCGCGGTCGCCCGTGTAAGTTTGTGCGTACGGGTGGGCAACCGCAAGGGTTGCCCCTACGTTATTGTAAAATTCCCGCCGAACTAGCCCGGTCGTACTGCTGCAAATTATAGCGTTCGATAATACCAATCAACTTTTCCGCATACGTGCGATCCGTGGCATAACCGAGCTGTTTCAGCCCATAGGCCCATTGCTTATAGTCCATCCCTTTCTTTTTCAGGCGGGCATAGCGGCCTGAGGCCAACATCTGACTGTGCGCGCGCCAGCTCTCCCAGGGATTCTGGTATTTGCGAAAAAAGTCCTTGTGCGTATCGTCGGTGAAGTTGGTACAGTGGCCCTTCGGGCAGTGCCGCGAAAAGCATTTGATACCAAAATGGTTGTTATTATTCCGCGCCAGTTTGCTATCCCCGGCGCGGCTTTCGATCAGGCCCTGCGCCAGACAAATGCTGGCCGGAACGCCGAATTTCTCCATTTCCTTAATGGCAATTTTATGAAAACGCTCGATATAGTCTCGCGTCATCTGCTCCGTCAGTTGGCGGGAGCTGACCGGTGCCGCCTCGTTCCCTCCGGTGCGGCGACGCTCATCGCGAGCAGTGGTGCTCACTTCCAATGTCGTTTCCATCGCTTTGCCAGCGGAGAAAATGGAGCGCGAAAATGGGCTGGGAGTATCCGAACCAGAGGCTATGACAAAATAACCGAGCACCATGATGGCCGCTATTTTGGGCAAAGCCTGCCGACGGAACATGCCCATAGTCAGCCGGTTCATCTGCCAGCGCAGGCTCAGCCACGAGCGGCGGATGCGCATCATGATCTGTCTTAACAAGACACCCGTTGGAGCCACCTCCAAAGGATTAGGAATAAATTTTCCGGGTACCATGCTTTTGGCCGGCTTACGCGCGGCTTTGGAAGAGCGGGCTTTTTGCTGCACAGAAAAAGCTTCCGTTTCCGATTGATGTTTAGACAGACTCATAATGTTGGCGGAATGGAAGGTGAAAAAACGATGGATGAAGTGACGCACATTGTTCGTCACAAATGTAAAACAAAAAGTTTCTATAATTCTCCTTGTCTGAAAAATATTACCCGTTAAATCCCGCTTTTTAGGGCTAATGTGAACAACTTTTAGTTTATTTTCAATTATGAATCAATGAGATAGGCATATTTCAAAGGGCTAAAAAAATATTTATAAACACAAAAAGTTTTTATTATTAACGTCCGCTGTGGTCTTTTGAATGTCCGCCGGAACAAAATAGCCCGCTCAAACAACCCGAAACGGCGCATTTGCATCCCTGCACACAGGGTCTGCGGGAGTCGCGCATTCCTCTTTTTCACATTCACGTATCTGTCTGGCAGCGTTTATTAGCCGCCCGCCGTTTCTTTCTTCGAATCGGAACATCGCAGGCAATTTGGCCAACCGGATATGATTCTCTAACTTTCCAACGGAAATCAACACATGGATTTCGCCCTTAATTTGGAACGCGCCGAAAAAGACCTGGTCGCTGCCCTGCTCCGCCAGGAACGCTGGGCACAACAGCAATTGTACGAAGAGTACTATGGCAAGATGATGGGCATCTGCCTGCGCTACGCCGGTTCCCGCGACGAGGCCCTCGATCTGCTGCACGAAGGCTTCATCAAAGTGTTCCAGAATGCCAGCCGCTACAAGCCCGGCACGTCTCTGCCGGCGTGGATTCGGACGATCATGGTCAATACCTGTATTGATTATTATCGCCGCAACACCCGCCGCCGCACGGAAGATCTGCACGAAGCCAGCCAGTTCTCCAACGATCAGCCCGATGCCCTGAGCGGTCTGACGGAACAGGAAATACTGGGGGCCGTGCAGCAACTTTCCCCGGCTTATCGGGCGGTGTTCAACCTCTACGTGGTAGAAGGTTACTCGCATAAAGAGATCGGCGATGCGCTGCAAATCACCGAAAGTACCAGCCGCAGCAACCTCGTTAAGGCCCGCACCAAACTCCAGGAATACTTCGCCACACGGCGCATGGAATTTGCACAAGACCGTTGATTATCAAAGAATTCCGCACATCACGTCATGGATAATAATACATTTGATTCCCAATTGAAGTCGGCCCTGGAAAACCTGGAAGCGCCGTTCGACCCAACGGCCTGGGCCGCGTTCGAGCAACGTTTCCCGGCCCCGGCTCCAACGCCGGAGGACGCGGTGGATCAGGCAGTGCTCCGTTCGCTGGAGCAACTGGAAGTGCCGTATCAACCCGCTCATTGGGAGCAGTTGAACGGTCAGTTGAACCGGATCGAGCAATTGCGCCGCCGGATTTACGTGTCCAAATCCGCCGAACTGGCCATTCTGTTGCTGCTCCTGCTGTTGGCGGGTGCCTATGGCTTCTTTGGTTTCGAGCCTTATTACCGGACCGCGCCAGAGAAAGTGCCTGCGCAAAACGTACCGATGGCGGAATCGGGCAAAGCCAAACGCCCTGCCAATTCAGGCGACGCGGCCAGCGAAAACATGTCCAACGGTGGGGGTTTCTTCGTGCCATTAGATGCAACACAAAGAGCGGGCAATCAGGCGATTGCAGAAGCAGGGGTGGTTTCCGAAAACGCACTTACGCCCATGGAAATGGCTGCGGCAGTCATCAACACCTACGGTCAGAATGGGGAAGCCGCCCGTTCGGTAATGCTGCCTTTCGATGCGCTTTCGGCCAGAGATTTCATGACTTTATCCATTGCCGATCTGCTGAATCCCCTGAAAGAAGTGACGCCCAAAGCACCCATGGCCAGTCATTTTTACGCCGTTACGTATGCTTCTTTGGATCAAAACCGGGTGCGTATTGGTGCTGAAACTCGCCAGGGACAGGGTTATGGTGGCGGTATAATGGTCGGTTACCGTCCCGGCAAATGGGGCGTGGAAGCGGGCGTTGCTTTTGGTCAGAAAAACTATACGCCGCTGAAAGATGTGGACATTGTGGCGGACCAGGCCAATCAGGGGTATTACCGCTCGTTTGCCAAAAACGTGGATGCTGATATTGTGTCGGCCACGATGAAAGGTACTCGTCGCGTGGCACGTTTTGGCAAAACCAGCGTCCATGCTACGGCGGGCGTCACGGCCAATGTAGCCGTCGAAAAATCTTACCGCTACCGGAAAGACTTTTATAACGGTACGCCACCGAGTGGTTCCTCTACCATTCAAGCAGCCGAGTTGACCCAGAAGACGGGTCAGGGTGTACTGGAAGGCGGACAATTCAACGATAACACTTACGTCACCGCCGATCTGGGTCTGCGGGTGGAGCGTCCGCTTGGCAAACGCCTCGTAGCTTTCGTGGAGCCTGTTTACCAGCATAATGTGTCTGGACAAGGCATTGGCCCAAAACCTGCCAGAATAAATACGGTGGGTATTCATGCCGGCGTCATGGCCAGTTTGTAGAGACGTTGCATGCAACGTCTCCACAGCATGCAACGTCTCTACAACATGCAACGTCTCTACATGACAACATGGGCCGTTCCGAGGTTTCGGAATGGCCCATGTTGTATTTAGCATAGTACATTCCTATACCGAGATCGTCCGGCCCGACAAGCGTACTTGGATGCCAAATGGCGTTTGACAATACACGAATCCGTCGCGGCTGGCTTGCAAAAACCGGACACCGCGTGCACCGTTCAGTTGCGCAATCATCATGTCCAGATCGTCCACTTCAAAGGACAGCGAACAGCCGGGAATACTGCTTTCACGCAGCGGATTCATGGGCTCGCCGTAAGTGATCCATTCTACCAATTCCAGTTTTGCCGGGCCGTTTTGGAGCATCGCCGAGCGGCCCGTAGCCCGTTCCGGGACGCCATACACCAGATTCAGCGTGTTGCTTTCTGAATGAAACGGCCCACCGTCGGCGATTTTTTGGAAGTCAAAATACGCCATAAAAAATTCGACGGCAGCGTCCAGATTGGGTACGATGAAACTGGAATGTTGTAGAGTGGTCATTGCTGATTTTTATTGTTTTGGTAATGTGATAGCACCTGCAAGTTTGGTAGCCGCAAAGTTACAAACAGCAGAGAGGTGCAACGCATGACATTGCGCTGCACCTCCAGAATTTCTTAGATGGACAAGGATTACAAATATCTCGCCGCTCTGTTATTAATCAGAAATATTTAATTTTTAAGGCTTGATAATCAACAACTTCCGGGTATAGACCTGTTTGCCTGTATCCAGCCGCACAAAGTAAATGCCGGGCTTTTGGCTTCCAAAATCCAGCGTTTCCGCCAGTTGATCGGCCTCGAAAGTTTTTTCCAGAATGGATTTTCCTAAAACATCGAATACGCTCAATCGGCCTCTGGTACGGACGCCGAAGTTGGCTTGCACCAGGGTTTGCCCGGCGGTGGCGGGATTGGGCGAAAGTTGGAAAGAAATGGTCGCTACATTTGGGGTTCGGGTGGCCGTCACCCCGCAATTTTCAGCCGTAGGCAGTGGTCGGCTACAGTCCCAGATCGTATCTGTTGCAAAATCAAAGTAATCCGACACATTGTCGGGCATACAATCCGAGCCAGCAATCGTGATCTGGCAGCTGCCAATGTAGTCGCCATTGCAATAGAAAAATTCCGTAAACGAGGCATCAATACCAATAAAAACATGAATGCCGATCACCGGAACACTATTGAAATCCTGGTGCAGTGTTACATGGATACCTGAACTTAGCTGCTGACAATCAGGATATTGCGCGGCATAGTTTTGGATCGTATCCTGCAACCAGGGCAGACAAAGTGGCTTGGTCGTGCAGTCTGAAGTGGAGCTACACGTTACTTCGGAGGTCAGCGGGTCGCCCGCTACGCCAACAAATTCGACTGAACAGTCCGGTTTGATCAGAAAGGTCCAACTGCGGTCGAAAATACAACCCGCCGGGCAATCGCCCCAACCCACGTGATACGTGAGCGTCACACCGGCGGCCACGGTATCCAACACGATATTGTTACCACCTCCGATAGCCCAAGGTGGAAATGCCTGAATATCAAGACATTTCGTTACCGTGTCGCGTTCCGGGTAAGACGTGGCATTATACACTGCTGACAAAGCATTCAGAACGGGATTGTACAACGTAGCCGGAACCTGAACCGAATCGGTCCAGACCGAGTCGCCGAGCATTTGGCGCAGGGCAATGATTTTGGCACTGTTGAGATAGTGCTCACGGACGAGCGGGGAGGCACTACAGGAATCGGGGAGTTGGGCAGGGAGGATGGTCATGCTGCTGATACAGCTCAGCAGCAGCAGGAGGCGAAGTCTGGTCATACGGTGTAGATTATAAAATGGGCGTTGTAAAAATTTTGATTATCAAGGCAGGGCCTTGAGTAGTTGCACAGAGAGATCGAAAAAAACCTGTCTTTGGGTTGGGTGCAACGCTGAAAAAAAATTTAGAATGCCCGAGAGGAAAGGGTAACAACCTTTGCCCACCTTTGTCCCCGCCCAATCGTCGAGGGGCCGTTTCAGCGGGCCTTCCTTTTCCAATCCCTCCACCAATTGCAGCATGGTGTCGGTTAGGCGTTCGGTCTCTTCCTCGCCGATAACCTGCGCAAATTTCCGCTTCAATTCATTTTGGGCGTGATAGATGCAAGTGAGCAGTTCCATGCTGCGCTGGTTCAGAAAAATGACCGTAAAACGCGCATCTTTTTCGTGGGGTTGGGCATAAACATAGCCTTGCTCCTCCAGCAGCCGGACCACTTTACCCATCGCTTGTTTGGTCACTCCGGCACGAAGGGCCAGTCCGGTGGCCGTCACGCCGCTTTTGTCGTTCCGTTGGAAACCGTCCACATCGCGGAATACCTTGTAGGCACTATGATGCTATTTACTGCCCGGATTTTTTTTAACCATAAACTCATCTATCGGCGTTTCTTCTTCCCGCATCGGTATGGCCGGTTGTTCCATTATTTCTTCGGCACCCGTTTGGTCGAAGTTCAGTTTGCGCAATTTCGGGGCTTTCCACCAGGTCACGCCCACTACCAGCAGCGTCATCAATCCGCCAAACACCACAGCAGGTACCGTCCCTAAAAACCGCGCCGCCACGCCACTCTCGAAGGAGCCAATTTCGTTGGAAGAAGTAATAAAAATACTATTCACCGAGGAAACGCGCCCTTTCATGTGATCGGGCGTCTGAAACTGCACCAGCGAGGAACGCAGGAAAACGCTTACCTCATCGAACACACCTGCGAGAAACAGGAAGAAAAACGACAGCCAAAATATCCGGCTCAGGCCAAAGCCGATCATACATAGTCCAAAGCCCGCCACGCAAGCCATCATAATCTTGCCTGCTCCCCGACGCAGCGGATAATGCGCCAAAAAGAAGGCCGTCACAATCGCGCCTACCGACATGGCCGCCCGCAAAATACCCAATCCCTGTGGCCCTACGTGCAAAATATCCTTGGCAAAAACCGGTAATAAAGCCACGGCTCCGCCAAATAATACGGCAAACAAATCCAGCGCAATAGCACTGACAATCAGTTGATTACTGAAAACAAATTTCAAACCTGCCTTAATGCGTACGAATGCGGATTCCGAAAAATCCGCCGCTGGCAGCGGGCGCGGGGCGATGGTGAGGACAATAATCAGGGCCACCACAGTCAATCCCAACATCACCGTGAACGTAGCCGAAACCCCCACAAAACCGTACAACAAGCCACCAATACCCAGCCCGGTGACGCTGGCCACCTCCCAGGTACTGCTATTCCAGGTGATAGCATTGGGCAGGATTTCTTTCGGTACCAGCTGGGGCAGAAAAGCAAAGTTAGTAGGGCTGAAAAAACCGCGCGCAATGCCCGTGAAAAACATCACCGAGTAGATACCGATCAATAAATGCGTTTGTGATAATTCATAGCGATTGATCGTAATGACCAGCAAACTCACGGCACAGAGCAGCATCACCGATACGCAGCCCACCAGAATATTCCGCCGATTCCATTTATCGGCCAAATGCCCGGCATACAGGCTGATACTAATCGCCGGAATGGCCTCGACCAGCCCGATAAAACCCAACATCAGGGGGTCGCCGGTTATTTCATACACAAAATACCCGACCGAAACCGACATGATTTGGGTCGCCAGCGTCATTGTCAGGCGCATGGACAGAAAGCGGCGGTAAGCGGGCAGGCGGAGGGCGGCGTAAGCGTCTTTCAAAACGAATAAGTAGGTTGGTATAAATGAGCCAATACCAGATATTTCGCTTTTACCTGGAAAGCAAGTGGGCAATCTGCAAAAAGCAACAAACAAAAAGACAGTAGTTCCGTTCAGGCCTCTACCGATCTTGCCTGGTGCAAACGGGTTCCAAGTCGAGCAACGCAGGCAAATTGGCAAAAAAGAGTGCCAAAGGCCATCAATCACCAGCGACCTTTTCTAAACGTTCATCGTTCATACTTTACTGTGCTGACTTAAACCCGTGCTCTACTCCCGTCTCCAACCTTTTTTAGCAGAAAATGGCTTTCAGGTCCAGCCTGCGCCCGGCATTTTTCGCAGCCCGCAACCCGGCGGCTGGCTCACCGTGGCTATAGCGGAAAGCAGCTATCCAGAGGGTAATCTGACGGAACTGCACCTCGGCGTCCGGCATGAAGTGATCGAAGAAATAATATACCCTTTTGCTTTGGGTCTGCAATCACCCGGCGGAGAAGCACATACGCTGATGGTCAGTCAGGGAAAAATAGAAGGCGAAAAACACCAGCGCGAGTGGGTGCGCGACGAAGCCGATGCCGTGCTGGTTGCCCGACAATGGCAGCAGTGGATGCTGCAAAAGGGCTTTGCCTGGCTGGAAATTCACCGCGAAACCGCTTGGCTCGACCGATTATATAATGACGATCCCGACACCGCCCGTCGCTGGCAGCCCAATGCTTTTCACCGGAGTCTGCGGGCCATCGCCTTGGCGTATCTGACGCACCGCATTGATTTTCGGAGCGTCGTACAGCGCGGCAAACGCGACCTGGCCGAAGCCGCCGCTGCGCCGGAGTTGTTACTGCGGCTGGAGGGATTGGTGGCAGCCTTGCCGTAAGAAGGCAGACGATTTTATTTTTTTGAGGATTTGAAGATTTGACACTT